>CBDCBF010000018.1:0-422311 GCA_965214185.1 Dehalococcoidia bacterium | reverse complement strand
GTTAGCTGCCTGATGTGGAGTTGGGCGGCGCGGCGGGTTAGCCGCAACGATATGATAACCAAGTAGAGACGGGGTTACCGTCCCCCAATCAGGTCTGTAAACGGCCCTCTTTGGCGAGCGAATCGCCTTGGAGGGCCGTTCTGCGTTTGGTCGGAAGTGTCCGGGAAAGGGAAGAGAGGAGGAGTTATGAGGCGCGACGGAGTATGTGGCGGAGAGAGGAGCGCGGAGGCCGCGGCGCGGCGTGGAAGCGGCGACGGGTATGTCGGGACGGCTTTCAGGTCGGCGGCGGCTATCGGAGACAGCAGACCGATTGGAGGCGATGTGTACTCGGTGACGATTTTCGCCAACGAGATGTCTAGGGATGGCGTAAACGTGGACCTGGACGGGATGGACTTCTCGAATTACGAGAAGAATCCGGTGGTGCTGTACGCGCATGACCACTTGGGAAGAACTGAATCCGGCGGTCTGCCGATAGGTCGGACGCTTAGGCTGGCGCGGACGCGGGACGGGCATATCAGGGCGGACTTCGAGTTTCTGGCGGGGGACGCGTTCGCGGAGCGGGTGCGGAACGCATGGAAGAAGGGGTTTCTGCGCGGAGCCTCTATCGGATGGCGTCCGATGGAGACTCAGCCATACGGCGGCGGGGTGAGGGCGGTGCGTTCGGAACTGTTGGAGTGGTCAATCGTGGCTGTTCCGGCGGACCCGGACGCGCTGCGAGACGTGTATCTGCGAGTGGTCAGGGCGATGCTGGAGCCGCCCCCGGACGGGACGGATGCGGGAGAGTCGGTGATATTCGACCACCGCGACGAGTCGGGCGGGTCGAGGCGCGATGCGGTCGGGTTGGACCTGGACGAAACGCGGAGCCTGCTGGCGGATTTCAGGAAGAAAATGACGAAAGTACGCGGATAGCTTAAGAAAGGAGCGAGACAGATGACAAACACGCTTGAAGAGATAAGGGCTATGAACCGGAGCATCGGGGAGATCGGCAGCTTTGTGAGAGAGCGCACTGACGAGTTGAGAGGCGAAGTGGCGCTGCTGAAGGAGGAGAGCGAGCGGCTGAAGCAGGGCGTGGTTAAGGCGCAGGAGCGGTCGCGGGAGCGCCGTCGCGCTGAGGTCGCGCGGGTGGATGGCGCGGAGCGCGGCATCAGAGTGAGAGAGGGAAGGTTCGCCGGGTACAGTCCTTTGGACGTGGGCATCATGCGGGTGGTGGCGCAAAACCACCGCAACGATCCGGACGCGCCTCACGCGCGGGTCTGGGTGGATCAGCTGCGTGAGGCCACACTCTCGCTCAGGAGAGGGATCGGCGCGGAGGACGTTGACCGCCATTTCCAGAGCATGGAGAGGTGTCTGAGAAAGGCGTATGTCCAAGAGTCGCTTCCCGGGACGCTGGCGCGGGACCCGGAGCTTCAGTACAGGCAGGCGATACTGCCGATGCTGACGTATCTATGTGATTTGGCGATACGGGCGGCGCTGGACTCGACTACGACGGGTTCGGGGGACGAGCTTGTTCCGACGCTGGAGCGCGCGGAGTTGTGGAGGGATGTGAGCCTTCAGACGCTGGTCGGGGGCCTGATACCGGCGTTCGCTATGCCGAGCCAGCCATTCGATATACCGACCCAGCTTGGGGACGTGAACTTCTTCCCCGGAGCCGAGAATGTCGCGGTCACTTCGTCCGCGCCCGGCACGTCCAAGGTGAGTCTCACATCCTACGAACTGGTGGCGCAAGTGCCGTTCAGCTTCTCGCTGGAGGAGGACAACGTGCTGCCGTCGCTGTTGGGCGAGATACGAGAGAGCCTGGTCAGGAACAGCGCGGAGGTCCTGGACGACATAATTTTGAACGCGGACACGACGCAGACGAACAATATCAACGCGGACGAGGCGAGTGTCAGGAAGAATAGCGCGGGAAAGGCTCACTGGCTGGTGGGCTACGACGGGCTTATTCACCTGCCGCTGGAAGAGAACACGTCTATGTCGAACGACCACGGGGCGGGAGTCTCGGCGGATATGTTCAACGAGATAAGGGCGAAGATGGGTCGGTACGGCGCGAGGCCGTCGGAGCTTGCGTGGATTATGGACGTGAATACGTTTATCCGGGCGCAGTCGGTCGAAGCCTTCCGAACAATGGATAAGCTGGGGCCGAACGCGACACTGCTGAGCGGAATGCTGGGCGCGGTGGAGGGCATCCCGGTGATCGTATCGGAGCATATGCGTCTGGCTGACGCGGACGGCAAGGTTACGGATGGAGGCAATGTCGCCAACACGGGACGTCTGCTGCTGGTGAATCGTTCTCAGTGGGCGCAGGGCTTCAGGCGGCCTCTGAGGGTGGATGTGACGCGCGACGCTCAGAAGCGTCAGACGGTGGTGACGGTCAGCTTCCGGCACGCGCTGACCGAACGGAGCGGAACGCGCTCTAAGGCAACGCACACTGCTCTCCAGTACAACATTACGGGCGTGGCGTAGCGGCGGGGCGACGGGTTTGGGCGCCGGGATCAGGCGCCCCAAACCCGTTCTTCAATTCATAGCGGGATACATGGAGGACTTTATACATGAACGCTTACACAACACTGGATCTTCTGAAGAGCGTGGCGGTTCTGGATATAGCGGGGTCGGAGGACGATGAACGGCTGCTGATGCTGTTGGAGAACGTCTCGCGACAGGTGGATTTCCATTGCAATAGGCACTTTTTTATACAGCGGGCGGCGATGGTGTTCGACGGAGACGGCTCTACGGCATTGCGTATTCCGGACCTTGTATCTGTGGACGCGGCGGGTCTGGCTACGGACGAGGACGGAGACCGGACGTTTGAGAGTGTCTGGGCGGAGTCGGACTACCTTCTGCATCCGGCGAACGCGGACCCGACGGGAGGACATGACTTGTCGTCGCCGTACACGGGGATCGTGGTAGATACCGAGTCAGGAACGAAGAGCGCGTTCGCGTCAGGGATGCGTAGGGTGCGCATAGTCGGGGAATGGGGATACTGGCGCCGGATAAGGCGGGCGGCTGAGAGTGTGGCCGGATCGTTCGACGCGGGGTCGAGCGTTATGGGGGTCGGCGCGGGCGAGGATATCGGAGTGGGGCATACGCTATTGGTGGGTTCGGAGCAGATGTATGTTCACAGACGAAGGGATGACAGTGTGGTGGTGTCGCGAGGGGTGAATGGGAGCGAGGCCGCTGAGCATACGTCGGGCGAGGATATCTGGATATACCAATATCCGGGGCTTGTGAGCGAGGCGGTGATCATACAGGCGTCTCGGCTGTGGAAGCGTAGGGATTCGGCGTTCACGGACACGCCGGGATTTGTAGGCGGTTTCGACCCGGACGCCGCCGAACTACTAGCGCCGTATCGCAAGCTCATCGCGCGATAGGAAGAAATCAGGACACCGGAAGCGAGGCTGGAGAGGATATGACAAACGAAATAGTAGAGATAAAGAGGGCGATAAAGGCGCGGCTGGAGAGCGTATCCGGTCTGAGAGTCATCACTTTCGCGCCGGACGACTGGCGAGACTTTCCGGTTGCGATCGTCAGACTGGACAACAGAACCGCATCCCGCGCGGGAGTGGCGGGGTCGTCATTTGACGCCGAGTTCGTGGTCACCGTAATGGTGGGCGGGTCGAAGGCGCGGGACGCCTATGACACGCTCGACAGTTACATCGCCTCTGACGGAGCGATGAGCGTAGAGGCGGCTATAAAGGCTGACCCCACGCTGGGCGGGGTTGCGCGCGTGGCGCGTCTGACGGGTGTAGAGAACATCCGAATCGTGAGCCTGGGCGGCGGACGCTACGCGGGCGCGGATTTCAGGCTCTGTGTCGAGAAGCGAACCGGGGTCGGGGCGGTACTGGAGCTGTATGATGGTTCGAGCGTCATTGACCTGTTGGGGCCGCCGTACTTCGGAAGCGGCGAGGTGAAGTTCGGGCCTGTGGAACGCGAGCCGGCGAGCGCTGACCCGAGACCGGGACTTGTGGATAGCGGCTATGTTCCGCGCACGATGGAGATAGGGCTGGCCATGAGGGAAAGCGGGGCCGGACAACCCGGGAAAGGCCTGAACGCGCTCAGCGCGATCTGCGCGCGGGCGGAGCGACGGAGTCGGTCGGAATGGGGTTCGGCTGTGAGGCTGAGGCGCGGAGCGGACAGCAGGACGATAGAGTACAGGACTCTGGGGGGCGGAGTGGAACTCATACCCCGCTCCGGCGAAGATGACTCCGCGCTTGGAGTGAAGCTGAGTCTGAGCGTCGAGGCGTTGGGAAGGCTGACGGAGGTTGAGTCGTCGGCCACGCTGTGGAACGAGCGGGACGGGGCAAACCGCAACTACATGGACTTCACTGACATTCCCGGATCTCATAGCGCTCCGGCCCAGATCAGGATAGACGACCCGTCCGGTACATGGTCGGACGAGGGAAAGATGTGGATTGGGAAGAGGTCAGGCTATAGGCGCGCGATTAACCTGTTCTTTCAGGCTGAGGATGGAAGCATAGAGCGAGGCAGCTCGGTATTCGAGGATGGCGGAGGCATATGGTCGGGCGACGTACAGCTTCTTTCGGAGGCGAGCGGCGGGGAGTACGCTCGGATGCAATGGATGAGGGCCGGGAGCTACACGACTCGCTCGGCGTTCACGCTTTGCGGCTGCGCGCGCATTGCTATAGCGGCGGCCGGCGCGCCGCGGGGCAGATTCAGGGTTCTGGTCAGAGCGCGGTCGGAGACGGACAACCCGGAACTGCAGGTTGGACGGCTGGGCTTCGCGCTGGGCTGGTCTCTCGGGTCAAGCTCGAAGACGCCGGAGGAAGGCGACGCGGTTTTTCCTGCGACGGCGTCGGAATTCAGAACCCTGGATTTGGGTGAACTGAAACTGCCGCCGACGTCCGCGCCGGAGGGATACGCGACGCCCGGGTTTGACCTGGACATTTACGGCGTTCTGGGTGGAGGCGACGCTGCCAACGGCGTTGGCGCCCACCACTTCAGGTGGTTGGTTGACTACGTCATGCTGCTGCCGATTGACGAAGGGGAGGTGGTTGTGAATAGCGTGGGGACGTCGGAGCGGATGCTGCTGGACACGCTGAGCGAGGCAGGACCGGGCGTATTTATGCTGGACGAGTCGGGCGCTGCGATTGGAGTCGCGGACTTCGAGGGCGCGCCGTTCACGATAGGGCCGGAGGACACGCGCGTCTATATAGCGAGGGACGACGTTTCAGACCCGTCCGGGGTGAAGTTCAGAGTCGCCGCGACACTGACGCCCCTGGTTGCCGGCGTATAGAACTATGGGCGCTGGGCCTGAAAGGATGATGATATGAGACAACTACCCAGCCGATTTGAACAGAGGAGGCATATGGAGATGGAGAATCGTATGGCGATGCTCGAGAATGACACCGATATTCTGGAAGGCAAGCTCGACCGGATAATCAGGATTCTGCAAGGGATTCTGCTGACCGGGATAGGCGCTGTCGTAACGGCGGTGATAGGCGTTCTGGTGCAGGTGGTCATCAAGGGAGCGTGAGCGAAGTGCGACGGTATGAGTGGATTTCGCAGGCCCATTCGCCTCTCGCGCTCGCGCGAATACATGTTTTGGTGAAGTTCTGCGAGAAACATCGTATTATGTGAGCCATATTACATATGAGGCTGGTAATAATGTCGCAGCTTGAAACTGTCGGCAGTCGCAAGCAACAAATCGGACTCAGGGTCAAGGAGGCTCGGCAGGCGCTATCCATGAGCCAAGAGGAATTTTCTAAGCTGATGGGGAAGTCTGGCCGTCACTGGGCGTGGAAGGTGGAGGCTGGCCAGATCGGCCTATCGGCGGCGCAGCTCCCCAATTCGGCGATGATACTCGGTCGTTCTGTTCAGTGGCTTATAGAGGGACGTGAAGAGGTGTTCGAAGTTGAGGACCCGCAACTTCGCGTGTTTTTGCGGCAGTATGAATGGGGGGGATTTCACCGACGAGGAGTGGGAGGTCGTGCGCCAGGGCTAAAACTGGCTCAAGCGTGCAGGGCCGCCCGAAAAAGGGCGGACGCCTCCGCTTGAGCGTCCCCTGATTTCGATATTCGGCGCTAATGTAGCAAAATCATCGAGTTTCCCGCTGCGCGGAGTTTCTATTCGGTCCGGAGTGAATGCAGGGGGCAGGCGCGCGCCGACAGCGCTTGTTCCAAGTCCGCGCAACCCTGGATTATCCTTTCTGACACTGCGGCCGTTTTCCCTTCCGATTCATTCATGGCATAGGTGCGGAGGGCGCAGTGAGCGAGGATGCGAAGCTGAATTATCCGGTCTGACACGCCGGATGCAATTGACCACCGGACAGATACCTCAGAGAACCGACGCGCGACGCGTGAACTATCCGCGAATTCTTCGCGGCACGAGGCGACTCCACATCCTCAAAACACGTCGGGCGAAGTAGTCTCGCTTTCCGAAGGCTGAGCCGACAAGCACAAGCATGGCCGAGTAGAAAGGCGGGATTGCCGCGAGGTACATAATCCGGTAAGACCAGGGGCCGGACCACAGGCTGCCCTCCACACCGAGAATCACGTTGAACAGCAGCCTGCTGAATGCGAGCGCGCTGAACCCGGTGATGGCGAACACAATCATCACGATAAGCCAATGACGCAGGTCGCGGAGGCTGTTTGCTTTGTCGAGTAGCGGCATGGCTCGGTGGCGAGTTCTTCCTGTGTGTTTTCTGCAGAATAGTTTACATCAGCTAACTCTATAAGAGCGAGTGGACGACTGAGTCCAGGATGCGCGGCGTCTCACTCTTGCGCCGAAATCCATAGGTGCTACAATTCTATTCTGGCGAAGCTTGTCCGATTGAGCTCCGCCCTTAGCTGGCGCCAAGAAGATCGCCCTTGGAGCGGAGATATGGATCCCGGAGTTTTTTCGATAGGCGCGATTCTAGTGGGCATATTCCTGGCGACCGTCGTATTCATCTGGCAGACCAACTCCCAGAGCAACCGCCTCGAATCCAAGATAGATGACCTAGGCAGGGAGTTGCGGGCCGAGATAGAAACTCAGGGCAGGGAGTTGCGGGCCGAGATGGAATCTCAGGGCAGGGAGTTGCGGGCCGAGATGGAATCTCAGGGCAGGGAACTGAGAGCCGAGATAGAATCTCAGGGCGAAAGGATAGAGGCTCAGGGCAAAAGAGTCAGCGATTCCGAGTTGGAGCAGGCTAGGCTCAATGGCGTAAACAGCGTTCTGGCGAACCAGACCCACACCCATCAGGGCATAGCCGACTAGCCGTCGGCGCCGACAGCTACACCTTCCGATTTCAGCGATAGCGGCGCAAGGGAGACGACCTCCGCTTCCGACCGACGCTTCTCGCCTCGTCTCACTTTCAGGCATATCCACACCGTTGCGAGCTTTATGCGCGCGCAATGGCCGACACGCCGCTCCCTCAGAGTACATGGCGATAGAGAGGTCAGTGGTATTCTTTGGAGCATCTCCTACCTGCGTTGATGCACCCCTACCTGAACTTGGAGACTCCCCAGACAATAGACTATAATCAGAAATGATAAAAAGGGGAAGCGCATGACTACCATCAACACCACTGACGACCTCATACAACTCGTGCGAGAAAACGAAGGCTTCCGCGCCGCCTTGAGACGCGAGCTTCTGACCGAAGAGTTGTTGGCTCTGCCGACCCAATTCGCCGCGATGAGCGAAACCCAGAGCGAAATGCTCAGAACGCAGAACCAGATGCTCAAAGACATCGCCAACCTATGCAACACACAGAACCAGATGCTCAAAGACATCGCCGACCTACGAAAAACGCAGAACCAGATGCTCAAAGACATCGCCGACCTACGAAAAACGCAGAACCAGATGCTCAAAGACATCGCCGACCTACGAAAAACGCAGAACCAGATGCTCAAAGACATCGCCGACCTACGAAAAACGCAGAACCAAATGCTCAAAACGCAAAACGAAATACTGCAAGAGCTAGCGAACCTGCGCAACAAACAGAACGAAATGCTCCAGACGCAGAATGATATGTTGCTGGTCCAGGCCAATATCGTCGAAACTCAGGGTGCGATACTGCGTCGCCTGGACAATATCGAAGCGCATAATTCTCGCCTCAGCCACGACTTCAGAAATTTCAGAGGCAACTACGCCGAGACCGTGGCGAGCAAGAACGCCTTCAGCATCGCGCTCAGGCTGAGCGAGGCCAAAGCTCTGGGGATAGACGAGACCACGCTGCGAATCCTATCGGCCGACGACCTTCGCTCTCTGGCCAGGCAATACGGCTCCAAAAGAATCGCCGCGCTTCCCATAGGCGTCAGGGAGAGCTTCTACGGATGCGACCTCGCGATGGAAGTCGAGAATGCGGACGGCGCGGTCTGCTACATCGTGGCAGAAGCGTCCTACACCTGCGACGACAGAGATACGACAAGGGCATTGAACAACGCCGACCTTTTGAGGAAGTTCACCGGAAACCAGGCCTTCGCCGCGGTCGCCGGAGTTCGCATGGACAGAAGCGTCCGGCCCCCTGTTGATAGCGGCGACGTCTTCTGGTACCAACTGGAAGACGACGCGATGGGTCCGGAAGAACCCAACTAAGCCACAACACCCTAGGAGACAGCGAATATGCCGGACCTGGTATTGCGAACAGCCATTGGCAACTACGGACACACCGCGCCCCTGAAAGACGGAACCCTGACATCGGAGATGTTCCACACCAAACACTACGAAATCTCCCCCGTCCCTATGATATTCCGCCGAATGACGCGCGGACTGGAATTCGACGTAGCGGAGATGGCCCTCGCCACATACATCTGTTCCCGCGCCCACGCCAAGCGCTTCACCGGAATCCCCGTCTTCCTCACCCGCGACTTCTATCACAGCGCGCTCGTGTACAACATTCGCAGCGGCATCGAATCGCCCAAAGACCTCGAGGGCCGGAAAGTCGGCGTCCGAAGCTACACCTTCACGCCCGGAGTCTGGACACGAGGCATCCTGCAATCCGAATACGGCGTTGACCTCGACGCCATTACCTGGGTCCTCTCCGGGGACGAACACGTCGAAGAATACATCTCCCCCAACAACGTCATATCATCCCCCAACAACGACCTCAACCGAATGCTGCTCTCAGGCGAAATAGACGCCGCGATAAGCCCGGGCCCAACCGACTCCCCCGACATCCGACCCCTATTCCCCGAAGCGTTCCAAGCCGACAAAGCATGGTTTAGCAAGACAGGCATCCACCCCATAAGCCACCTGCTAGTAGCCAAAGACGACACCCTAGAAGCGAACGACGGCCTCGCCCCGGAACTATTCAACCTCTTCAGCCGCGCCAAAGCCCTCCACATCCCCAACCTGCGCCCCGGCAACCCGGCCGACCCCATGGACCAGACCATGCTCAAAATGGCCGAGATAGTCGGCGACGACCCCATACCCTACGGCTACCAAAGCTCCCGCAAAACCCTCGAAACCTTTATCGCCTTCAACGTCCGGCAGGGAATAATTCCCGAGCCCGTTGACCCCGCCGACATCTTCCCCGCCGAAACTCTCTCGCTCGCCTGAAACTCACCGGCCCGAAAGTTACAGAACTCCCTCCCGCTACTCGGCGTCCTCCCTAACCAAAACGCCGCCGCCTAAAATCGGACCCCCAATTGACAGCATTCAACTGCGATGTTACTGTTCGCATGATTTAACGCGTGAATTGTTTTTCACGCTAACCAACACCTTCTGGGAGATTTCCCTCAAGCTCTCGACCCGACCCATTTCGCAGGCCGAGTGAGACTCGTCCAGAACAAGAACACATCACCCCACAAGACCAAGGAGGGTTGCAATGCGGATGGGCTTTCGAGAAATACAGGCATGGAGTCTATTGAGATTGCTATCTCTATTCATAATACTGGCGGCGGCGCTCACCCTGGCCGCGTGCAGCGGAGCCTCCAACGAACAGCCTATCATCCAAGAGAAGATAGTCGAAATAGAGAAGCCGGTAGTAGTCGAAAAGCAGGTTATTAAAGAAGTGCCTGTGGAAAAGATAGTCACCGTAGAAAAAGAGGTGATCAAAGAAGTAGAAGTTGTCAAAGAGGTGGCGATACAGCCCAAGGCGACGCCCGAACCAATCAGGATGGACGCATCCAAGTTCGGCCACCTGATGCGCGCCCACGAATCCAACATCAAGCGCGGAGGGATAGTCAGAACCGCCGGGCCCGTCGAAATGGCGCACTGGGACCTCCACCAAGGCGCGCCCGCCTACACCGGCATCACCAATATGTACAACAACCTCACCTACCGAAACGTCGGTGAAGGACAGCGAGACATAGTCCCCGACCTAGCAACCGGATGGGAAGTCTCCAACGACGGCCTCACCTACACATTCTCCCTCAGAGAAGGCGCCGAATGGCACGACGGCGTCGAATTCACCGCCCTCGACGTCATCGCCACCTTCGACAGAATCATGGACCCGCCCGAAGGCGTCATCACAGGCTCTATCAGACAGAGCTTTGAACCCGTCGAAAAAGTCAGACTCCTCGACACCTACAAAGTCGCCTTCGACCTGGTCCGCCCCACCCCTTGGTTCGTCAACGTGCTCGGCGCGGCCCCCCACTTCGGCTACCCCGTCATGTACCCGAAACACTTCCTCGACCTGCACAACCACAACGTCCGCGAACACCTGCCCCCCGGAACCGGCGCCTTCATCTTCAAAGAGCGTGTGCCGGGAGAACACATAGAACTCGAAGCCAACACCAACTACTGGAACCCCGACCTCCCATACGTTGACGGCATAAAAGCCCTGCACATACCCGTATGGGCAAACAGAGGCGCGGCAGTCCTCACAGGCATCGTTGACTTCACATGGAACGGCAACCAGGAAACCTGGGGCAAAGCCATAGCCCAGCCCGAACTGTTTCACGGCAGCAACCCTCCCATAAACGGCACCGCGCCCCTATGGACCAACAACTCCAAAGCCCCTCTGGACGACGTCCGCATACGCCGCGCCATACACATCGGACTAGACAAAAAATTCGACCTCGAAGTAGCAGGCGCTATCGCCCTCCCCGCCTACAAAGCGCGCTGGATAACCAAAGCCGTCCCAGGACATATGTCCGATGAAGAGATCCTCCAACTGCCCGGCTGGCGAGAAGACCCCGACGGCAGAGCCGCCGACATCGCCGAAGCCAAACGCCTCATGGCCGAGGCCGGCTACCCCGACGGCTTCCACATCAAAGCCGTCGGCAACAACACCCCCGCCGGCGGAGAGGTGCGCGGAGTATCCTGGCTCCAGCAGGCCGAAGACATCCTCGGAATCACCTCCGACCTCGAGATCATCGAGAGAGGAATCGAAGGCGAGATACTCGTAGACGGCGAGTGGCACGTCGCCTTCGTCACAGGCACCGGCTCCGACGTGGCCGACCCCACAGCCCAGTGGAACGGCATCTTCAGGTGCGGCGCCGACGGAAACTACTACCGGTACTGCAACCCCGAATTCGACAAGCTCCTTGACCGGTTGCTCGTGGAATTCGACCCCGACGAGCGCGTGAAACTCCTTCATCAGGCTATGGATATGCTCGACGAGAACCCGCCCGGCTACCAAGCCTGGGGAGGCAGCGGACTGCCCATGGGCGGCGTACACGTCAGAGGAATAATGATCGAAGACCTCGGCGGCTACCCTTGGGGACGCTACGAAACCGTCTGGCTCGACAGATAACCCAAAAATACGGCGCGGACAGACGGCGCTGCGGGATGAGAAGAACTATCCCGCAGCGCCCCAAATCCGGAATAGAATACAATCGCGCCCGCTGCCCACTGCCTTGGCAGACAGCCGCGCGCGCGTCCTCACAGGGCGAAACCTATGCGACCATACCTAGCGCGCAGGCTATTGCTCGCGCTCCCGACAGTGTTCGGGGTAACCATAATGATATTCCTCGCCATGCGCGTAATCCCCGGCGACCCCCTCAGATCCATAATCGGCGAGGGACAAATCTACGTCCTGAGCGACGAGGAACTCGCGGCCGTCAAGGCTTCGCTCGGATACGACAAGCCCCTCGTAATTCAATACCTCGCTTGGATGCGCGACGTCGCCAAGGGCGACCTCGGCTACTCATTCTGGCAGAAAGACAAATCCATAGCCGACATGGTTATCAGACGCGGACCGATAACCCTCCAGATATCCCTAATGGCGCTCCTAATCGCATGGCTCATCGGCCTGCCCGCCGGCATCCTGACCGCCGTGTGGCGCAACTCCTCCCTCGACTACGGAGTTCGCGGCCTCGTCACACTCCTCATGGCAATCCCAAACTTCTGGCTCGGACTCGCCATGATACTCGCCACCATACTCATCTGGAACTGGCGGCCTCCCGTCGAGCTTGTCTCCCTCTGGGAATCCCCCTGGACAAATCTCCAGATGACCATCGGTCCGGCCATTGCCATGGGACTGGGATTCGGCGCTATCATAGCCAGAATGGTACGCTCCGGAATGCTGGAAGTCCTGACCGAAGACTACGTTCGCACCGCCATGGCCAAGGGCCTCGCCGGTAAAACCGTAATCGTCAGACACGCCCTCCGAAACGCCCTCCTGCCCACCATCACACTCTCCAGCCTATACCTCGGCGCCACACTCGGCGGATCCGTCGCGGTCGAACGCGCCTTCTCAGTGCCCGGACTCGGTTACAGCCTCATATACGCAGTCCAAGCGCGCGACTGGACTGTCATACAGAGCCTCGTGCTGCTGTTCGCCGTCGCATACGTGATAATCAACCTCGTCGTGGACATCATCTACGGCCTCGTTGACCCCAGAATCAGGTACGAATAACTAAAACCAAAGGACGGTCAGGCAGTGGCGACACAACGAAAAAGCGGATCCGGACAGCGCGCCATAACAGCAGTCGCGTCCGCCGGCAGACAACCATTCGGCAGCCTGCTGCGATTCGCGCGCTCCTCCGCGCTCGGTTCCATCTCCCTGATCCTGCTCGCGCTTCTTCTCTTCGTGGGACTGTTTCCGCAGGCTGTCGCCCCCTACCATCCGGACCAACTCTTCTACGTAAACCTCAAACAGCCACCATCCATGCAACACTGGGCCGGAACCGACTTCATCGCCAGAGACAGCCTCACCCGAATCATATACGGCGCGCGAATCACCCTGCTCGTCGCCTTTGTCTCCGTATTCATCGGCGACACCATAGGATTCGCCTGGGGCGTAATGTCAGGATACCTAGGCGGAAAATTCGACATGATATCCCAGCGACTCGTAGATATGTTCATCGCCTTCCCTACCATCATACTCGCCCTACTCCTGCTCGCCGCGCTCGGCGCAGGCCTCATCACCATCATCCTCGCGATAGCCGTCATCAGAATCCCCGGAACCGCCAGAGTCATCAGATCAGTCGCCCTCTCCACCCGCTCCACCCAATACGTAGAAGCCGCCGGAGCCGTCGGAGCCTCCCAGCTCAGAATCATGGCGCGTCACATAGCCCCCCAGTGCGTCGCCCCCCTCTTTGTCGTCGCAAGCGCCGGACTCGGCGCGGCCATCTTCACCGAAGCCGCCCTCAGCTTCCTCGGAATGGGAGTCCCTCCCCCAACCCCTACATGGGGCAATATGCTCGGCGGCGTCCTTAACGAACTCTTCCAACCCCCATGGTGGCTCGTCATATTCCCCGGCGTAGCCATCACCATCACCATACTCGCCTTCAACCTCCTCGGAGACGCCCTCCGAGACTACCTCGACCCCAGACTGCGCGGCCACCTCAACTAGCCGCGCCCGGCGCCCAAAACTACCGACAACCGGGTCAGCTCCTCCCCCTTCGGCAGTCGAACCTGGGGAAACCAAGCTGAAGCGCTAAAATATGGATATTGACAGTCAACTACCGCGGGAGACAGGACTCATGGACGACACAACCGCAAAATCGCTCGAACAGGACCTCATGTTCGCAGTGGTCAAGGACAAGCACGGCCACCTGCTGAACGACGAACAGCTCGAAGAAGTACGCAAGACCGTCCTCGGCCTGTCCGAATTCCTCAAGCCCATGCGCGCAGTCCGACTGACCAACGACATAGAGCCATTCTCCACCTTCAAGCCCTTCAGGAGCGACGACAATGGCTGACAATCTAGCCTTCACGCCCATCAGGACCCTCGCGTCGCTCATCCGCGAAGGCGCTCTATCCCCGGTCGAACTGACCGAACGCTGTCTCGCGCGCCTCGACAAATTCGGCCCATCGTACAACTCGCTCGTGACGCTCACCCCGGAACGCGCGCTCGAAACCGCGCGGCGCGCCCAATCCGAGCTTGCCGACGGACGAGACCCCGGCCCACTCGCCGGCATACCCTGGGGAGCGAAAGATCTGCTCGCCACATCCGGCGGCATACCAACCTCTTGGGGAGCCGCTCCGTTCAGCGAGCGACAATTCAGCCACGACGCCACCGTCATCAGCAAGCTGGAGAACGCAGGCGCGCCACTCGCAGCCAAGCTCGCCATGATAGAGCTTGCCGGAGGCATGGGATACAACCAGCCCAACGCCTCTTTCACAGGACCGCCCAGAAACCCATGGAACGCCGACCGCTGGACCGGCGGCTCATCCAGCGGCTCCGGAGCCGCCGTCGCCGCCGGACTCGTTCCGTTCGCCATAGGCTCCGAAACTTGGGGTTCGATACTCTCCCCGTCCAACAACTGCGGACTATCCGGCCTACGCCCAACCTATGGCCGCGTCAGCCGATACGGCGCGATGGCCCTCTGCTGGACACTGGACAAACTCGGCCCGCTATGCCTGACCGCCGACGACTGCGGCATAGTCCTCGACATCATATCCGGCCCCGACCCCAACGACCCCACCAGCCACCCTCACCCATTCACATACGCCCCCGACTACCGCCCCGGTCGAAAATTCAGGATAGGCGTCCTCAAAGACTCAACAGAAGGCGCGCAGGACGCGGTAAGGGACAACTTCCAAGCCGCGCTGAACGCCCTAGCCGACTACGCCGACATCGAGGAGATAGACTTTCCCGACCTGCCGTTCGCGCAGGTGACGCGCGCCATCCTCATGGTCGAGTCCGCCGCCGCGTTCGAGGACTTCATAGACGACGGCGGACCCGCCGAACTCACCGCGCCCGAAGACGCCTACGGCCCCTACGCCAGAACCGCGATACTGGCGAGCGACTACATCAAGGCGCTGCGTCTGCGCGGCGTTATCGCCGGAGAGGTTGACGCCGCTATGCGCGGATACGACGCCATCGCCGCGCCCACATCCCTCACCACCGCCACCCCGGTTGACGAGCCCTTCCGGCGCGAGCTTACCGGCCCCGGAGACGTGATAGGAGCTGTCGGAAACGGCTGCGGTCTTCCCTCCCTCTCCGTTCCGAGCGGATTCGACTCCGACGGAATGCCGACCGGCATCCAGTTCATGTCCAGGGCCTATGACGAAAACATATGCCTCGCCATCGGCAGACAGTACCAAGCCATAACCGACTGGCACACGCGCCACCCCGAACAAGACGTGACCCGATAGCTCAGAATGACTAACCCCTTTGACCGGCTCATAGACATATAGAAGGTGAAATCCATGACCTACGACCTCGTAATCCTCGGCGGCAGGGTAATAGACCCCGAATCCGGCCTCGACGCCATTCGGAACATCGGCGTGAGTGGCGGACGCATCGAAACCCTCACCGACGCCGACATCGAAGGCCGCTCGGTCATAGACGCCAACCGCCTCGTCGTCGCGCCCGGCTTCATAGACCTGCATTCACACGGACAGGACGCCGAGAACTACGAGGTGCAAGCCAAAGACGGCGTCACCACCGCGCTGGAACTCGAAGTCGGCGCGCGAGACATAGACTCATGGTACAAGCGCAGAACCGGCTCTTCGCTCATAAACTTCGGCGCGAGCGTCGGACACATCCCCGTCCGCATCGAAGTCATGAACGACCCCGGAGACTTCCTTCCGGTCGCCGACGCCGCCTTCCGACAGGCCACGCCGGACGAACTCCGCCGCATCAAGGACGGCGTCGAGCTCGGCCTGCGGCGCGGCGCGCTGGCCGTCGGATTCGGTCTAGACTACACGCGCGGCTGCTCCAGGTGGGAGGTAATCGAGGTATTCAGAATAGCGGCCAAATACAACGCCCCATGCCACGTACACCTGCGCGGAAAGGGACACCAGGACCCCATGAGCGGCATCGAAGCCGCCGGAGAAGTCATCGCAGCGTCAGCCGTAACCGGAGCTCCGCTGCACATAGTCCACGTACAGAGCACCGGACTGCGCGCCACCGCCGACACGCTAGACATGATCCGAGGAGCGCGCGAGCGCGGCCTGGACGTCACAACCGAATGCTACCCATACACGGCAGGCATGACAGCCATAGACTCCGCCCTCTTCAGCGAGGGCTGGCAGCAAAAGTACGGCATCAGCTACGACAGCCTTCAGTGGGCCGAGACCGGCGAGCGGCTCACATCCTCCACCTTCGCCGAATACCGCGAAACCGGCGGCATGGTCATAGTCCACGCAACCCCGACGGACGCGGTTGACGCCGCCGTCACAAGCCCCCTCTGCGCCATCGCCACCGACGGCTTCCTCCGAAACGGCAAGGGACACCCCAGAACATCAGGCACATACTCCCTGATACTCGGCAGATACGTCCGCGAACGCCGCCTGCTATCCCTCTCCGAAGCCCTGGCCAAATGCTCCCTCATGCCCGCTCAAAGACTCCAGGACAGAACTTCCGCATTCGCCCGAAAGGGCAGAATAGCCCAGAGCATGGACGCCGACATAGTCATATTCAACCCCAACACAGTGAGCGACAACTCCACCTACGAAGAACCCGCGCTGCCGCCCACCGGAATCGAGCGCGTCATCGTGGGCGGAACCCCAGTCGTCGAACGCGGCGAGGTAGTGGAGAGCGTCACGCCCGGAATCGGCGTGCGCGCAACAGCATGACACCCCCGGCGCGCCCTAACTTGACCGCATTCAAGTCAGCCCGATAACCTACTCGCGCGAACAAATCTTGCCAAGAGGGGAGCCACTCTGTAAAAAAGCCAATCCGGTCAGGATTCATACCCTCAGAATAGGCATATCTTCGCATCCTATCGCGCTTACCTGAATAACGCCCCGAATCTCAGAGCCCATCGTCGTCCCCCCGCTCGCCCGAAGCCTCTCTCATACGCCGCGCCGCCACCCCTTCCCGGAGCATCGGTATCAGCTCCCGTCCGTAGTCAACGGCGTCATCCAGCGGGTCGAACCCCCGGATGATAAACGCGCTGCATCCCAAATCATAGTACGCCAAGAGCGAGTCCGCCACCTGCCGAGCCGTTCCGACCAGGCACGTTGTGCTCCCCGACGCCCCGCTCGCCGCCGCGATAGGCATCCACAGCCGCTCGTCATGAACATTCCCCTCCGCGGCGAAACGCAACAGTCGCCAAGCCCCTTCCGACTGAAGTCGCGTAGGCCGCCCCGGAGCCACCCTACCCGCCGTCGTACGCTCCACTCGCGCCAGGATTCTCTCCGCCCTCTCCCACGCCTCGCCCTCGCTGTCCGCAAGAATAGGCCGCGCGGACAAGCTAAAACGCATCCGTTCGGGATCGCGCCCCGCAGCCGCCACCCGCCTGCGGACATCCGCGATACGCTCGGCGACCGCCGCTCGCGGCTCTCCCCACAGCGCCAGCAGATCCGCCCTGCGGCTGGCCACATCCAGCGCAATATCCGACGCCCCTCCAAAAAAGAGCGGCGTGTGCGGCCGCTGGAGACACCGCGCCTCGCTATAAGCGCCCTCCAAACGGTAGAACTCACCCTGATGATCGAACGGCTCGGCGGCGCTCCAAACCCGCTTCATTACCTCAAGATATTCATCCGTCCGCCGATAGCGCGCGTCATGATCCAGCCAGTCGCCATCCTGACGCTGCTCCACATCGCTGCCCCCGCTGATTATATGAAGCGCGACCCGCCCGCCCGTCAGCCGATCCAACGTAGCCGTCTTGCGAGCCGCCAGAGTCGGCGCGACAAAACCGGGACGGTGAGCTATCAGAAAGCCCAACCGCTCCGTATGCGCCGCCGCGTAACCCGCCACCTCAAACCCGTCCGGCGTCGAAGAGGAGTAGCCGGTGAGCGCCATATCGAACCCCGCGTCCTCATGAGCGCGGGCGAAATCCACGATATACTCCGGATCAACGCCCGACGGCGCCTCCGCCCCCGGATTGATGCCCCCTCCGAACACGCTCAGCGTCGCTCCCCGATTGGCCGGACCCTCGCGCGCCACCCCAATCATGCCAATCACGGTAACCCCGTCATGGCCATACACACTCGGCGTTCCGGCCACCGCCCCCGCGTCGAAATCGCTCCCCTTCATCGCCGCCCCCTATCCGCTCAGCCCTGAGACAGCGGCAGCGGCGGCTGGCCGCCCTCACGCACAACCCCACGCGCCGCGTCCACAAACTCCCGAAACAGCGGATGCGGCCTATTCGGCCTAGACAAAAACTCAGGATGAAACTGCGTCCCCAGCATAAACCTCGCGGGCGTGTACTCCATAATCTCGATCAGGCTTCCATCCGGAGACATCCCCGTCGGCCACAGGTTCACCGACTCGAACCGCTCCCGATAAGCGTTGTTGAACTCCCAGCGATGCCGGTGCCGCTCCTCGACCACATCCTCTCCATACGCCTTGGCCGCTAGGCTATCCGGCGCAATCCTGCACGGATACACGCCCAGCCGCATCGTGCCGCCCATATCCGTCACCCCCCGCTGGCTATCCATAAGATTAATCACCGGGTGCGGCGTATCCGCATCCATCTCCGTCGAGTTCGCCCCACCCAGCCCAACCACATTGCGCGCTATATCAATCACCATCACTTGCAAACCCAGACACAGCCCCAAGTAAGGCACATCATGTCCGCGCGCGTAGCCGGCGGTCTGTATCATGCCCTCGACTCCCCTCTGCCCAAACCCACCCGGAACCACTATCCCAACAACCGAATTCAGAAGACGCTCCGCCCCCTCCTCCTCGATCTGCTCAGAATTGATCCACTCCAGATCAACGTCCAAGCGGTAATGCAATCCCGCGTGAAGCAGAGCCTCCTTAACCGAGATGTACGAGTCCCGCAGATCAACATACTTGCCCACAATCGCGACCCGAAGCGCGCGCTTGGGCTCCTGAATCGCCTTGACCATCTTGCGCCAATCCGCCATATCCCGTTCCACACCCCTCAGTTCCAGCCTGTCAATAATCAAGTCGCACAGACCCTCATCCTGAAGAATAAGCGGCACCTCATATATGCTGGACACCGTTGGAAGAGTCACCACCGCCTCGCCCGGAACGTCACAATGAATCGAAATCTTCTTCTTGATATCCTCATCCACCTCGTGGTCGGAGCGGCACACTATCACATCAGGCTGAATCCCGATTCCGCGCAATTCGCGGACGCTGTGCTGAGTAGGCTTCGTCTTTAGCTCGCCCGCCGACGATATGTACGGAAGAAAAGTGAGATGAATATAGAAAACGTTGTCGCGTCCCACCTCGTTCCGCATCTGTCGGATAGCTTCCAAGAACGGCAGACCCTCGATATCGCCCACCGTGCCTCCCACCTCGACCACTATGACATCGGATTGAGACGCCTCGACCAGCATCTGGATGCGCCGCTTGATAGCGTCGGTGACATGCGGCACCGCCTGTATCGTCCCGCCCAGAAACTCCCCCCTTCTCTCCCTGGATATAACCTCGCTGTATATCTGTCCCGCCGTGATATTGGAAAGCTTCGACAAATTCATGTCAACAAAACGTTCGTAGTGCCCGAGATCCAGATCAGTCTCCGAACCATCCTGCGTCACGAAAACCTCGCCGTGCTGGTACGGCGACATCGTGCCGGGATCAACGTTGAGATACGGGTCCAGCTTCATTAGCGAAACCGACACGCCGCGGCTCTTCAGAATCCGACCAATCGAGGCGACGCTAACCCCCTTGCCGATAGAACTTACGACGCCGCCCGTAACGAATATGATTTTAGTCATTTTGCCACCGGATGACTGAAAAACGGGAACTCTCGCCCCCGACCTGCGGACACGCGCCATTCGACTCGCGCAAAATCTATGGACACAAAATTAAGGGGGATTTCGATAGGGGAAAAACGGACCCGCCGCACGCCGACCGACGCACGCTACTTATCCGCTCGGCTGACGGCTTTGGAGTAAATTCGCGTCACTGAAACCACATCCCCTCAGTACATGAACATTGCGAAAAGTATAGGATTCGCCGTTTTACCCTGTCAATACAAAATGCCGACGGCATAACGCCTAATTTCACAAAATAGGCCGGCCGGCCAAGATTCAAGAATCCATCCCGCCCAATCCAGATTCAGCCCGACGCCTCTGCGAGTCGCTCAATGAGACCCGCGCCCGTTATCCCGCTCCCACGTCTGTCCCGCCACCTCTTCTCAGAACCATGAACATAGCCGGAAGAATCGCCGCCAGACTGACAACCATAGCTATCAGGAAAAACTCATTGAAAACCGCCATACCCGCGTCCGTAAGCGCGATCTCGAATGCTTCCACCCGAGACTGAGTCTGCTCCACTGTCTCTCCCGGCAGCGGCAGCGGCAACTCCAGCCCCACCACCAACTGCTCGAAACGCCCGGTTCCCCACGCGGTCAGCGCCGCCAGACCGAAAGTCATGCCCACCACCCGCATCGCCGTCGCCACCGCCGCCGCCGCCCCATGCAGTTCGACCGATACCGAGTTCACCGCGCACAGCGCTATTGGAGCTATCATCAACCCGAACCCCAACCCCGCCGTCGCCAGGTGCATCGTCATCGCCGGTTCTGCTATATCCTTACCCCACCCGCTCATCAGCCCAAACCCCGCCGCCACAAGCGCAAGTCCCGCCGCAGCGGGTATGCGGCAATCCATACGCTGAGACGCCAGCCCTCCGAGCGCCGCCCCCACAGGTATGGCGACCGTCATTCGCATCAGCGCCAAGCCGCCGCCCAAGGCCGTCATTTCCAGCGCTGTATTCGCCATCAGAGGAATCGTAACCAGCCCGATAATGAGCGCCCCGCCGACCAGAAGGTGCGTAACGCTGGCCGCGCCGAACGTCCGCGACCCGAACATACTCAACGGCAGCAGCGGCGATTCCGCCCTCCACTGTCGGAGCGCGAATAGCCCCAGCGTCGCCCCTGAGAACAGCAGATACGCTAGAAACAGCGCATCCGGCGCGTCCACCCTAGCCAGCGCGAGCGTCACCGTACACAGCGCGGCGGCTATCAGCGCCCCACCAAGATAGTCTATACGCGCGGCGCGCTTCGGACTTGGACCCAACAGCGCCAACAGCGCCAACAGCGTCAGCGCCCCCAGAGGCACATTCATCCAGAACACCCAGACCCACCCGAGAAAATCCCCTATCAGACCTCCCCACAGCGGACCTATGACCGCGCCCGCCTCCGACGACGCCCCTATCAGACCCAACGGAACGCCCCGCTCGCCGGGCGGAAACAAGTCCGCCACAATCGCTATGGATATGGGCAGCAGCGCGCCCGCGCCGACCGCCTGAAGCGCCCGCGCCGCGACAAACCAGTTCAGACTATCCGTAAGCGCCGCCGCCACCGACCCGACCATGAACCCAAGCATCGAGACAACATACAGCTTCCTATGTCCCCACACATCCGACATCCGCCCAATAAGCGGCATAGCCGCTACATAGCCAAGCAAATACCCCGTGATTGTCCAAGAGGCGCGGTCAAGCTCATTGACCTGCACATTCAGATCGAGCAATATCTGCGGCAGCACAGTTACGATGACAGTCTGATCATCCGCCGCGATGAATATGCCGGCCAACACCGGCAGCAGCGCGAGATAGCCCGAGCGGTATCGCCCGCTCCTATCCGCCGCGGAAGACAACGCTTCAGCGGACGTCCGGCGCGGAGATCAATATCGGTTCGTTGAACCCCGACAGAGTTATCGTACGCGTCATGCCGTCCGGATCCTTGGCCGTAGCTCGGCCCTCTATCACCGCCCTCTTCAGATACAGCGTACCCTTATCCAGCGCAACCTCCGCCCGCGCGACCCCATCCCGCGCCGCGTCCCCCAACAGCGGGCGCAGCGTCGCCACATCCAAGTCGCCCTCTACCACGAACTCATCCCCCGTATTCAAGGTCAGCGTCGGATTCCTCAGGTTAGCCATCATCGCGCCTATGCCCCGTTGCGGGTCGAAAAAACCAAGCGGACTGACCTCCGAGGCCACCTCCTCCCACTCGCCGGACAACGGGTTAGTCATATAGCTGTCGTCCCCTATCGTAATCAGGCTGGCGCGTATGGCGAACCTGCCGCCGAATCTCCCCGAAAAGCTGATAGATACACTGTCCGGGCTTACCACATCGCCCTCCGCCTCAGTGATATCCAGAGTGTCGCTGAAAGGCGTGCTGCCATCATCGTTATGTTCAAGCCGAAAGTGGAAGGCTTCGAGTCGAGCGGTAGCCTCTCCCGAACGCCTGAGAAGCGCCTCGACGTTTATCGGCGTCGGCGTAGCCGTTGGCGGCGGAACGGCGGTGGGAACAGGTGAAGAGGACGAGCTATCTGAGCAGCCCGCCACTCCGAACAGCGCGCACACAGCCGCTGACACTAATAGGAAAATCGCTCTGGAGAACCGCGTCATTTGCTGTGCGTATCTGCGCCCGTCGGGCATCATCTCCGCGGAATGCGGAATATGTGGCTTATCGTGAAAGCCTAAGATCGAGGGTGGCGATTCCTGTCCGGAGCGAATATCGAGTCTTCCGGAACGTTCGGCATCTGTCTCCGCCGCCCGAAGCCCGGCGCGATACGGCTCGACACCACGCTGACCACAGCCGCGGCCGCGATCCCCAAAGGCGCCCCCCTAAGTATCTGTCGCCGGGTGAACCCCTTTTTCAACTCTGCTTTATCGCTCATGTCTGAAACACTCTTCCCCTGAATTCACATCTTCGGACACGCATATTATAGACAGACAGACCGATTTCAACAAGACCGACCCAGACCCCGCGCACAACAATCGCATATAAAAAGACGGATCCCTCTCCCCCTCCCTCAATCACCTATACCTTGCGTCAACCGTCCTTGACATCCCCCTGCCGTTATCGCATCATTGCCTCCGCTACGGGGCGTCTCGCCGCATTCACACAATACGGCGCCTTCGCCCCATCCCCGCGCCCACACACGAAAGAGATTCCATGAATCCGACACACATCAACACATCAACCCTCGCGGCTGTCCTCATCGCGCTCGCGCTGAGCCTCGCCTGCGGACAAGAACCGCCCCCTACTCCCACACCTGCTCCAACCTCAACCCCGACTCCCCACCCGCCGGCCGGCGACCCGGTTTCGGGCCCCGTCGCCGCGTCCAACATCCCATTCCCCACCATAGTTCCAACATTAACCCCAACTCGTGAGCCTACTCCAACCTTCAGACCCAGCCCTACGCCCAGACCGACATCCACGCCGATCCCAATCGAGCTCACAATCCTGAACTCCGCCCGCGAAAGCATGGCCGCCGCCGGGAGCTACCGGTTCGATATGAGCGCCGTCCTCAGCGTTCTGACAGACAGCGGCCTCGAACTTGACATCCCCGTTCGATACGCCGGCGACGCCGCCACAGGCTACAATTCCGCCAGTATATCACTCGATACCCCTTCCGAAACCCTCGAATTGAGCGTCATCGCCATCCAAAATATGTCCGCGCTCCTCGGTGAAACTCTCGAAATGAGCTACATATTCGATACCCAAAAGCGAAGCTGGACCGAGACCGAAGAGTTGCTCGCGCTCTCCGCGTCAACCGACGCCCGTTCTCTATTGGGAGCCGACTCGAACGAAACGCGCGACATTGTGTCTAACGGCCAAATAAAGCTGACAGGCCAAGAATCGCTCGACGGAGTGGAGACCCACGTCTTATCAGGCAATCTACCCGCCATACGGATCGCCGGAACAGAAGCCGATTTGGGCGTCACCTACCACATAGGCATAGAGGACAACCTGCTGAGGCAGGTAGAAATTACGGACGCCCTCGATCCAAGAATAATCGCGCCGCTGACCAATGACAGCTACGAGGGCGCCGACCACGCCAACCTGACGGTGAAGTTCTCCGACTACGGAAAGAAAATAGATTACAGCGCGCCCCATCTAATCTTTCCCCGCTTTTCACACAATGCGACCCTCCTTGACGACGGACGCGTTCTGGTGTCCGGCGGCTGGACAGGGATAGCCAACAACAATGTGATTGCCCCCTCCCCCATTTTATTCTCTCAAGCTTACGACCCCTCCACAGGCGCCTGGACATTCATGAACCGGATTGACCCATTCGATCCGGAAGAACTCCCTAAAATATTCGTTTACGGATCTTTAAACAAGCTCCCCGACGGCAAAATCGTGAGTGTTGCGATTGCCCTCAACGACGAGAACCCCAATGAAAACAACCCTGTTGTAGCCGTTCTCGCTGTCTTCGACCCCCAAACCAACGCTTGGGGACGCCTATCCGAGATTCCGTCGAATCGCGCCTTTTCCGATGTTATCGTTCTGGATGACGAGCGTATATTGGTAATCGGCGGATTCCTTATGGGCGGACTGGCTTCAGTCCCCGCGCCTCTTAGCCTCGTAGAAGCGTACGACCCGGACTCAGGAGATTGGCAAACGTTGGAACCCATGAACAGCGCAGTCGCCGAACAGACTCTGGTCACACTAAGCGACGGGCGAATTCTGGTCGCCGGAGGCTTTGACGAGCCCAACAGCCTGGCTCAGATTACGCGCGCCGAAATATACGATCCCGCGACCGGCGCATGGACGCTCACAGGCAGCCTGAATTCTCCGCTAACGCTTCCGGTAGCGGTTTCCCTGCCGGACGGCAGGGCGTTGATCACAGGCAACAACATCCCACCTACCGCAACCGCAAGCGACAGCTCCAACAGCGAGATATACGATCCGGACACCGGCGAATGGACCAGCGTCGCGCCCATGTCCCAAAATCGCACTTTTCATACGCTGACCCTTATGCCCGACGGCCGCGTTCTGGCCGTCGGTGGCGAAGACCCTAACGGCGCCGACCACGTTCTGCTCTCCACCACCGAGATATTCGACCCCGAGACCCACACATGGTCCCCTGGGCCCGACCTATCCCAGCCCAGATCAAACCACTCCGCGACACTCATGCCCGATGGCGGCATACTTCTCGCCGGAGGTATCGTCACCACACAAAGCGGGGAAATACGCCCGGTCACATCCATCGAGTTGATAACCCCATGACATCACCCCCAACACAAGCCGGCGCGCCTCAGCAAGCTCCCTATCGTCGCGCAAAACCCAGCCCATCAGTCCGGGATTCTCCCCCTCACACATCAGGCGCCACATCCCCGGGCCAAATCCGACCGGAAAACCCTCCGGCGCGCAAAGCCGGCATCCACTTCAACCATGCCCATTCGAGTATCCGACCTGCGCGCGCTCACTCCCTTTGGCCACCCTCCCAAACTCCACTACACACCACTCACACCCTCTAAGCCCGCGCCTCCCCCCAAACTGCCCGACCTTCTGTCGCCAAGATAACCCCTACACCCTGACCGCTCCAACATCGAACCGGACCGCTATTCGGCCAATCAGCGTACCCCGATTCACTTCCAGACCAACGAGCCGCCCGCTAAAATAGAAGCGTTATGCCAACCCCGGCCCGCAGACAATACCTCCGCATAAAGAGCGAACACCAGGACGCCATCCTGCTATTCCGCATGGGCGACTTCTACGAAACGTTCGACGACGACGCCCGCGTCATCTCGCGCGAGCTCGAAATAGCCCTCACATCCCGCGAATTCGGCTCCGAAAAGAAAGTCCCTCTCGCCGGAATACCATACCACGCCCTCAAACCATACCTCGCCCGCCTCGTAAAGAAGGGCTACAAAGTCGCCATATGCGAACAAACCTCAGACCCCTCCAGATCCCGCGGAATCGTGGACCGCGAGGTAGTCCGCGTAGTCACCCCCGGAACCGTCTTTGAAGAATCCCTTCTCGAAGGCAAAGCCAACAACTACCTCGCCGCCGTCATCATAGAAGGAGACCTCGCCGGACTCGCCTACGCGGACATCACCACCAGCGAATACGCCACAACACAACTCGCCGCCTCCGAAGTCTCAGTCGAACTATTCAGACTGCGCCCCGCCGAACTCCTGCTCCCGGAAGGAGCCGCCGCCCCCGACGCCGACGACTCCACCGCCATCGCCCACATACCCTCCGAATCCTTCGACCTAGAGTGGAGCGCCGAATCTCTCAAGCGTCACTTCAAGGTAAGCAGCCTAGAAGCGTTCGGGTGCGACAATCTTCCGCTCGCCATAAGAGCGGCGGGCGCTATCCGCGAATACCTCGTCCAGACCCAAAAAGCCGCCGCCGACCAGCTCACCACTCTCCGCGCCTACACCACCAGCCGACACATGATCCTAGACCCGCAGACACGCCGCAACCTCGAACTCTTCGAGGGCGGTCGCTGGGCCGACAAGTCCGCCTCCCTCCTGTCCGTCCTCGACCGCGCCAGAACCGCTATGGGCGGTCGCCTCCTCAGATCCTGGGTCGGACAACCCTTGCTCGACCTCGACGAGTTGACCCGAAGGCAGGAATCGGTCGAATGGTTCCACCGCAGCGCATTAAGACGAGAACGAGTGATTGCGTTGCTCGACTCCGTATCCGACATCCAGCGCCTTCTCAACCGCGTCAGGGGCTTCGGAGCCACCCCGCGCGATCTGACAGCGCTCGCCGCCAGCCTCGAAACCTCCCCATACCTGAAAGAGATACTGTCCGAAGACCAAGACGCGTGGCAAGTTCGCCAACTCACCGACGCCATCCCCGACATATCTCAGGTCACCGCGCTATTGCGCTCAGCCATTGCCGACGACCCACCCATAACCGTCGGCGACGGCAAAGTCATCAGACCCGGATTCTCGCCCGAAATGGACGATATACGTGACGCCACAACCAACGCCCAACAATACATCGCCCGCCTCCAATCGCGCGAACGCGAACGCACCGGAATCAAGTCCATCAAAGTCGGCTACAACAAGGTATTCGGATACTACATCGAGGTTAGCAATGCCAATCTCGGCCTAGTGCCGGACGACTACGTTCGACGCCAGACGCTGGTAGGCGGCGAGCGTTTCATAACCCCGGAGATGAAAGAATACGAATCGCGCATCCTCAACGCCCAGGACCGCATGGCCGAACTCGAGAGCGACCTATTCAAACAAGTCTGCGCCCAGACCGCCGCTCACACCGCGGATATAGCCGCCACAGCCGAGACCATAGCCCACATTGATACCTTCTGCTCGCTGGCCGAAGTCGCCTCCCGAAACGCATACATCAGACCCGAACTAAGCGACTCGGACAAGATAGAGATAAAGCAAGGTCGCCATCCCGTCGTGGAGCGCGCCCTCGACACCGGCGCCTTTGTGCCAAACGACACGGCGCTGTCCGAATCCGACGGACGCCTCGCCATAATAACCGGTCCCAACATGGCGGGCAAATCCACCTACATCAGGCAAGTCGCCATACTCGTTCTCATGGCTCAGATAGGCAGTTTCGTTCCGGCCGAGTCAGCCTCCATCGGACTTGTGGACAGAATCTTCAGCCGCGTCGGACTCCAGGACGACCTCGCCCTAGGCCAGTCAACCTTCATGGTCGAGATGGTCGAGACGGCATCCATCCTGAACCACGCCACACCGCGCTCCCTCATAATCCTAGACGAGATAGGGCGCGGCACAAGCACATTCGACGGCCTCGCCATAGCGCGCGCGGTCGCAGAGTACATACACAACCATCCAAATCTGGGGTCCAACACCCTGTTCGCCACCCACTACCACGAGTTGACCCAGCTTTCCGACCACCTGCCCGGTGTCCGAAACTACAACGTCGCGGTCTCCGAAGAAAACGGCAGCATAGTCTTTCTACGCCGCATCGTCCCCGGCCGCGCCGACAAAAGCTACGGAATCCACGTAGCCCAACTCGCGGGAATGCCCAACGCCGTCGTCAACCGCGCCTGGGAAGCGCTCCGAGAACTGGAAGCGCGCGATTCAACCGACCCCGCAAACGGAACCCCCCGCCAAAACACCGCCCAACCGACCCAACTCCCTCTGCTGCCGACCTCCTCCCCCGCCCTCGACGAACTCAAAGCGCTGGACATCTCCTCCATGACCCCTATAGAAGCTATAAACAAGCTCTACGAACTTCAGAAGATATCTGACTCCACCCCTTGACGAGTTGACGCCTAAACCCAAGCAAGCGCCCATACTTGTCCGGTTGTTAGACAGGCCGCAACCGGCCTGAATATAGGTGAAGGCTCAGCCTTCCTTGACGACCCACCCCGCGCATACTATTCTAACCATTATCAAAACATTCCCATCCACCACACGGCGAGGAGCTATACAATGACGACAGCCACATTGCCCACAGCGCCACCAGAAGTCCGAGAACTCATAAGAAAAGGGCGTCTCGTCCATCCGACCAGCGGCCTTTCACCCGGACACGTTCAGGCAAACCTCGCCATTCTGCCCAAAGACATGGCCTTCGACTTTCTGCTATTCTGCCAGCGCAACCCTAGGCCATGCCCCCTTCTTGAAGTCGTTGAGGCCGGAGAAGTCGAGCCTTCCGAGTTCGCGCCCGGCGCAGACCTTCGCACCGACACCCCCCTGTACCGCGTGTACGAGTACGGCGAAATGACCGCCGAGGTTGAAGACATATCCGAGTACTGGCGCGACGATCTGGTATCCTTCCTACTCGGATGCAGCTTCTCCTTCGAGAACGCGCTCGGCAACGCGGACATCCCCATGAGACACATCGAACTCGACACCACCGTCCCTATGTTCATAACCGGCATCCCCACCGCCTCGGCGGGTATGTTCTCCGGCCCCATGGTCGTATCCATGCGGCCCATCAAGCGCGAGCAAGTCGTGAGGGCCGTGCAGGTCACCTCCCGCTTCCCCGCCGTGCACGGCGCGCCCGTCCACATCGGCGACCCGTCCGCCATAGGAATCAGCGACATAATGAAGCCCGACTTCGGAGACCCTACCGAGTTCGAGGACGGCGAAGTGCCCGTATTCTGGGCGTGCGGCGTAACACCACAGGCCGCCGCCATGGCCTCTAGGCCGCCTCTCATGATTACACACTCCCCCGGCCATATGTTCATCACGGACAAAAAGGACGAAGACCTAGCCGTCATATAGCGGAACGCCCGCTCCAATCAACAAGGCGTCACTCAAGGAGTTTCTCGTGACCATCGAAGACATAATTCTGGACAGAGACCGCAGGGGAATTTCGCGTCTGCGCCCACACCTCCCCCCCGACTACGCGTCCCAGGCCGCCCAGCTCATCCTGGACAATCCTGGAACCGCAATAGTGGTCACCGGATTCTACATATTGGACGCCGGCTACGCCGAGACTGACGGCCCTCCCGGAGCCGTCGTCATCGGTAGCGCCCTCAACCGGTTAGGATACAATGTCGTCCATGTAACCGACCGATACGCGTCAGAGATAATGGACAAGACGGGCGGCGACTACTCCAGCGTCGTCGAGTTCCCTATAACCGACGACGACGCCAGCATAGAGTTCGCGCGAAATCTCATATCTGACCTCAACCCGTCCATCCTCATCGCCATAGAACGTTGCGGCCTAACCGACGAAGGCAAGTACCGCAATATGAGAGGGCGCGACATCACCGACTACAACGCGCGCATAGACCACCTATTCCACTCCAACGTACCCTCGGTGGGTATCGGCGACGGCGGCAACGAAATCGGAATGGGCAACCTGGCCGAAGAGGTCACCACTGTCGAATCGCTGGTGAAAATCCCGTGCATAACCCAAACGACGAAACTAATGCTGGCCAGCGTCTCCAATTGGGGCGGATACGGCCTAGCTGCCGCGCTCTCCGCTCTGTCCGGACACAACCTGCTTCCCTCCATCGAAGAAGAGCAAGAACTTCTCAGAAACACGGTGGACTTAGGCGCGGTGGACGGAATGAGCGCCAAGCAGGAGTACAAGGTTGACGGCTTCACCCTAGAAGAGAACAGCCAAACCCTCCGCGCACTCCACGAGTACCTAACATCCACAGGCACAGGATAGACTCGCGTGGTTGTACAGATAATGAAAGTCATACCTTACACTAGGGCAGACGGCGAAAAGGACATTGACCCCAAGTATCCGAGCGAAACGCCCGGCAAGGACGGTATGCGCCAACCACTGTACATCGCAGAGACTCTAGTAACGCTTAAGAACCACTTCGCCAATCAGCCGAACACCCTCGTTAGCGGGGACAGCTTCATCTACTATGAACAGGGGAATCCGCATGGAGATTGGCTCCAAGAGTACCCGTCGCAATGACCTCAGCCCAAAACGCGAACTGTACGCGCGGCTTGGGATAGGCGAGTACTGGCGATACGACTGGACAGGCGGCGAATACTACGGCGAACCTCTCGTGGGAGAGTATCTGGAAGCGGGGGAGTATCGCCGCTTCCGGATGACAGCCGACCCGGACGGGACTGTGCGAGGATACTCTCCCGCGCTCGGGCTGGAGTTGCGCAGGGAATCCGGACTGATTCGCTTCTGGAACCCCGACACTCAGTCGTATCTGCCCACACTTGAGGAGTCTGAAGCCGCGCGGCGTGAGGCCGAAGCAGCCGAGCTAAGAGAGCGTCTGCGGCAGTTGGGGCATCAGGCGGACTGAACGCGCTCCACTAGCAAATCCGGAATGCGTAGAACTGAGGTATTTCGCGAATAACACATAGGGGCGTCCATAGAGGACGCCCCTTCATCGTTTATGGCTTACGTCACCCGCCGGCCTACGTCCCTCGCAACCTCGGGTCCAGAACATCCCGTATCGCGTCCCCGAACAGGTTAAAGCCGTAAATAGCTAGGGACAAAGCGAGGCCAGGCCATATCGCCAACCAAGGATTGATGACAAAATAGTCTCGCACCGGCCCAGTCAGCATACCGCCCCACGACGGCTCAGGCTGTGGTACCCCAAGCCCCAAGAAACTCAGGAAGGACTCGGTAAGAATCGCTATTCCCAGCGCGCCTGTGGCTATAATCAGCCACGGTGCTACACACTGCGGAGTTATATGCTGCACCATTATACGCAGGTCTCGCGCGCCAATAGCCCGCGCCGAGTCAACATATTGGGACTCTTTGACAGCCAGCACCTGCGACCGAACGACCCGGTTAGCGCGAGGTATCTGCACAATCCCAATAGCGATAATGATATTCGTCAGGTTCGTACCCAGCGCCGCCGTAATAGCCAGCGCAAGGATAAGCGTCGGAATAGACATCAGGGCGTCCATAAGGCGCTGAATGGAATTGTCTATTTTACCCCCATACCAGCCGCTGAACACGCCTATCACGCCTCCCGCCCCGGAGCCAAAAGCCACAGAGGCGAAACCAACAAGTAGCGATACCCGCGCGCCCGCCATTAGCCGGCTCCACATATCGCGCCCCATCTCATCGGTGCCGAGCCAGTGAGAAGTCGAAGGGCTCTGCAATTTGTCAGGAAGATTCCATTCAAGCGGATCCCACGACGAGACTTCTGGGCCGACTACTGCCATAAGAACCATAATTATGATTATCAGAGCGCCGAAAGCGCCCAGTGGCTTCTTAGTGATGAAGTTGGAAATCGTCTGCCATGAACTAGATCTGCGAGGTCGTCCGAGCGTTAACGCTCCGCTCTGCTGCTGTGCTGCCATTCCAAAATCCTCTATGTAATTAGCCCGTAGCGAATCCCGCTAGATGGTTCTATCCTGTATATCGTAAGCCTTTCCCTGTCAGACTGCCGAATTAGCCGGTCCTTTCGGGATTCCCGTTTCCGGGTAAACTTATCCGTCTGAATCTCTACTGATAGCGCACTCGAGGGTCGAACCAGCCATAGGAAATGTCCACCATCATGTTGACTACAATCACGCATACGGCAAATACCATCACCATAGACTGCACAATCGGGTAATCCCGTTCCAACATTCCGGCCACAATATACTCACCGATGCCCGGCAGCGTGAACACACGCTCCATAACAACCGAACCACCCATTGCCAGAGCGGTCGTTATTCCAATAACCGTGATCACAGGGATCAGAGCGTTCTTAAGCGCATGGCGGGCCGTGACCGCGAATGCGCGCAGACCCTTGGCGTGCGCAGTCCTAATATAATCTTGGCGCAACACCTCCAGCATCGTTGAACGCATCATTCGCGCTTTAGTCGCCGCGCTTATGTAACCAATCATCAGCGCGGGCCAGATAAACTGGCTTAGGTTCCTCGTAAAATCATCCGTTATCGCCGAATATCCCAGGGGAGGACTCCATCTGAAAAAGTAGGCTCCGCCAACCAATAGCAACGTCGCGCTCCAAAACGACGGAACGGAAAGCCCGGCAAGCGAAAGAATGCGCACAGTATAGTCAATCTTGGAATCCTGCTTAAGCGCCATAATGACGCCGGCGGGCAATCCCAAGGCTATAGCGATTATTTGGGAAGCCACCACAAGTTCAAGAGTGACTATCGCCTTCTGTTTAAAGTCATCAAACACTGGACGTTTAGTGAACAGCGAATCGCCCCAATCCCCTCTCACAAACCCGCTCATCCAAACATAGTACTGGACATAAAGGGGTTCATTGAGTCCAAGAGCTTCTCGGATCTGCTCAATCTCTTCCTGAGAAACCGTCCCCTCTTCGCCGCCCGCCTGTTGAGCGGCTATTGACTGAGCCACATCCCCCGGCGCGATGCGCATCAAGGCGAACACCAGAAGAGACACTAGGACCGCTGTCAACAGTCCAAAAAGGAGCCGCCGGACTAGGTAACGATGCATCTCCGTCAACCTCTCAAATTAAGACTATAGCGTTAGTTGCCGTTTCCAACTAGAATCGCTTGCGGGCGGGCATCCCCCAAATGGGAGACGCCCGCATTTACTATCCAGCGCCAGAAGAGCCGCGTGTTACCTGGCGAGCCACATTCTCTCCCAACCCGACCACTTTATCTGGGACGGGTGGTTGAACATCCGCCAGCCGCGAACATCCTTATGCCAAGCCGGCCATATGATGGTCCAGGGCATAGGTATCATGTAAGCGGCCTCGATCACCTCACGCTCTATGTCGTGAACTATCTCGCGGCGCTTCACAGGATCCAGCTCAACCGCCTGGGCATTCGCCATATCGAGCAGACGCTGCGCCCTCTCGGTGTCCACCTGGAACCTGCCGGTTCCTCGGTGGTACCAGCTCTCGGCGTCAGGAACCAAGAACAGGTTATAGAAGTCGGACGGGTCAGCCACGTCTGTTCTAGCCTTCGAGCCATAGTGAACATCGTAGTTGGGCTCAACGCCGTGATCCGTCTGGCCGCGCTCACGCTGCACCGATACTTCTACCACGTCAACGTTCAAATCAATGTCCAAGTTCTTCTTCAACTGATCTTTGAAGTAGAGACAACCGTCAACGAATATCTGCTGAGGAGTAGTCATGCAGCCTGCGGTGAAGCGTGGGCTATTAGTCAGCCCGGCCTCGTCAAGAAGCCTATTCGCCTCAGCTATATCCTCGGCCTTCTCTCCCGGCCCATTTCGGAAGCCGGGCATAGCCCAAAGCTCATCGTCAGGAATCGCCCATACCGTTCCGGGCGGCATCCAGTTGCTAGGCCTGATGACTCCGGTCTGGTCCTTAATCCGATTGAACTCCACCCACTCATCTCGGTCTATCCCAAGGTGTATAGCGTATCTCACACGCTCGTCGTCAAACGGCGGACGGTGCATATTGAACTGAAGCCCCTTGCCCCACAAGTGCAGTACCGGCTCAAGATGAATCTCGTCGGCAAACGAGTCAAACACCTGCTCAACCTGTCCCGGAAGCAGGGAAGCGCTGCCCTCGCCGTAGTAATCAATCTGCCCGGTTATAAGCGCGGTAAAGCGAGTGGTCGCATCCTCAATCTCCAGATGGTCAACGCCTTCAAGGAAAGGAAGACCTTCTCGCCAGTAGTCCGGGTTCGCTCGTATTTTAGTTCCGACGTCCTGCACCCGCTCAAACGGTATGAACGCGCCGGTGCCGGTGCCGTACAGGTAAGTCTCATCAGTTGTCTGGTCAAAGCAGTCAGCGCATTCGGCTGCCCACCAGTCAATCAGCTCTTTAGGCAAATTGTTCGGCATACCGGTAACGCCCGCGAACTTTCCAATCGTGCCCGCGCGCGCCTCGCTGAACTCGACGCGGAGCGTAGTTCCGGTCGGACCATCCGGACACGTAGCGCCGCCGTCCAGCATATGCTTGAGCCCAAGACGCGGACCGGCGTGCGTCACGCCGACATCCTTAAGCGACTGAGGCGGATAAATCGCGAACTGGAGGCTCGCGGCCGCGTCCTCACAAGTGAAATCTTTGCCCATAACAGCCATCTTCACATCGTCAGGCAACGTGGAATAGGGGTTATCCTGGAATGTCACTCCCTCGCGGAGGGTGAACGTAATGACAGTGCCATCGTCGGACACTTCCCAAGTAGTGGCCAAGTCTGGAAGTATCGGGCCTGTTAGGCCTTGCCACGGGTCAAACTTGATCAGCGAGTTATAGGTCGGCAGGAACTGCGGACCCTCGTAGGTATGACCATAGTTCGGATCATGGCCATTAAGCCTAAGGTTCGCGCCGTATCGAACTATATTGCCGCGCACAGGCTGGCCCCATTCGGACTTGTAGCCGTCGCTCGACAGATACTGATTCACCCAATCCGACTCCATAGCCATCTGCGGAACCGGGGTCGGAACCGGGGTCGGCGGCGCAAGTTGTGGCTGTTGCGCTACCGGCACGGCGGTAATCGCCGGCGCTGCCTGAGCCGCCTGAGCGGGAGCGGCGGGCTGCTGTTGCATTGCGGGCGCCGCCTGTGACGCCGCCTGAGCGGGAGCGGCGGGAGCCGCCGCCTGTGGCTGCTGCGGAGCGGCGGGAGCCGCCGCCTCATCAGCAGAGCAAGCCAGCGAAACTAACGCCAGCAGCGAGAGCGCCCAAACAACACCGAATATCTTGATTGTCTTCATTTTCTCCCCTCACATTGGTAGCAGGTCTAAACTATTCGTTCCTTCAATTCTATTCATTTATCTATGCGATAGGGAAATAAATACCATACCAATCTGTCTCGGTCAAGCCTATTTCCGACATATCGGTCCTTTCCAAGCTCGACAAACGGTCTCTAAGGCGTGGCGTCTAAACCGCGCGGCGCTCTATTGCGCTTATTCGGAATTGGGCGCGATTGACTTGGGCCGGAGCCGCCGGAATTGACACCCTACAACACTCAACCTTAGAATGCACTTACTCAATCCTGAAACATATGGGTCTGTAGGAGACTTCGCCAGATGAACACCAAAGCCTACGTATTGATAGAGACCTCAGTCGGCAAGTCTGGGGACGTGGCGACTGCGTTGGCGGTTCTGCCCGGTGTAGATACAGTTGATCCCGTGACCGGACCGTACGACATCATCGCGGTCGTGACCGCGAACGATCTGAACGCCGTGGGCCAGATCGTAACCCGCGAAGTGCATACCGTGCCCGGCATAGTCCGGACGGTAACCTGCATGGTAGTGGGAGCGCCGTAGCCTGCGCGAACCAGTATAATCTTCGATAAGACAGAATAGTTGCATGGGGGCGCACGATGGTGCGTCCTCCTGCGATTAGAGTGATAGGAGTTGACAGGTGGACCTCGGACTGAGCGAGACTCAGCAGATGCTAAGGACTAGCGCGCGTGAATTCCTAGAGGCCGAGTGTCCCGTGAGCTACGTCCGCGACATGGAACGCGACGAACGCGGTTACACTCCCCAGATGTGGGACAAACTGGCTGGGCTGGGCTGGCTCGGCCTAGTTTCCCCGGAAGAATTCGGCGGCAGCGCGCTCGGTTTCGTCGAACTCACCATCTTGCTGGAGGAGATGGGTCGAGTTCTCATGCCCGGACCATTCTTTTCAACTGTCCTCATGGCGGGCATGACCATAGCGGACGCCGGATCCGATGAGCAGAAGCGAGAGTACCTGTCCGGCATAGCCGGCGGACGACTGATCATGACCCTCGCGCTTACCGAACCGGGCGGACAGTGGGACGCCCAGGGCGTACAGACAGCCGCGCGGCTGTCCGACGACGGCTACACCCTGGACGGCGTTAAGATGTATGTGCCAAACGCCAACGTGTCCGACCATATCATCGTCGCCGCCAGGACAGGGGAAGGCGATTCGGATATAAGCCTGTTCATCGTTCCGTCCGGTGCAGACGGATTGAGCCAAAATCCGCTTCGAACGATAGCCTCTGACAAGCAATCGGAACTGACGCTGAATAACGTACAAGCGCCCCGGTACGCTCTGCTGGGCGAAGTCAACGGCGGATGGGACACCGTCAGGAAAACGCTCGCGTGGGGCGCGGTCGGAAAGTGCGCGGAGATGCTCGGAGGCGCCCAGCGAACGCTCGACATGACCGTCGCCTACGCAAAACAGCGCATACAGTTTGGAAGAGCCATCGGATCCTTCCAGGCAGTGCAGCATCATGCGGCGGATATGGCCGCGGATGTGGAGGGATGCAGATATATCACTTACCAGGCCGCCTGGCATCTCGCTGAAGGACTTCCGGCGGAACGCGAGGTGGCCATGGCTAAGGCATGGGTGTCGGACGCCTATCAGCGCGTTTGCGCCCTCGCCCACCAGTGTCACGGCGCTGTCGGCTTCACCAAGGAACACGACCTCCAACTATACTCGCGCCGCGCCAAGGCCGCCGAGCTTATGTTCGGCGACTCCGAGTTCCACATAGAAACGGTCGCGTCCGCTATCGGACTATAATTCAGCCGCGACCTGCAAGACAGCCAATGCCCTTATGACCACAACAGCTTTCGTTCTCAAGCGTCTGGCCGACGACTGGAAATTGCTTGCGGCTATACTCGCCGGCGTCACTGTAGCCGCAACCCTCCTTGCCAGCGCGCCTATATACCTAAGCACGCTGGAGCGTCAGGGGATAGATACTGCCATAGATAGGGCTGACCAGTCATTTCTGAACATCTACGGCGCCGTCCCGCATATTCTCTTGTCCGGAGAAAGACTGGACGCGACTGAACAGGCTTTCGAGACCGCTATCGCAAACAACCTGCAGGAGATATACCGCGGACATGAGCGCTTTCTAAGGACTCCCACCTTTCTCGTTGGAACGCATCGAAACCCGCTTGTCCAGAATCCGCAGAACCAGGAACAAGCTCCCCTCGTCTCTCGAGGATACTTTCAGCATCTCAGCAATCTGGAATCTCATGTAACTTTCATCGAGGGCCGCATGGCGTCCGACGAGGTAACATGGAACGGCCGAAATCCTACCTTTGAGGCCGTCATCGGATACAGCGCATCCCGCGTATTCAATATTCGCGCGGGCGACACCGTCATTTTCACCCCGTCGCTCAGCGACCCGACCCGCGCGGTCATCAAGATAGTCGGAATGTTGGAGGCCACCGACCCCAGCGAGGAATACTGGCAGCAGAACCCCAATCTGTATATCAACCCCGTCCCGCTCGAAGAGATTCCCGACGCTGACGTGGCGGTTGACCCGGAAGAGCCGCCAATGGCCCTGTTCGTACCCCGCGAAGTGCTAACCGAAGGTGTGGGCGTCGCATACCCCGGCACGCTGGTATCCTCAAACTGGTTCGTCTTTATTGACAAAGAAAACCTGAAAAAGTGGGACAAAGACGAAATCCGCGAGCGCCTCGCGGCTATGGAATCGGAAGTCTCGGTCGCCATGCAGGGATCCGCGGTTTTCACCGGCATTGACACCATGTTGAGAAGGTTCGACCGCCGCAGCTTTTTCACCGGCATACCCATGCTTCTACTGCTCGTAGTCATGACCATCACCACCCTCTATTACATCCTGATGATGGTGTCACACCTGGTAACCAGCCGCGAACAGGACGTCGCCTTGCTCAGGAGCCGAGGTGTAGGATCATGGCATCTGGCCCGGATATACGCTCTGGAAGGGCTGGCGATCACACTCATAGCGGTTATCATCGCCCCGTTCCTCGCGCTTGGCGGAATAGCCCTAACAGGCAAACTCAGCTACTTCCAGGACATAACCCTCGGCAGGTTCCTACCCGTATCGCTGGAATGGACTCCATTCCTCGTCTCCCTGGCCACAGGGACGCTCTGCCTCGCGATATATGTCATACCGGGCGTGATCGGCGCCGGAACAGGCCTGATAGTCCAGAAACTGCGTTCGGCCAGACCCCCTTCCGAGCCGTTCTTCCATCGTTACTACATAGACATTGGACTAATGATAATAGGCGGCCTCATCTTCTGGGAGCTTTTCTCGCGCGGCCAGATAGTCTCCGGCGGCCTATTCAACGACGCGCGCGTCAACGAAGCGCTGCTGTTCGCTCCCGTCTTGCTTCTCACCGTAGTCGCCCTGCTCTTCATGCGATTCTTCCCGCTCGTAGTTCGATACATGAGCGGAGAGTCGCCCACAATCATGCACCTGCTCGCCGCCGCCACATTCATAACCGTCGCTCTCATCATAGCGATTCAGGGACTCCGGTCCGACGCGGGAATAGGATGGGTATGGCGCTTGGTCCACCTAGCCGCCGTCGTCGCCCTTTACGCAGGAACATGGCAAAGGCGCGCCCCGCGCCGCCTCTTCATCATCGGATTGACTCTTCAAGCCGCTCTGACCGCGCTCTTTGTTTACAACGACATACCGGAGAGAGACGCCGCCATATACATCCCGACGATAATCCTGTCCCTCCTAACGCCGATGCAGATTCTGTTCCTAGCGCTTCGCCGCATCGAGCGGACATACCCGGTGTGGGCTTCCATGGCGATATGGAGAATGTCTCGCAACCCTCTCCAATACAGCTGGATGGTGCTGCTAATTGTCATGGTGACCGGACTCGGCGTTCTCGCCACCACCGTAGGCGGCACTCTCGACCGCTCATACGAAGAACGTGTGCTTTACGAAGTGGCGTCCGACATTCGCGTAACCGGCATTCCCACATACTTTTCCAGAGGAACCGAATCCCTTAAAGAAAGATACCTCGCCATACCCGGAGTAAGCTCGCTCTCGCTCGCCATGAGAAGCCTAGGCTCTGTCGGCGCGACTTACTCCGGCAACAGCTTCGGGATTCTGGCCGTCGAATCCGACGAGTTCCCCTACGTTTCATGGTACAGGGACGACTTCTCCGAACGCCCTCTTAACCAGGTAATGGGCTTGCTAAAAACCGGCGCGGGCCTTCCCCCAATCGAACTTCCCAAAAACGCTGACAACATATTCGTCTGGGTCCATCCGATGGATGAATACTCCAATATATACCTGTGGATGGTGTTGAAGGACAGGCGCGGCATTATCGACACCGTCACCTTCGGACCTCTGCGGGACGCGGAGTGGACTCTTATGCAGTCCCGGATACCCGAGACCCTCGAATGGCCGCTCAGCCTAGTCAGCGTCCAGATATACGAGCCTGTTTTCGGTCCGGCCGGAACCGCCGGCTCCATACTTCTGGACGACATACAGGTATCCGTAAGGGGAGAGAGCGAACGATATATACTCGACGACTTCGAGGGCATGAACAAGTGGACTTCCCTGTCCACATCCATGATTTCGAGAGACGTCATAGGCGTGACGAGGGACAACGTAAAGAACGGACGGAGATCCGGCATCTTCATATTCGGCAAGGATACCGACCAGGGCATTCGCGGATTCTACCGCAGCCCCACCGGCGGGCCGGCGCCGGTCGTGGCGAGCGCCGGCTTCGTGGAGCGCACCGGAGCGCGGATCGGCAGTTCGCTCATCGTCAACATCCTCGGCAGACTGGTCCCCGTACGGATAATGGACACAGTGGACTACTTCCCCACAATGGACCCCGAAGGCAACGGCTTTCTTATAGCCGACCTAGACAATCTGCTCAGACATCTGAACATCCTAAGCCCGGTCGCGAGAATAGATCCGAACGAACTATTGCTCACCCACGTGCCGGGAACCGAAGAACAGGTAAACAGCATAGTACACTCTCTCGCGCCCAGCCCCGAGTTGGTGCATAGCAAAACAACGTTGCTGGAAAACATCCGCCTGGACCCGCTCATAACCGCAGGGTGGCGCGCTATGATACTGATAGCGATAGCCGTCATTATTTTCGCCGCCACGCTTGGATATGTAACCTACCTGCTGTCGTTCTCGGACCGTAGCAGGGCGGAAATGGGCTTTCTCCAAGCGCTCGGATTCAGGCACGGACAGCTGACATGGCTTCTGATAGCCGAGCATCTCGTCATAGCCGGCATGGGTCTGGCAATCGGAACCGCGTCCGGCTTCTTCATGAGCAACATAATGGTCTCCGCCGTAGCCGTCACCGAGAACGGCTTTCCGGTCGTTCCGCCATACATACTTACGACCGACTGGGCATTCATGGGCGCGATTTACGCCGCGCTGACATCTATATTCATCGGCGCGCTCTTGTGGCTGGCGCGCTCCGTAACGAAAGTCAACCTGCACGAGATGACGCGAACGGAGGGTGAATGACAGGCCTGGTTTCCAGGATTATAATTGCGTGGCCGCAGATAGCGCGCCGCGCCCTAGCCAACTGGCAGCTAATGTCCACCGTCATTGTGGGCGTTCTGCTCGCTTCGTCCATTATGGCCGGCGCAATCATATACTTCGACGCGCTAAGAGAACTCGCCCTCAAGAACGCGCTGGCCCAACTCAGCGTGAACGATACCAACATCGCTATCAAGTCCGACAGAGGGCCCACAACATACGCGGAGCGCGACAAGGTCGTCCGCGAAACCGAACGCGAAATTCAGGCCCGCGTCGCTTGGATGCTCAGAGACAGCGCGACCGGCGCCAAGACAGCCACTTTCTTCCTATCCGAAGTGGGACGCGAGGCGAACGCCAACACAGAAAACCCCCGAACCTTCTTCGGCCACCTGCCAGAATTGCTGGCTCATGTAACCATAGCGCCCGGTGGACGAGCCTCGGGCGACCAGCCATTCAACCACAGAGGAAACGTTCCGACGCTGGAAGCGCTCGTACCCATGAACGCCGCGCTGGATATGGGCGTACAGGTAGGCGACCGGTTCGCCGCCGTTCCCTACTGGGACGACTCGGCTCCGTACATCCACGTTGTTGTAACCGGCATTTTCACCCCCAACGACCCGGACGACGAATTCTGGCATCTCAACGAAAGAATATTCAAAGCCGCCACCGCCAGCAGCTTCCGCACACTGCCCTTCTACCTGACCGAGAAGGCTTACTACGAGACGCTGGGAGCCACATTCAAGCAAATGGACAGCGTGTTCGGCTGGCTGCTTATGGTGGACACGGGCAAGCTGAACGCCAATAACTCGAGAGACGCCTACTTCAACATAAAGACTATGGAAGACAGGCTCTCCGCCAACCTGTTCAGCTACCGACAGCTGACCGATTTGGACGATGCCCTCTTCGAGTACGATCTCAGATTATTCTTCTCCAAACTGCCCATGTTCGTAATACTCGTTCTTATCTCTGTGGTAATTCTCTACTACGTCATCACCCTGTCCTCACTCGTAGTAGAACAGCAGAAAGGCGAGATAGTTCTGATGAAGAGTCGCGGGGCAAGTTCAGCGCAGGTACTCTCCGTGTACGCGCTCGAAGGAATCACGATAGCGATTCTCGCCACCCTGCTCGCGCCATTCCTAGCCGCTGCCACTATCAGCCTGCTGGGGTTCACCCCCGCCTTTTCCGACCTGAGCGGCGGGGATAGACTGGACATTATCATCTCCCCCAACGCCTACCTCATGAGCGCGTTGGGCGGCCTGCTCAGCTTCGGCGCGCTTATGATACCGGCGTTCCAAGCTTCCGGCATGAGCGTTACCACTTTCCGCCACCAGTCCGCCAGGCCATATACCCAACCCTTCTACCAACGATACTACCTCGACGTACTTCTACTCATAATCGGCATAATCCTTCTCAGACAGCTCTCCGAGCAGGGTTCGGTCGTAGCGGTCGGCATATTCGGAGATATTGCGGTTGACCAGCTCTTGCTCGCGGTGCCCGCCGTGATACTAGTCGCGTCCGCGCTCGCCCTTCTCAGACTCTTCCCCCTATTCATGAGAGTTTCCAGCGCGCTGCTCTCCTCATTCCTGTCCGCCGGACTCGTTCTCGGAATCTGGCAGATGGCCCGAAACCCAACCCACTACGCGCGCCTCTCTCTGATGCTCATTCTTATGGCAGGGCTGGGCATATTCGCGGCCAGCTTTGGCGGAACTCTGCAGCGCAGCTTCAAGGAAAGAGCGCTATACGCCACCGGAGCCGACGTGCGCGTGCGCGGCGTGCTTCCCAATAATGAGGGACAGACCGAACCTATACGCGAATCCTACCAGGAAATGCCGGCCGTAGAGGAAACCGGCCTCGCTTTCCGAGGTTTCGGAACCGACCTGTCCCGGTTGTTCGCCGACTCATACACGATGTTCGCAATAGAGGGCGAAAAAATCAAAGACATCGGCTGGTTCAGAAACGACTTCTCCGACACCCCAATGGAACAAATGCTCACATCGCTGGAACTCGACAGTCTGCCCGAAGGGCTTCCGATACCGGCGAATGCCGAATATATAGGCATGACCATCAAGCCCGACAGGGCGCATCCAAGTGTGATGGTAGCCCTGCGGCTGCGCGACGCCAACGACCGCTACTTCACCTACAATCTCGGCCGACTCGACAGAAATCAGTGGCTACCCTACGAAGCTCTGCTATCCCGCGACGACGTGCCTCGATTCACCAGCAGGCTGCGGCCCACCCTCCCCATGAGCCTAGCCTCGCTCACAGTATTCGAGTCCAACGGACGCAACAGGCTCAGATCGGGCGCGATGCTGGTGGGCGACATATACGTCCGTATGCCAGACGGAGGCGTCCAGGTGATAGAGTCGTTCGACACCCTCGACAAATGGAGCCTGTTGCGCGCAGTGCCGGAAGCGCAATCCGACGTGTTCAAGCCCGCTGAAGCGCGGGACGGCTCGGCCGCCGCCAACTTCATATGGGCAGAAGGCCGTCCCCTCATCAGCCGCGGCGTCTTCCCAGGCCCGGACATAGAACCCATTCCCGCTATCGCCGCCAAACGATTCATGCGCGTCAACGGCCACAATATAGGAGAAGAGATAGAAGTCTCAGTTCAGGGACACCGCATCTACGTCACTCTCATAGACGAGATGGATTATTTCCCCACTCTCGAAACCTTCACCGACTCTTACCTGATAGCCGACCTCGACGCCGTAGTCGCCTACACCAATCTCGAAGCGACCGGCGGCGAGATTCGCTCAAACGAGGTGTGGATAACCACAAACGGAGCTTCCGAAGACAGAGCCCGGCTGATCTCGATGCTGGAAGAAGGACGACCATTCCCCTCACGCGAAATACTCGACCGCGCCCAAGCTATGCGCGACTCACAGGTTGACCCACTCGTCGAGGCGGGATGGCGCGCGCTTCTCTTCGTCGCCTTCGCCGCGGTTCTGATTCTCAGCGGACTCGGATTCATGGTGCACGCCTACGTGTCATTCAAGAGCCGCGAAATTCAGTTCGCCCTTATGCGAACCGTCGGCTTCTCAATGAGACAACTTACCACCCTCGTACTTCTGGAACAGGTGCTTGTCATAAGCGCTGGCCTCGCGCTAGGCGCATGGATCGGAGGGCGCCTAGGCGCATCCATGATGCCATTCCTCGGACACGACGACCGCGGGACACAGGTACTTCCCCCCTTCGTCGTTGACGTAAACTGGCAGACACTCACAATCACCTACCTAGCTATGGGGCTACTGTTCGCCATCATCATAGCCGTCGTCATAATCCTCGTCCGCCGAATATCCCTCCAGCGCATCCTGAGACTGGGAGAGGTCTGACCGCCCAACATAGACGCCCCGGGGACCCATTCCTCTGAAGCGTGCCCGGATGTGTCCCAGACAACCGGACGGCGCGCGGTCAAGATGAGCGGCGAGGCCAATATCGCAACCGGCGCCGGCGCCGCGAACGCCCCAATACTCGCGGCCAAAGCGTAAACGACACTAAGACCGCGATAGCGGCCAGCGCGACCGACGCCAGATAAGTGTCCCGGAAAGCGAGTGCGAAAGCTACATCCGCCGTCGCCGTCCCAACCCTCTCAGACTCTCTCGCAGCAAAGACAGCGCCCATTATCGCCACACTGAACACCGTCCCCATCCCTCTCGCAAGACCCATTATCCCGCCGCCCATACCCAAACGGTCGGGCGGCACGCTTCCCATTATCAGGTTCGCGCTGGACGACTGAAATAGCCCTATCCCAATTCCGACAACCACCAGGCTGAAACCAACCGCCGCCACCGACGAACTCGCCCACAAATTCGACATCATGAACATAGCCAATGTACATACTGTCGCGGAAGCGGTTATCGTATAGGCGGGATTGAAACGATCCGAAAGCCACCCTCCCACAGGCGAGGCGACCGTGTTGGCCGCCGTCATCAGCATCAGCAAAACTCCCCACACGCTCGCGCTCGCCCCAAGCGAATCTATAACGAAAAAGGGCAGGATGAACCAGTTCACGAACGTGGATACGAACACCAGCAGCGAGGTGACAAGTGTGGGCGCGAGTATGCGGCTCCTTAGCAGCGAAAGCTGGAGTATCGGACTGGCGGCCCTGCGCTCCACCGCGACGAACACGCCAAATCCGCACGCCGACACAATCGCCAGAATCGGAACATAGAACGCCGTCCAGCCGTTCCGTCCCCCGAGCGACAACAGAAGCATCAGCGACCCGACCGACACGAACAACGCAACCGCTCCCAGCAAATCGAAACGCGAACCGGCTCCGGGACTGCTCGGAACCCTCAGAAACAGCGCCGCGAACCCGATAGCCAGCAGACACAGCGGAACCCGACACAGAAAGATAGCCCGCCACCCGAACGCGTCCACTAGTATCCCGCCTCCCAGCGAGCCACTTATCATTCCCAGAGTTCCCAGCGCGGCCATTATTCCCAGCGCTCGCCCTCGGAAACAGGACGGAAACAGACTGGTGACGATCGCCGGACCTAACGCGATTAGCAACGCATTGCCCACAGACTGGAATACCCTCAGACCAAACACCAGCGCCAGGTCGTTCGACAGACTGATCGCCAGAACCGCCGCCATATACGACACCAGACCAAACAGAAACATCCGCTTCAGGCCGAATGTGTCAGCCGCGCCCCCAAGTCCGAGTTGCATCCCCGCGCTGCTGCCAACGTAGAATATGATTATCCACTGGATAGTCACCGCATCGGAATCGAAGCTGGCCGTAATATCAGGAAGCGCGACGTTGACCGTTATATCCAGCGCGGTCAGAAACGAGCCGGACGCCGCGGCGACCAGACCCGCCCACCTGACCCTCGATGAATATTCCGCTTCCATTGCCAGCGGATTATCCTCTAAAACGCGAGATTAGGGAATAGCCGAGGTGATTCACGGTAAACTCACCCGCGATGAACGGTCCCGGGAAGTCATCGTCTGTCTGGAGACGAGGCGGCCATGTGAAAGGAAGGAAGAAGATCGAGATGGGGGAGAACAGCCTGTCTGTTTGTTCACACCCTGTTATGAGACAGTCTCTTAATCGCCGGGTTCAGTCGTCCCCCCCATAAAGATTCCCATTCTTCATGATCTGCTCAATTGTGTACTCGAGGGTTGGCTGAGACCGCTTTCTTCGAGGCAGCTTCTCCCATCCCGCCCTAACCATATTCTGGATAGAATTGACATCCTTGGCAATCTTCACCCTAATACGGGAACTGTACTCACCCATATTCCGGTACTTCTTGTAACGCTCTCTGTCGCGCCTCTTGTGGGAAATAGACTGGAGCGCGGACAACTCGGAAACGATTACACGATGAAGCAGTCTGGCGGCTTCGTCCGGGTCATCGTGCGCGCCGCTTGGCGGCTCAGCCACCACCCGATCTATGATGCCCAGATCAAGACAGTCTCGCGCAGTCAGACGCATTGACGAAGCGGCCTCCTCAGCTCGAGAAACATCCTGGTAGATAACTTCGGCTGCCTCTTCCGGAGATACCGCAGTGTAAATCGCGTGTTCAAGCATGAGAACCCGGTCCGCCACCCCGAACGCAAGCGCGCCTCCACTCCCGGCCTGCCCTATCACAACCGAAATAGTGGGGCATTCCAACCCTGACAGCAACGCCATCGTATTGGCTATGGCGTTGCCCAATCCTCTCTCCTCGGCGGCCTCGCTCAGGTCCGGACCGGTCGTATCCACCAGCGTTACAAGGGGCAACGAGAACTTCGCAGCCAGGTTTATCGCGCGCTGGGCCTTCCGGAATCCCTCCGGAGCCGTGCGGCTCTGACTGTCCCCGCCGTCGCTCGACACCGAAACTCGCTGCTGTCCTATGACCGCGACTGTCTGTCCCGAAATCTGTCCCAGTCCGGATATGACTGTCATATCGTCGCCATACGAACGGTCGCCATGCAGTTCGACAAATTGACTGAATATACGAGACATATAGTCGGACGCCGTTGGACGCGACTGGCGCCTTGACATCTGCACCGACTTCCACGCCTGCGGTCTGGGAATCTCCGTCGTCCTCCCCATACCCCCGTTGACGTTGGACAGCTTGTACTTGGTTCCCAATAGATCCAGAAGCACGCCCAAGACAGTGCGCAGCTCGGTACGCTGCGCCACAGCGTCCAGCAACCCGTGTTCAAGGTGAGATTCGGCGGTGTGGGATTCTAGGGGGAGCGGATGGTCGCTCGCCCTCTCGATAACCCGCAACGACGAGAAGCCCACTATCGCGCCCGGCTCCGCGAGAATGATGTCCGCGAGATTGGCAAAACTGCCGTATGCCTGTCCGGTGGCGGGATTGGCAAGTATCGTTATGAGAGGCAGACCCGCCTCGTTGAGCCGATTGGCCGCGACTATCGTCTTCGCCATCTGCATCAGAGAGAGCACACCCTCTTGGATGCGCGCGCCGCCGCTGGTAATAATGGACACGGTCGGCAACCCCAGCTTCGTGGCGCGTTCAAGCGTTAGAGCTATCTTCTCGCCGACCGCGCACCCCATTGTACCGCCCATAAACCCAAAATCCAGAACAATGAGCATGACCTGCGTCCCGGCAATAGAGGCTGTCCCTGTGAGAACCGCCTCAGTCAGACCGGTTCTTCTCTGGTCCTGAAAGATGCTGCTGTTATACGACTTGATAGACGAAAACGACAGCGAGCCTAGCGAGATCAGAGAGCGGTTTATCTCCCTGAAACTGTTCGGGTCAACCAGAGACTCGATACGCTCCCCTGCGCTCATGCTGTAGTGGAACCGGCACCGGGGGCAGACATTGTAATTGAGGTATGTGGCGTCTTCTCTCAGATCGAGAGCGCACACGATACACTCGCTTCTGCCCCCCTCGGATTGTTCCTGAGTGGACCTGCCGCGTATAAGCGACCCAAAGATGTCTGGCAGATTACTAACCATAATCTCCCCGCCCATAGTGTGAAGCTAAAGCGGTTAGTTCTGGTTTATTATAACATCTCTGGACTTGGACCCGTCACCCGGTCCGACTATCCCCTCCTCTTCAAGCTGATCCATCAGGCGAGCGGCTCGCGGATAGCCTATGCGAAGCCTGCGCTGAAGTAGCGACGTGGACAGCTTGCGATGGCTGATAGCGATTTCGATAGCCTTATCTATCATCTCATCCCTGTCCGGATCGTGCTCTGGACCATCACTCGTTTCAACATCATCTCCACCCAGAAGATCAATCTCATCAAGCGGCAAGCGAGGAGCGGACTTCCAGAAACTAACCAGCTTTTCTATCTCCGAATCCCCGATGAACACGCTCTGCACACGCGACGGCTTGGATGCGTCCAGCGGCAGATAGAGCATATCCCCACGTCCGAGCAGCTTGTCCGCGCCGCCCGTATCCAAAATCGTGCGCGAGTCAATCTGTGAAGTGACTCCGAAGCTAATGCGGCTTGGGAAATTCGCCTTGATTAGCCCGGTAAGAACGTCCACCGACGGACGCTGCGTAGCGATTATCATGTGTATCCCGGTCGCGCGGCCAAGCTGGGCAAGCCTGCAAATAGACTGTTCAACATCAACAGCCGCGGTCATCATCAGATCGGCAAGTTCGTCTATAACAATGCATAGGAGGGGCATCTTGTCAGGCATACGGTTGTTGTAAGCCTCAATGTTGCGCACGCCCACCTCCTCCATGCGGCGGTATCGGTCAAACATCTCTCGTATCATGCCCTTCAGATATCCGACCACAGTATCGGTTTCCACAATCACCGGCGCCAATAGGTGTGGAATGCCGTTGTAGGGCGTCAATTCCACGCGCTTGGGATCCACAAGGATCATACGCAATTCAGCAGGCGTCTTCTCAGTAATAAGACAGGAAACTATGGCGTTGAGACACACGCTCTTGCCGCTGCCGGTAGCCCCCGCCACCAGTAGGTGAGGCATCTTCGCCAAGTCGAACACAACAGACTCCCCGCCGCTGCCCTGACCAAGCGCCACGGGCAGGTGCGCGCCGCCATCGCGCATCTTCTGGAACTCAGGCCCCTCCATTATGCTCCGAAGCGTCACAAGGCTCGGATTGGGATTCGGGACCTCAATGCCTATCAGAGACTTGCCCATGACGGGCGTTTCCAAACGGATAGATGGCGTCTTGAGCGCGAGGGAAAGGTCTTTCTCCCGCGCGAGAATGCTGTCCACCTTGACACGAGTCTTCTCCTCCACCTGCTTTGTTATCAGCCTTCCCCTTTCGTCTTTCAGCGGCAACCCCTCATCGTCAACCTGCTTGACCGTCTTGCTCTTGCGAACCCAGCCGGGCGTAAGGCCGTACATGGTAACCGTCGGGCCGGGACGGATGTGCTTGACTCCCACTTCGATACCATAATCCCCCAGAGTGCGAGTTATGGCTTCAGCGGTGACCTGCTGTTCCTGCTCGGTTATCGCATTGCTCTGCGCGGTGTTCAGCATTCTTATGCTGGGTTTCCGCCATGCAGGCGTCACTGGCACATTTACACTAGTGGGGCGAGCGTCCGTTCCTACGGACTCCTGCGGGGATATGTCCGAATCCATCGCCCAGTATTTGTTCGTCTTAAATTGTGTGAAGGGTTGATGACTCGCAGGCTCCGGAGACGGAGAGTCGAAATCATCCGGATAATCGCCCCGGTCCGAGTCGCTTTCCTCTATCAGCGCTTCAGGCGACTCGCTGTCGGACACGGATTCAAACTCAGTAATGGAACCGTCAAACGACGCTTGGTCGCTCACATCCACTATCGTGGAGGACGATCCGAAATCCGACACTATAGAGTCGCCTCGGTCAAAACCATCCTCATCTCTCGCAAAGCCGGACGTTTCGCTGTCGGGCGACGATCCGAAATCCGGCATCAGGAAGTCGCCCCTATCCGAATCGTCATCTTCCAAAAGCGCGCTCGATAGAACGCTGTCCGACGGCGAGTCTAAATCGGGCATCAGAAGATCGCCTCGGTCCGAATCATCTATTACCACACTCCCCCGCTCGGAAGCCGGCTTGGCAAAAGAGTCATCAAACGTCGCCTGATCACTCACATCCACCACGTCGGGCAGCGAGTCGAAATTGGACATCAAAAGCTCGCCCCGGTCGGAACTGTCATATTCGACTAACCCACTCGCCGAATCATCCTCGTCACCCCCCACAATGAACGGATCTCCAGATCCGGACTCGGAAACCGCCGCAGGAGCGACCGCAGCCTCCTCGTAGGAGTCGCTATCAAGTTCAAGACTCTTGTCATCAACAAACTCTTCCTCAGCAGGCCCGTCATACGCGTCAAGTACTGGATCTTCATACTCACCCGTATCCGCCAATTCCGACACCGGAATATCTTGCGCTTCCGGCTCGTCCTCCTTCTCCGGCATCGCCGCCGGTTCCGGCTCCGTCCTAAAGGCGAATACCGGCTCCGGAAGCTTATCCAAGTTGAGCGGCCTAAAGGGACTGTCATCCTCATACGGTTCAGGTTCGATTGTGACAGGCTCAGGCGCCGGGGGCGGTGGGGAATCCGCCAAAGCCTGCTTGATCCTGAACTCCTGAGAGGCGCTGCCAGACATTCCGTTAAGGTAGCCTGCCAAAGACGGCACCGCGGCCGAGCGTATCGGCGTATCTCCGAAATCGAAAGACTCCTGCGGACGGTCTGCGGCGGGGTTGCCGTATGAAGAGCCGAGTCCGCCGCCACTCTCAGTGGCGAAAGATCCGCCCGCTCCGGGAGCGCCCATGCCCGTGTACGACGAGCCAAATCCGCCGCCGACCCCAATCGCGCCGCCCGACACAACCGGACCCGGAACCGGAGTGGTTCGCCTGTCTTCCGCTTCAAAGCGGCTCATACGCCGCCGCCGACTCCGATCCGGCTTGTCCGCCGCGGTTGGAAAGAAGCGACGACGCTCCGCCCGTACCCTGGAACACAGACAATAATGCCGCCGACCCAAACGCCACTCCCGACACCGCCAGAACCGCGATTACGCGCAACCCGCCAACCCAGCTCCCACCTCCGATAATCATGTCGCCCAGCCGCCCGCCCAGCGACACCTCGCCGCCAAGGGCGAACCAGCCCGGCAACCCCTCTGAGAGAGTCAAGAAAGACAGAGCTCCGATACCCGCGAATACCAAGATTGCGGACCCCACCCAGAGATTGTATCGTCTAAGCCAGTCCCGTCTGAAAGCCAGCGCAAATACAAAAACTGCAATCCACGCCGCAAGCGGAAGCGAGCCGAAGCCAACCATGCCCAATACTCCCGCGCGGACCTGTTTCAGCGCGTCCCATACCGTACCGGCGTTCATAAGAACAACCCAAGCTATGGGGACTACTAATCCCACGCCTAGAAGAAACAAAAGCAAACGCCTCATCTCGCGGCGTGTGGAAGTCGAATCGGTCCCTGAACTGCTCCGGCGCATTAGCCTCATCATATGACGATACCCTTTCGATAGAGTGCGTTGAGAACAACAGTAACGGCAAGACTCTATCGGAGACCTGCAAGGGCCTGCGTCCGGCGGCGCCGGAGGAATACACGTGGCGCAATCAGATATGTTCGATTATCGTGAGAACCGTGGGGCGCTGCCTTGTCTCGCCGTAGATGAAATCCCTGACAGACTTTGTCAGCCGAGACCTCACCTGACCTAAGTCTAAGGTCTCGCTACCCATATCTTCTAGCGTTGAAGAAACCTTTTTAGAAATTTTTTCAAACAAAGTATTAGATTCGTCCGCAGCGATGAACCCTGAAGAGGTTATACCGGGGTCCGCAAGCGGCAGACCCGTGCGAGAACTCAGGCTAACGGTAACCGTTACTACGCCATTCCGCGACAGACGCATTCGTTCCCCCAGTATCGCGCTGTCCATGTCCCACAGACGATTTCCGTCTATGTACACATGATTCGCCGGCGCCGCGTCAACCACATCTCCGCCGTCCTCGTCCAGTTCCAGAACGTCCCCGTCCTCCAATACGAATATGCGCGCCTGCGGCATTCCCATATCCGAAGCGATCGCCGCGTGCTGAACTAGGTGACGATACTCGCCGTGAATAGGCACGAAGTATCGCGGCTTCACTATGCTGAGCATCATCTTCAACTCTTCTCTCGCCGCGTGACCATGCACATGCACCAGCGATATGCGGCTGTACAAGACATCCGCGCCCTGTTTCAGAAGATTGTCTATCGTCTTGGCGACCAGGGTTTCGTTGCCCGGAATCGGCGAAGCCGATATTACGACCGTATCCCCCGGCGCTATCTCTATATCCCTATGCCTGCCGTTGGCGATCCGCACCAGCGCCGATGTCGGCTCTCCCTGGCTTCCGGTCGCCACGATAACCACCCGCTCATGAGGAAGCTGCCTCGCCGTGGATAACGGAACCACGGTGTTGTCCGGAGCCTCCAGATAGCCCATGTTCAACGCCATGTTGATGTTGTTTATCATGCTCCGGCCGACTACCGTCACCTTCCTGTCATATCGGACAGCCGCGTTTATCACCTGCTGAATTCGGGAAATAAGGGACGCGAACGTAGCGACCATCACCCTGCCGGGCGCGTCTCCGATAACCCTGTCCAGCGCATCTCCGACAACCTGCTCGGACTCGGTGTACCCCTCAACCTCAGCGTATGTGGAGTCGGAGCAGAGCAACAGCGCCCCATCGCCGACTATCCTGCTCAGAGTTGTGAAATCCGTCGAATTGCCGTCCACCGGAGTATGATCAATCTTGAAGTCGCCTGTATGAACGACCACCCCCAGCGGAGTCGTTATCGCGATGCCCATCGCGTCCGGAATCGAGTGACAGACCCTGAAGAACTCCACCCTGAACGACTCTCCCACCCTGAAGGGCGTGTGTGGCTCTATCACGTTCAGCCGCGAGTTCTCCAGCATCCTGCGCTCGCGCAGCTTAACCGTTATCAAGCCGTGCGTGAGCCTAGACGAATATACCGGAACGTTGATTTCCGCCAGAAGGTAGGGCAGCGCTCCGATGTGATCCTCGTGTCCGTGCGTTATCAGCACGGCGCGCACCTTCTCCCGATTCTCTCTGAGATACGTGAAATCCGGAATGGCGAAGTCAATCCCCGGCATATCTTGCTCAGGAAACATCACCCCCGCATCAATGACGATTATCTCGCCATCGAACTCCAGCGCCATCATATTGCGCCCGATCTCGCCGAGTCCGCCTAGGGGAATTACGTGTAGCGGTTGTTCTGACATCTGCAACTATTCAAACATACTCAACTGCTGCGCCGCGCTCTCGCGCCGCTCAGATTCACCTGTCTGCCGCTCGATTACCCGTTCGATCAGCGCGGGCAACTCGCTGAAATCCCTTTCCAGAACAGGACGCAGGCCGGGATTGTGCAGCGCGGCGGCCGGATGGTACATCGGAAACACCATATAGTCCCCCCACTCTCTAGGCTTGCCCCTAGCCCTGCTGATAGATTCGCCCGGAAAGAATTTCGTGAAAGAGAATCTTCCCAGCGTAACTATCACCTTAGGATTGATGAGTTCCAGCTGCTCATCCAGATAAGACGAGCAGGCTCCAAGTTCGCTCGGAAGCGGGTCCCGGTTGTTGGGAGGGCGGCACTTAACCATATTGGTGATGTAAACATCTTCGCGAGACAGGTTGATGACCGACAACATATAATTCAGCAAGTTGCCCGCTTGGCCCACGAAAGGGACACCCCGCCTGTCCTCATGATACCCGGGACCTTCCCCAACGAACATTATGTCGGCGTCCAAAGAGCCCGACCCCGGCACCGCCTGGGTGCGCCCTGCCGACAGCACACAGTTCGTGCAGTTGGAGATTCGGTCTATCAGTGAATCGTAACCCGACACTACGCAAATCCCTTCATTGAAATCACCCTCCCTCGCAATGCGCCTTAAGCGTGGCGAGACATAGCGCAAAGTAGATGCTATACGACCTCCATCACCCAAGTAAAGAGAACAGTTGCGCATCACAGCCCCTTTTGCGTGTTGAGGGGCCGCCGCCAAGCGCGCTCGAAAACTAAATGCCGAAACTGACGGCAAACCGCGCAAGGATGTCCATTCCGAAATATCCGGCCAGCGCGATTATGGTTATCTTGATTGACTTGCCCAGAGTCACGACCGGAATGAACCGGATAAGCGGGTAGCGCGCGGCCCCCGCCCATATGCCCGCTATGTCGAATGGAACCGGCATAACCGCGAACCAGAACAACACAACTACTCCCCATCTGCCGGTCCACGCCTTAAGTCGCTCGATGCGCGGACTCTCAGGCAAGATAGAGCCACCCTTGCGACCAATGTAGTAGCCGATCAACTCGCCCAACATCGCAAAAACTCCCCCTATAATCCCAACGACGAACGGGTTGAGCATTGAACCCATCGTGAACGTATAGGCGTAAGACGGAGTGGGAATAGCCAGCATCGCGCTGTTGGCGAACTCCACCGCCGCGACCCCGACATAACCCCAGTTGCCAAGCGATTCCAAAAAAGACGCGAACCTGATAAGAATCAAGGCGAGACCAATGGAACATAGCGCCATGAAGCCCAACTGAAGTATCATCTTCAGCGATGGCCTGACAACGAATGAAGACAGTTTCACCGTCGGAGCTTCGGGTTCTTCCTCGCCCCGACCGGAATCCGGCTCAACCATAAGCTCTTCAAACTTATCGTCAAACACGGTTTGGCGGGACGGCAGGCTCAACGCGAACTTTTCAGGCTCACCGTCAGTCAAAACCTGAGTGAAGGACAGCTCAACCACAGGCGTTTCAGCTTTGCCATCAATCAAAACCTGAGCGTGGGCATTGTCGAACTTCGTGTTCATCGTATCCTCGCTAAGGATATACTACTATCCCAAAATCTATGGTATTAGTTGTACGCGATTAACGCCTTGCGAATTTAGGATGCGAATTGCTGAATTTCGGACTTTTATAATACATATAATACCATAACGCAAGCCCGAAATTTCCCCGCGAACCGGCTCACCTCCTCCTCAACTCCGGCGACAGCGCATAAGTGAGCAGGATCACCGGCGTACTGCCAAGAGCTCCGATTATGATTGCCCGCTCGTTCCCGAACACAGACGCAAGCGCGCCTCCAAGTATCAGACCAAGCGGAAAGGACGCTGTCAGAACCCCATATATGCTCATCACCCGACCCAACATCCGAGCTTGGGCAACGGTCTGAAAGAGGGTGAGCAGAAATATGACATGAACCGCGCCGCCCACCCCCATCAAAAACAACATTCCGAGCGACAGCGGATACCACCGCGAAAATCCGAATATGATGGAAGATACATCCCATAGCAGCGCGGTAATTATCAGCGCAAGCCCCTTCTTCGGAAAGTCCAAAATCGTCGTGGTGACCAGCGACCCGAACAGGAACCCCGCCCCCAGCGCGCCCGACATCACCCCATACCCGGACGCCCCGACATTCAGCGTATCATCCGCGTATGTGGGCATAAGCGGTATCACCGCGGCCGCCGGAAGCTGCGTCAGCGTTACAACCAAAAGCGCGGGCAGAGGAGGCGTCCCAGCCACATAGCCTATACCCTGCCTTGCCTGTGAGATTAGAGACTCCTCCGAACGCTCCCGCATGGGCCTGGCTCGGACACGCAATATGAGCAGTCCGCACATTCCAAAAGTCGCCGCCGCCGCAAGGAAAATAGATCCGACCCCCATCGAAGCTATCATCAGTCCCGCAATCACCGGGCCCGCGAGTTCGCCCGCCGAACTCGACGAACCTGTGAGCGCGTTGGCCGTCAACACCCGCTCGCGCCCAACCAGGTCGGTAATGAACGCCCTGAGAGCCGGAAACGAAAACGCCCGAATCGCCCCTACCGCGAGAGAAGCGACTATCAGGTGCCAAAGCTCAAGCAAGTCCAACATAGCCAGCGCGCCAAGCGGAAGCGCGCAGACAACGAATGACAACCGCACCCATACAAGCGTGTTCCGTCTATCATAGCGGTCAACCGCCACGCCCGCGAGAGGCGCGAACAGTACCATCGTCAGACCGGGTATCCCGATAACCATACCCACCCAGAACTGCGACCTCGTAAGCGTAAGCGTGGCCCATCCCATCGCCAACTGCCGAAGCTGCGCGCCAAAATCGAACATCGCGTCCGCAACGAAGTAGTTTCTGAAGTCGCGCTCCAACAACAATTGCAAAGACGCCGGCCCGCGTCGCAGGAAGTTCATGCCAAACTGATTCTCCGTCCCCAAAAGTCAAAGCGCCCGCAGGTCGGATGCCCTGCTACAATACTGAACAATCCTATACTGCAAAGGCGATGAATATGACAGGCAGACTGGCGCTGGTAGGCGGAGACGAATTCAGAGACGGCTGTGAACCGATGGACAAAACCATTCTCAGCGCGACAGGAAAGAAAACCCCCGTCGCGCTTATAGTCCCCACCGCGGCGGCGTTACAGAAACCCGAACTCGCCGCGCGCAACGGAGTCCGATACTTCACAAACCTGGGCGCCGACGCCCATCCCCTTATGGCGCTCAATCGCAAAGACGCGATGGACTCGGCTCTAGCCTCCGAGATTGATTCAGCCGATATGATATATCTGACCGGCGGAAACCCCGCGCGCCTGCTGGAATCTCTCACAGGGTCCACTCTGCTCGCCGGCGTCAAAACCGCACTGGAACGCGGCGCCATACTCGCAGGGTCAAGCGCGGGCGCGATGGTCATGGGAAGCTGGATGCGCTTTCAGCAATGGCGGCGCGCGCTCGGCATTGCCAACGGCATAGCCACCCTTCCCCACCATGAACGCTCCGACCCCGATTCAACGCTGCGCCGCATCGCGTCCGACGCCCCCGCCGAACTCGACGCGATCCTCGGAATAGACGGACGTTGCGGCGCGCTGAGCGGACCGGACGGCTGGACAGCCCTGGGCCCCGGCGGCATTACAGTCTATCGAAACAACGATTGGCGAAAATTCACAGACGGCGACACATTCACCACAAGCTAGGCAACATCCAAATCGCGCGCCAGATTAGCCATCTGAACGGCCGCGACGCCCGCGCTGTACCCGTTGTTGCCCTGCTTGCCGCCCGCGCGATTGATAGCCTGTTCCACTGTATCCGTCGTCAGAACGCCGAATATCACAGGCGTCCCGCTCGACAGAGAGACGCTCGCTATGCCCTTCGCCGCCTCGCCCGCGACATGGCGATAGTGATCCGTTTCGCCGCGAATGACCGCTCCCAGACAGATAATCGAGTCATAATGCCCCGACTCCGCCAGTTTCTTGGCCACAAGCGGTATCTCAAACGAACCGGGAACCCATGCCACGGTAACGTCATCGTCCCTAACGCCATGACTGCCAAGCGCCGCTTTCGCGCCGGACAGAAGACGGGACGTTATGAATTCGTTGAAGGCCGCGACCACGATGCCCACACGCAGGCCGTCTCCGTTCAGAGAACCATGTATCTCGCGTGTCACTCCGCGACCTCCGGCATAACTTCCGGAATAGGGTCAAGCATATGCCCCATCCGCGTGCGCTTAGTCTCCAGATAGCGGCGGTTTTCACTAGTAACGCTCGCTATTATAGGCTCCTGCGACACTATCTCCAGCCCGAACCCTTCCAGACCCACACGTTTTTGCGGATTATTAGTCAACAGACGCATCTTCTTCACGCCCAAATCTATGAGTATCTGCGCTCCGACGCCATACTGCCTAGGATCAGGCGCGAACCCCAGAGCGATGTTCGCGTCAACCGTATCCAGCCCGTCATCCTGAAGAGCGTAAGCCTTCAGCTTGTTGTGAATCCCTATGCCGCGTCCCTCCTGACGCATATACAGGAAAACCCCCATGCCCTCCCTCTCGATTGCGCCTAGGGCAAGCTCCACCTGACCGCCGCAGTCGCAGCGCACGCTTCCGAACACATCTCCGGTCAGACACTCCGAGTGCACCCGGACCAGCGCCGGCTTCTCCGGGTCCGGGTCGCCCTTCACCAGCGCGATATGCTCGTTCGGATCCACGACGCTCCTATAAGAGACCGCCTTGAACTCGCCGTGCATCGTTGGAACCCGCGCCTCCGCCACCCGTTCTATCAGCTTCTCATGCTCTCGACGATAGGTGATTATATCGGCGACCGACACTATCTTCACATCGTGCTTGCGGGAAAATTCGCTGAGATCCGGCATCCGCGCCATCGTTCCGTCTTCGGCCATCACCTCGCATATCACCGCCGCAGGATACAGACCCGCCAGCCGCGTCAGGTCAACCGACGCCTCCGTCTGACCCGCGCGCTTGAGCACCCCGCCCTCCATGTATCTCAGCGGGAATATATGCCCCGGCCGACCTAGATCTTGAGGTTGCGTATCCGCATCTATCAGAGCCCTAATGGTCGCAGCCCTATCATACGCCGATATTCCGGTTGTCGCCCCCTTCAGAACGTCCACCGACACAGTGAAAGCCGTGCCAAGCCTCGCCGTGTTGTCCTGAGTCATCATCGGAAGCCTGAGCTCTTCAAGGCGGCTTCCGAGCATCGGAACGCAGATCAACCCACGGCCGCGCGTCGCCATGAAATTTATGGCGTCCGGGCTGATCTTCTCCGCCGCCATCGCCAAGTCGCCCTCATTCTCTCGGTCCTCATCGTCCACGATAATGACCATCTTGCCGGCTCGTATGTCAGCTATCGCCTCTTCGACCGTAGCTATGCTCATTTGAAGTTCCTTGCGGTTAGAAAAGTGACCATCTCACTCGCGCCTCAGTCTTTTCTCACCCATGAGCCGAAAGCTCATTCCCCTTCAATACGTATTTTGCCATAATATCAGCCTCTAGGTTAACTGCGTCCCCCACCCTCAGCCCGCCGAACAGCGTGTGTTCAAGAGTGTAAGGAATAATCGCCGCCACAAACGCGCGCATAGTGCAGTTTACAACCGTTAGACTTACCCCGTCCACAGCTATAAACCCTTTCTCCACGACGCAGCGCATCACGCTGTCCGGCGCTTCAAACTCGAAAAGATGAGAGTTGCCTTCCGGGGTAATGGATACCACAGTCCCCGTCGCGTCAACATGGCCCTGAACCACATGGCCGCCGAAGCGGCCATCGGCCCTCAGCGGGCGTTCGAGATTGACCGGAGAACCCGCGCGCAGACCGCCCAGATTCGTCCTGCGCCTCGTCTCCGGCACCGTATCCACCCAGAAAACATCCCCCTCGATTCCGGTCACCGTCAGGCACGCGCCATTAACGCTTATGCTGTCCGACACCGCGATATCCTCTATCACGACCGACGCTCGGATACCCAGTCCGCTCCCCGACGCGTCAACCACGCTCCCGACTTCCTCAACAATTCCGGTAAACATCTTTTCACCCCCTCCGACGGCTGAAAAGATATTAGCTAAACACAGCGCGATTGTGAATACCGAATCAGGCGGAAACGCCCCGCGCGCAACGTCCAATGATAGCCACGTCCGCGCCGAACCTCTCTATCCTCACATCGCTCAGCCTCACGGCGTCCGGCATCAAGGTCGCCCCTTGGCCGCCGACCGGAGAAGGCGCACGGTCCCCCCCGATGATCACAGGCGCCACGAACGCCACCACCCTGTCCACCAGACCCGCGTCGAAAAGCGAACCCGACAGAGTCCCGCCGCCCTCCACGAACACGCTTGTGATTCCCCGCCGGCCCAGTTCGGCCAGCAGCCCTTTCAGGTCCACCCATCCGTTGCCCATGGGCGCGGAAAAAACCTCCGCGCCGGCCGATTCGAGCGCCGCGCGCGCGTGTTCCGGAATCTCCGCCACCGCCACCATCGTCTTTCCCGGCTGCCTCAGCGTCGCCGCGTCCGGGCGTATGTTGGCGCGACTGTCCACAACCACCCGCAGGGGTTGGCGCGGCAGAGGAACGCCGTCCTCACCCCTGGCGGTCAGATACGGGTCATCCACCAGCGCCGTGCCTATGCCCACCATTATAGCGTCGTTCTGACGCCGCAGAGTATGCACATACCGCCGCGACTCCTCGCACGTTATCCACTTGGAATCTCCCGTGCGCGTAGCTATCTTGCCGTCCAGACTCATCGCGAACTTCAGCGTCACCAACGGCATTCCGGACGTTGCGAACGACACGTGCGGCGCGGCCAATTCCTCCGCCCGCTCTCGACCCTCGCCCACCGTCACCGCTATACCCGCGTCTCGAAGCGCCCTCAGCCCCCGACCCGCGACCTGTGGATTCGGATCCGTCATCGAAGCGTGAACCTCCGCGACGCCCGCCGCTATTATCGCGTCCGCGCACGGCGGCGTACGACCATAGTGTGAGCAGGGCTCCAGAGTGACATACATAGCGGCCCCCCGAGCCAGTTCGCCCGCCTGCCGAAGCGCCACAACCTCGGCGTGAGCCTGACCCGCCGGCTGCGTCGCCCCTTCGCCCACCACCTGACCATCCCGCGCGACCACAGCGCCCACAGCCGGGTTCGGGCTAGTGTTGCCCACCGCGCCGCTTGCCAGTTCCAGAGCGCGTAGAATATATGCGGAAAGCGACAACCGTCCTACCCAATAATCCTCTCAACCAACAGCCCGAATCCCGACCACGACCACCACATACGCCCCATCATCCACTTCGCCATGCTCATTTGAAGCATCGAATCAGGAGCAGAACGGCAACCCAAGATCCGCAAGATCGTTCTCAGCCACATTCTTCAAGCCGCTGGGAATACATCCGGTAAACTCGTTGCCCCCCGACAAATACAGTCGTTCCAGATTCCACAAATTGCCCAACTCAGGCGGTATCTCTCCGGTGAGCCGATTGCCCGACAGGTAGAGTTCTTCCAATCTGGGAAGTCTGCCCAGTTCAGCGGGCATATCCCCATTCAAAGCGTTGAGCCAAAGATACAATCTTTCCAACGTGACCAGATTGCCCAGCTCAGGCGGAATCTCCCCGCTCAGTCCATTCAGCCAGAGATTCACCTCGACAACCCGTCCGTCAGGACCGGCCGTTACGCCCCGCCAGTCTCCTATCGGAGACTCGCTCAACCAGTTGGCGCTGTTCACCCATCTCGGTCCGCCCGTAGAGTGATAGAGCGCGACCAGCGCGTCTCTCTCCACCGAACCCGATGTGAACCTGGAGGCGTTTCTGACAATGTCCCACTCACCCCACACCCATTCGCCATTAGCGTCCGTAGCGCCGCTCACCACGCCATAGATGTAATCCCTTCCGCTATCCAGTTCGTCTATGACTAGAGTGGCAATGTCCCCATCCAGCGGAAAGTCAACATATCTGAAACTGTCGCCGTCAATCCCAAATCCGGTCGTGTCCTCCTCACCCTCCAGAAGCTTGGCGACAACGAAGAATGCCTGGGATTCGGCGTCCGGATTCGGCGTCCAGTCAGCCGTAGCGGACAACCGATCTTCGCTCCGCTCCACTGTCAGAGACTGACCGATCTGCCCACTGGGAGAAGCCGAAGCGCCCACCGACACCGCGACAAGCGTCATCAACCCCACCGCGAGACCAACAGCCAGCTTCCTGAACATTCGCAGATCTCCTTTCCTCCCGGAAACTATACAGCATTCGCCGAAAACAGAAAAGGAGTGCGGACAGCCCAACCGCGCCGACAGGAGCGGACGCCGCGCGCCGGAAGAGGGCAAACGAGAAGGGGCTGCCCCCTATGAGAGGACAGCCCCTATCGAATCAAGGTTGACTATACCGGTTGGCTTAGCGTCGTATGCGAGCCGTTATGATCTTCGCGCCCACAAGGGCAAGCGCCGCGCCCACAACCGACAGCATCAACAGCGTCAAGAACGGCGCTGACGTGTCGCCGGTGTCAGGCGGGACAGGCGTGGGCGTGGGTGTCGGAGGAGGAGCGGGCGTTGCCGTCGCCGTAGGCAGCGGCGTTGCCGTCGCCGTAGGCGTCCCCAGAGCCATGCTCAACTGCATCCGAGCCTGCGCCACAACGTCATCGTCCACATTCAGGCCGATTGCCCCGCCGAATCGTCGGGTCATCGCCCTAGCCGTCGCGCTCCCGTCCGAGTTGACCATGAACGTGAACGGAATGTCATTCCATTCGCCGCTGCCGCTATCCATCAGCTGCAGCATTATGCCGCCCAGAGCGTGAGCCTGCAGAGCCACAGCCCCGCCGTCCAAGTCTCCGCCGATTCCGCTCACAGTGTCCGCGTCCAGCGCAATCTCTATCTCAGCGGCCGAAATCAGCCGCGCGTCCGATTCCATCTCGCCTTCCGCAGTGTATATGGACACCGCCGCGCAACCCAGCGCTCCGCCGCCGCAGTCGTCAGACTCCGACACCATCGCCTGGAATGTGCGCGCGCGAGACAGCGTGGCGAACTTGACCGTCACGTTGCCCGCCATAAGCTCCGCCTGCATATCCGGCTCCACAGTGGTCGCGCCCTCGACAGCCGTCACCGACACACTCTCTTGATGCACCGGCGTAGCGGTCGCCCTTGGCGTCGCTGTCGGCCGCACATCCGGGTCCGGCGTGCCGACCGGCGTGGGAGTGCGTGTCGGCCTTCTCCGAGCTTCGGCCGTTGCCGTAGCGTCCGCTATAGCCTGAGCGGTGGCCGTCATTTCAGCCTCGGCCGTAGCGGTGGCGTCCGCCATAGCCTGCGCGGTAGCCGTCATTTCAGCCTCGGCGGTAGCCGTAGCGTCCGCTATAGCCTGAGCGGTGGCCATAGCCTCCGCCGTTGCCGTCATTTCAGCCTCGGCGGTAGCCGTAGCGTCCGCCATAGCCTGCGCGGTAGCCGCCATCTCAGCCTCGGCGGTCGCCGTAGCGTCCGCTATAGCCTGAGCGGTGGCCATAGCCTCCGCCGTTGCCGTCATCTCCGCCATAGCTTCCGCGGTAGCCATAGCCTCGGCGGTGGCCGTCAGCTCGGCCGCGAATGGGTGCGGCAGACCGGGTTCAGGGGTCGCTGTCGGGACGGCCTCCGTTGTTGGGGTGGCCGTAGCGAATGGATTCGGAGGAGGAGGAGTTTGAGCCATTATCTCTCGCCCCGAAACCATCACAAGCGCGACGGTTATAAACCCTACCGCCATCACCAACATACCCACTTGTATGAGGTTCCTGTACTTACTTCTCATGGATGAATCCCCTTATTAAGTTCTCTATGTATTTCACGCTATCTGCGCGCGGGCCGCCTTCTTTCCGTTCTAACCGGAGCTCCGGCGAACCCGCGCGCTGCTTTACTTCAAACCCTTACAGGGATCTTCCTTACGGGGTGTAGTTGAATGTCTCCCACATTCCGTAGGAGCCGTCAGCGAACTCAGCGAGGACGCCATAGACGTAATCTCTGTCCGCCATCAGTCCGCTGAGTTCCAGCGTTGAAGCGTCTCCGGCCAGCATAGGCTCATACTCGAATGTGCCTAGGTCCAGACCATCAACTCCGGACATCGCGTCTCCGGCCTTCTTCGCCACTGTGAAGAACCACTGGCCCGCGGCCGCGTTGCCATCGGCGTCCATGTCCGGCGTCCAGTACGCTGTCGCCATCGTCATATCCGCCGAATCCCGCACTACGTCCAACATCTCCGGTAGAGACCGAGTCACCGTCACCGAGTAGGTCATGGAGCTTTCGTCCTCTGCCGTCGCCGTTACTTCTATCACCGTATCGCCCACCGACAGGTTCGCTTCGCCTGTTCCCGACGACACCGTAGCGGCCTCGTCGGTAGCCGTCGCAGACACCGTCACGCTCTCAACCGAGTACTCCACTACCGCGCTGTACTCTGTCGTCCCAGAGTCGAACTCCGGCGACAACTCGGCCCCGCTCAGCGACAGCGCGCTCAGCGTTGCGTCCGTTGATATTCCGCAGGTCGGCACTACCGCCGGGTCGCAGATCGTTATCTTGAACTCGATCGGCGCGACCGACTCGTCCTCATTCTCGTCAGTTACTTGGTACGTCATCTTGTAGGTTATGCTTGCGGCCGTTCCTAGCTTGACCGGCCTGCCGGACAGTTCGCGCGACTCGGCGTCGAAGGTCAGACCGGAGGGCAACACACCCAGCCTGTCTTCAAGCGTGTAACTGAGTTCGCCGTTGCCGCCCGAACCCTCAGGAAGCGTCACCGGCTCCATGTCCACACCGGTCGCCAGCTCCATATCGCGGACGGCCGCTTCGCCGAACGACGGGACTGTATCGTCGGTCGCCTTAATACTCAGCGTGTACGTCCGGGTGGAACTTCCGTCCGGGCTTGTTACAACTATCCGCGCATTCGGAGGCAGGTTGACCTTCACTCCGCTGGCTACGGCCAGATTGTTGAGCGTTATACCCGCGTCTCTCGCCGAGGGCCTGGCGATTACCTGCGCGTCCTCGTGGTCGTGCGGCACCAGCACATTGTACGGGCCATTATTCTGCGGATTGAACGAAGGCTCCAATGTCGCAGTCTTGCCGGCCACGCCGCCCTGCGTGTAGTTGACTATTATTTCGGCCAAGGTGTCGGGACCCTGGCCCTCAGGGAACTCAGACCCGTCCGGACCCGAAGGAACCGAAACTTCATCGGGATCATTCGTGATATAGACCCTGAAGTCCCTCTTATCGGTGTCCCCAGCCTCTTCGTCGTCAGCGTCGGTCACCACGTAGCTCAGTTCCAGCGTTTGGCTGTCGCCGTACGGCAACTTCGGCGTGCCGGTGATCTTCGCGTTTCTCAGCTTCTGTTACAGGAACGGTATTCGCGTCGGCTTTGACCGCGTCCTCGTACATGAGGCCGTATTCTGTCAGCGTCGAGCCCTCTACCGAGTAGCTAAGCATCCCGTCTCCGCCGCTGGCAGAAGGAAGCTCAATCTCTAAGCTCTTGCCCACCAGATAAGCGTTCTCCACTACTACCCGCGCCGTCGAATGAAGGCGCCGAGCCGGACTTGCGGTTCACGTTCACTACGTAGTTCGTCTTGGCTCCGTCCAGCCTGAGCTCGATCCTGATCGGGTTTTGGCCCGGATCCAGCGAATAGACCTCGCCATTTTCTTTGTCCACGCGTATGTCATTCACCAGCACCTGCGAGTTGGCCAGAGGCGATGGATCAGCCGCCACCCGCACCTTGCTGATGTACCACTCGACCGTCGCCGCGTAAGTGTCGACACTCGAGTCGAATTCCGGAGTCAATACGACTTCATCGCCCACCGCGGACTTGTCCGGACGACTGCGCAGATCCTCCTCAACCGTCAGTGTTATATTGTCCGCTCTCAGACCCGGCCTCTCCAAGTTGATGACGTGTGTGGCAGTCACACTGCCGTTGTACACCTCTATCGTCACCAAGTTGTCTTCGCCTTTCCAAAGCCACCTGATGCCCCCGTCTCTTCCTCATCGGCGTCATCGTGTGAGACAATCGCCCAATCGGCCCCGTCGGGGTTGGTGGCCGCATTATAGTCCTCTGCGTTCGGGGTAACCGCCACGGTCACCGTCTCGGCGCCATAAGGCACCTGGAACGAGTACTCCAAGCCCGGCTCGGTGTACTCGAACCTCATATCGTCCCTGGAAGACATGCGCGTTGGGCCCCAGATTTGTCCTAGGAGTGCCGCCGTCAATCGTAACCTCCTTCAGCGACACGTCTCTCCAGACCTGTATCTCTATATCCACCTCGTCAACGTCCCTGAAATAGGTGGTCCGAGGCTGCTCCACGGTGTCAGTCTCCATGTTCTGGTCGCTGTCATTGACGATGAGCTCCGCGAATACGCGCGAGCGCCTCGCCGGAAGGGTGGTACCGCTCCCGCCATCCAGGCTAGGAGTACCGGTTAATGTCGGGGAGTCTGTGGGATCAGTCTCCCCGACATTGTTGCCGCCCATACTCTCGTTAGGATCGGGCGGGCTATCGGCAGTGCCTTTACCTGGCCTTATAAGGAGACCCAAGAAGTTCTTAGGCGGGTTAGTAGGCAGGTCGCCCTTATCATCGTCCCCTAACTATCTGGTATGTCCACGTGTCCAAATCACCATTCCCGCTGTCTTCTTCCACTTTCGGCAATTCATAAGCAGGCAGATTACCGGCGGAAACGGCGCCTTGGGCGTTAGGCAGCTCCAGCTCCACACCCGCGAAATACTTCAGCACGACGGGGCCGGCTTCCGTGAACTCGGGCGCGATGTCAATCTCACGCCTTAACGTTGACTTCATACACGGTCGTCTCATCGTCCGACCCTGTAACAGATATGGTGTATATGTTGTTGATCGGGGATGGCGAATGGCGTTCCTGCCGCCTAACTTCCAACCCTGTCCATTCGTGCCTATTGTAGCTGCCGCTCACGTTCGGAACAGTATCGGACTCAGGGCTGCTGTCAATCGCGCCGTTATTGTCCACACTCGCCGCATCCTCCTCATCTTGAGCAGCCCAGGCCCAAGCCTTGATATCCACCTCCTCTATATCTGTCGGCACAATCACCGTGTAGGAGGTTACGTCCGACATGAACTCCGGCGACAGTTCAGGCGTCTGGCGACCTTCCTCGCCCTCGCTTATGCCATCGTACTCAACCTGAATAAGAGCCAACTGGCTCGGATCCGGCGCGGGAGCTTCGGGAGGATCGCCAGGCAACTGACTGACGAAACGCACGATTACCAGCGTGAACTCAAGTGTATCCGTATCGCCATCGCTGTCTTCAACGGTGAAACGCATGCGGTACTCTGCTTCGTCGCTCCTGTCTTCCAATCGGGGAGCGTTCGGGGAGGTCTTTGAGGAGCCCCACTTGCCATCTTCCGGCGGCGTTCTGCCGTTCCGTCAGGGCGATCGTACCCAAAGGCATTGAAATTCGGGTCATCATCATCAATTAAATCCATACCCGAGGGTGCATCGGCGGAGAGGCAGACGACTTGGTCGCAAGTTTCACTCCGCGACTCCACACCCCGGAGTGTGTACGTAAGTTTTCCGTTGCCGCCTGTAGCATACGGCAACATTATTTCAAGCACATCGTCAATATTGTCGCTATTCGTGTCGGAGGGGATTTCCACGTCAACTTTGTAAACTTGTCGGCTGCCGTCAAGGGCCCTTGAGTGGAACTTAGGCGTATCGCGGGGAACCCTCCACACCTGTATGGTATGGGTGGTCTCATGCCCGTTATTGTCAAGTACCACGATGTTGAAGCGATTGAATCCCTCCTTCAGGATGTAATCTACCCCAGTGCTTGTCGCGTCGCCCTGCGGCACCCCTATCCCGTTTATGGTGACCCTGATGTCCTCCGGAGTGGGATCGGGCGAATGATCCTGCGCACTTATCCTAATGTAGTTGGCTTGCACATTAACCAAAACATTGTCGAGGACGGTATCTCGCGGAGATGTCAGATCAAGCGTCTGTTTCAACGTAGTAGTAGACATTCCCGTATCGAATCTCTTAGTCTCGTCCCCGGAAACCCAACCATCATCCTTGGCAAACTCGTTCACCGGCTGCCCTTCAGCGTCCAACGTCAAGAACGTGATAGTCGTCGATGTCGGATTTGGCGTAGGCACAGGCGTCGCCGTCTGCGCCTGCGCTCCGCCCATACTGATCATCCCTATTATCAGGACCATAACTAGTAGTACTGGTAAGATTATGGGTATGAACCCAAACTTATTTTTCACTTCCTAACCCCCTATTAAGATTCTGGGTACTGGTTTGTAGAGAGGTGACTGATAGCTTATGAAAACCCCTCGACCCGTCCGCTGGGCGGAAGGACGGAGGAGACGGGCCGCTCTGCAGAAGCGGCGTGCTATAGAAAAGCGAGTGTACGCTGGTATCCATGATTATATCCGGCTGACGCACTGCTCACGCTTCCCTGTATCCAAGAACTGATGAATATGCCGCTGGAATAAGAGGCTAACCCAATGCCACAGGGCATGGAAGCCTACAAATCCGAAAAAAACTATACAGAAGGCTAAAACCAATGTCAATGATTTTCCAAACACTGTGACATCCTATTTCACCGCCCGCGACAGGGCTTTCGACGCGGCCCTCGCTCGGCCCGCTACTCCCCGCGCAGCCGCCTCAACTCCGCCTCCAGCTCCGCCGCCCGCGCCTCAGCGTACTCCCGCGCCGTACGCTCTCGCTCTAAACGCGTCTCAGCATACTCCGCCCTCTCCTCAGCGTACTCCCGCGCCGTGCGCTCTCGCTCTACACGCGACTCAGAGAGCGCCAGCTCAGACTCGGACTCGCTGATAGTCCGAAGCCAGCGCTCTCCCACCGGGTCATACATCCGGAGACGACCTCCCTCCCAGTGAAGCTCCAGGTTCAACGCAGGACTCAGTCCCCACACACCGCCGTCCGCTTCCCGAATCATCTCCAGCTCTCGATACTCGCCCCCGACCAGACCCTCGCCCACAAGCGGCTCTCCGTAATGCTCGCCGCCGCTCGGATCGAACCGCCAGTACTCGCCTATCCCCAGGCTCGCGTACAGGTCGCGCTTGTCTCTCAGGTCCCTGCCACTCGTGCTCGGAGACCCTATCTCCAACACAAAGTCCGGAACCTTCCCCACATCCCACACAAGGTACGTGTTGTTCCTCTCGAACGAATCCGTACCCACACCCAGAACCACCAGACAGTCCGGCGACACGTTCGCGCTCGGATTCCCTTCCTCGTAGTACATGAATATGTTCCCGGCCACCACCACGTCCTCGCGCTCTCGGAAGAAGCCTTTCAACATACCCAGCGTACCCAGAAAGTGATCCGATTGATAGTATGCGTCAGGCATCGGCGTATCGTCCGTTTCGGGATAGTGGATCTCGGTCTGTCCGGTTTCATACGCGACCCGCGCCGCGCTCTTCATCGTCATATCGCTTCCTCCTGCTCTAATCACTACACGCGTCGGCCCGTTACTCCCCGCGCAGACGCCTCAACTCCGCTTCCATCTCCGCCGCCCGCGCCTCAGCGAGCGCCCGCGCCGCACGCTCTCGCTCTACACGCGTCTCAGCGTACTCCCGCGCCGTGCGCTCTCGCTCCGCCCGCGTCTCAGCGAACTCCCGCGCCGTACGCTCTCGCTCTACACGCGTCTCAGCGAACTCCCGCGCCGTACGCTCTCGCTCTACACGCGTCTCAGCGTACTCCGCCCTCTCCTCAGCGAGCGCCAGCTCAGACTACTCGCTGACAGTCCGAAGCCAGCGCTCTCCCACCGGGTCATACATCCGGAGACGACCTCCCTCCCAGTGAAGCTCCAGGTTCAACGCAGGACTCAGTCCCCACACACCGCCGTCCGCATCCCGAATCATCCCCAGCTCTCGATACTCGCCCCCGACCAGACCCTCGCCCACAAGCGGCTCTCCGTAATGCTCGCCGCCGCTCGGATCGAACCGCCAGTACTCGCCTATCCCCAGGCTCGCGTACAGATCGCGCTTGTCTCTCAGGTCCCTGCCACTCGTGCTCGGAGACCCTATCTCCAACACAAAGTCCGGAACCTTGCCCACATCCCACACAAGGTACGTGTTGTTCCTCTCGAACGAATCCGTACCCACACCCAGAACCACCAGACAGTCCGGCGACACGTTCGCGCTCGGATTCCCTTCCTCGTAGTACATGAATATGTTCCCGGCCACCACCACGTCCTCGCGATCTCGGAAGAAGCCTTTCAACATATCCAGAGTACCCAGATAGTGATCCGATTGATAGTATGCGTCAGGCATCGGCATATCGTCCGTTTCGGGATAGTGGATCTCGGTCTGTCCGGTTTCGTACGCGACCCGCGCCGCGCTCTTCATCGTCGTCATATCGCTTCCTCCTGCGCTAATCACTACACGCTCTCAACTTCTAAATCACAATTCTAAACTCGCCCCAGCAGCCCCGGCAGCCGCTTCAGGCTCTCCACATCCCCCGCCGGAACAAATTGATCGACATACGGCATCGCCGCGCGCAGACCGCGCGCCAGCGGCTCGAAATCCTCGCTCCCCGCCAGAGGGTTCAGCCATATAATTCCCCGCGTCCTAAGCCGCATCCTCGAAAGCTCACGCGCCAGCGCGGCGGGATCGCCCGTCTCCCAACCATCGCTCAGCAGAATAACCGTCGTGAAACGATCTTCCAGATGTTCATACATAGTATTGATGACACGCAGACTCTCCCCTATCCGTGTCCCGCCCGACCAGTGATCAACCGCCATCCCGGCCCTCTGCGCCGCCTCATCGAAATTCGGCGCGGACAGCGCGCGTGTTATCCGCGTAACCTCCGTGCTGAACGCGAACGTCTCCACTCGCCCGGTCCGCTGCCCCACAGCGTGCGCCAGCCGCAGCGTCAGCCCCGCGTGCCTATCCATCGAGCCGCTCACATCAAGAAGAACCAGAAGGCGAGGCGTCCGCCGTACCCGCCGAAGTCGAGGAAGCCGTACAACATCCCCGCCCGTACTTAGGCTCAACCGCATCGCGCCCCGAAGGTCGGGTATGCCGCGGCGTCGGCTCCTCTTGCGCCTACGCCCCGGTCTCGAAGCCAGCGCCCGAACCATCCGCGCCGCTATCCGTTGTATCTCCGACACATCCTCCCCCGACGCCAGCGAAGACAGGTCACGCCCGCCCGTCCCTCGACGCCTGCTCGCCCCGGTTCGCAAAAGCTGGATTACAGTATCGTTAGAACTCGGATCGTCGCCGGGAACACCCAGCCCACGCGGAAGACGGCCCACGCTCCGCGTCTCGCCGAAGCGCGAACCCCGCTCCACAGACGGCTTCTCACGCGATGAGACAATCTCGAAATTCCAGAACCTGAAGAAAAGCCTATCGAAAATCGGAATATGCTCCCGACGGGACACCAAGAGCGAGCGCAAAGACCAATATATCCGTGCCTCAGACATAAGCCCCACACGCTCAACCGCCTCAATCGCGTCCGCAATCTCCTGCGGCCCAACCAACAGCCCATGCCCCCTGAGCGCCCGGCAAAAGCGCGTTAGATGCGCCGCGAAGTCATACTCCCGCGCGGAAGTGGAACTTCCTATACGAATTTCGCCGTTTGTAATTATACTGTCCCCCGCCATACCGTATTCCCCGGCGCTTCGCTCAACTCCCGACTTACAAAAGAGACCCCGACTCCTCACCCCACTCCCGCGACGCCCAGCGCCCCTGCTCCACAGCCGTCAGAAAATCAAGAACTATCCGGTTGAACATATCCGGGTCCTCCAGATTGATCGCGTGCCCCGACTGCGGCATCACAACAAGCCCCGACTTCGGAATGCAGCGCTTCATAAACACGCTCGGCTCTATGCACGGCTCATCCTCATCCCCTGTCATGATCAGTGTCGGAACATCCAGCCCCCGCATCCTATCTTCAAGGTCGAATATCGGCGGCCTGCGACCCTGAATCCCCGCGAACGTCAGCGCCGACCCAAGCGCCGAATGCTCCATGAGTCCGCGCCTGAACTCCTCATACCCCAGCGGATCCTTCCTCAAAAGCTGCACCCGCGTCGGACTGTTAGAATAATCCTCCATCGCATCCATTCCGCCCGTCCGCATCATCTCCGCCCGCGCCGTCACATTCCTCCGAAAACCCTCAGGGTCAGTGGAACCCGAACCCGTCCCCGCCACGACCAGCGACCTCGCCATCCCCGGGTGCGTCAACCCAAAGTTCAGCGCCACGTTGCCGCCCATCGAAAGCCCCCCGATGTGCGCGCACTCTATCCCCAGGTGAACCAGCAGTCCCCGCAGATCCTCCACAGCTCGCTCCTGTGTATAATCATCCAAACTCTCCGGCGCGTCGGACGGCGGATACCCCCGCGCGTTATACGTGATTACCCTGTACCGCCTGCTGAAAAAATGTACCTGCGGCTTCCACGAACGATAGTCGCCCGCGAACTCGTGGCTCCACACCAGCGGAAACCCACTCCCACGCTCCTCATAATATATATTCACTCCGTCCACTTTCGCATAGGGCATAACATAACCTCCCGTTACTCACTCAATCACGCTCCGATAACCGCTCAAACCCTCAAAGGAACTCACCGATCCTCAATCAGCCGGCTTCCTCATCTGAATAATCGCATATCCACTCGTCCGGCGCTACAATAATCACCGGCCAAACCCCCGTTCAAGCAGGACCCTACACCAAATGGCCCAAGTCAGAATAATGTACTGGAAAGAGATACCCGTCCAGGTCCAGGCTCGCGACGAATCCCAAACCGTTTCTCGCCCGCTCGACCCCCGCTTCCAGCAAGCCGTTGACGCCATCTCCATGATGGACGGCTCCGCCGGAGCGGACGAATACCTCATGGCGTGGGAATGGGGCGAATACGCCGAAGCCCAAGGCGACGCCGGACAGGCCGCCGACGCCGAAACCGAACGCATCAACCGCGACTTCCCCCTCGACCTTGTCTCCCGCATCCGAGACCTCCACCAACAAGGCCGCCGAGACCCCACCCCCGGAGCCATTGACCACTGGGCCGACCAATAGGCCCCCGCGCGAGCTTCTCTCATTTGAAATATTCGGCCTGTTCTCGTGCGGCAATCCGCAATACAACCAATATCCGAAACTGGCGGGAACAAATACGTCCCGGCAGTTCAACGCCAAGCCGCTAAGGAGTCGCGTCTAAAACATCACCCCTTACCATCTTGTACATTTGTACTGATTTAGATACAATACACCCATGACTCACCAATATGAAACTTTCCAACCGGACGCAGCGCGTCCCAAACCCACAACTGAACCCTGAAAACCATAAGCCACAATATATAATAAGCGAGACAGAGATTTTTCACCCTGCTGATACAGATGGTTGCAGGTCAAATGCAAGTAGAAAGTTCGCCTGTCCTTCACCAGCCAAGCTTCTGATTCCCGCCTGTGCCTGCCTCAATAACATAAACGACGACATATAAAACCACCGAAACCCGGGTGCGACTGTCGCTATCCCAACCGACCCGACCAACATCAGGTCGCCTGACCAATACCAGACTGTGAAAGGCCGATGCCAAATGAACGCCACACACCAATCCCTTATGGAAAGACTCCAATCCGGAGAGATCCTCATCTCCGACGGAGCCACCGGCACATACCTTCAGCGGCATGGCCTCGAACCAGGCGGCTGCCCCGAAGAGTTCAACGCCAGCCACCCCGACGTCGTCAGAGGCATGGCCAAAGACTACTTCGACTCCGGCTCCGACATAGTGCTGACCAACTCCTTCGGCGGCTCTCGGTTCATGCAGAAGAAATACGGCTACGAAAACCGAGTTGTCGAATTCAACGAGCTCGCCGCACGGCACGCCGCCGGCCAGAAGCCCGACTCCGACCACTACGTCGCCGGCTCCATCGGCCCCACAGGAGAGATGATGGAACCCCTACCCGACGGCGTGAGCGAGGCTGCCATGTACGACGCCCTCGCAGAACAAGCCGAAGCCCTCGCCCATGGCGGAGCGGACACCATACTCATTGAAACACAGATGGCCCTCGAAGAGGCTGTGACCGCCATCCGAGCCGCCAAAGACACCACTCCCCTACCCGTCTTCGCCACTATGGTATTCGACCTCGGCCCCAGGGGCTTCTTCACCATGATGGGCGTAACCCCCGAACGAGCCGCCGCCGAACTCCGAGCCGCCGGCGCCGACGTCGTCGGCGCCAACTGCGGCAACGGCATAGACCGGATGCTCGACCTCGCCAAACAGATGCGCGACGCCGACGACGGACTCATGCTCATACACTCCAACGCCGGCATACCCGATATGAAAAACGGTCAAATAATCTACAACGAATCACCCGACTACATGGCCCGGCGATTCAAGCGGCTCGCCGACATGGGCATAAACATCATCGGCGGTTGCTGCGGCACAGGCCCCGACCACATCCGCGCCCTCCGAGCCGCCGTCAAAGACGCCAAGTGACCGGAGAGCGCCTAAGCAGAGCGGTCGCCGGAAGATAATAGATAATAGCCGTCGAGAGCGAAGAAGAAACAAGCCCAATAACAACGAGGAAGCCACATGACCCAATCAGCCATCGCCCAACGCGGACAGATAGCCCGCAAACTCCATGAGATAGGAAACTGCATGGAACTCGTGCCTATGGACGCCAACTTCGGCAACGTCTCGGTCGGCCTATATATAAAGGAAAGCGTCCTCACAGTTTGGAGCTTCAGCTCCGCCCCCGGGATCCGCGACCGGCTGCGCGCCATCCGCGACCAGATGGTCAGGCTCGGCGGCCTCCGACCCGTCGAAGGCTCCCACAACCAGGTCATCTCCCCATGCGGAACTATCCACGAACGACCCGTCAAATTCCTGCTCACCCAAGCCGTTACAAAAAGCCCCGACTTCACCCACCCCCGGGGCCCCATGACCATTAAAGACTCCAAATCCGCCCTGATGATAACCGCCACCGGCATATCCAACGGCGCCGAATACGCATACCGTGTCTCCGGCGAAGGCAATATACGCAACCCCGCGCTGCGCCTGCGAATGGTCGTAGCCGGCTTCGTCCGATACGGCGAAATGGACAAGATCGGTGACACCGACGTCGCCTTCTCATGTCGCCAGCGCCACGACGACCTCATACGACTGCTCCTGCCCTACTCCCGCAACATCAGCGCCGTCGAATCCATGCTTGAGGCCGAAGCCACCCGCGGCCAGATGACAACCAGCACCCTCGGATTCACCCCCTTATGAAAAGATTCTGTTGAGGGAACTTGTGATGCCGGCCCGCGCGCAAGAAAAATACCCTTCCCTACTTTGAGTAGCTCTGACGCACTCTTTATTGAATTGTTGCATCGGCCTGGGGCTCTATTCCAAGACCCACTCTTGCTCCATAGTCAAGTTTATCGTGGATGCATCTACCGCGTCTGATCATCCTTACTCTAAGTATTCCTGTACCTATATATCTCGTATATCTCGCGCATATAGCGCCATGGTTTAAATCAACTCCGGTTCTGCGCCATAAATCAGGGCGCCGGCTACTGATTCCGGCGCTGCTGGCGAACTCGTCACTTATCAGCACGCCCATCATAGACATTGCCGGTGTCGAAAACTTAAATCTTCTGCGAATCGCTGGACTATCTCATGTAGCAATAATCGTACTTGGAATACGGTACCTACCTAAATGGGACGATATTTATTACTCAGTGGAATGCAAAATTGCAGTGATGTGATTCCGCTACTCCAGCCGACCAACAGGAGACTCCATTCGCTCAGACTCGGACTCCGGTCCGCTCAGACACTCGTCCACCGCAGCCATCTTCTACTCAAGACTCCCGTACACCCTGCCCATTCCACCCATCTACGAACCATCTCGAACACTCACCCTGCAGGATTAAGCTTAGGACTCTAGGCAAGCTGAACTATCATCTTCACTCGCCAACTCGTTTCTATGGCTCCACGCTACGTCCTACACCAGCGTATGGCGTCTCATCCCCACAACCGCTCGCGCCGCTTGTTTCTGACTTCATCGAGTCCATCCACACACTCCGATTTCCATCTCCCAAAGTCCACCGCCAGAAACAGATACTCCACTCATAAGCCGACTGAAGACACTGAATCACCTTTCACTCCATAAACTCCCCACACCGCGAAGGTCCGCTCTCATCTCGTCAGCGCTCATCCCGCGAGACCCATCCTCCTCCAAACCCCTTCCCTGTACCATATCAACCATCTCTGAGCGCTTCGGCAATGATCGCCCACGACCTCATACGTTTGAGGAATTGAGATCGCTCATCCCAGAATCTATCAGCAAGCTAGAAGTGGTAGAGCATGGAGGGATGGTTCGGATTCCATTCGCAAGTCAGTAAACACGGCCCACATTAAACCACACAGAAGCTTGAGCATCACCCAACCGCGCCTACAACTTCAGCAGTCCCGACAGCCTCTTACGCCCTCGGCACGGCCCCACCACTGCCATGTTGAGATAATCCGTCACAAAACTTTTCGACGCCACCCTCTCAATGTCCGACAACGCTATCGAATTCACGCTCTCAACAACCTCGTCAACCTCCAAGATCGTCCCCAGCAGAAGCTCCTGACTTCCCATCCACGCCGACACGGACCGCGTATCTTCCATTCTTAGCATCATGCGGCCCGCCACCAGCCGCTTCGCCTTCTCCATCTCCTCCTCCGAAAGCGCGTCCCGCACATCCGCCACCTGCTCCAGAATCGCCGGAACCGCCTCGTACACGCTCGACGGGTCCACTCCCGCCGATATGACGAACGCCCCCCGTATCCTTAAAGTGCGCGACACCGCTATGAACGTCATACGCCAGACCACGCTTCTCCCGCAATTCAACGAACAGCCTGCTGCTCATACCCTCGCCCAAGATCACGCTGATAAGGTCGAGAGCGTATCGGTCGGGGTGGTTCAGCGGAAGCCCAGGCAACGCGATTGACATATGCAACTGCTCAGAACTGCGGTACTCCAGTTTAAAACGGGGCTCTTGCTGGGCATGAGTGACCGGGGAGGGATCGTCACACACCGAACTCGGCCAATCGCGCGATAGCTGGGCCGACAGAGCCACAACTTCAGAATGCGGCACGTTTCCCGCCACACTGACCACTATGTTGCGAGGCGTATAATATTCGGCGGCGTGTTCCAGCAGCATATCGCGGGTGATGCCGTCAACCGACTCCTTTGTGCCTCCGATGTCGCGCCCCAGCGGATGACCGGGCCACAGCATCTCGTCTATCAACGAATCTACCCGCGCCGTGGGATAGTCGTTGATCATCGCCAACTCTTCCTGTATGACCCGCCGCTCTTTCTCTACGTCTTCCGGCTTGTACACCGAATTGCGGAGCATATCGAACAGCAGGTCGAGCGTTTCGCCGAAGTAAGGCTGGGCGACCTTGCACCAATAGACGGTCAACTCTTGTTCCGTGCCGGCGTTCATTACCCCTCCCGTCCCCTCGACAGCGGAGCTTATATCCACCGGGTCGGGCCTGCGCTTGGTGCACTTGAACACCATATGCTCTATGAAGTGAGACAGGCCGGCCTCCGCGTCGGTCTCATACCGGGAGCCTACTTTCACGAATACAGAAATAGCCACCGAGCGAGTATGCGGCATATCGCACGAAACTACTCTCAGGCCGTTGTCTAGGGTTGTCTTTTGAAAAGTTTGGGGGGAATAGTTAATCTCACTCATAATCTGTGATTGTATTTGCAAATAATGCCGATAGTCAAAGGGGTTCGGTCGCTTGCGAGCGAGAACCCAGTTCGGCGTAGTAGCGTCCGTAACGCGCGCGTCCGGCAGTCGTTCCAACAACCTCAACAAAGGCTATCCCCAATCCGACTTTCGGGAGGCTAACGAGATGGTACAGACAGCGGTACGCGCGCGGCATATTCTGGTTGATCCGACAACCGAACCCATTATTCCCGGGTTCACCCCGGCTCCGAGGCTCAACTCGCTTGCAGGCAAGAGGCTCGGCTTAATTGACGACGCGAAGGACGGCGCAAAGGAACTCCTTGAAGAAATAGCGGACGTTCTGAAGGAACGCCATGGGGTGGCATCAGTGAGTTATCATCGCAAGCCGTCGGCGTCCAAGCCTGCCGACCCAAGCGTGATCCGAGATATGGCGGAGGATTGCGATTATGTGATAGTCGCAATCGGCAGTTGAGGGTCATGCAGCGCGTGCAGTGTGCACGACGGAATTCACGCGGAGAAGGCAGGCCTCCCCTCTGTTACTATCTGCACCGACATATTCGAGACGACGGCGCGCTCTATGGCCGAGATGTGGGGAGCGCCGGCGTATCCCGTAGTCCTCACCCAGCACCCCATCGCGGAGCTAACCCGCGAGCAGTTGAGGGCGCGCGCCGAGGATATTCTGCCCAATATGGAAGCTATCCTTCTCGGAACAGTGGTTGATGGGATTGGGAATGGCGGCCCGGCGCGCTTGTCGCGGGCGGACTGAGCTAACCGCTATCGGACAGTTCTAGGAACAGTCCACGCCATTCCTCGACGTTCCCACCGCCCATTCTTTCACGATAGACGATTATTCCGTCGGAGTCGAAGGCGACCTTGGTTGATTGCCGGATCACGTTGAGGCGGAGCAGGGTGTCTCTGTCGGATTGGGTCAGGGGCCAAGGATAGCCCTGGTCGCGCTTGAACTCTTCCAGTTTGTCGAAACTGTCGGATGGGTCAATGTTGACGGCGTAGAAGTCCACATTCTCGGCGAACTCGGGCCACACGTTTTTCAGGCTCCGCAACTCGGAGCGGCAGACTGTTCAAGTGGTGGAAAAGAAGAAGAGGAAAGCCGGCCTTCCACTTTCGATCAGGCTTGTGGATGTGAGTTTCTCGCCGTTGCCGGTGAGGGTAAGCTCAAAATTAGGGAGCCGGTTGCCTATCTCGTTGCCTATCTTCACCTCTCCAGCCGCCTCGGGCGTGGGCGGCGTGGACGCGAGTTCAGATTCGGATTCGGATGACGAGCCGCAGGCCGACACGAACAGCGCGCCTATGGTGAACACGGCCAATATGGTGAGTCTAAGCATAAAACGACCTCGTTGTTTTGCGAACTTTCAAATCGCGCGTATCAGGTTAAACATGGATTTCTGTACCGGAGGATGGCTTGGCGTTCCTCATTCCGGTCAAAATGGTATTTTCCACAACGACTCTAGGCGCCTCCCTCATCCTGTAAGTCCAGGTTCAGGCCCATCGCCCGCACTAGGGTCGCCAGGTCGTGAACTTCCATATCCGGCGCGGCGTCCGTTGGACGGGTCGCTCCTCCGGAATTTCCATGTCCTCGATTGACCCACACCGACGCGATGCCCAGTTGGTTGGCGGGGACTATGTCGTGATACAGACTCTCGCCTATGTGCAGCCATCTGTCTTTTTGGATGCCCATTCGGTCGAGCGCGATTCGGAAATTGCGATGGTCAGGCTTGTAACTGCCGCACTGCTGGGCGGTTACCACCAGATCGAGAGGTACGCCCAACGCGTCGGCGGTCGGCGCGAAAAGGTCGTCGTCCACGTTGGATATGATGGCCAACTTGTAGTCGCGTTTCATGGCGCGGAGCGAGTCTATCGTATCGGAGAACACGGGCCACGTCCCGATGGTATTCACAAGACAGTTCATCTGCGATTCTGAAAACTGTACTCCCAGCTTTATGCCGATCATCGCCATGACCCTTCGCAGGACGCGGCGATATTCAAGGTATCTCCCGCCCTGCTGTATCTGCGGCTCCACCTCAGCGAAGAGGGCCAGTATCTCGGATCCGGAAATTCGTATATCATGGGGGGCGAGCGCGTCGGCGACAGCGCCCGAGATACCGGTCTCCCAGTCAACCAGAGTGCCGTAGCAGTCGAAACTCAGCCATTGGAAACGGTCGAACTCAAGCAATTCTTACTTCCTTATTATCATTGGTCAATGCAATTGCCGTCTAACTATCATACACAAAGATTCTTCCGAGCGCGCAGTTGGCCCAGGGCTTTTCAAGTCACAGCCAAAGCAGTCGTTCTTCGGTCCGGTCGGGACGACAATGAAAGGCGGAAACTTGCGATTCACAACAAGCGACTGCGACTGCGTTCAATCTCGGGCGCAGGCCGGGTATGGGCGCCAGTCTGGATTTCGACGATGTGTTCGGGCCAATCGGACACTGGGCCGAAGCCTCTGAGCAGTAGCTCTTTGGCCGCGGCTATGCGATGGCGCGGCTTGAAGCCGTCGAAGTCGAGTTCGCCATAGGCGACGTGTTTGAGGAAGCGAACGTTGTCTCGTCCGTCGTCCGTTTCTTCTCGGACGATTAGGGCGAGTTGATATTGTGGCGTAGTGGATGTGTCGCACATTGGAACTCGCCTCCTTATAGGTCTTGGTTGCTGCTGCTTAGTTCCTCGCTGCCGGCCGGATATATATTCTTGAAATTTAGTGTGCGTAGGTTCTGGGGGTGAATGAAGGGCAATTCTGGAAATGTGGAATGGGTTGTGGCGACAGGGCGAGCTTTGGGGTCTGAGGACGTTGGCGGGCAGTGGGTGGATTGCCGTTATGCGGGAGGACAATACACAGCCTGTCGCGGAAAATCGGGGGTAGTCAGACTGAAAAGGTATGGTTTTGAAGACGCGCAGCATCCGCATCCGAGCAGGGGAGGCTTGCCTGACTGCGTAGGTGAGCTCTCGCCAGTCTGAGTTTCCAGTACGCGAATTCGCCGTTTAGAGCCTCATGAACCGGCCTCAGCTTGGCATCGCCTATTCTTTCGAATGCGCGGGCTATCCGCTCCATGTCTGTGTCGCCTGGCAGATATTCGCGGCAGTCTCGCAACTCCCCCGATTCGATAAGCCACTCGATATGGGTTGAGATTGTTGATCTTGCCAGACCTCTACGACTAGCGACCTCCTCGAGAGGAAGCCCCTCGCGGAGAAGTTCCAGCGTCATTTTTAGCGATGAGCTTATGCCCGAGTCTCGGGATAAGCGTTTGTTAGAGGAATGCCCTGAGTCGCTCGACGTCTTTGGTGACGCCATGGCGGTGCGGTCTTCTATTTCTTCGGCTCTGGCGTAGTGGCATATTGCTTTGAGGAACCGGTCGCCGAAATCTCGGAGCTTCACTCGGCCCACGCCTGTTATTTTCAGAAAGCTGTCGTCGCTCTGCGGGTAGTAATGCGCCATTTCGCGCAGAGACACATCTCCAAACACAATGTAGGGCGGCACTCCGCGCTCGGCCGCCAGCTCTGCTCTCAGTTCGCGCAGTTTTTGGAATAGAGCCTCGTCGTAGTCAAGTTCCGCTCGCGCGCGTCGGGTTACGCGCTTCGCGCTTTCCAGAAGGGGAAGCTCTATGCTCTCGCGGTTTTTTAGGAAACGGCGACCCTGGGGAGTAACGGACAGCGTGGGATAGGGTAGGTCGCTTCTAGATAGCAGACCTCGGTTGACGAGTGTGGCCATCAGTTCGCGGAGGGACTTTGCGGTGTAGTCGTTCACGACTCCGAAGACGGACAGACCGTCGTGTCCGCGAGCGGTGACGCTCTTGACTCGTCTTCCGGTCAGAACCTGTGATACGTGAGTCGCCCCGAACCGCTCGCCGGTCCGTATCACGGCCGAGAGTATCTTCTGGGAGATTATCGTCGCGTCGAATGTCTCGGCTTCGCACACGTCACACGAGTCACAGCATTCCTCGTCCGGCTTCTCCCCAAAGTAACGGAGCAGCGCGGCGCGCCTGCACGCTCCGGTCTGGCAGTAGCTTACGATGGCTTCCAGCTTGGTCTGGGCGGACTGGCGCTCGATGTCGTCTTCCATGCGGCTGATGAAGAACAACTCGCGTTCGCGGTCCTGCGCTCCGTAGAACAGGATGCAGTCGGCGGCCATCCCGTCCCGTCCGGCCCGTCCCGATTCTTGGTAGTATCGCTCTATGGAACCGGGCATATCGTAGTGGGCGACGAGTCGAATGTCGGGCTTGTCTATACCCATCCCGAACGCCACGGTCGCCACTATGACACGCGCCCTGTCGCGCACGAAACGTTCTTGGTTGCGCCGCCTTGTATCGCTTCCGAGTCCAGCGTGGTAGGGTAGAGCTTCGATTTCGTTCTCGGTGAGATCCTCGGCCAGTTCGTCGCATCCTTTTTGAGAGCCTCTGTACACAATCGCGCTTGCCCTGTCATGTTTCCTCAGATACTCGACAAGAAGGTCGTATTTGTCTGCGTTGCCGAATACGGCGTACCTGAGGTTGGGCCTGTTTACGCTTCCGGTGAAGACGGATGGGTGAGTCATATCGAGCTGGGCGACGATGTCGTCGCGGACACGCTGAGTGGCGGTCGCGGTGAGGGCGATGACCGGAGTGTTGGGGGCGAGCCGCCTGAGAAGTTTCAGGTTGCGGTAGTCGGGTCTGAACTCGTGTCCCCACTGCGATATGCAGTGCGCCTCGTCAACCGCTACGATGCTGAGACTGATTGACTCAATGAATCTCTGGAAGCCGGGGCGGACGACACGCTCGGGGGCGACGTATAGGAGCTTGAGTTCGCCCCGGAGCGCCAGTGTCTGTACCCGGTACTGCTCCTCGCCGCTCATTCCACTGTTGAGGCACTCGGCGGCTATGCCGTTCGCCTTTAGCGCGTCAATCTGGTCTTTCATGAGGGCTATCAGGGGCGATATCACAAGGGTGATCCCGGGTAGGGCGAGCGCGGGAAGCTGGTAGCACAACGACTTTCCGCCGCCGGTAGGCATGACCACCAAGGTGTCATTTCCTGCCATGATGGCATCCATGATCTCCGCCTGCAACGGACGGAACTCATCGTAGCCAAAGTATCTCTTCAGAAGTTCGAGCATGAACTTGTCATAGAGTCTCTATTCTCCGCGCAGACAGCGAATTTCGGCTTCGAGTCCTCCACACGGGCCTCGGCGGCCTGGCGAGCTTCAGCCTCCTCGTCGTGGGTGCGAAGATAGCTCTGCGAGATGGGATCGTAGAACCTCAGCAAGCCATCTTACCTGCACACATACAGGCCCAAAGCCTCGCTGTATCCCCGACAGCGCCTTTCGGTTATCCACTCGATCTCTATCGGCTGGTACTCAGCGTGTTCGGTCAGAACATTCGCGGCGAGAGCGACGGCATGGCGCTCACATTCGGTCGGATCGAAGCGCCAGTAATCCGGGGCGCCGTAACGTTCGTAGTCTGAGCGCTTGGAAGTGTAGTCGGCGATTCCGGTTGTCTTGGACGCTACCTTAAGAACGAAGTTGGGAGGCTTGCCTTGACGGTCTATGGCGTAACCGCTTAGGTCATAGATGTCGCTGATATCGCAGTCGAACGCCACTATCAGGTCGGGAATCCGGTAGCATCCCCAAGGGGAGAGGGTCAGCGCGCCCGGAACCTCTCCATGCACAAGCGTATTCTCGAGATGGGCATAGTGGATCACCAGGCTGGTTATGACCGAGCGTAGGTGGAGATGGGACGTGTTGCGCATATCTTCGCGCGGCGGGAACTCGGGAAATCTGTCCAGACTTCGGAGTTTCTGTGTGAGCGCCGTCGTGTTGGTGGTCATTGCGGAATTCTCAGCGCTTGTTGAGTATCTAAGTTGGGGACTGAGGTCATTATATCACGGAGATGTGACGGAAACTATTGGATAGGGGAGCTTGTGGACGGTTGGATTTTCGCAGGCATCGTCAGGGTTGACAGCGTTTCCGATGGATAGCTCTCCAGTCAGGCAGGGGGATATGGTCAGGATCGAGGATATCCAATGGAGAGTTTGGGCTTTCAAGCGCGAGATAGGGGCGAGATGGTTACGGAGTATCCTATATTTCGCTTTCGCGTGTGATACCCTGTTCGTAGAGCCTAGCACACATCACTTGAACACGGAGGTTTGGCGATGCCCCGCATGACCGGAAAACGCGCGCTTATGGAGATGCTTAGGGCTGAAGGTGTCGAGTACATATTCGGCAATCCCGGCACCAGCGAGAGCGCGATACTTGACGCGCTGGAAGATTATCCCGACATCGAATACATCCTCACGACTCAGGAGGGGGCCGCGATGGGAATGGCGGACGCATACGCCCGCTCCACTCAGCGGCCGTCGTTCGTGAATCTACACATTGAGACCGGCTTGGCAAATGGCATCAGCCTTCTGAACAATGCCAATGAGGGCGGCACTCCGATGGTTGTCACGAGCGCGAATAAGGACGTTCGCAAACTGGCCGAGGGGCGTACGCGTCTTGATGAGATGGTCAGGCTATTCACAAAGTGGAGCGCGGAAGCTACCCATCCGGAGCAGATACCGTCGGTCATGCGTCGCGCGTTCAACGAGGCCAAGACGCCGCCGACCGGGCCTGTCTATGTGGGCTTTTCCGCGAACGCGCTTGACGGCGAGGCGGATGTGGAGATAGTTCCATCGTCGCGCGGGTACTTTAGGATGGCGCCGGACGCGCAGGCGGTGTCCGAGGCCGCCGAACTGCTCGGCTCGGCGAGCGGTCCGGTGATGATAGTGGGGGACCGGCTGGCACAGTCGGACGGAGTTGAGGAGGCTGTCCGGGTGGCCGAACTGACCGGAGCGCGGGTGTATTCGTCGGTGTATTCGGAGATGAACTTCCCCACGGCGCACCCACAGTTTATGGGTCGCTCCGCTCCGTCCAGCCCAGCGACTCGCGCCGAGTTTGCGGACGCGGATGTTGTTCTCGCGGTCGGGACCAACGTTTTCAGCGGCTTCTTCTACTTTTCGGGCCGCGCGCTGGGGCCGCAGACCAAACTGATACATATGGATCAGGCTTACGCAGAGGTCGGAAAGAGCGAGCCTACTGATGTAGGTATAATCTCGGATCCCAAGACCGGGCTCGCTCGGCTGGCCGAAGCCTTAGAGTCAGCTATGAGTGGATCGGATAGCGAGGCGGCTAAGGGCCGAGCGGCCAACCTTGCGGAGCGTAAGGTCGCTCTCGCCGCCGCCGTCCAACAACGGCTGAAAGACCGCTGGGACATGAGCCCGATGTCCGCCGAACGGATGATGTCCGAAGTAGCGAGCGCGCTGCCGCCCGGAACGCTCATCGCCGACGATTCGGTGACCACCCGCGACGCCATACACTCCGCCATATCGTTTGACGAGCCAGGAACTGTGTTTGGCGAGCGAGGCGGCGCTCTGGGCTGGGGCATGGGGGGCGCGCTTGGTCTGAAACTGGCGAATCCGGACAGGCCGGTCGTCGGAATCGTGGGTGACGGGAGTTCCATGATGACGGTTCAGGCGTTGTGGACGGCGGCCACTTACAATATCCCGGTTGTCTATATCATATGCAATAACCGCGCTTACAGAGTTCTAAAGCTCAACATGAACTTGTATAAGCGGGATATTCTGCGCGAAGAGGATCCACGGAGCAAGTACATGGCTATGGATTTTCCGATTCCGATGAATATCGCGGGCATGGCTGAAGCTATGGGAGTGTCCGGACGAAGCGTTACCGACCCGGCCGAGCTAGGGTCCGCTCTGAGGAGCGCGCTGGAATCGGGAAGGCCCGCGGTGCTGGATGTGTCCATAGACGGGTCAGTGTAGGCATGGATTACAGGCGCCGGCGTGATTGCGAATCGGAAGGGGACTATGCTGAGTCCGGACACTAGGTGGCCGAATTTCACCGATAGGGATCTGGACTTCGTTGTGGCGAACGCGGCTCCGGGCGCGAAGAACGCCGACGCGCTGAAAAAACTGGTCAGGAAAGATAGCGAATTCAGAGCGGCTATGGTCGGGGACAAAAAACTCCTTGACCGCATTCTGAACGATGAAGAGATTTTCCTGCATATATCTCCAGCACTGTACTTTGAGGCGCTTCTGCGCCAAGCGTACCACGAGCTTGAGACCATCACATACACAGAAGAGCGGGAGGGACGCGCCTCGATTCCGGTGTTCGACACGTCCGAGGTTCTGGATTTCATGGAGCGTCCGGGCGTGGTGGAATACATGGCTTCGATGATGGCGTCGTTTACGCGGATACAGAGTTACACTGTGCCGGTGAGGGTGCGGAAGGGAGTCCGCCGGCGAGTGCGCTATAATGATATGGATATTGACAGCTTGGTGAAGTTCGCCGCGGACGCGGACCCCGAACAGCGATTCGGCTACTATAAGCGCATCGCGGATGTCTGTCTGTTCCTGTCAGGTGTTTTCCCGGATAGCGCGCGGCGCGGGTACGGACGCATGGTTGGCGGCGTTGTTCTGCCGTCCATGGGAAGCCGCCGTATGCGACGGACTATCGAAGATTACGAGCGTGAAGGGCGCAGGTTCTACGGGATGGCGCAGGGACATCCGGCGGCGCGGGCGCTGGAACTGTCCTCCGTATTCGGCATATTACGGGATGACTTCACGTCTGCGCGCAAGCCGCTGAACTTCGTGGCTACGCGGTTCTTGCATGCGAGCCGACGCAAGCTGTTCGGTGTAGCGGGGGTGTGATGTCCCTCAGTCAATTGTGGGAGTTGAGTTCGCTCCACTCGCGCACGGACTGTGGTATCGCTATCAGGTTTTCCAGCTTGGTGGCTAGTGGAATCGCGCATTCGGGGGCTATCATCTGGACGCCCGCGTCCATGCAGGCAAAAACCTCTTCTCTCACCTCCGCGGGGCCGCGCGCGTAGAGCGTTGTGGGGTTGTTTATGTTGCCCACAAGCCCAATCTTGCCGTCCACGGCGTCCATCGCAGCCTGCGGGGCGTTCTTCGAGTCGAAGTGAAAATAGGCCATGCCGGTGTCGGCGATATAGGGCATACGGTCAAGCGTGTTGCCGCATATGTGCAGTATGAGCGGGATGTCCAGACGCTCAGCCATCTCGATGTGTATGTCCTGGAGAAAGCGTCTGTAGTATTCGCCGCTCACGAGGTCGCCGGTGGCGTGGTCGGGGAAGGTGAGGGCGTCGGCTCCGGCCGCTATTTGCGCCTCGCCGAACAGGACCGAAAGCTCCTTGAGTTTGTGAAGACAGCGCATGGTCTCTTCCGGGTCGTCAACGGTCATCAGTAGGAAGTTCTCCACTCCGAACACATGATACGCCAGCGTCCACGGCCCCATCGTTTTGCCGATTATCGCGGCCTCGCTTCCTATCTCCCGCTTGAGAATCTCTATGGACTTTGTGATAGTTATGTTGTCCGGGTGTTCAAGGAAACCAGATGGGATATGAACGTCGCGCGAGTCCTTCCAGATAGGGCGATACATCCTGACTGTGGGCCAGTTGTCTTTATCCTCCCACTGCATATCACAGCCTAGCGCGGATGACTCCTGTATGATGGTGAAGTAAGGCGCAACCGCGTCGAAGCCCAGTTCGGTGTACCCAGTCGCCGCAAGCCTAGCAGCTAGTTCGGGATCTCGGCAGGCGTCCGGGAACGGCGCGTCAACCAGGTCCATAAGCTCCACGGTCGCCACATTCGTCGGATTCGCCACCGGCGGTCTGTCCACCGGCTGGTGATTAAGCGCGGCGAGGGTACGCTCTCTCGGAGTCATCGTCTCTATGAATGTCATCGGCTGCCTCCTACTCTGGCCTTATTGTACATCATCTAGCCAGAAGAGTAACGTAGTCGTACTCTGGGCTAGGCTTGATGGATTGCCGCTAAAGCGGGAATGGCGTTCCGGAGCCGGGAGCCGATAGACACAAGTTAGCGCAAGCCTTGAGTTTCCCGAACTGTCACGTATTTACTCCTGAACTGAGTTACAATATATGCTCGGGATTGCACTACTAAATGGACTCACATAACCTGACAAATAACTACGGAGAGACTCAATGATAGGTTTTATTGGGGGAACCGGACCCGAGGGCAAAGGGCTCGCGCTTCGATTTGCGATGGCGGGAGAACGGGTGGCGATAGGTTCGCGAGACGCGGGACGGGCCCAAGACGCCGCCGATGAGGTCGGAGCGATAAGGGACGGCCTGAGCGTGAGCGGCGCGCTTAATGAGCGTGTCGCCGCCGAGTCGGATATTGTCTTCATCGCAGTCCCGTACTCCGGGCATCGCCGGACGTTGGAATCCCTCCGAGATAGTCTTGATGGCAAGCTGGTGGTGGACGTGGTGGCTCCGATGCGGTTCAGCAGAGGCGTAGCAAGCGCGATAGCCGTGGAGGAGGGTTCGGCGGCGCAGCAGGCCCAAATTCTCGTTCCTAACTCCAGAGTCGTTGGGGCGTTTCATAATTTAAGCGCGGAAGATCTGTTGCGGCCAGACGTGGCGATCGAGTCAGATGTTGTAGTGTGCGCTGACGACTCTGCTGCGAAGTCCCGGGTCATGGAGTTAGCGGAAGGCATTGAGGCAGTCAGGGCGGTTGACGGCGGCGGGTTGCAGAACTCTCGCTATGTTGAAGAGCTGACGGCGCTGCTCATCAACATAAATCGAATCTATAAGGCCCATTCGACAATCAAAATAGTAGGTATATAACCCGGCGCGAGAAATATCTCTCGCATCGTCCATTGAAATCGTGGAGTGACGAGCGTGCTTTTTCTATCGGTACTAGCCGCGATAGCCGGTCTGTTTGGCGGGTACGGCGCGGGCGGCGATATCCCAGACGGCAGCGCGAATAGCCGCGTTATCAGGATAGTCGAATCCAGCCATCGCATAGAGTTTCCCAACCGGATTGTGTTCACGCTGGAGGCGGAAGCGCCGCCCGGCGTAGAGTCGGCTCGTCTCTACTACACGTTAGGTTCTCATGGGGTGAAGACCTATACATATCCCGTTCGCTTCACTGATTCTGAGAACATAGAAGCCGAGTTTGTGATGAACACCGGCGGGCATGGATTCATACCACAAGGGACGGACGTAGAGTACTACTACGTCTTTACGGACACTCGGGGCAATAGCGTCATGTCCGACCCCTTCACGTTCGAGTATCTGGACCCGAGATACGATTGGCGGCGGCTGGTTGAGGATGACTATACTCTGCTCTGGCACGACAGGTCGGAGCGCGCGGTCAGGAGTATGGCGGCGGATGTTTCCATACGCATGGGCGCAGTCAAAGATCTGTTTGGGTTGGAAGATGACTATAATTTCAAGGCGGTAATATTGAACAGCCGCTCTGAAGCTAGACGTGGTTTTCCGCCCGTAAGCCGTACCGCTCAGGACACATTTCTCTACGGCGGATTCGCTTTCGACAGATACGGGGTTCTTGTTCTGGCCGGACTCAACAGAGATAGCCTCATCCATGAACTCACCCACTTGATGTTCGCCGAAAGGGTAGATTCGGCGCGCGCCAAACCTCCGGCATGGCTGAATGAGGGTCTGGCCATGCACTTCGAGCCTTCCAGGGGAGACTACTACGAATCCCACGCGCGGAGAGCGCACAGGACCGGGGCCTTGATTCCATTGCGGCATATGGGCGTGACGCCGGGCAGACCCAATGAGGTCAGGTTGTTCTACTCTCAGTCGGCGAGCGTAGTGAATTTCCTGATGGACGAGTTCGGTCTCGAGCGTATGGATTCATTGCTAACGAAAATCAACGAAGGGCGCGATATAGATGAGGCTCTGATTGCCGCATACGGGTTTGGGGTGGATGAGCTTGACACCGAATGGCGGAGACATCTGGCAGGAGAGACTTCGATAATCCAGGTCGCGGACCCGGGCGCGCTCGGCACTTCAGCTATAATAGGGACGGCGTTGCTGGTGTCCGCGTCCGCCGTAATTCTCCGCTGGCTGAGACAGCTTCGGAGCGCTAGGCGGGGAGTGGATCAGGAAGGGTAGCTTAAAGGCTCGCTTGACGTTGCGCCGCGAGCCGGCGGACTCGCTCCACTATGTTGTTGGTCGGGGTTCCGGGGCCATAGACGGCGCGCACGCCCATCCGCTCTAGGGCGACTCTGTCGGATTCGGGGATGATGCCGCCGGCGATAATGGGGATGTCGCGCATCCCGTTGGTCTCCAGGCTGTCGAATATTTGTGGGAACAGGTCCATGTGCGCCCCTGATAGGATGCTCAGACCGATCACGTCCACGTCTTCCTGAAGCGCGGCCTCGACTATCATTTGGGGTGTCTGCCGGATGCCGGTGTAGATGACATCCATGCCTGCGTCTCTGAGCGCGCGCGCTATTATCTTCGCGCCGCGATCGTGTCCGTCTAGGCCCGGCTTTGCGACAAGCACACGGATTGGATGCTGTGTAGTCATGCGTTTTACCTCTTCGCGGTGTCCTGGTCCACCAACTCTATCAGTACACCTCGGGTCGCCCTAGGGTGAATGAAGGCTATCATCCCGGATAGTCCTTCTCTAGGGGCGACGTCTATGAGTTGGACTCCGCTTTCCGCGAGCGCGTCGAGGCGTTCTTGGAGGTTTTCGACCTCGAAGCAGATGTGATGGACGCCCTCGCCCCTGCGTTCTATGAACCGCGCGACGCCGCCGTTGGGGTTGGTAGGCTCGATGAACTCTAGTTGCGAGCCGCCGACTCGGACGAGGGCGGCCCTGACAGCCTGGTCTTCGATGTTCTCCACTTCGGCCTCGCTTGCGCCAAACACGTCGCGGTAGAAGGCGAGTGTGTCTTCGATGTTTTTGACGGCGATGGCGACATGGTTGATATGGCGGGCTTTGCAGGGTGATGTCTGAGAATCTGCGCTCAATGTGGTTCTCTCCATGTGGTAAGGGTCGTGCGGTCTCAGTCGCGCAGCAGGTTGCGCGCGATGATGAGGCGCTGGACTTCGCTTGTGCCTTCGTAGATTTCGGTTACTTTGGCGTCGCGGTAGTAGCGTTCGACGTTGGTAGGGGCGAAGTATCCGACTCCGCCGTGGATCTGCACGGCCTTGTCGGCGCACTCGACTGCGACGCGAGAACAGTAGAGTTTGGCCATGGATGCCTCGGTTATGAATGGCTTGCCCTCGTCTTTGAGGGTGGCGGATTTCAATGTCAGAAGGCGCGCGGTTTCGATGTTAGTCGCCATTTCGACGAGGTACCATTGCAAACCCTGGAATTCGCTTAGTTTCTGTCCGAAGGCCTCGCGCCGCTTCACGTAGGATAGGGCGGCGTCGTAGGCGGCTTGGGCTATGCCGACGCACTGCGCGGCTATGGCCATGCGGCTGGCGTTCAAGACTTCCATGGTCATGCGGAAGCCGTCGCCTTCGCTGCCCATGCGATTCTCTTCCGGCACAGCGCAGTTGTCGAAGACTACTTCGGCGGCGGAGGAAGCTCTTATGCCCATCTTGCCATGCAGGGGGTTTATCTCGATGCCGGGCGTGTAGGTTTCGACGATGAATGTGTTAATGCCTCGCGCTTTTAGCGCCCTGTCCTGAGTCGCCATTACGACCATAGTATCGGCTTCGGGGGCGTTGGTGATGAAGGTTTTGACTCCGTTCAGGATGTATCCTCCATTGGAGCGGGTTCCGGTGGTTCTGAGAGCGGCCGCGTCTGAGCCCGCGCCCGGCTCGGTGAGAGCGAACGCGCCTATCTTCTCGCCGGATACCAGAGGGGGGATGAACTCGCGTTTCTGGCCCTCTGTCCCGAACATGGCGATGTATTGGGCGCATAGCGATAGGTGAGCGCCTAGTATGGTGGCGGTGGCGGCGCAGGCCCTGGCTATCTCTTCGACGGCCACTACCATCTGGCGTGTTGTGCCACCGCTGCCGCCGTACTTCTCGTCTATGCCCAGCCCGAGGATGCCGAGTTGGGCCAGCCCGTGTATGTTGTCGGCGGGGAACTCTCCGCTTTCGTCGTAGCCGGCGGCTCTGGGGGCCAGTTCGGATTCGGCGAACTCGCGGACGGAGCTTCTCAGCATCAATTCTTCTTCGTTGAGCAACAACTCAGTCATGTTTCAGGCTCCGCGCGGGGTTTCAATTATCAAGCGCCGCCGTTTCGTCCGAGGCAGTTTAACTACATTCAACTATATCAAAAGACGGGAGGCTAGATGATCACGCCGATTAGCGGCACAATCCCGTGAGAGTACCCAAAATACCCACTCGCCTGTGTATGGCGGGCTGGCTCTGAGGCGCAGGCGATTACGACCGCCCCGAACAGGATGAAGACATCAGCCAGCCCCAACTTCATGTCATTCAGCCCTCGCAGGTCGAGTTGAGGTCGCTGACGCAGACATCAAGTATGCCTCCCTGAGCCGATGAACCGCCGCCGCCGCTTCTTCGCTTGAAGTAGAGACCGAGACGGGCAACGCCGCTTTACGATATCTCGTCTCCATAACTCGGCAACTTGCCTTGAGTTGGGCTAGAATGGCGAGAACTCTCGCTGTTCGCCAAACACTTTTCTGAAGACGTCGGATATTTCGCCCAGGGTGGCGTACGCTTCGACACATTCTAGTATCGCGGGCATGGTGTTATCCGTTCCACGCGCAACTTCTTCCAGCCCGGATAGCGCGGCCAGAGCCACCGACTCGTCCCTTTCACTCCGCACTTTGGCGAGCCTTTCCAATTGTCTTTGGGTCTCCGCGCGCTCGATCATCTGCAACTTCTCTATGGGCGGGGTGGGAGACTGGAAGCGGTTCACGCCGACTACTACGCGTTCTTCCGATTCTACTTGTCGCTGATGTCTGAACGCGCTTTCGTGTATCTCCTGGATTTGGTAACCTCTGTCCAAGGCGGACAGCGCGCCGCCCATCTCGTCCATTGCGGCGATGTATTCGAATGCCTTTCGCTCAACCTGGTCTGTAAGGTTTTCGATGTAGTATGAGCCGGCGAGCGGGTCCACAGTATCGGCGACGCCCATTTCGTAGGCGAGGATTTGCTGCGTTCTGAGGGACAGTTGAACGGATTCCTCGGTTGGGAGCGCGAGGGCCTCGTCCTTGGAGTTTACGTGTAGCGATTGGGTTCCGCCGAGTATGGCCGCGAGGGATTGTATGGTGGTACGCACCACGTTGTTGTCGGGTTGTTGCGCGGTGAGGGTGACGCCCGCCGTCTGGGTATGGAACCGGCAGGTCCATGATCTGGGATTCCGAGCGTTGAATCGTTCGCGTATGATCTTCGCCCACATTCGTCTGGCGGCTCTGAACTTGGCTATCTCCTCGAATAGGTGGCTCTGGGCGACGAAGAAGAAGCTGAGCCTGGGGGCGAAAGAGTCAACTTTCAGCCCGGCGTCAACGGCGGCCTGCACGTAGGCTATGGCGTTGGAGAAGGTGAAGGCGAGTTCCTGGGCGGCTGTCGCGCCCGCCTCGGCCATGTGATAGCCGCTGATGCTGATGGTGTTCCAGCGAGGCACATTCTCGGAGCAGTAGGCGAAGGAGTCCGTTACCAGACGCATGGAGGGTTTGGGTGGGTAGATGTAAGTACCGCGCGCGATGTATTCCTTGAGAATGTCGTTCTGGATGGTGCCGTTGAGTTTTTCTGGGGCGACTCCCTGCTTTCTGGCGACCGCGATGTATAGCGCGAGAAGAATGGAGGCGGTGGCGTTGATGGTCATTGAGGTGCTGACCTTGTCGAGCGGGATGCCGTCGAAAAGCGTCTCCATGTCGGCGAGGCTGCTTATCGGGACTCCGGTGCGTCCTATTTCGCCCTGCGCCATGGGGTGGTCGGAGTCGTAGCCTGTTTGGGTGGGTAGGTCGAAGGCGACGCTCAGGCCGTTCTGGCCCTGTTCGAGCAGGTAGCGGTATCGGCGGTTAGATTCTTCCGGGGAGGCCATTCCGGCATATTGGCGCATTGTCCAGAGGCGTCCGCGGTACATGGTGGGCTGTACGCCGCGCGTGTAGGGGTATTCACCGGGGTAGCCGAGTCCGTTGTCGGAGTCGGGTCTGTCTTCCGAAGTGTATAGGATGTCCTCTTTGATGCCGGAGGCGGTCTCGAACCTGTCCTGACGCTCTCCGAACCGCCGTAGTACAGGGTCGAGGGTGTTTTCTCGCCACTCTTGCTTGCTGTCGCTGGGCATGCCATTTCTCCGTTGTGTTGTCGTCGTGATGTAGATGGCCGGAATGGCGCCGGCTATTGGGGTGGATTCCAAGACGTCCGGTTGGGCAGTTGCATCTAAACTTCTAGAATGTCGGATGGTTTTATATATTTTGGTATATATATTCTCAGGTCATTCTTCAGGTGATCCGCTGGTGACTAACAAGTAGGCTGCAGGTGATGTCTGGCGCCTGCATTTCACCTGCATTCACCAGATTTTGTAGCTAAATGGCCGGAAAATTTTTTTCTGTCGGATTTATCATATATTGCAGTTTATGATTTTATGTCCTAGCCTCGGCTGAGGTGTCCGGTAGAGCGTTTTACATTCATAGCGGGAAGACAAGGGATATTGTAGCAGGGTAAGCACAAATGTGCAAAGGAGTGGCGACTCTCTAGGCACGACGGGAGATAGAAGGGGAGCCGGTCATTGGCGGCCGTTGGGGGTAGTGTAGCGGTCTATGCTTATGGCGCGCGCGCCGCGCGTGTAGCGCACACGAATGCGCTCTCCGGTGTCGAGGATATTGAATGTAGGCGGATCAACCGTTATTGGAGCGCCGTTGACCAGCAGGGTGTATCTTCCTTTCTCGTCAATAGTCTTGGATTCCACAGTTCCCTCGACTACGTAGTAGGGGGGAAGCGCGTCCACCAGGGACAGCGCGCACGATTCCAGCTTATGGGAAGCGGATTTCACTGTCTCCCATATGTTCATGTCAAGGATGGCGCATTTGGAGAGCTTATCTTGCAACATTGTATAGTAGGTTTGGAGTGGTTGATCCCGGAGGTAGGGATGTTTTGCGTGAGTATCTGCGGGGGCAAGCGGGTTATCGCAGCCTGTTAGCTCTTATGCAGAGCGGGCGTATCGGGCTGCGTTCTCGCCGGCTATTTTGCCGAATACGGACCCTGCCATGAGGCCTGAGCCGCCGGGGTAGTTGTGATAGAAGAGGCCTCCTACCAGTTCGCCCGCGGCGTAGAGGCCCCGTATCGGGGCGTCCTCCGTGTCGAGGACCTGTCCGGATTGGTCAATTCTCAGGCCGCCGAATGTGAAGGTGATTCCGCATGTTACGGCGTAGCCCATGTATGGAGGGGAGTCTATCGGCAAGGCCCAGTTGGATTTGGGCGGGTCAATTCCGAGGGCGCTCTTTCCGTCCAGAGAGGTGGGGTTGTAGTCGCCGTCCTGCACGGCGTCGTTGAATTGGCGGACGGTGGAGACTAGTCCGTCGCGGTCTATGCCGAGTCCGTCGGCCAGCGTCTCGATGGAGCCGGCCTGTACCATCGAGACTTGGGGGATATGGTATTCGTCTCTGAGTAGATGTTTTGTCTTCTGGTCGAATATCTGGAAGGCGGCGCGCTGGGGCTGGAAGAGTATTTCCCTTCCGTATTTGGCGTAGGTGTAGTTTCGGAAGTCGGCGCCCTCGTCCACGAAACGCTGTCCGTCCACGTTTACTATTATGCCGAATGGGTAGGAGTGTTTCTGGAACAGGTCTGCTATGTTGCGGTCGCCGGTGGGTGGAGCGTTGAGGTCCCATGCGACGGCGTGGCAACCGCTCCAGTGTCCGAAGGATTGGGCGCCGATGTCGAGCGCCATTCTGATACCGTCGCCGGTATTGAATTGGGTGCCGCGCACTTTGGCGAGTTCCCAGCCGGGTCCGAGGTAGCGGGTACGCATCTCGGGGTTGGCCTCGAAGCCTCCGCAGGCGAGCACGACCGAGTCGCATTCTATGTCGTGGAAGCCGTCCTGGTCGCGGATGGCGAGTCCTGTGATTTCGCCGCGCCTGTTGGTGGTCAGAGCGCTGGCCTTAGCGCCGTACCTGATGGCGGCGCCCTTCCGCTTGACTAGCTCGAATTGTGTGTCGGATAGGCCCTTTCCGCCGCCGACGGCCTCGACTATCAGCCCTCCCCAGAACCTGAGAATCCCTTCGCGCCTGAAGGCTTGGCGTCCGTAGGCTAGTATCCAGGGGACACCCTGCTTTCCGAGCCAGCGCATGGTGGGAAGGGACCGGGATACGAGGGTCTGGACGAGTTGGGCGTCGGACAGGCCCTCGGTCACCCGCATTATGTCTTCGTAGAATGCGTTCTGGGTGTAGGAGCCGACATCTATGCCGGATTTTTCGTCTTCGGACATTTCGGGCAGGAGCGGGAGAAGGTCTTCGAGGCTGTCATAGGCGAACCTGAACAGTCCTCCAGTGAAATATGAGTTGCCTCCGCGCAGGTGTTCGGGGGCCTTTTCCAGCACGAGGACGTTCGCGCCTTGTTCGATGGCCGCAAGCGCGGCTGAGAGGGCGGCGTTTCCTCCACCTACTACAACAACGTCGGGACGTGGGTCTGAGGTCACTTCTTCCTCCGTGGCGGGGATGGTGAATTGGGGACTTGGCTGAGAGAGCAGGGTAATGATACAGCAAAGTTTGGCGCGATGCGACTGGGCGGCGGGCGGGTGTGGGTTCAGCAGGCGGCGGCGCTAAGGCGCTTGTTTGGGACGGCGTCTCAGGATTAGGTCTGAAGTCGCGGAGTGTGGTTTCTATATCTTGGTCGTGAACCCTCGTATCGGGACTACATATGGGAGCTTCCGAGAGGACTCCGCGCTTCTTTCCATGTGAAGAGCAAGCCATGACGCGTTCGAGCGCGTTCACCGCGCATTACATGGGGGTGAACGCCGGAGACGGATGTCTGCGGACACGGCTGTGATGGGGGTTGTGGTATCGTGGGGAAACGAAATTCTGTATAGTTGTATGAGGATAGGTTTCAAGGTGGTTCGGGAGAGGATTTGATGGTAGGCAAGCTTATCAAGATCGCATACGCAATCGCGCTGGCGGCAATTGCGGTTCAGGCATATAGGGAGAAGAAATCGCATGGGCGGTACTATGGAGTTCCGTTCGATTTTCGTCTGCCCACAGTGGGGCGCGTTAGGGCGAGAATGTGGAACCCTGATGATAGGCGTGTCATTACCCCGACTATATTCGGAGTGGGTTGGACGTTGAATTTGTACCAAGCGGGCCGCGATATGGGCTTTATAGAGGATGAAGGGGAAGAGGCTAAGGTGTAAGCGGTTGTTTCGAAGGATTGGTATAGGTACACTTTTACGCTAGTCTGAACCTCGTACTGCAGAAGTTAGTTGGCGTTCCGCGCTCGTTCGCATGATTAATGAATACTGCCCGGTGGTGTAGTGGCAGCACAGGGGCCTTTGGAGCCTCTGACCCAGGTTCGAATCCTGGCCGGGCAGCCACCGATTTCATATGCTCGGACGGGCTGTTGCCGGGCAAGGAAGGAGAAGTCGCAGCGCCGTTTTATGCTAGAGGCGATGCGCTCATCCATTATGAGGAGGTTGGGTCAGGTTTCCCGCTTTTGGCGACGCCGAGGGAGGGTTGGATTCGGTCGTCAGCAATTGGCCCAGCCAGGTTTTCAAGAACGATTTACGCCGGATTAGCGCAACTCGAATGGCGGCGAGTCCAGCGGGCCGGTTCAGGTCGATGAGTCTTGGGACGTTTTCGCTGACGACCAGCTAGGGCTGATGGATTATCTGAGTTCTTTTTCATGGGCTACTGCACCGGGGGTCCGAGCTATGCGCGCGACGGCCTTTTGGTAGTGCATATTGGTAGGAGATGGGGATGAGCAACGCATTGGTAGGCAACCTGATAGTGCAGGTGGGCAGGCGCGTTAGACGCGGCACTCCGATTGAGGAGGCCATGCGACATACTGTCGCGCAATATTGGCAGAGTATGGATCCCGCGATGGTGCGTGACGCCGAGCGCGAGGCGTGGGCGCTGATGAATGGAGTGGTTAGGGAGGAGCGTCCCGGCGGAGCGGGCATCAGCGGCATTGCAGACAGAGACGAGCTACTGTCGTTTGTGAGGCTGGCTCAGCAGAAGGCGCGCGGCATGGGTTAGGCGGCCCTTCTCAATCCCCGCGTCCGGGTTAGAATACTCCAGCGCGATCGGAGGATGTTCGGGGATGGTCTGTTACTCAGGTTTGTGCCTGTTCACCATGTCCACGATACGGCTGTCTATTTGGTCGGGGAGGGCGCGGCCTGCGTCGTGGAGCGCGATGGCGAGGTGGGCGTCGCGGTGGAGTTGCTCACGCTCGGGTTTTTCCTTGTAGTTGTCCTCTATTTCGCCGAACAGGGCGTCAATATGTTCTTTTCTGAAGGCTGGCATGGGTGGAAGCACCTCGTCGTGAAGCGTTCGGTGTGTAGCTCTGAGTCAGTAAGGGGCCGGCCCCAGCGCGTGGGTTCCCGCCCCTTAGGTTAAGTTTATTATATTGAGGGTTCGGCTGGTTTTATTCGTCGCCGCGTGTGGTGTGGCCTATGGTCAGGATCTCGTCGAGTTCGCTGACGAAGTCCATTATCTCTTCGCTATCCGGTTTTTTGTCGCTCTGGAGCCTGGCCTTGAATTCCTCAAATAGCCACTCTTCCTTGGTTCCGTGCGGAATGTCGAAGAATTTGTGGTCGAACTTGGGGAGTTTGCCCGGGCCGAAGTAGCCCTTGTCTCGCAGTTCGTAGCCTTCGAGGTTGTCGGTGCCTTTGCCCAGTATTTCGCCGCCGGTCTCGATGTAGTGTTCCATGACGGGCTTCATGCCGTAGCGCTGTACGGGACAGACTTTCATGCAGACGGCGCAACCTTCATAGCGGGCCATGACGGGCCGACAGCGGTCGTAGATGAGTTTGTTCTTCTCGACGCCCCTGTACCAGACCTTTTCCTTGACCAGCGCCCTGCCCGGACAGCGGTTGACGCAGACTTGGCATTCCTGGCAGAACTGGTGGATGCCGTAGTCAATCGGCTCGTCGTAGGTAACGGGCGCGTCGGTGGTGATGATCATAAGGCGGGCGCGGGAGCCGAAGTGGGGCGACAGAAGCTGACCGTTCGCGCCGAGCTGACCGAGTCCAGCCTGCACGAACATGGGTATGTATGCCGCGCTGTTGTCGTTGGGGCTGTGCACTTGCGCGTGATAGCCGTTTTCGCGGATGAAAGCGGCGAGTTCCAAGCCCATAGCGCCTTCCATCTCGTAGGTGCCGAAGTGCGCGAATTCGGCATCGAGGCTGGGAATGGTTTGTGTCTGCCAGAAGTCCTGTTCGAGCGCGAGGCAGATGGCGTGTTCGTATTTGATCCATCTGCGTTTGCTCTGGTATGCGTAGTGGCGGTCGAAGCGAGTGAAGCCGACTTCGCCGAAGCCGAGTTCGCGCGCCCTGAGCCGGATTTGGTCGGTCATGTCCTTGCCGATGTCCGGCGTTCCGGTGGGTTCTATCTCGCCGGACACGGCGGCGGCGTCCACCAGTGGTTTGTTGACCCTGTCATGTTCTTCACGATACTGGCGAACATCGTCCGTATAGACGGTCCAGACCCACTCGCGGTCCGCCGCCTTCTCAATGTTCTGGGACTCAATAGGATAAACTCTGGTGTAGAAGGAAACATCCACGTCGTTTTTGCGTGTGCCCGGAACCGTAGTCAGGCTGTCGGGAACCGGGATGTCGTAATCCGGGTCTCCGTGAACTCTGCCAGGACGCTTTACGACATGGTGAACATCTACCTCTTTTGCGACCATAACTCTCCCCTCTCCTCTTGTGGAGTTATTTCTGTTGCGGAGTTTACGCACAATTTAATAACAAGTCAAGATAAAATTTGCATGAATTAAAATTGGGAATAACTTGCGCAAAGCGGTAGATTCCCACGAAACGGGGGTATAGGCTGCCCTATTCTCCCTGGGCGTGGGCGCCTGTTCTGGGGGCGCGATGTCGTGATCGGCGCATTCGCGCGGCTTGTCTGAGCAGGAACAGCGTCGCGCCGATGATTATGACGCTGATAAATGTGATGGAGCGGTCAACGATTGTGGCGGCGGCGGCGGCGGGCGCGGTTAGTTCGATAAGCAGGAGTCCGGTGACTCCCGGCTCGACGGCTCCGACGCCTCCCGGAGTAGGGACTGTGCTCAGGATGGCGTGTCCGACTGCGACGATTGGGATCAGCGTCAGGCTGAAGTCTATCCCCAAGGCCTCTAGGACGAAGTATAGGCGGGCCATTTCCAGCAGCCATCCTACGAGGCCGAGAAGCGTAGCGATGGGCATTCGTTGGGAGCTGAAACTGCCCAGGGTTCCTTGTTGGAAGCGGCGGTAGGCGGCGTTCACTCCGGCGGGCAGAAATTTCGCGGCGCGTTCGCCGTATGCTTTCATGAAAACCGCAATGGCGACTATGACCGAGGTCATAGCGAACGCCATGACGATTATGTAGCCGGAGATCGCTTGCCCTTTTGTAATTGTCAGGACGGCGGCGGAGGCGAGGATGATAGCGGCTACGATTACCATGTCCATGACACGTTCGGCCAGGAGGGTTCCCAAGCTCCATGAGAAGCTGCTATCCGAATCTTCGGCGAAGGCGTACGCGCGGTAGGCGTCGCCCATTCTGAGCCAGGTTACCGAGTTGACGAACCAGCCGATGACTATCAGTTGGGAGGTGTGGAACGTGGAGGGTATCCGGGTGTTTCCGGGGCTTGACCGGGCGGCGCTGGTCGCCAGTATGTTCCAGCGCATTCCCCTGAATATGAAGCTCAGGTAGTAGAGGGTGAGGGCGAGGAGGTATAGCCACGGGTTTATGTCTCGGACGGCGCGCCATGTCTCGCCCCAGTCTAGGTCGAACCTGGTGGCGAGAAAGAGTATGAGGCCAGCGGCTACCCCGAAGGAGAGCAGTGTGGGGATTGAGAATACGCGCCTTGTGATGGATGCGTAAGACGGTGAGTTTTCGCTGTTTTTTGTCATGGGGGTTTCAGGGTTGTCTATCCGGCGCCGGCTTCGAGAATGGGACGTTTTGATGGGATGCCGGGACGGCGGGGGTAGATGGGCGGGGAGAAGGCTACCTTGTCTATGATGATCAGTGTTTTGTTGTTTCCGCCGGCGCTGACGATTTCGCGTATGGCTCCGCCCATGGTTTCTATGGCTTTGTGAGCGGCGATTATCTCGCCGGAGGCCGCGCGTGTCTTGTGCAGAGCCGCGACGCCGCCCACTTTGCAGAAAGGCAAGGTGAGTTCGGCCAGTGTTGGCATGGCCGCCACCGCGCGGGCGAAGACCAGATCGAAGCTTTCCCGAATATTCTCGCGGCGCGCCAGTGATTCGGCCCTCGCGCGCCGGACTTCGATGTCGGATAGTTCTAACTCGCTTACTACGCTTCTGAGGAAGGCGACCTTCCGAGCGGTGGCGTCAACTAGAGTTCCGGACAGGCGGGGAAAGGCTATTTTCATCGGGACGCCGGGGAATCCCGCTCCGGAGCCTATGTCAATGAAGTTCCGGGCGGTTGAGGCGTCGGAAGGTAGCGCGCGCGCTATGGCGAGGGAGTCGAGGAAGTGAGTTTTCTGGACATTCTCCCATCCTGTTACGGTTGTCAGGTTCATCATTGAGTTCCATTTCGCCAGTTCGCGGTAGTAGCGCCGGAACTTATCGAGCTGCTCCGAGTCTAAGGGTATTCCCAGCCGGGCTGAACCTCTTTCCAGCGTTCGCGTATCTAATGTTTTACAAGTTTGCCGCATGGTTTTAGTTTCAGATACCTAACTATATGCTTTCCGGTTCGTTTTAGTTGTTCAAAGGGATGCTATGTTCGATGCGGTGTAAAGAATCTGAGCATTGTCCAATATCGTATAGAAAGGCGAGCGGGTCCCGACAGGTCTGCTCGATGCGTGAATCATGAATTATGCAGAAGTCGAAGATAAGAGTTTGATGGAGTGTATCAGCAACGGGGATAAAAATGCTCTTGAAGCGCTGTATTCAAGATATTCGCGGCCGGTTTATTCTCTGACCATGCGTGTCCTGAGAGACCCTAGCGCGGCCGAAGAGGTCACACAGGACACATTTTTGAATGTGTGGCGGCGGGCGGGAAGCTACAAGCCGGATAGAGGCAAGGTAACGACTTGGCTTTTCAGCATCGCTCATAATCGGACGATAGACGAGTTGCGCAAACGCCGCAGAGAGTATAACAGGGTCCAGTATGACGTTGACCTTACCAATAGGCCAACAGAGTCTAGGTCGGACGATCCGACGGAGTACGTGACGGTTCAGTACGAGGGGGTTCGCCTGAAGTCGGCGCTGATGACATTGAGGCCGGAACAGCGGGATGTGGTGGTGCTGGCTTATTTCGGGGGGCTGACCCACTCGGAGATATCCAGGAAGCTTGATCAGCCTCTGGGAACCGTGAAGACACGAATGAGACTGGCTATGAAGAAACTGAGAGAAGTCCTTGGGCCGCAGATTCGGGAGTCTGCCGAGCATGGATTGTAGCGATGTTGAGGGGCTTATAGTTCCGTATCTTCTGGGCGCTCTGGATAGTGATGAAGCGGTCGCGCTTGAGAGCCACGTTTCCGGGTGCCGTGATTGTAGTCGGGCTATGGCGGTGGAGATGGTATCCGCTCTGGCTTTTGGGGCGCCCCAGTTGGACCCTCCGAGCAGTGTTAGGGAGAGGTTGCTTTCTAGGATAGAGTCGAAAGACGCGGTGTCCGCGGCGCGGGGATGGGTGTCAGAACAGACGCGACAGCTTGGGCGTGATGCGGTGAGAGGGTGGAGGGGCGCTATGGTTGTGGTTGTGGTTGTGGCGGCGCTGGCGCTCGGCGTATGGTTCAATAATAGGCTGAACGAGGTTTCTATGGACGCGGAGCGGCTTTCGGGCGAACTGGCGCTGGCGCGGGAGCGTGAGAGCGAGGTTATGTCCGCGGTCAGGGATCACCGCGAAATGACCTATGAGCTGATGAGGATGTCGTCTACGCCCGGAACGTCGGTGAACACGCTCATTGGCGCCGGCCCATGGTCGTCGGCGCGCGGTCTGGTGATGGTGTCCTATACTTTCAACAGGGGGGCGCTTCTGGTGGTTGATCTGCCGTCGCTGCCGCCCGACAAGGTTTACCAGATCTGGCTGACACGGGACGGCGTTGAGTATAGCGCGGGCTGGTTCACTGTTGATTCGACAGGATACGGCCAGACGATAATCATACCGCTGGCTCCGTTCGTGCAGTTCGACGGGATGGGTATAACGATAGAGCCGAGCGGCGGGAGCAGTGGTCCAACGGGTGTAGATGTGCTGAGGGGGGACCTTTAGCCGCCGATGTGATACATCTCGACTTTCTTGCGCGGCTCATCAGTGAACATGGTTCTTATCTCTGAGTAGCGGTCGTCTCTCAGTCCCCATATACCGTTAATGATGGATTCTATCTCCTCGTCGGTCGCGCCGTCTCGCAGGGGTGTTCGCAGGTCTGTTCCTGAGGCGGCGAATAGGCAGGTCACTATCTGGCCCTCAGGGGATAGCCGCATACGGGTGCAGTCTCCGCAAAACGGCTTGGTGACTGAGGCTATCACTCCAACCTCGCCGTCCCCTTCTTTGAATCTGTAACGTAGGGCAACTTCGCCTTTGTAGTTAGCTTCCGCAGGCTCTAGGGGCATTTCGGCGTGTATGCGCTCGAGTATTTCCTCCGCGGATACCACGTCGTCCATTTTCCAGCCGTTTAGTGTGCCGACGTCCATGTACTCTATGAAGCGGACGATGTAACCGCGCTCGCGTGCGAACCGCGCGAGGTCAACGATTGTGTGGTCGTTCACGCCTCGCTGAACTACGGCGTTTATCTTGATGGGGTTCAGGCCTGCTTTGTCCGCGGCCTCGATGCCTTTTAGCACCCGCTCTGTGCTGAAATTGCGTCCGTTCATGTGTCTGAAAACCGAGTCGTCGAGCGAGTCTAAGCTGACTGTGACGCGGCGTAGTCCGGCGGCTTTCAGCTTGTCGGCGAACTGGGAGAGCAGGAAGGCATTGGTGGTCATGGTCAGGTCTTCTATGCCGGGTACCCGCGCGAGCATAGAGATGAGCTTGTCTATTTCGGCTCGCACCAGCGGCTCGCCGCCAGTTATGCGAACTTTCACCACGCCCAGCTTGACCAGAATGCGCGTTAATCTGGCTATCTCCTCGAAGGTGAGCAGGGATGTTCTGGGCAGAAATTCGTATCTGTCTCCGTAAATCTCGGCGGGCATACAGTATGGACAACGGAAGTTGCACTTGTCTGTGACCGAGATCCGTAGATCTCTGAGCGGCCTTCCGAATCTGTCGAGCGGGGTCGTATGGGTGAATTCTGAATTCATGATATGCACATTATATATACTATGCGGCAAGCGAGGTTGTCCGCGCGGCGGGCCTGGCTTTCGCGGGCGCGTTTAGCGCGTTGGGGGGATAATTACGACAGGTTTTCCCGAATTACGGATTAGTGTGTCGGCGACCGATCCTGTGACTAGCCGTCGGAGACCTGATTGTCCTCGGGTGGTCAATAGGGTGATAGAGCCGGGGGTTTCTCGCGCCAGTTCTGCGATGCATGAGGCCGCTCCGCCTCGCATAATACAGGTTTCGACTTCTAAATCTAGCGCCGAAAGAGGCTCTGCCTTATCGCGCAGGTATGACCGGATATTGCGTTCGGCCTCGGCTTCCGCGTCCTCTATGATGGACAGGGCGTTAGCGCTTAGCGGCGTATGCGCGGCCGAGATGTTGGCGACCCTTACCAGAATGATTTTCAGTCCGAGCCGGGTCGCGAGTTCCGCGGCTGGGCGCAAGGCTCTTTCCGCTGATTCCGAGCCGTCGAGCGGAACTATCAATGTTTCCAGTCTCTCGGATAGGTGGGAGAGCGAGCCGGGCGCTACCACCAGAACCGGCATATCAGATTTTCTTAGGACTTCGTCGGTAACGCTGCCAAGCAGCCCGCGTCGGATGCCCGCCCTGCCCCGGGTCGGCATTGCGATTAGTCCGAGTCTGTCGCGCGCCTCGCGGAGGATGGTTTCGGCCGGAGGGCCAACTAGAATGATGGTCTCTACTTCAATGCTCCCGGATGTGATTCGTTCTGACAGTATTTCGGCAATGCCGCGTTGCAATTCGCGTTTGTAGCCGTCAAAGGAAACGTATTCGTCCGCGCTCAGCGATCCGGAGTCTATGACAGACAGCAGTGTCAGGCTGATTCCCAGTTTTGACGCAAGGTCGTGGAAGAACTGTAAAGTCTCTTTAGGAGCGTGCGGCTCAATAGTAACCGGGGCTAGAATTCTGGTCAGCAATGTTTCGGACACGGAGTTTCCCCTCTCCATTAAATGCGTCTCTCATAAGTAATTTTGGCTTATCGGAGGCTATAAGGCAAGCGCTAACTCAGTCTGTGGGGGAGTTCGCAAAAGCTCTCTATTCGATTGCGCTTGCCCGTCACTCCTGAGAGAGGGTGTAATTTGGATCAGGGATAAGAGCGGGAATCGAAGCGGTGATTTGCGGTCCATCGGCGGATATAACTTTCGCGTATGTGATTTTCATTTAGTTCCGGAGCGTTCGCGCCGCCTTTCGCGCGGCCTCGGCGCGGTGGCTGATCCGATTTTTCTGTTCCGCAGATAGTTCGGCCATTGTCAGGCCGATTTCGGGGAATAGGAAAATGGGATCGTATCCGAAGCCGTTGTCGCCGCGTGGCCGGCGCGCTATTCGTCCCTCGCACGAACCGGAATGAGTAGTAGAGCGGAGTCCCGGCTCGGCTATCGCTATCACACACCTGAATCGCGCTGTCCGTGTATCGTGGTCTGCGCGGTCCAGCTTGTCTAACAGGAACTCTACGCGCTCGGCGTCGGTGGCGTCGGGGCCAGTGTAGCGCGCCGAGCGCACGCCCGGTTCGCCGTTCAGCGCGTCAACTTCCAGTCCTGAATCGTCCGCAAGGGTGGTGATTCCGGTCAGTTCGCAGTAGGTCTTCGCTTTCAGGGTCGCGTTCTCCTCGAAAGTGCGGCCGGTTTCTTCTACCTCTTGATGAATGTCCAGATCGTTCAACGAAACCAGTTCGCGGTCAACGTCGCCTAGGAGTTCGATCAACTCGCGCAGTTTGCCGCTGTTGCGGGTGGCTATCAGCAGCTTGGGTCGTGGTGTCAATGCGGTCTCCGGCTCCATTTCAAAGTTGTCCTGAGTTTTCATTCTACCACACGGCTAATTCATAGTGTGCTACCATGCGGTCCAGTACTGAAGGGGGTTTAGGCCATGCGCGCACTGGACGCTATCGCACATATTCTGAAGATGGAGGGCGTGGAATATTTGAGCGCGTTCCCGACGACCTCGGTTATCGAGTCGGCTGCCGATATAGGGATCAGGCCGATCATCTGTCGTCAGGAGCGGGTCGGCGTCGGAATCGCGGACGGGTACAGCCGCGTCACCAATGGCCGGCCTCCGGGGGTTTTCGCTATGCAGTACGGTCCGGGCGCCGAGAACGCCTACGCCGGGGTGGCGACCGCGTTCTCCGACGCCGTGCCAATGTTGTTGCTCCCGCTGGGACATCCGTCCGGCAGGGATGGCGTGTATCCTCACTTCAGCTCCGTTCGGGGCTATGATTCGGTTACCAAGAACGTCGAGCGTCTCCAGTCTCCTCACCTGGTTGCCGATACGATGCGCCGCGCTTTCGCGCTGTTGAAGATGGGACGGCCCGGTCCGGTTATGGTCGAGATACCCGCTGATGTGGCTGACTCCGATGTGGGGGAAGGCGTTTTGGAGGGTTATCGCCCGGTTAGGGCCGCGATTGCGGGGGCGGATGTCGCCGCGGTTGATGAGGCGGCGGCGGCGCTGCTCTCGGCCCGGAATCCGGTTGTTTATGCAGGGCAGGGGGTCATGCACGCGGAGGCTACCGATGATTTGGTCGAGCTGGCTGAACTCCTGCAGATTCCGGTGACAACTAGCATGGCGGGGAAGAGCGGCTTTCCTGAAAAGCACCCGCTCTCCCTTGGCTCCGCTTCGGGCGTTATGAACGGCGCGGCTTATCACTTCATCAAGCGAGCGGATTTGATGTTCGCCGTTGGCTCCAGCTTAACCAAACATGGCATGACAATGACGGCGCCGGCGGACAAAATCCTAATCCACGCGACGAACGATGCGATAGATATAGGCAAGGATTACGATGTTGAGTATCCGCTGCTGGGTGACGCTAAGCTAATAGTTAGGCAGCTTATCGAGGCCTGCGAAGACCGACTGGGCGGGGAGTCGAGGAACGGAGCGACCGCCGAAGAGATAGCCGCTGTTCGAGACCGATGGCTGGACAGCTGGATGCGAAAGCTGGCTTCGGACGAGGTTCCTATTAACCCGTACAGAGTCATGTGGGAGTTCATGCAAAATGTGAACCCGGATGACGCTATCGTAACGCATGACTCCGGCAGTCCGCGCGATCAGTTAATGCCCTTCTACCGAGCGGGCGGTCCGCATACTTATCTTGGCTGGGGCAAGTCGCATGGTCTGGGGACGGGATTGGGTCTCAACATAGGGGCTAAGCTCGCGGCGCCGGAGAAGTTCGTCGTTAACTTCATGGGCGACGCGGCGTTCGGAATGACCGGCCTCGATTTCGAGACCGCCGCGCGCTCCGGAATCCCGATTCTGACCATTGTGCTGAACAATTCCACGATGGCGATAGAGACTTCGCATATGGCTCGCTCGCACGAGCTCTATCGGACTCGAGATCTGGGCGGAAACTACGCCGATCTTGCCCGCGCTATGGGCGGCTGGGCGGAGAAGGTGGAAGACCCCGCCGCCGTGGGGCCCGCCCATTCTGCGAGCCAGAGCGGCGACCGAGAGCGGCCAAGCCGCACTGCTGGAGTTCATCACCAGCGAGGAGGGCTTTGATTCGAGTTCAGAAGCCATCGCCGCAGCGACCCTTCGGCTAGGCTATCGTCTGGGGGGCGCGCTTTCATTTCGGGACGGCGTACCTCGACTTCCCGCCCTGCACGCCCTGGCCTCGATAGTCTCTTCGTCTAGGTCGGCTCCCAGTCCGGAGCGCGTCTTCAGCATTTAAGTTTGGGCTTTTCGCCGGTTTGCAACTCGGCCGCTAGTTCACGCGCCTGCTTTGCGAACCGCTCCGCCATTAGACTGCTGGCGCCTGTGTATTGGGTCGGGTCGAGGAGCGTGGCTATCTGCTCGGAGGTCAGGTTGGCGCGAACGTCTTCCACTTTCGAGAGTGTCTCGGTGAACGGCTTCTGTTCCACGACCGACGCCTGCGCCGCGTCGTAGATCGCGTCGTGCGCGCGCTGTCGTCCTATGCGCCGCCCAAGTTCCAGCATCAGCGCTTCTGACATTATCAGGCCGCCCGACAGGTCCAGATTTCGGCGCATCCGGTCCGGGAATACTTGTATGTCGCTGAACAGTTCTATCATGTATTGAAGCATATCCCCGGACAGTATCGCGGTCTGAGTGAGCGTGCGGTCCATCATGATGCTGGTGGCGCGGTCGGCTTCGTGTTCGGTGATCATCGCTTCCAAGGCTAGGGGTACCTGCGTCCGAATCTGCGCCGCCGCCGCAACCACATCCTGCCCCAGCTTGGGATTGCGCTTCTGCGGCATTGTGCTTGAGCCTACGGCGCCGGGCGGCACATGCTCTTCGACTTCGCCGAATTCTTGCTTCATGAGGGTGTATATCTCGCGGCCTATCTTGGAGCAGGTGGCGGCGAGCATACCGAGTATGACGACGTACTCTGCCAAGTGGTCGGCGGTCGTGCGCGACGGCATGGGCATGGGGCGCATATCCAGCTTCTGCGCCATCTTGCGCTGTACCTCGAGTCCGATTGGTCCCAGGGATCCCAGGGTTCCGGCGCCTCCGCCGAGCATGGCCACGAACACCCTTCCCTCGCAACCTCGCAGCCGTTCGATGTGCCTGCCGAGTTCGTCTATCCACACCGCGACTTTCAAACCGAACGTCGCCGGCACGGCGTGCTGGCCGTGCGTTCTGCCCGGAAGCGGGTAGTCCTTAGTTCGCTCGGCAAGGTCGGCGAATAGGCTGAGAATCAGCGCCAACTGGGATAGGTATATGTGGTGCGCCTTGCGGAGTTGGAGCAGCTTGCCGGTCTGGGTGATGTTCTGGGTCGTGGCGCCCCAGTGAACATAGCCTCCCGCGTCGCCGTCGCACACTCGGTCGAGCTCCCATATCAGAGGCACAAGTCCGTGTCCGGTCCGCGCCAGACCTTCATGTATCGCGTCTCTGTCGAGGTATTCGAGGCGTGATTTGCGCGTGATCTCCTCAGCGGCGTCGGCGGGGATTATGCGCAGTTCGGCCTCAGCCTGAGCCAGAGCCGCTTCTACATCCAGCCAAGACTGGAGTCTTTGGCCGTCTGAGAACAGGCGGCGAATGCCCGGGTCCGGCATCCTGAGGGCGGTGGGTTCCCGCTGCATATGGTTAGGCCTCCTGACGATGTTGGTTTGAGTGTATCAGCGCCGCGAGATATGTCAACGCAAAGAAAAAGGCGGGTCAGAGTACCCGCCTGTTAAAGAGTTGAGCGTATGGTTGGATTAGCCTGTTATGAGTCGTTTTAGCTCCGCGCCTCTGAATATGTCCAGAATGCGATGTTTGATCCCGTTTCGGCTTTTGGCGTGATGATTCATCGCCGCGGCCATAAGAGAACGAATCATCTCTTCTTCGTCCGACTTCCACTTGTATTGTTCGAGCCTGTTTCCGAGGCCTAGCCTCTGAGTCTGAACCTGCTGCATTCGTCATCCCCTGTAGAGAAAAATTGGATTATTACGCTGAGAATGATAAGGGGAGGAAGGGGCGAAGGTATAGTTAGGAACTGTTCTAAAAACGGGAATTTTTTAAGAAATAGTTCAATTATTCATGAATTGTCCAGAAACCCCGTGACCGACAACGGAGCATTCGTTCTCTTGCCGCGCGCTGTTCGGACGACTTTGGAGCAGACTCCTCAGGCAAGGTGTCCGGTGTCGTTGAACCTGGTGATGCGACAGATGTTGACGTTGCTGAGCGCGTGACCGTCCATGTGCCATTTGTCCACATCTATGCTGAAGTCGAATACGCCGGTGTTTCGGATCGACAATCCCCAGATGCGGTTGGAGCCGAGAAGCTGGGCGAAGAAGAACTGCATGATTCCGCCGTGCGAGATGACCAGAATTCGGTCGTCGTTGCTGTGGTCCTCTATGAGTCTGTCTATGACGCGCCGGGCGCGGGACCTGCGTTGGGCAAAAGTTTCAGCGCCCTCTACGATGTCCATGTCGCGGGTCTCGGCGAACTCTCGCGCGATAGCGGGAAAGCGCGCCTCCACCTCTTCCCATGTAAGCCCGGTGAACACGCCCACGTCGGTCTCCATCAGATCGTCCCAGCGCTCGACGCGAGCGGCCATGCCGACATGCGCGGACGCTATCCTGGCGGTGTCGTAGGTTCGGCTCAGAGGGCTGGAGTATATGTGTGTGGGGCGATAGTCTTCGGAATGGAACCATCTTCCGAGCTTGGCGGCCTGCCCTCTGCCCAATGTGGTCAGATAAGTATCGTCGCGCCCCTGCCAGCGGCCGGCGGCGTTGCCTGTACTTTCCGCGTGCCTGGCTATTCTCAGTTCCATGTTTCCCCAGTTCTTTCAGTTGTGGATTGGCATTGAGAGGAAGTATAGCAAGGCGCGTGGGCGCGTGTGTAGGGCCGGGGAGGTATTGCGGGGCGGAGTGGGGAAGTGAAGTTGGTTAGCGGACGCTTGATATGCGAGTCGCCGATGAGGGAAGCGCGGCTAGGGCCTCTCGGCCGGCTCTCGCTCGCGACTCTGGGTGGAGACGCCGAGAGCACCCTTTACCATGCCAACGTCGTTGATCAGTATCCTGATTTCGGTGTTGATGTCGTCAATGCGCTGATTGGCGCCGGCAATGCCTCTCTCTAGTCGAGTTTCCGAGGCTTTGATTTCGCCTCGCAGGCGGGTTTCCGAGGCTTTGATTTCGCCTTGCAGGCGGGTTTCCGTAGCTTTGATTTCGTTTCGCAGGCGGGTTTCAGATGCCTCGATTTCGTTTCGCAGGCGGGTTTCTGATGCCTTGATTTCGTTTCGCAGGCGGGTTTCAGATGTGTCTATATCCTCTCGCAGCCTATTCTCCATAGCGGTGATCTGCCTCGACTGGAAGTAATGCAGGCCGAGGGTCATAATCACTATTGTGAGGATGATGGTGATTGTATTGAGGTCTATGCCGTCCATGTTCGGCTCCTTGAGCTTGATGATACAAGGGCCTGCCCTGATTTACAACCGGCTCATGGGGTATCGCGGATAGGGGCGGGGCGTCCGGCGGTTATGGGCGCCGTTCATGAATCAGGGGCTTGGGTTAATGTCCTAGCGAAGCGCATACCAGAATCATGTTCGCCGGCGATTTCTCATCATAGTACTAGCGTATCTATAATCTGGCGCGAGAAACGCGGCTAGGTTCTCTCGGCCGGCTCCCGCTCGCGACTCTGGGTCGAGACGCCGAGAGCGCCCTTTACCACGCCAACGTCGTTGATCAGTATCCTGATTTCGGTGTTGGTATCGTCAATGCGCTGATTGGCGCCGGCAATGCCTTTCTCTAGGCGGGTTTCCGTAGCTTTGATTTCGCCTCGCAGGCGGGTTTCGGAGGCTTTGATTTCGTCTCGCAGGCGGGTTTCTGAAGCCTCGATTTCGTTTCGCAGGCGGGTTTCGGAGGCTTTGATTTCGTTTCGCAGACGGGTTTCCGAGGTGTCTATATCCTCCTGCAGGCGGGTTTCGGAGGCTTTGATTTCGTTTCGCAGGCGGGTTTCCGAGGTGTCTATATCCTCTCGCAGCCTATTCTCCATAGCAGTGATCTGCCTCGACTGGAAGTAATGCAGGCCGAGGGTCATAATCACTATTGTGAGGATGATGGTGATTGTATTGAGGTCTATGCCGTCCATGTTCGGCTCCTTGAGCTTGATGATACAAGGGCCTGCCCTGATTTACAACCGGCTCGCGGGGTATCGCGGATGGGGGTGGGGCGTCCAGCGGTTATGGGCACCGTTCATGAATCAGGGGCTTGGGTTAATGTCCTAGCGAAGCGCATACCAGAATCATGTTCTCTGGTAAACTTCCATGGTTGTAATATCCGTAATACCAACGTATCTATGTCCGACTGTGGGGCTACAAAACACAGATTGCCAGCTATAAAACCATCCGGATATACGTCTTGATACGGCAGGTCTCTTGGAATGACCCCACATCCTCCATTATGATGACGTGAGTGCGCTCTATTAGTCCCACGCCCTAAGACTTCAAGGTCACTGGGAAGTTCATTAATATCTAACACTGCTTCATTAGAATCAAAGCTAGATGCGTATAGTTCTATCATCACAAACTGATGCTTAGAATGTGATTGTCGGGCGTTTGGTCGTAAACCTGCCAGACGCCTTGAAGATACCACTCGCGATAGTTGAAGGTTTCGTAAGAGGGAGCGGAGTTTTGCGCCCGGGTCGAGGACAACGCGGATACCGACAACCCTAGTCCGACGACGGCGACGAGCGCGTACGCGATGCTCTTGAGCTTGAAGTCAGTCCTCCCTTGGGCAGATAGGATGCGGCTATCTCGGCGGTTCGTTTTGTGGCGAGTTCCAGCGGACTTTATCCTAAAATGGCAGGGCGCGTCAATTCGCGTTGGTCCGGACTTGAGGGGCGCTTATAGTCGGCTTCGCGCTTAAGTGCAAACAGTTATATTGAAGGTTCTCTGTACGATGGTCGCGGCGATCTGTTAATTAACTAAGGCAGTCTTCTGACCTTTTTCAGTCCCAGACCGCTCGCTATGCTGACGCCCAGCAGTATCGAGCCGTTTATTAGCAAAGTCACGGGAGCTCCGAACGCTTGGCCCATGGCGCCTACGCCGAGATGTCCGACCGGTCCCACGCCTATGCTCAGCACCCACGACCCCATCGCCCTGCCGCGTTCATCGTTTGATACGTTCTCCTGCATCAGCGTCCGGTAAAGGGTGTCAATCGCAGACGCGCATGCGTTTATGAAGGCCAGAATGAGGACGAATGAAACGAAGTTTCCGCCTAAGAAGAATGCCATCTCGCCCGCGCCGAACGCGCCGGCGATTATGAATACCATCAGTCCCTTGCGCCTGAATCTGCCCATTCCGGCCAGAATCACGAGTCCGGCTATGCCGCCTCCCTGTCGAAATGCGCTCATCACTCCCAAACCGACCGCGCCGACTCCTAGGATGTCCTTGGCGAACACTGGCAGAAGGCTCTGGTGTGTGAATCCGAATATCTCGGTGACTCCGGCCAGGACCATGAGCGTCAGCAGTATGCGGTTTGTCCGCAGGATCTGCGCGTAACCGATCAGGTTTTGAATGACAGATTGTGTTGTCCGGACGGCCGCCTGTCCCGGCTCGCGCGTCCACATCAGCACTCCTAGCGATAGAGCGTAGCTGCCGGCGATCGCCATGTATTGGTTTGCGATGCCCGCGCGTTCGATTATCACGCCGGCTACGAGCGAACCTACGACGCCGCCAAGCTGCTGGCTGAGTGTCGCCAGCGACATACCGTTGAGGGCCGCTTCCGGCCCTACTATGTCGTATGTGTATGCTTGTCTTAGGGTCATGGTGAACGCCCAGACGCATCCCATGCCCACGCTGAGCGCGATGATGGGCCAGACTTGGCCGTAATTGAAGTGAAGCGCCAGCCCGGTTAGACAGGCTATCACGGCGCCCAGCAGGGTTATCCAACGAATGAATATACGACGGTCCACTCTGTCGGCCACCGCGCCGGACACGAGGCCCAGAAAGAAGAAGGGGGCCATACGCGCCGCGGATGACACTCCGACTAAGAATGGCGAGTTTGTAAGCTCGAACACTATCCATCCGAGCGCGACGAACTCCATGCCCATGCCAACCGACTGCGCCACAGTCGCCGCCCACAGGAATCTGAAGTCCCTGCGCCGGAAGGAGGCGGCCCAGCCCCGTCCTCTTGATATCTGAGAGTATAAGGACATAGTGAGTTGATAGTTTACAGTCGTATATGGGATATTTGTAAGCTTGTTTTGGACTCCGTGGCCTGTTGATATATAATCTGGTATGACATCCGACAAGTATTTCCCCGGAGAGAGCATATGACCACCGCAGTCAAAGTTGACCTCAAGAAGAAAAGCAGAGTCGTTACCGAGGGGGCGGACCGCGCCGCGGCGCGCGCTATGCTGCGCGCCACCGGGCTTGACGATGAGGATATGGAGAAGCCGTTCGTGGCGATCGGCAACCTGGCCTCGGACGTTACGCCGTGCAATGTTCACCTGAACCGCCAGGCGCAGAAGGTTAAAGAGGGCCTTCGCGCCGCGAACAGCGTTCCGTTCATGTTCGGCGCGATCACAATCAGCGACGGCATCTCCATGGGCACCGAAGGGATGAAGGCTTCGCTCGTCAGCCGGGAGGTGATAGCCGACTCGATCGAGACGGTCACCTTCGGCGAGAGCATGGACGGCCTTGTTGTGGTGGCTGCCTGCGATAAGAATATGCCCGGCGCGATGATGGGCATAGCGCGTTGCGACGTCCCGTCCGTGTTCGTATATGGCGGAGCTATAATGCCCGGAAATTGGGATGGCGAGGACATAAATATACAGGATATGTTTGAGGCGATCGGGGCGTATTCTCAAGGGAAGATAACGCTGGACGAACTTATCGGCATGGAGCGAGTGGCGTGTCCGGGCGAGGGGGCGTGCGCGGGTATGTTCACGGCGAATACCATGTCGTCCGCGATAGAGGCGATGGGTATGTCCGTGCCCGGAGCGGCGTCCATTCCCGCTATAGACCCGCGCAACGACCAGGTCGCTTTCGATTCGGGAGAGGTCATCTACAACCTGCTCGAAAAAGACATCAAGCCGAGCGACATAATGACTCGGGAGGCGTTCGAGAACGCTATCCGCGTCGTACTGGCTATGGGAGGTTCTACCAACGCGGCGCTTCACCTGGTAGCCATCGCGCACGAGGCGCAGGTCGAACTGACCTTGGACGATTTCGATTCCCTCAGCCGCACGACACCCTACATAACCGACCTCCGTCCGTCCGGGCGATTCGTCATGTCCGACATGGATAAGGTGGGCGGCGTTCCTGTGGTTATGAAGGAACTTCAGAGCGCGGGGCTGATACACGAGGATTGTCTTACGGTTACGGGGAAGACGGTGGGCGAAAATCTGGAGGAGTGCGATACTGAGCCTGACAACAGGGTTATCTACTCGATTCCCAACGCCAAGAGTCCGACGGGCGGCCTGGTTATACTGAAGGGCAACCTGGCTCCGGAGGGCTGCGTCATGAAAGTGTCCGGCACGTCGCGGTTGAAGCACGAGGGTCCGGCTAGAGTCTATGACGGCGAGCGCGCCGCGTTCAACGCGGTAACCAACGGGGAGATAGAGCCCGGCGACGTGCTGGTATTGCGCTATGAGGGGCCGAAGGGCGGGCCGGGTATGCAGGAGATGCTATCGGTGACCGGCGCGATGATGGGAACGGGCATAGGCGAAGACATTCTGCTTATGACGGACGGGCGTTTTTCCGGCGCGTCCCGCGGGCCTATCATAGGGCATGTCGCGCCGGAAGCGGCTGTCGGCGGCCCGATCGCGCTTGTGCAGGACGGCGACACAATCACCATGGACGTAGAGTCCAGGGTCCTCGATGTCAACATATCCGATGAGGAGCTAGAGCGGCGGCGCTCTGCGTGGCAGCCTCCTACGCCTAGATACACGACCGGCGTTCTGGGCAAGTACGCCAAGTTGGTATCGTCGGCTTCGCTGGGCGCCGTTACTACGTGATGTGGCAGAATCAGCTAGGCAAGGGGCGAGCGTATTGGGCGTGTCGCGTCCTGCGCGCTCGCGCCTTGATTCTGGACTTAGCGCGGCGGCAAGTCGCTCCGGAGGCTCTCAATGGCAGTTGGCCGTTTCATAGCGATGGTCGGTTTCCTGGTGTGGCGTCGGAGCGATGGCAGGTATCTTCTGCTAAGGCGGTCGGCTGATAAGGATTTCGCGGCGGGAGAGTGGGAGACCGGTTCCGGCAGACTTGACCAGGGCGAGGGATTCGCGCGGGCGGCGCGGAGGGAGTCGCGGGAAGAGCTTGGGGTGGATGTGCGGATCGAGTGTATTCTCGGCACGACACACTTCTACCGGGGCGAGGCTACCCCGGACAACGATATGGTGGGCGTTAGCTTAGGATGCTCTATCCCGGATGAGTCGGAGCTTTCTCTGAGCGGTGAACATTCGGAGCATAAATGGATGACCTGTGAAGAGGCTTCGGGGTTTCTGCCGCGCGAACACTGGCTTGTCGCGCTGATCCGGAGGGCGGAAGCGTTCCGGCTACATATGCCGAAAGAACTGCGAAAACTTCACTGGGATGGCAGCTTCGAGTGGGAATAGGTACATGGTTTGGCGCTCGAAAGCGTTTCGATTTCGAGCTGATTCGACCCGCTGAAGCGTTGCCTCTCGAGTTTGGAAACTTGAAGGTTGGCGCGCGCTTGGCGCCTTTTCATAATCAGGGTTAGTTTCGTTGTACAGGCTAAGCGGATGTTTGGTCCATCCGCGATTGTTGTAGATGTCGGAATTATTTGGGTCTATGTGAATAGATTCGTCAAAATCCGCTATCGCTTCCTGAGATTCGGCAACACTCTGATCTTCATGGGATTCAAACCTTGCCGACGAATCACACTCTGTTGCAATCGCCGTCAGTATTGCAGTCAACAAATCGAATCATTCATCGGGCGGCAAGCCGTTAAGTTTATGTTTAAAGACACTGTCCAATTGCTTATGTTATACTAATTGTATTAGTCTTAATTATATAATTGAATTATGACTTGGAGTTGGAGACATGGCTATATTTGAACTGGTTTCGATGAGGGACGCTCAGCTTGAGTTGACGCTGACGGGCAAACGCGGCGCGATTCTGCGGCGGTACATTGAATATCTTGAGCAGCGCGAGCCCGAGCAGGTGGGCAAACTCACAGCCGACGCGGAGGAGACGACGGCCGCCATAAGGCGCCGATTGGCGGCGGCGGCGGAGTTGACCGGCAAAAAGTTGGTTGTCACCAGGCAGAACGACGTTGTATTCTTCTGGGAAGAGGGCGACGGTCCCGAACCCAAGCGCAGGGGCCGCAAACCTAAGACTTCCCCTCTAGCGATGTAGGCTCGACGGTTCTGTCAGAGAGTTTGGCGTATTCAAGGAGCGATAATGATTGAATTTAACTGCACCGTCCAGGAGGGTGTTATACCCGACAGTATTCGCGCGGAACTTGTTTCAGGGTTGACCCGCATCAGCGTCTCCGTAATGGGCGTGTCTTCCGACGAGGTGGATGTGCAGTTCACTGAAATACCAAAAGGCTTCGGGTTCAGGGGCGGCGAGCTATCTACCACTTCCCTTGTCCGGGGCCAAGCGCCGTACGGCTGCGAACAGGAGCTGCGGGTTGAATTTATGCAGCGGATATGCGATATGTGGTGTCGGGTCACAGGATGCTCGACTGACGAACTCGTGGTGTCCGCGCGCGACAGACAGCAAGCTGCCTAAACCACTATCTATAAGGAGCTAGTCATGCCATTCTACCGATGTATCGTGCCTAAAGATTCAGTCCCATTCGAGCGGCGCCAACAGGTTGCGGTCGCGTTTACCGACATCCATTGCGGAAGCACGGGCGCGCCGCGCAACTTTGTCCATGTTGTATTCGACGAGGTTCCCGAAGGTGAGGACTCCGGCTATCCCACCCCGTACTACGTGGATGGCGGCAACCGCGCCGGACGCCCCGAGGATGTCAAGCGAAAGCTGTTGTCCGACCTGACCGGCGCCTTTGTGGAAATCACGGGCGTATCCCCCGACCTTGTTGACGGCAGGATAACCGAATCCCCCGCGTCTTGGTCAATGGAGGGCGGCATGGTTCTGCCCGAACCGGGCGAAGAAGGCGCCGAGTGGTACGAACACGCCGCCAACTGATTCTGTTCGAGGTAGCGTGTCCGCTTCCTCCGGATACGCTCGATATTCTTAGAATAATCAGCCTTGTCCTTCCTCAGGGAGACGGCTTTACGCATTCAATCGACGGTTTTCCATGCTCGCGATAGATATGCACGTCCACATACCGCGCCGGCCGGGTCTGCCGGACATGGTGATAGAGGAGAGCCTGCGACGCTACTTCCGGTTGAATGATCCGCCCGCGCTGGCTGAGGAGCTTTATACGCTGTACAGCGAATGGGATATTATGGGCGTGGTGTTCTCCGTGGACGCGGAAACTGTCACCGGAGACCGCCCCGATACCAATGACTATGTGGCAGAACTTGTGAACGCCCACCCGGAGCAGTTCATCGGGTTCGCCACTGTTGATCCGTGGAAGGGGGACGAGGCGGTTAGGGAGTTGGAGCGCGCGGTGACTCGGCTTGGTTTGAAGGGCCTGAAACTCCATCCCATTCACCAAGCGTTCTACCCTGACGATACTCGTTTCTACCCTCTCTACGAGAAGTGTGTCGAGCTTGGGATTCCGGCGCTGTTCCACTCCGGTTTCGCCGCCGCGGGCATAGGGATGCCGGGCGGAGGCGGGATGAAGCTGAAGTATTCGGCTCCCATACCGCACATTGACGACGTGGCCGCCGACTTCCCCGGTCTCACTGTGATTATGGCTCACCCCGCTTGGCCGTGGGTAGAAGAACAGATAGCGGTGGCGCTGCATAAGCCCAACGTCTATATTGACCTGTCCGGATGGGCGCCCAGGTACATTCCCAAGCCGCTGATACACGAGATCAACACGCGGCTTCAGGACAAGGCGCTGTTCGGCTCCGACTTTCCGTACCTGCCTCCCGACCGCTGGCTCGCCGGATTCGAGCGACTCGAAATCCGGGACGAAGTACGCTCCAAGATACTGCTGGAAAACGCGAAGCGCGCGCTAGGTCTGTGACGTTCTGAAGATTTGGACAGGGAATCCTTTTTCGTCAGGCACAGCCACATACATCCCGTTCTTCCATCCTCTGGCGCGACGGACACATCCCGGTCAGCCGAAAGGCGAGCGCGCAGCGCGAACCCGGCATAAGCCTAGTACAGAAATGCGGCTGCCCTCAGGGGAGCCAGGACACCACTTCGGAATGCGGCATTCGCCGGGTGTTCGGCACAGTCTCGGACTTGCCTATGAACACTACCCCGACCATCGTCCAATCCTCCTCCGCGCCCAGCGTCTGGGTCAGGTTCGGAAGCTTACTGAGTCCTCCGGTGCTCCAGTCCATGTAGAGGCCTTCCGCGACAGCCGCCAGCGCCATGTTCTGCACCGCGCAACAGGCTGTGGCGTAGTTCTCCCGCCTGACCTCTTCATTGTCCCCGGAGAGACTGTAAACGTACACCATCGCGGGCGCGTTCAGGACTCTGTCCCTACTCGCGTCCGCCGACCTTCGCTTCTGGTTCGGATTCGGGTTAGCTACGCCGTCATAAGTCGTCTGCCACGCCACCTCCGCGATTTTCTGTCTCATAGCGCTGTCCTTGCGGATAGCGAAGAATCGCGTCGGCTCGGTCAGTCTATGGTTCGGCGCCCATACCGCCGCGGCGAACAGTCGCTCCAGCGCCTCATCCGAGACCGGCTCGTCAGTGAACTCCTTTACATTGCGCCTTCGGAAGATCGCCTCATACACGCTGACCGAGCTTTCCGGCGCTACCAAATCGCTACTATTTATCCTCATCTGCAATCCTTTGCTGTCTAGTTTCATCCGTTGACAGAGACCAAGGCTATAATATCAATAAATGCTCGTTATAGATAGAATTGACGCTACTGTGAAGGCGTATGATACGCACGTTCAGTATAGCAAATTCCTTAGTTCTGTCCGCAGCCGCCGTCCAAGTTGTCGGCAGCGTTGAAGCCGGCGCAAGCGCGCCTCTTGTTGACGCGCCTACGCCGCAGAGCCGGCCGATACAAGCCGATACAATAAGATACCGCCCGCTGATGTGGCCAATCAGCGGGCGGTATGGAAGAAGGGAGGGATATGAAGTAGTGTGTAGTGTAGAGACGCTTCCTGAATATCAGGATACAACCACTTTGTTAACTTGGTATTAAGAAGATGTTATGTTTGTGTGAAATTTCTACAAGCGGATATGCTCTCGGACAATGGTCTATACTTGCCATGCCCGTGTCCGGGCGATCATATGATTGTGAACGGTTTGTTCGGAAACGGAGGTCCAAAATTTTAGAGAACGCGGCGGAAACGGCTATTGGCTCAGCTTAAAGGCGGAGAGCGGGCGCGATATGTAACCGAGATGTTCGCCCGCATCTCACGACGATACGACTTTATGAACTCGGTAATGTCCGGCGGCAGACACCATGCTTGGCGTCGCAGGGCCGCGCAAATGGCAGTCGAGGGTCTGCGCGGCAGAGCCTTGGACGTGGCGACCGGCACCGGAGATTTCGCTTTCGACCTTGCGCGCAGGCCGGAGGTTACGTCCGTCGTGGGGCTCGATTTCACGCGCGAGATGATGGAACTTGGGTTGCCCAAGGCCGAGCGTCAGTGTGTCCGAAACTCCGTATCCTTCGCGGAGGGCGACGCTCACCACATTCCCTTCGCGGATAATTCGTTCATTTGCGCGACCGTCGGCTTTGGGATACGCAATTTCATTGACGTTCCGCGCGCCCTTGGCGAGATGGCGCGCGTGGTCGCGCCGGGCGGAAGAATAGTCTCCCTGGAGATAGTCAGGCAGGATGGGAAGGGGCCGTTAAGCCGAATGGCGCGCTTTCACTTCAGATATGTTACCCCTTGGATAGGGGGCGCGCTCGCCGGGGAGCGCGAAGCCTACACCTATCTCCCTCAGTCGGCGCAGGGATTCATGTCGGCGTCCGAGTTGGCCGAAGCCATGAAGACGGCGGGGATGGAGGTGACGACCTACAGGAAACTCGCGCTTGGCACAGTCGCGATTCATGTCGGGCTGAACCCATAGTCCGTTACGTGTTAGTATATGGGGAGCTAGATTTTAAGGAGTTGCGACACATGACGACCAACACAGACCCGGGCATTGACAACATTCTCAGAAATGTGCAGGTTGTGGCGGCCTCGGAGGGCGGGTCAATAGAGTTCATTGAGGCAAGCGGCGGCAGGCTGGTTATCGAATACACTCCCGGCGTAAACGAAGAATGCCCAGAGTGCGTTCCTACCCACGACCTGATCAAGATGATGATGAAGACCTCCGTCAGCGTACACGCTCCGTACATTACCGAGATAGAGGTGCGATAGCTAGACCAAGTCCAAGTTTTTCAGACCGGAGCCTGTGTTGAGCAGCAGGATGTTCTCGTCCGGGTTCAGTCGCCCGTCCGACAGCAGTTTTTCGAGCGCGGCGGCCGTCGCGGCCCCTTCGGGACATATGAACATCCCTTCCGACCTAGCGACACGGCCCATGTAGTCGAGTATCTCGTCGTCCGATACAGTGAGCGCGGCGCCGCCGCTCTCCCGCACCGCGTTCAGTATCAGGTAGTCGCCAATCCCACCCGGCACACGAATTCCGGGCGCGATTGTATGGGCGTCCGGCCATGGCTCGGCGAACTCGGTTCCCCGCTCGAACGCGCGCGCCATCGGCGCGCATCCCTCGGCCTGCACGGCGAACATCTTGGGTCTGCGCGAGTCAATCCACCCCATCGCCTCCATCTCTGCGAACGCCTTCCACATTCCGACTATCCCGGTACCGCCGCCCGTGGGGTATATGATGGCGTCCGGCAGCGTCCACCCTGACTGCTCAGCTATCTCGTAGCCCATTGTCTTCTTGCCCTCCACCCTGTAGGGTTCTTGGAGGGTGGAGACGTCGAACAGTCCCTCCTCGGCGGCTCGCGCGCGGCTCAGAACGCCTGCGTCGCTTATCAGCCCGTCAACCAGATTCAGCTCTCCCCCCGGTTATGAGGACCTCTTTCCGGTTCGATTCCGGCGCGTCCCGGGGCATGAACACATACGACTCGATTCCGGCTTTGGCGGCGTAGGCTGTCATAGCGCCCGCCGCGTTGCCCGCCGACGGCATCGTTATCTTTCCAATGCCAAGCTCCTTCGCCTTCGACACCGCCGCGGACAGCCCTCTCGCCTTGAACGAGGCCGTCGGGTTCACCCCCTCATCTTTGAGATGAAGGTTCGAGCAGCCCATCTCCGAGCCGAAGCGTTCGGCTTTGAATATAGGTGTGAACCCCTCCCCGAGCGTCACCACGTTGGCGGTATCCCGCACCGGCATCACCTCAAAGTAGCGCCACATATTCGCGGGTCGGTCCCTGAGTGCGGCCCTATCGAGCGCGGCCGCGGCCGCCTCCAGGTCGTAGCGCGGGTAGAGGACTTTGCCGCACTCGGCGCATAGACGATTCGGTTCGTCCGCGGAGTAGGCGGCGTTGCAGTAGGTGCATTCCAAATGAGTAAGATAGCTGCGCATGGTTTCCTTCCATGTTGACTACGATAGAAACAGCTATCCGCGCGTCAGTGGGCTGTTCCGACTTGGAGGTATTCTGACCATGCCGGTGAAGTCGCGCCGCTCATAGCCGTTCCTTGAGGCGGGGTTTCGCGGGCGACGTTCAGCGCTCTTCCTGCGAATCGCTTTCGCCGGTGACCTCGCGCAGGAACTGTTCGACGTCCGCCGCAAGCGGCGCGGCGGATTCTTCCTCTTCTTCGCTGGCGTAAACGCGGTCGTAGTACGACTCCAGTCGCCTTATGAGAGAGCGGACTTCCGAATTGCCCTCGACGGCCCGGTTGACATCCTCGTACTGTCGCTCCCCTCTGGTGGTGTCCGACAGAGAACGCGGCAGGTCGTACATGGCGCACAGGATCTCGACGATTCGCGCCGAACCCATGTGGTCCTCGTCCAGCTGCATATACTGTGGCAGGTGCGCCATGAGGCTTGTGGTGACGACTTCCTTGTTTGTCAGCAGGTCGGACACCATATTCACGATGCTGGTCGGTCCTTGGTAGGTATTGCGGCGCTGTGACACTAGTCCGCGCGCCTTCGCCGCCTGTTCGTCGGACATAGCGCCGGTTACCAGCAGCGGGCGCGTGTGCGGCACCGAGTCGTACATACCGCCGATGCGACAGTACTCCTGAATGTCGAAGTAGGACAGCATCTCAGATATCGCGTTGCAGTACGCCTCACCGAAATTGTGCGGCTCGCGAACATGGAGGAAGAGGTAGTCCCTGTCGGTCGCATCGTCGCGCGCGTAGTGAACTATGCTATTGGGAGTGGTGAAAACGCGCTCACCGTCAACGGTACGCATACGCGGCCTGTACCTCGTGAAGTCGAAGAACTTGCCAGGCTCGGCAAGCCTCCCCAACTCCCGCGCTCCCATGTAGCGTTGCAGGATGTTCAGGGAGAGCGTCCCTACCCTACCGACGTCAATCCAAGGCCGTAGCATGGCGATAGCGATGGGGCGCTCCAGCTCCGGTACAGGGTCTTTAAGTTCAAATTCACCTATTTTCATATATCTATCGTGCCAAAAAATTTGCGTTTCCGCAACCCCATTCAGAGCGATGTTCCATAAGAACGCGGATAACCGCGATTCCGCTCGATCCCATTCTCCGCGTTCTTCTCCGTTATCTTACCCGCTCCACGACCCTGCGCGTAGCGTCCACAAGCGTATCAATCTCCGTCGTGGTCGTCAGGGAGTTCATGGCGCCCGCCGCTCCTGTCTGGAGCAGTATCCCCTCGTTGAGCAGTCCGGTGAACAACGCCTTCCGCATCATCTGATCGGAGCGAATGACCGAGCGGTAGTCTCTTATCTCTTCGGACGTGAAGTGAATGCCGAACAGAGAGCCGATGCCGGTCACCTGCGTCGGAATCTCGAATTCGTCGAATACCGCTCTGAGCTTGGCGCGCAACTCCCCGCCCAGCGTGTTCATGCGGTCATAAACTTCGGGCGTCAGGTGGTTCATAACTACTTCTCCCGCCGCCATGGTAACGGGGTTGGCGTTGAAAGTTCCGGCGTGCGGTATGGACGCTCCCTCGGTCGGGTCGAACAGTTCCATTATCTCCGCGCGGCCCCCGAAGGCGCCCACCGGCGTCCCACCTCCGATTATCTTGCCGAAACAGGTCATGTCGGGTATCACCCCGAGCGTCTCCTGCGCTCCGCCGGGAGCTATCCGAAAGCTCTGCACCTCATCGAATATAAGCACAATGCCCAATTCGGTTGTCAGATCGCGCAGACCGCGCAGAAACTCGACGTCTCCGGGCAGATACCCGAAACTTGAGACAACAGGCTCCATTATCAGGCAGGCCAGTTCGCTCGCGTTCTCGCGCAGCGTTCGCTTGCACAGGTCGAGGTCGTTATACGGCAGGACGATAACCTGTTCCAGAATGCTGTCCGGCAGGCCGGGGTGTTCCGCGATCGGGGTAGGCCCGGACGGGTCCAGTTTCTCCAGCGGCGGACGCACGCTGACTGACACATACTCATGCGCGCCGTGATAGCCTCCCTCGAACTTGGCTATCTTCTGTCTGCCCGTGAAGGCGCGGGCCGCGCGAATGGCCATCAGCGTGCCTTCCGTGCCTGAGTTCGTGAAGCGTATCAGGTCGAGCGACGGGACCCTCTCTGTCAATATTCGGGCAAGCCTCACCTGCGGGTCCGTCGGCCCGGTGAACGCGGTTCCCTTCGCCGCCTGCTCTTGTATAGCGCCGGTGACGTCGGGATGGGCATGGCCCAGAACCAGACTGGTCGCGTTTATCATAAAGTCCAGAAGCCGGTTACCGTCCGCGTCGTGGATATAGTGTCCCTCGCCCCGCTCTATGAAATGCGGGTATGGGTCGAAGAACGCCGTCCCTCTCGAACTCCCTCCGGGCAGATACTTCTCCGCCTCGGCCTGTTTGCTGCGGGATACCGGTGTGCTGTGAATGAAGCGTTCTATCTCTCGTCGGAATTTTTCTTGTGTGGACATTGGCTCCTCTTAACCCTGCTGTCTGACGCTTTCAATCACGTCCTCAAAAGTTCTGCCGCTATCTATCGGCTCGAAAAAGTTCAGTTTGTAGCCGTCGGGGTCTATAACAACGATGTCTCGAGTGTTCCACGGTCGGTCAATCGGGCCTTCCGCTATTTCTACTCCGCTCGCTTCAAATCTGGCCGCCATATCGTCAATAGTCTCCGATTCGGTCAGAAAAGACAGTGTGACGCCCAAGCCTCTCGGGTGTGTCGGACGGAAAGCGACATCCGGCGCAAGCAGCAGGTCTGCGTACTTGCTCCAGCGAAGATGCGCCAGCGCTATCTCGCCGCCGGTCCGGGGAATCGTGAACACGTTCGAGGATCCTAGCTTATCAACGTACCATGACGCGGACGCGCGGATGTCTCCGACCGAGAGGGTCGGAAACATCGGCATGGGGTAGAACTTGGTATGATGAGGCATCGCGCGACTCTGTAACTCTGTACTGGATTATATATTATGGTGAGGAGGATTCGGGCGCTGTGTCAATCCCAGCCACAGATTGCCGGACAGTCAGCTACATCGCCGTATAGCCCCCGTCTATCACCAGTTCGCTTCCGGTCATGTATGAGGCCTCGTCCGAAGCAAGAAACAATACTCCCTTGGCCACGTCTTCCATCCTGCCCAGCCGCCCCATAGGTATCGCGTCCCGCCGCCGGGTTCGCGCTTCGGGGGTTGGATAGACCAGATCAAGCATCGGGGTTTCGATTGGGCCCGGATGCACTGAGTTGCATCGGATGCCTTCTCGCGCGTACTGGACAGCGGCGCTCTTCGTAAGGAGGCGCACCGCTCCCTTCGACGCGTTGTACGAAGTCGAAGCCATGCTTCCAATGAGTCCGGCCACGGAGGATATGTTCACTATAGAGCCGCCGCCCGACTTCCTCATAGCGGGTATAGCGGCCTTCGTTCCAAGAAACACTCCCTTGCCGTTGATATCCATCACCCTGTCCCAGTCCTCCTCGCTCTGTTCATGAACAACGGCGCGGTCGAATATGCCGGCGTTGTTCACGAGAATATCCAGCCTGCCGAATCGGTCAAGCGCGGTATCCACCGCATTCTGCCAGTGCGCTTCGCTGGTGACGTCCAGCCGAACAAATACACATTCTCCGCCCGCCTCCGCTATTTCAGCCTCAACCTGCCGACCCTCCTTCTCCAGAACATCGCCCAGCGCGACTTTCGCACCCTCCGAGGCGAACAATCTCGCCTCCGCCGCGCCCATTCCCCTGGCTCCTCCGCTTATTAGCGCGACCTTGCCCTCAAGTCTCATGCTAAACCTCCGGTCCAAATTACAGTAATGTGGGATACCCTAGGATTGTATCAACTTGTCGGGCGTATGTCAGAATCAGATGAAGTTGTCCCGAACGGACCGGAGGACGACTGCTTTGGCAGCGACTTTGAAGACCCCCTGTCGGGCCGTTCAGACTCCTTATACAGACGAAGATACATGAAACTACTGAACTTGGGATGCGATTGCCTCAAATTGATAGAACAAATATTTTACATTCAGCAATTCGTCTGATATACTCATCCCATACGCCAGAAATTGAACTGTCACAAAGGTTTCGGGGAGGACAAAATGGATCAGAAAAGACGCGAGGCCCTGGAAGTAGCCCTAGGGCAGATAGACAGGCGCTTCGGCAAGGGCACGATCATGAAGCTTGGCGAGGACAGGGCCGCTGTTCAGATAGACGCGATCTCCACCGGCTCCCTGGCGCTGGATGACGCGCTTGGGGTGGGCGGCATACCGCGAGGACGCATCGTAGAGATATACGGTGCGGAGTCGTCAGGCAAATCCACCTTGTCCTACCACGTCATGGCTGAAGCGCAGAAGATGGGCGGCACGGCGGCCTACATTGACGCCGAACACGCGCTTGACCCAGGCTACTCCGCCCGCTGCGGCGTCAACCTAGACGATCTGCTGCTGTCCCAGCCGGACAGCGCCGAGCAGGCGCTCGAAATATGCGAGTACCTCGTGCGCAGCAACGCCGTTGACTTAGTCGTCATTGACAGCGTCGCCGCCCTAGTTCCCAAAGCCGAGATTGACGGCGATATGGGGGACACGCACGTCGGATTGCAAGCCAGACTCATGTCCCAGGCGCTCAGAAAGCTCACCGCCGCCATCAGCCGTTCCGACTGCTCGGTCATTTTCATCAACCAAATACGCGAGAAAGTCGGAGTCATTTGGGGAAGCCCGGAGGTCACGCCCGGAGGCCGCGCGCTCAAATTCTACAGCTCTGTCCGCATTGATCTGCGCCGCATCGAGTCCATCAAGCAAGCCGGAGAGTTCATAGGCAATCGAGTTCGCGCTCGCATAGTCAAGAACAAAGTCGCGCCGCCGTTCAAGACCGCCGAACTCGACATCATGTTTAACCAGGGTATCAGCAAGCAGGGCGAACTGTTGGAAATGGGCATTGAAAAGGAGGTTGTCACCAAGCGGGGCTCCTTCTACTCCTTCGGCGACCTCAGGCTAGGACAAGGCAGAGAGAACGCCAAGCAGTACCTGAAGGAAAACCCGGATATTGGCGCCCAGATAGAAGACCTCATCACCGGTAGGGCGCCCGCCCCGAAAGAGTCCGCGGTCAACGGCAACAGCAACGACCTAGTGGTATTGGTGGGCAAAGACGGCAAGAGAGCATAGCGTCGCGCCGTCTTGACTTCCTGTGACGGATTGAAATCATAGTTGAACCATGACGCAAGACAATGAGGCCATTCAGAGAACGTTGGTCCGGGCGCTCAACCTAATCTCGTATAGACGGCGCGCCGAGTCCGAATTGCGTAGCAGGCTGTCGGAAAAATCCGCCCCGGATGTAGTAGAAACGGCTCTCCGACGTCTGAAAGAGCAAGGGCTGGTTGATGACGCGAAGTACGCGCGCGAGTGGTCCGACAGCCGGACGCGCCTGAGTCCGCGCAGTTCCCGCTTGATAGTCTGCGAGCTGCTGAGGAAAGGTGTCCCGCTGTCTCTCGCCGAAGACTCGGTGGAAGACCTCGACGACGCCGCCACCGCCCGCGCCGCCGCCGCGCGATTCGCTTCTCGTCTGACGGATGCCGACTACGAGCGGTTTCACCGCAGATTGTGGGGACACCTTCAGAGGCGCGGCTATGGAACGGGGGTGTCTCGCCGCGCAATATCGGAACTCTGGCGAGAACGCCAGGCGATAGCCGACTGATCTAGAATGCCGGTTTCGGTCCGGCTACACCCCATCCTGACTTCATCCGCCCTTTCTTGGCTGAATCGGCTTTCCCGTTTCAGCCACAGGTTGTATCTTATAGACATAATCCAGACGCGGGAGATGTCATGTTGAACGTCAATACGACGCTGACCGTTCCGTAGAAAGGCCCGCTTAGAGGCAAGCTCGACCGGCCGGGTATGGTCGAGCAGAGGATTTGACGCGATGATGGATGGAGAGTTCTTAAGTCTTGCGCTGGTATTCGTTCTGCTGGCGCTCTCAGCCTTTTTTTCCAGTTCGGAGGCCGCCTTCCTGTCGGTACAGAAGACGCGAATAGCTCACCTGGTCAGCGAGGGCGTTCCCGGAGCGAGGATGGTCGCCAATATGATAGGCGAGCCTGAACGCCTTCTCGCCACTATTCTGCTGGGAAACAACATTGTCAACGCCGCTACGACGGCTGTTATCACTGCTACCGTTGTAGCCGTCGTGGGCAGTGACAGGGGGCCGGTGGTCGTCGCCATCGCGACAACGATAAGCACAATCGCGTTGCTTCTCGCCGGAGAGATAATACCGAAGACCATAGCGGTCCGAAACTCCGAGAGGGTCGCGTTTCTGTATTCCAGACCGCTGAAATGGACCGAGTATCTTCTCTTGCCTCTGGTGGTCATTCTCCAGTGGGCGACCAGGGGACTCAACGCATTGCTTGGCGGCGACATCTCCAATCGGCGGTCCATCACTGAGGACGAGTTCCGCACTCTTATTGACATAGGAGAGGCGGAGGGCGAGTTCGAGCCCGCCGAAGCCGAAATGCTGGAAAATGTCTTCCGATTCGGAGACCGTCAGGTCAAGGAGGTGATGACTCCTAGGACGGAAATGGTCACCATTCGGCAGGGCAGCACACTACGCGAATTCCTAGATATGTACTCGCTCACACAACATACTCGCTTCCCGGTATATCGCACCTCTCCGGACAACATAATCGGCATAATCTCATCCAAAGATGTGCTTAGACATATGGCCCAGACCGACCTTCGCTATGAAGACTCGGTCACCGAGGCCATACGCGACACGCACTTCGTACCCGAAACCAAGCGCATCTCCGAACTGTTCGACGAGCTGAGGATGACCGGCAACCAGATAGCCCTTGTGATTGATGAGTTTGGGGGCGTTTCTGGTCTTGTGACGCTCAAGAGGCTGCTTGAAGTCGTTGTCGGTCCAGTCGGAGAGGAGGGGAAATCCCCGGAAGAAGAGTTCCGCGCCATTGACGAAAACACCTTCCACGTCGAGGGCGGCATGAGCATACAGGAAGCCAATCAAGAGATGAACATCGAACTGCCTCATGGGGAATATGAGACGATAGCCGGATTCGCGCTCTACGTTCTGGGCCACATCCCCAGCGAAGGCGAACAGTTCGAGTATGAGAACCTCACATTCGAAGTACTCGACATGCAGGACCTTAGAATAGAGGAGATTAAAGTGACCAAGCCGGATACGACAGAGGACGAACGTGAAACTGATTCTGGTTAGGCATGGAGAAACCGAGTCCAACCGGCTCGGCAGAATCCAAGGCATCAACGATTCTCCTCTCAACGAGACAGGGCGCGTACAGGCCGATGCCGCCGCGCGCGCCCTGCTGTCCGATATGCCATTCGTTCTATATTCCAGCCCTCTCAGGAGAGCGCTGCAGACAGCGAGGATCATCGCCTCCCGCGCGGGTACGCGGCCGGTGGAGATTGAAGACCTGATAGAGATGGACGTTGGAGAGTTCGAGGGTCTGTCGGGTCCTCAGCTTAGGGAGAGGTTCCCGGATGTGATGCGAATGTGGGACGAAGACCCGGCTTCGACCGTAATGCCCGGCGGCGAAAGTCTGCGCGATGTTCGAGAACGGGCGTGGTCCACCGTGAAATCGCTGGCAGAGCGTCATCACTCCGAAACAGTGGTGGCGGTTACCCATAATTTCACAATCCATGCCATCGTATGCACCGCTCTCGGTATGCCCTTGAACGGGTTCCGCAAGTTGCGAATAGACTTGGGGGCCATTACCCGCCTCGAAGTTTCGGGCGACCGCGCAACCCTCGTCTCTCTAAACGAAATCGGGCGCTCGAAATGAGCGGTCTCGCGCCCACCACATCCATCAGCCTAGTTCTTGTGGAAAAGCTGAGACGCTGCATAATCAACAATGACCTTTGCGGAGCTTCTATGATAGTCGCCTTCTCAGGCGGACCGGATTCGACCACGCTTCTGCATTTGCTTCATAGGTTGCGGGATGAGCTTGAGCTTGACCTGCGCGCCGCCCATCTGGACCATGGTCTGCGTCGTGAAGCGTCGGAGGCGGACGCCGCTTTCGCGCGCGGGTTCGCCGCGTCTGCGAACATACCCCTGACGCTTGAGAGGGCGGATACTTACGCCATACGCGCCGAGCGCGGCTTGTCTATTGAGGACGCCGCCCGTAGGGTTCGATACGAGTTTCTATCGAGGCTGGCAGTAGAGGGTGGCGCGGACTGCGTCACGCTCGGACACACTCTCGACGACCAGGCGGAGACTGTTCTACTGCACGCGCTGAGAGGGTCGGGAGTGGACGGGTTGGGCGCAATGAAAGAGGTATCAACCCGGGAAGTCGAAGGCAGACACGCAACACTCTTCCGACCGCTGCTTTCCGTGAGCAGATCGAAGGTACTGGCATACTGCGCCGAAAACAATCTCGCTCCCCGGACGGATGAATCCAATCTTTCGACCGAGTTCACGCGAAATCGAATCAGGCTAGACTTGATTCCAACGCTGAAAAGGTACAACCCATCGATCCAGACGGCGCTCGCGCGGCTCGCGCGTTTGGCTTCTCTGGATATGGACTTCATTCGTCAGGAAGTACGGCGCGTTGCGGTTGACATAGTCGTGGCTGATTCGGATGGGGTGAGCCTAGAACGCGAACGCTTCCTTCGTATCCATCCTGCCCTCGGCCATCACTTGCTCAGACACGCTGTGCGGATGGTCAAGGGGGATGTGGAAAATCTGGGAATGGAGCATATATCGCGGATGTTCGGCATGATGTCCGGCGCGTCGGGCAAGAGTATGGATCTGCCCGGCGGCCTGCGCTTCCAGGTGGATTATGGTTGCGCCCACATCAGCCGGGGCGCCGTACGGGACTCTCCGATGCCGGCGATGGACTCCGCCCCGTTTCGGATTGAGGTTCCGGGCAGGACGATTGAAGGCGGATGGAAGATTTCGGCGCGCCTGACCGCGAGCAATCGCGGATTTGACATGGGCGAGAAGGGCGGTTCGCGTTTCTCGGAGCGTTTCGACGCGGATACGCTGGGGGACGTTCCGCTTGTCAGGACACGCCGAGAGGGGGACACGTTTCAGCCGCTGGGAATGAGCGGCGAAAAGAAGCTCAAGGACTTTATGATAGACGCGCATATCCCACGCCGGTGGCGAGACAGCGTTCCCCTGGTCGAGTCGGGCGGCCGCATAGCGTGGGTTGTGGGATGGCGAATCGCGGAATGGGCCAGAGTCGGAAGCGGCACGCGCAGAATCCTAGAAATAGAGTTCGAGAGAGTATAGCGCCGCGAGAGTGTGGACGCGCTACATTACCCTGCTGAGTCGCGGACTTTCGGTTATTCCCGGGGTACGGCCTCGTTTGGCTATGGGACTGCCGTCTACTTCGTGAATATCGGCTGTGAAGTTGTTGGGCGGGGCGTCGGAGATGTAGCTTCCCACGCTGAAGGTGTCAACCGGCGCGCGCGCGTCGGAGAATTCCTTGATACGGTCAGGGTTGAAACCGCCGCTGACAAAAATTTCCACGTGCCTGAAACCGGCCATATCCAGTCTAGCGCGCACTTCTTTTACCAACGCGACCGAGACGCCTCCGCGTTCCGCAGGGGTGTCTAGCCGGATGCCGCGTAGGCGCTGGCGAAGGGAGTGGGCCACATTCAGAGCCTCCGCCGCTTCGTCATTGAATGTGTCCACGATGGCTACGCGCGGGACGTCTTGAGGGATGTGTCTGTCGAATAGTTGTATTGCCCTGACCGAGTCGCCGATAATGAGGGGGAGGGCGTGAGGCATACTGCCTGAAGGGGTTGTTCTGGTCAGTCTGGCGCCCATGACCGTGGAGCATGAGGCGCATCCGCCAACGACCGCAGAGTAGTCCACAGTCGGAGCTACGTTCGGGTGGATGTGCTTTGCGGGAGTGGCAATTATGGGTATGCCGCCCGCGGCGTTCACGCACTCCCTAGCTGCGGTAGCCCACCCGCTGCAGGAGGATAGTATGCCGCATATGATCGTTTCGTAGAGACCGTAAGAGTTATAGGGCGCTCTGATTCGCAGCGCAACCTCCTTGGCGGCGATGCGGTCGCCTTCGTTTAGCGACCAGACCTCTATTCCGGTTTCGGGAAGCACTCTTTCCAAGAGGGAGCGCACTTCTATCGCGCCGCAGAGGATGCCGTCGCGCTGTGAGGAGAATTCCATAGTAACCATGGGGTTGATGTTTTCGTTGCGGAGTATGGTCAGGGTGCGCTGAAGATAAATGTCTGAGGTATCGCCTACAAGCACCGAGTGGCGTATCTCTATTTCTGACGATGTGGTATTGATATTCACCATTTTAGAAAGCTCGAATCTCCGAATTCATGTCACACGGTCGAAAACTTGGATTTGGCGCCGGTCGTCATTCCGCCTGGGCCGGTTCTATCAACCTCGCGCCCAGTATCTTCTCCATGTGATCGAGCGCGTAGCGGTGCGCGTTGTCGTCGAAGGAGGCTACGCAGTCGGTAGGCACGTCCACTCCGTAGTCTCGGTTGCGCGCGTCGGCGGTGGTGTGCATGACGCAGATGTCGGTGCATACTCCGCACACTATGACCCTTTCGGGGTTCAGCTCAGCTAGTCGGCTCCCGAGGTTGGTCTCGAAAAAGGCGCTGTACCGCCGCTTTCGTATTGTCTCGCCCCGGTATCGGCGAAGTTCGGAGATGACTTCGGCTTCCTCGGTGCCTCGAACGCAGTGGACCGGGAACATTTGGAATTCCAGATCGTCCGGGTCGTGGGTGTCGCATATGAATATTACATCGCCGCCGTTCGCCCGCTCGCGCTCGATTAGTTTCTGGACTCTGGGGATTATGTCGCGGGATTTGTCGCCGCAGTATAGGTTGTGTCCGGGCTCCATGAAGCCTACTACCATGTCTATTACAAGCACTACGTTGCTCATAACCCCCTCCAGTTTGATTTTTGAGAGTTTAACATTTTTTGAGGTGATTCTGCTGATTGTTTGAGTTAAGATTGCCGAGTTGCGGGTCTTTTGGGAGGGTTAGCGCGTTGGGGGTGGCGAGTTGGGCTTGCCGGCGCGCTTTTGTTCGCGCCGATTCCGTTTGGTATGTATTAAGATGGCGGGACGAATTGTCGAGTGTGAAATTTCCAGGGAGGTTATGAGATGAGAGAGGGATTCGAGATATATGACGAGCGTTTCAGGGCGATGCTGCCTGATAGGGCGCGGCTTGTCAGGCATTTCACGGGGATGGATTGGGCGGAGGGGCCTGTGTATTTCGCGGAGAGTGATTTTCTGCTGTGGAGCGATATTCCGAATGACAGGGTTCTGAGGTATTCGGACGCGGAGGGGGTGTCGGTTTTCCGTCAGCCGTGCGGGTATACGAATGGGCACTATCGGGATTTGGAGGGTCGTCTGGTGAGTTGTGAGCATGGGGGTCGCAGGGTAAGCCGCACTGAGCCGGATGGGTCGGTGGTTACCCTGGCGGATAGCTATGAGGGAAGGAGGTTGAATTCTCCGAATGATCTGGTTGTGAAGTCGGATGGCTCTATCTGGTTTACGGATCCGCCTTATGGCATTTTGAGCGACCGGCAGGGGCATAAGGCGGAGAGTGAGTTGGATGGATGTTATGTTTTTCGTCTGGAGCCTGAGACTGGGGGGCTGGAGGTTGTGGCGGATGATTTTGATAGGCCGAATGGCATATGTTTCTCGCCGGATGAGAGTGTTCTGTATGTGTCGGACACAGGGGAGCCGGGGCATATTCGGGCGTTTGATGTGGAGGGCGGCAGGCGTTTGAGGAATGGTAGGGTGTTTGCGGAGGTGTCGCCGGGCAAGTCGGATGGTTTTCGGGCGGATACGGAGGGGAATATTTTCACTAGCGCGCGGGATGGGGTACATGTGTATAGCGCGGGGGGTGAGTTGTTGGGCAAGATTCTGATTCCCGAGAATGCGGTGGCGAATTGTTGTTTCGGGGGTCCGGAGAGGAGTCGCTTGTATATTGCGGCGGATAAGTCTCTGTATTCGATTGGGCTGAGCGCGCGGGGGGCGCAGAGGCCTTAGGGTGTGTTGGACGGCGTCGGCCCGGAGGATACACATCCCCGGGCCGACGCCGTGTATGGGTGTTGTGCGGGTGGTTTTAGTCGGCGGCGGGCTGAGAGGTGGCCGCTGTTTTTTGCTCGAAGGGCAGTCCGGTGGCGGGGTCTGTCTCGAATGGGTTGGCGAGTTCGAGTTCGTCGGCGATTTCGCGGACGGCGGGGAGTACGTATTCGCCCATGAGACGGAGGCTTCGCATTTGGTCTTCGTGTGTCATGGCGCCGTCGCCGTCCCAGAAGAAGACGCTTCCGGGTCTGAGTGTTTCGAGGACGTGTCGTATCTTGGGGATGACCGTGTCGGGGGTGCCGGATACTACGGTGTAGTTTTCGACTTGCTCTTCGTAGGATGTGCTGAGTACGCCGCCGCGGTTGGCGGTGGCGGCGTCGCGTGTGGGGAGTACCCGTCTGCGTGATGTGAGTCCTGGGAGTCCGAGAAGGGCGGGGTTGGCTGTGCCTTCGTTTCCGGCGAGGAATGGGTTGCTGGGGCCTTGCACGAATTTTCTGCCGACTTCGTCGGCGAGTTCTTCGGTTTCGTCAACGTGGACTTTCCAGAGGTAACCGATGTTCTGGGGGCCGGATTCGTAGCCGAGTTCGGCGGCGGTGTCGTGGTATATCTGGAAGGCTTCCTGTGTGGGGCCCAGCTTGGTGGCGAGCATGATGTATGGTATGCGGTTTGTGGCGGCCCATACGAGAGAGTCTCGGCTTACGACGCCGGGAAGCCATATGGGAGGGTGCGGCTTCTGGTAGGGGCTGACCCAGGGGTTGACGTAGCGGTAGTTGTAGTGTTTGCCTTCCCATCTGAAGGGGCCGGGGGTTGTCCATGCTTTGACTATGAAGTCGTGGGCTTCTTGGAAGCGTTCCCAGTTGTAGGGGGGCGGGGAGTTGTGGGCGACGCTTTCGCGTCCGGTGCCGCGCACCCAGCCGGATACGAGCCTTCCGCGCGAGATCATGTCTATCATGGCGAGTTGCTCGACTAGCCAGAGCGGGTCGTCCCATATGGGGAGTATGTTGCCGAGTAGGACTATCCTGGCGCGATTGGTTATCTTGGCTAGGATGGAGGCTTCGACGTTCATTGCGCCGCCCATGCAGAAGGGGGTGCTGTGGTGTTCGTTGAGCATGATGCCGTCGAAGCCGACTTCTTCGGCATATACGCGTTCGTCGAGGTATCGGTTGTAGAGGTCGGAGCCGACCTGGGCGTCGTATATTTCGTTGCTGAGGGTGAGGTCTTTGATGGGCAGTCCGGTGGCGCCGAAGTAGCCGGACTTGGGGTCTTGGTAGGGTCTTTCGGTGAAGTGGCCTATAAACATCGGGGCCTCCGTTGGCGTGGTGTGACGATAGAGTGTCTGATTTTGACGCAGTGTATCATTTTAGTTGTCGGTTGTCAGTTTTCGGTTGGGGCTGTTGTCGGGTTTGGAGGTTTTTCTGGTGAGTCTGCAGGTGGTCTGCAGACGGCCTGCTGGTGGGGTCTGGCGCCAGCATTTCACCTGCATATACCTGTTTTCACCAGTTCCGCGCGTTTTTTGTGTCCCGCCTGTTTTTCTATGGTTCGTAGGGTGTCCAGCCGCCGTTTCGGGGAGGCTTGGGTTCTCTGTCGGTTTCGGCGGCCCACTCGACGAGTTTCATTATGGTGGAGGCTACGCTGGCCATGGCCGGGCGTCTGCCGGGGCGGCGTTGCCTTCGTGGAGTTCGTCGAACATTTCTTCCAGGGATTCGGTCAGGCGCTCGAGTCCGAGTTCCTTGAGTTTCTTTCTGGCTCTGGCTTTCTTGGACTTTGCGCGTCCGCCCATGGCGCGCCATTCGGCGGATTCGGGGTCGTGCGCGAAGCAGTAGCCTGAGGCTGCGACTCGCTCGGAGCCGCAGACTTCTCCGCTGCGCTTGATGGCGGGACACGGGTCTGCTTCGCGAGGTATGTGTTCTCTGTATGCCATTTGATAGTCTCCCTATGCGGCGATATTCGTTTCGTGAACTTATGTGCTTAATAATAATAGTACGGATGTATTGTCGGATCAAGGGCGTTCTTGGGAGGTTCGCGATGGCGTCGGAAGGGGCGGCGAGTGTCTCGGGTGGTTCGCGGTGGACGGGGGCGTCGTTGCGCGGGTCGGCGGCGGCGCATATAATCTTGTTTGCCGAAGTGACGCCGGGTTGCGCGTCCGGCGGAGGGACGTGATGTCGAACTCAGAGGATTTTCTTGTAGCTTCTAATCTCCATAAGGCGTTTGGGGATATTGTGGCGGTGGATGATGTGTCGTTTTCTATCCGGCGCAAGGAGATTTTTGGGTTGCTAGGGCCGAATGGGGCGGGGAAGACGACGACGATACGGATGCTTTCTACTGTGCTGAGGGCTGATGAGGGGGATGTTGTTATAGGTGGGTATTCGGTGGCGCGGGATAGCGATAGGGTGCGTGAGGTCATCGGGGTGTGTCCGCAGGAGCTTGCGTTGTATCCTGAGCTTTCGGCCAGGGATAATTTGGTGTTTTTCGGTCGTATGGCGGGTCTGAGCGGGCGGGCGGCGTCGGAGGCGGCGGGTGAGAATTTGGAGCGTGTGGGGTTGCTGGATAGGGCGAGGGATAAGGTGGATAAGTTTTCGGGCGGGATGAAGCGGCGGGTGAATATCGCTATAGCTCTTATGAGCCGTCCGCAGCTTTTGTTCTTGGATGAGCCGACTGTGGGGATTGATCCTCAGTCGCGCTATCACATTTTTGAGACGGTGGAGTCGCTTAGGGATGAGGGGCTGACTGTGTTGTACACGACTCATTATATGGAGGAGGCTGATCGTTTGTGCGATCGGCTGGGGATAATTGATCATGGCAGGCTGATTCGGCTTGGCAGTCCGGGGGAGTTGAAGTCGGAGATTGGGGATCCGGGGGAGGTGTCTTTGGAGAGTGTGTTTTTGGAGTTGACCGGTCGGAATTTGCGGGATTGAGGAAATTGAGTAGGTTTCATAATAGGCGAGTCACTCCGGAAGGGTATAGGAAGTGAATCTTACCGAGTATCAACAACGGGCTATACAGCACACAGGAGGCAACCTGCAGCTTATCGCGTGCGCCGGGTCCGGGAAGACCGAGGTCGTAGCGCAGAGAGTAGTTCACTTGCTAACGAATAACGGCGGGGAGAGGTTGGAGCCTCGCAACATAGTGGCTTTCACCTTTACTAACAAGGCGGCCGCGGAGTTGAAGGAACGTATCACGCAGAGGGCGAAGGAAGCCGGAGATGCGGAACTCGTCGGAATGGCGGAAATGTATGTCGGCACTATTCATGGGTTTTGCCAGAACTTGCTGCAGACAGAAGCGCCTGAGTATCTGAAGTATGAAGCGCTAGGGTCTATACGACAGAACTTGTACGTGAATCGCAAGAGCGCCAAAACAGGACTGACAACCTCAACGCGCCTCTGTGGAAAAGAACTGAGACGGTGGATAAATACTGATCTGTATATTTCCGCGCTGAACGTGTTGCGCGAAGATGATGTAAACGAGCGTCAGCTTGAAGGCTGTTCGGTGGCTGGCGGATTGCGGAAATATCGCGCCCAACTCAAGGAGGACGCCTACTTCGACTTCTCTTCGATGATGGAGAGCGCGGTTAGGGAACTGAAAGAAAACAGTCAACTTCGCGAACAGGTAGCCGCACGCATTAAGTATGTGATCGTTGACGAGTATCAGGACGTCAATCCGATACAGGAACGGCTGATAAGGACACTATATGAGTTGGGCGCCGAACTGTGCGTGGTGGGCGACGACGACCAGACAATATACCAGTGGCGGGGAAGCTCCGTTGAGAATATTCTTAAATTTGAGGATAACTACTCACAGGTTAGCCAGATTACACTCGAGGAAAACTTCAGGTCGAGCGAGGGTGTCATAGAAACCGCGAGGATGTTCATTAACAAGGTTGCGCCTCGACTGCAGAAGTCTATGAAGTATGCGAAAGCCCAGCCATATGAAGCCGGAGATATAGCCGCTTTGCATTTTGACTCGCCGGAGGATGAGGCCCAGCATATAGTAGAGACTATCAAGTCGCTGTACGGCGTCGCTTTTGATGACGGCGATGGAGAGCGGGGGCTCTCATGGTCGGATATGGCGATACTGCTTCGCAGCGTGAAGCATAACGGCATGATTATTACGGAAGCGCTGAAGGAGGCTGATATACCGTTTATCGTAACCGGCCTTCCCAACCTCTTTGAAACGGACGAGGCGCGCGCCGCGAGGGATCTCTTCCGCTATATTGCCGGCGTAGCCATAGGAAGAGGAGATGAACCACCCACTGAGCGTCAGCTCAGACAGGCATGGGAGAATCCCCGACTGGGAGTCGGCAGGAGTGGATTAGAAGAATCGCTAAGATACGTGAAGAGTGTTCGGGATGTATTGCGCACCGGACACAGGAATCCTCCGAGCATCCAGGCGGTGTTCCTGAAGTTCCTCGAATTGGCGGAACTGCGCGAGGAGAAAATTCCTGAGCCTCTGGGGCAGACTGTGTTGTTCAATCTTGGACGATTCAGCCAGGCGATTACGGACTGGGAAGCGATCAACTTCACATTGAAGCCTGAGGAGATGTATGAAGGGTTTGCCAAATTTCTCTACTACCAAGCCGATAGAGCTTACAGCGAGGGGGAGGAGGACAACGACTATATAGCTCCGGACGCTGTTCAGGTGATGACTGTTCACCAAGCTAAAGGGCGCGAGTGGCCGGTGGTGTTTCTGCCGGCATTGCTTAGGAATCGGTTTCCCGCGCCTGACCGAAAGAGCCAGATTTGGAAGCTGATTCCGGCAGAAGCGGTTGAGAACGCGGATCGATACAATGGTTCCACGAATGATGAGCGGCGTCTGTTCTATGTCGCTATGACACGGAGCAAGAAGTTTCTGCACATGACTTGGGCGCCTATTGAAGGGAAGAACAATTGGTACGTTAGGAAGTCCGAGTTCTGGGACGACGTACTGGTGTCCAAGTGGGTGAAGCGACGTAAACCGGACTATTCCAAGAGGAGACACGCCGTTCCGAAGGCGCGAATTTCGGTTTCGAATGTGGAATTCTCGTTCTCCGACTTGAAATATCTGTTTGAATGCAGCTATCAGTTCAAACTGCGTGTGCTGTATGGATTCAACAGCCCTTTGGTTGGGGCTCTGGGATATGGCAAGTCCCTGCACGACGCGCTTGCCGAGGTTCACTACCGCGCGATGCGAGGCGAGTTCGCGACTGAAGCGGATGTGCCGGAATTGGTTAGTCGCCACCTGCGGACACCCTATGCTTATGGCGCAGTGCGCGAACGACTTAAAAACGCCGCTCACAGGGACATTGGCAATTATATCCGAGACAATACTGACAAATTCCAGTACATTGAGTTTTCGGAGCAGCCGGTAGAAATTCAGTTAGGGGACGGGGTAAGCGTCAGGGGTCGAATAGATCTGACGCGGCGCACGGACACCGGCGAAACGAGCATAGTGGATTTGAAATCCAATGAGGGCAGCCAAGCCGAAGATGTGTCGGATATGCAGCTTCATACCTACGCTCTGGGGTACAAAGAGCTTACCGGGCGCGATCCGGACTATGTGGAGATATACGAACTGGAGGGTCGAGCCCCCAAGCCAAGGTCAGTGGATGAGGATTTTATTGACGACGTGAGAAGCAAGACGAGACAAGCGGCAACAGCGTTGAGAAAGATGGATTTACCGCCTGAGCCCGCCGCTCGGAAATGCAGACGATGCGACTTCTCGTCGCTATGCAGCGCGAGTCTGGCGTAGCGGGCGCCGCTTGTTATGGAGTCCGGTCAGAATATCCGGTGTACCCGAAGGTTCTGACAGGCAGTCGCGCGCTGATTTGACGGCTGTGGTGATTCCGGCGGGGTTTGCGAATTTTTGCGCCAATATGATGCGCCGGCTGAAATCCTATCGGGGAACTGGAGTGGAACTTGGTAGATACAGGTATGATGGAGCGGTTTTCGCTCGCTTATATTGAAGCGGTGGCGTCTCGGGCCGGATGCTGGATTGCGGATCCCAGGGTTGACCGCAATAGCGTGGACGGCATTCTGCGGGGTAAACCTAATGGTCGTCCTTGCTCGATAGACTTCCAAGTTAAATCAACATCCCGAGACATTTTGCGCGGCGATCGTCTGAGTTTTCCGTTGCCTATCGGCAACTACAACGATCTACGACTTTCGACCCGATTCCCACGTATCTTAATTGTGCTTCTGATGCCAAAGGAAATAGAGGAGTGGCTGAACCAAACCGAAGAAGAGCTTTGCATGAAGCATTGCGCCTATTGGCGTTCGCTTGAAGATGAGCCGTCCGTTTCGAATACTGCCAACGTCTCAGTCCATATACCACGCAGCAAGGTGTTTGATAGCAGCCAGATCACAGGCATGATGCGTCGGGCCGCTCAGGGAGAACCGCTATGAAGGTAGAAATACGAGACCGCGGGGCTTTGGAGTCTTTGTCGCTTGTTAGTCTGCTGTCATATCTCAAGTCCCGTGAATGGATTGATGATGGCCCATGGGGCAAAGGTCTGGCGAATCTGTATATGAAAGAGAGTGGGGGAAGGACTTATCACATCTTCGCGCCTGTCCGAGATACGCTTGCGGATTACGCGCAGGCGATGTCTGAGGCGATTGAGGCTATCGCGGCTGTGGAGGAACGCTCGGAACTCGACGTGTTCTATGACTTGTCAGGGGCGGGAGCCGACGTGATTCAAGTGCGTTCTCCGACTGACGTTTCCAGAGGGACGCTTTCGCTTCGTCAGAACGCGGAACTGCTCACTGACGCTTATCGTTTGGTGGCTTCGGCGGCTCGGGCCGCCGAGAAACCGCAGGCGGCGTATCGGGGAGGAATGAGCGAGGAGGTATCGAAATATCTGGACAGCGTTCAGCCGATGCCGAGTTACTATGAAGGGCATTCTCTGACACTGCTCTCTCCTGTGCCCGCCGGTATCGGACAGGCTGATATGGGGGACGATTACTATTCGCCTTTCTCGCGTCGAGCTACTCGCAAACTCGCAGAGGCATTGCAACACGCCAGCGCCGCGATTGATAAAGCGATTATGGATAATTCGCTGAAGCCATTTGATAAAGAGGTGGAGTATGGCGTGAGCGCCAATTTGTGCGATTCGGTGGCGGCTTTGGCTAAGAGGGGGCAGGGTATCGAGATAGACCTGTCTTGGGCTGAGGTTCGACCGTCGAATATCGGCGATTCAAGGTTTCAATTCTCGGATATGTACGCGGAGGTTCTTCTTGATGCGGCAAAATCCTTCCGTCGGAATGAGCCTTCTTTTGGAGAACGGGTTACGGCGCAGGTGGTTCAGTTGGAAAGGGAGCCTGATGAGTTCGATGGAAAGGCGGTTCTGCTTTCTATGCGGGACGAACGGCTTGTGCGGCTCAGAGTGGAGTTCGAGAAGAAGGTTTACGGTAGGGTTATACAGGCATTCACGCAGCAAAGGACTATTGCTCTTGACGGGGATGTTCACCTTGATAGAAATACGTATGAGTTGCGCAACCCGCGCAATCTTGTGCTGATGTCGGATTAGTCAGGGCTTTATGCTTCGTCCGCTGCACATAGCTGTTCTTGAGTTGAGGCGTTATCTGGTGAATCCGGGTGAGCTGGCTTTTAGTATCGCTCTGCCGATTTTGTTGTTCGCGCTGATGTATGGGGCGTTTGGGGGGGACGCGAGTTTCCACGCGACGGCTCATGTGGTGAATCTGGATAGCGGTGAGTATGGGGAGCGGCTTATTGAGCGTCTGGACGGTCTGGATGAGATAACGGTGCGGGAGCGCTCGGAGGAGGAGGTTGATGAGGGGCTGGAGCGTTCGTCTATTTTGACGGCTGTGGTGATTCCGGCGGGGTTTTCGGCGGCTCTGGAGACCGGAACGGCTACTTCGCTGTTGTTCAAGCAACGGGGTTATGGGGGCGAGACTGGGCAGATAGTGGCGAGTATAGTTCGGGCGGAGGCGGCGGAGATGGGGGGCGAGATACAGTCGCGGCGGTTCGCGCGAAGCGCGCTTGCAGGGTCGGGCGTTTCGGCTGCGCGGGTAGAGGCTGAGTTCGACCGGGCGCTTGTGGAATCGCGTCGGGAGCCGCCGGTGGGGGTTCGGGTTCGCGCGCTGGGGGAGTCGGAAGGGGTGAACGCGCTGAATCGGCTGATGCCCGGGGTTACGGTGATGTTTCTGATGTTCGCGGTCACTATGGGGGCGCAGACGCTTGTGGAGGAGCGTCGTATCGGGACGCTGGAAAGGCTGATGACTACCAGGCTGGGGATAAACCAGTTGTTCGTCGGGAAGTTTCTTGCGGGAACGCTGAGGGCGGTTTTTCAGGCGGTGATTCTTCTTGGGCTGGGTTTCGCGGTTCTGCGAGTGGGTGACGTTATGGATTTCGCTCAGCTGCTGGCGCTTTCGACGCTGGTGGCGGCGTCTGTGAGCGCGCTGGGTCTGGTTATCGGGTCGGCGGCGCGCACGCGAGACCAAGCGATATGGGCGGCGGTTTTCTTCACGATGTTCATGACGATATTCGGGGGGACTTTTTTTGAAGTGGCGGATGGGCCTCTGGCGATGATAGCTCGGTTTACTATCAATCGTTACGCGATTGAGGCTATGTATGGGGTTTTGACTTATGGGGAGAGTTTGGGTGAGCAGGGAGTCGGAATGGCTGTTATGGCGGGGGTTATGGTGGTTGGGTTGGTGGTAGGGCGGCTTCTATTTAGGGCTTCGGAAGGGGGTCGGTAGGTTGGGGGTGGTTATTCGGCAGGCGACGCTGATAGCGGTGAAGGATACGCGGATATTTTTCAAGGACCGGTTCGCCGTGGCGTTCGCGTTTCTGTTTCCGTTTTTGTTTGTGATAGGGTTTTCGCTCGCTCTGCGAGGCCAGGGGCCTGAGGATGAGGCTCTGCAATTGGTGGTGGCTACGCAGGATGAGGCTGAAAGCGTATTGTCGCAGATGCTCGAAGGGTTCGGGCAGGAGGCCGGCGCGGGCGAGGTAAGGGTTATGGGGTATGAGGACGCTGAGGACGCTGTGGAACGCGGTGAGTTGGAGGGGTTTGTGGCGTTTCCGTCCGGGTTCAGCGGGAGTTTGATGAGCGGCGAGCAGACTTATTTGGAAGTTGTGGTTGGGAGTGGCTCGCCGGAGACGCAGGCGGCGCTGTATGGATTCGCGCAGTCTATGGCGAGCCGGTTGTCGCAGGGATTTGTGGCGTTTGGCGTGATTGGCGAGCTGTCGGGGTTGTCCGGAGCGGGTGTTCCGGCTCCTGCGGTCGGGAGTGGGGATTTTGCGCCGATTATCGGTTTTGAGGTGGAGCGTGTTGGGGATATAGCTCCTTTTCGTCCGGTGAATTTCACTTTGCCGGCTTATCTGACGATGTTTGTGTTTTTTGCGGCGGCAGTGAGCGCGGAGGCAATGGCGCGAGAACGCCGTTCGCATACGTTGGAACGGCTGATGTCCAACGGGACTCGTCGGGAGTCTGTGGTTATGGGCAAGTTTGGGGGTATGGCGTTTCGGGGCGCGCTTCAGCTTGTGGTTATGTGGACGGTGGGGGGTCTGGCGTTCGGGGTTGATTTGGGGGCGTCGCCGGAGGCTGTGATTATAATTTCGATGCTTATGGCTGTGGCTTCGGCTACGTTTGGCGTGATGCTGGGGAGTTTTGTGTCGAATGTGCAGGCGGCGGCGGCGGCGGGTCCTCTGGCGGGCTTGGTTTTGGCGCCGATAGGGGGCTGCTGGTGGCCGCTTTTCATCACGCCTCAGTGGATGCAGTCGCTGGCTAAGCTCACGCCTCACGGGTGGGCCAATGGGGGGTTCAACAAGCTGATGCTGTTCGGCGCGGAGTTCGGGGATGTTACGCAGGAGATGGTCGCGCTGGCGGTGTTCGCGGCGGTGTTTCTGGCAGTCGCGCTGTGGCGGTTTAGGATGTCGTCTTAGGGCCGGGTTAGCGTCGAGGATTCTCCGATGCGTTGTGTTTGGTTAGCCTTGCTACGCTTCAGCTCCTAGTATCCCATCATTTCCTGGGTGGCGACGCCGATGTCGCCGGGGGTGGGGATTATGGAGACTCCGGCGGCGGCGAGGGCTTTGACTTTCTCGTCGGCGCGTCCGGCGCTGCCGGTGATGATGGCTCCGGCGTGTCCCATGCGTTTGCCGGGAGGGGCGCTCTGTCCGACTATCAGGGCGGCGACGGGCTTGGTGAATTGGTCGCTTCCTATGTATTCGGCCGCTTCTTGTTCGCGGACGCCGCCTATTTCGCCGATCATCACGATTCCGTCGGTGTCGGGGTCGTTCTGGAACATCTCCAAGATGTCCACGAAGGATGAGCCGTTCACGGGGTCTCCGCCGATGCCGACGCAGGTGGACTGTCCGATGCCGAGCGCGGTCAGCTGGCCGACGGCCTCGTAGGTGAGCGTGCCGCTGCGGGATACGACTCCGATGCGTCCGGCCATGTGGATATGGCCGGGCATGATGCCCATTTTGAAGTTTTCGCCCGGGGAAATGACGCCCGGGCAGTTGGGGCCGATGAGGGTGGTGGACTTGCCTTTGAGGTATCTGACGACTTTCACGGTGTCCATGACGGGGATGCCTTCGGTTATGCAGGCGATGACCGCGATTCCGGCGGCTATGGATTCGACGATGGCGTCGGCGGCGAACGGCGGTGGGACGAATATGAGGGCGGCGTCGGCGTTGGTTTCGTGAACAGCTTGTTCGACGGTGTTGTATATTGGCACGTCGCCGTCGAATGTCTGGCCTCCGCGTCCGGGGGTGACTCCGGCGACTAGGTTGGCGCCGTATTCACGACAGCGGAGGGCGTGGAAGCTGCCTTCGCGTCCGGTGATTCCCTGCACCATAAGTTTTGTGTCCCTGCCTACGAGTATGCTCATCTACCTGCTCCTGGTCGGTCGGACGCGAAATCAAGTTGGGTTCACGCCGCTAGTAGGGTGTGTTTCGTGGGTAAGTGGCGGCGCTTAATCGGAGCCGCGAATGGCGGCGGCGGCCTCGCCTAGGTCGTTGACGAGCTTGACGTCGAGGCCGGAGTCGGCGAGTATGGCGCGGCCTTCGTCGGCGTTGGTTCCGAGCATACGCACGACCATAGGGCGCATCTTGTCGGGCGCTCTTTCGGAGGCGATGACGAATCCGCGCGCGGCGATGTCGCAGCGCAGTATGCCGCCGAATATGTTCACAAGCACACGTTTTACGTTGGGGTCGGAGAGTACGATTTCGAGAGACTTGGCTACTTTTTCTTCGTCCGCGCCGCCGCCGATGTCGAGGAAGTTGGCGGGCAAGGCGCCGGCGGCGTGGGTGACGTCCATGGTGGCCATGGCTAGTCCGGCGCCGTTGACTATGCACCCGACATCGCCGTCGAGCTTGACGTAGTTTATGTCGAACTTGCCGGCTTCGACTTCGAGGGGGTCTTCTTGTTCTATGTCGCGGAGGTCGAGGGCGGCTCTCTGGCGGAACATGGCGTCGTCGTCTATGTTGATTTTGGCGTCCATGGCGAGAGCTCGGCCGTCGGCGGTTATGCCGAGCGGGTTTATTTCGACCAGAGAGCAGTCGTTGTCCTCGAACAGTTTGTAGAGTGACGCCATGAGCGCGGCCACAGGGCGGTTGAGCGCGGGGGAAACTCCGAGTCCGTATGCTAGTTTGCGGCCCTGGAAGGGTTGAAGGCCGAGTACAGGGTCCACGGCTACCCTGATGATTTTTTCGGGGGTTGTTTCGGCGACTTCTTCGATTTCCATGCCTCCGGCGGCGCTGGCGATTACAACGATGCCTTCAGCCGCGCCGTCAATCGCCATGCCGACGTACATCTCTGTCTCGACATCCACGATCTCTTCGACCAGTACGCTGCGGATAGGGGAGCCTTCCGGTCCGGTCTGGAATGTGACCAGGCTGGTTCCTAAGAGGGAGTCGGCGGCGGCGGCGGCGTCTTCGGGCGAGGCGACGACCTTGATGCCGCCGGCTTTGCCGCGGCCTCCGGCGTGCACCTGCGCTTTTACGACGGCTTTTCCTCCCAACTGGGCGGTTATTTGGGCGGCTTCCTCATGGGTGTGAGCGACCGCGCCTTCGGGTATGGGGATGCCATAGCGTGAGAAGATGTTCTTGGCCTGGTATTCGTGAATCTTCATTAAAAGCTCCGTTCACAGAAAGTCCGCGTCGTCTCAGACTTGATCGGTCTGCCGGTTCGCCAAGAGGGAGTATATCGAATATGGCGTGGCGGGTGAAATAGGGTAGTTGCGACGCGGCTGGCGGAGGGGATGGGATTCGAACCCATGATACGCGCTTAACGTATGCCTGTTTTCAAGACAGGTGCCTTCGTCCACTCGGCCACCCCTCCGTGTGTCTATTTTATAGCTAAATCAACCAGTTTACTCTTTCTGGCGATTTCGCTCTGTCCGCATTCGTCTGCGATCCGGCCGCGCCAGTCTCTCTTTCAGAGCCTCCGCGCCCGTGGGTGTCCGGCGCAGTTCGGATATTATCCTCCCACATCCGGGTCTGCGCGGCATGGATGGGGGCTCCGGACTTGAGTGTGCGGCAGGTTCTGGAAGCGCCCGCCCGATATTCCGCACCGGTCGGGGATACCGGGGGTATCGCGCTTCCGTTTCGCCTGACGCAAACTCGGCGCTCCGGAAAACGCGCCTGTCCGAGCGTATCCGACGCCACGTCGCAGCATTCACGATAAGAATGTAGCAGAGCCTCGCTGTCCTCGTCTATGGACAAGACGCGTTTTGGCATCTCCGTCTTCGGTTTACTCACGTACATTTGTCTCCGTGAGACCGCGACCGTCTGGTTCGCCGACATTGGCGATGAGGCGGTCGAAGAGTACGGGGCCGCCGGAAATGTTTAGAGGGGCGAGCGCGGAAGGGCTAATGACCGGCAGCAGTCGTGGTAGTCGGCGGCGTCGCGGGTATCGTGTACGGATTGCGGAATACTGGTGGATCGGGCTCTTTCATGGGCAGATTGGCGGCGTGGGCGGGACGCTGTTTCTACTCGCGTTTGTAACAAAAGGGTTGGTGTTTACCATAGTTGTGGCGTAGGGAAAGATACGGGAGCCACTAGTTCCTCTTGGGAGCGAGGGTCATCCCTGCCTAGAAGACTTATTCCGAGTTGTCATTGGACACTGAATCTTGGACGAGCTGGCCTGCAATCGCTATCAGACCTCCGATCCCGACACCGACCAGAGAACTCAGCACAATCTCGATAGTGGATGTGTTCGTAGAACCTTCGCCTCCGCCATTAGATGTGGATAGGATGTCTATCAGTTTCATCCCGAATGCGAGCGTCAGAATCGCCACCAACGTGGACAACCAGAGCAGGTTGATGCGGATTCGTGTAATTATGCTTGGTCTGCGCAATATCACAAAACCCGCGACCACAGCTACAAAGCCTATCCCGATACCTATCCCTACCCACATCATTGAGCTCCTATTACATCTGACTTTGGCCTGAGGTTCTAGCGCAGGTTGTTTGTGGTCGAGCGCGTCGTTGACTCGTGACGATGGACTGGTGTTGAGCGAGGACTTTACAGACTACTGCCGGCAACTGTCTGGTCATCTGGCTCATACTCTCAAGCGGGTCTTCATAGAACTCGCGCTCTTGCCTTAGTTCAACCTCAGGATCATTCTCATATGCGCCAGACACTTCTGTCTAGACAGTCCACTGCCTCAAAAAGACGAGAGTGCGGTATGCCACCGATCTCACATCGGCTATAATTCTGAATGCTCCGCATGGGATTTATCCCTCCGGCACCATTCTCTTCGAAGGTGAGGCGACGGAGAAGCAGATTCGGGATTAGGTCGAAGGTGGTTGGGATAGCGAGCTCGCTGGCTTCTTCGGCTGCTTCGTCTCTGAGACAATCTGGTGTGACTTCCCAGATGAACAGTACTACGGATTGGTCGAGCTTATGTCAATCTAACCCCACTGACGGGGGCGGGGTAGGCGGCCCTTCCGAAACGCCCTCCGGGGCGTCTGGGAACCCGCCCAATAGCACAAAGGAGATGTGCAGAATGGTTTCTAACCCTACTACAATGCAACGGCTGACAGATGCGGCTGACCGAATTGAGGCGTACAATGCGCTGGAGGACGAGTTCTTCGTCCTTGTCGATGAGGTTCATGCTATCTGGGGCAAGAAAGTTCTGATAATAGATGCCCTCTACTATGCCTACTGCGATCCAAAGACGGTGGATCTGGCTGGCAGATTCTACGCAAGCATGAAATCTGTGTTGCTGGCGGCGAAATCACTCGGTGAGTACACCCGTGACGCGGGTCTCACGGAGGAGGAGTGGAAGCTTGTCGATGTGATGATTGATAAGCGGAAGCGAGACCGCGCAAAGGTTGCGAAGGCTAAGAAAGCGGCAGCGCGCAAAAAGGCGAAGGCTACGGCTCCGTCCAAGAATGGGCCTGTGCAAAAGGTCAAGCCTGCTGAGATGAAGACTCTGCGAACAGCAGATGAAATCATTGCAGAAGCTGAAGCGCTTCGTAAACAGGCTCAAGCGCAGTCAGCGCTAGAGGTACCTAACTAACCCACTGATGAGGGAGGGGTAGCGGCCCCTCCCGAAACGCTCCGGCGTCTGGGAACCCGCCCAATAGCACAAAAGGAGATGTGCAGAATGGTTTCTAACCCTACTACAATACAACGGCTGACAGATGCGGTTGACCGGATAGAGGCGTGGAATCGGTTGCAGACAGCTTCCTACCCTCTGTCCGACAGAGCGGAAGATATCACAGGCTTAGTGGGTATCTTCGAGATAACTCGGAAGCTTTTCGCAACGAAGCATACAGCGTTGGGTGAAGAATATGTTGCCGACTTTCTTCACCTGATGGAAGAAGCAAAAGTTCTGGGTGATTATGTTCGAGAGGCCGAGTTCAACAAGGACGAACGCGACGCTATTAGAGCAATGTTAGCCAAGATACACGCAGATAATGCGAAAGCGGCGGCGCGCAAGCAGGCCAAAGCTGAGGCTGAACAAGCATCAGAAGTTCCAACTCCGGAAGCCTAGCCGCCACTGACGAGGGAGGGGGAGCGGCCACGAGCGTCTGGGAATCCGCCCACAGTAAGGGTTTGCGGTATGCCCCCGATCTCACATCGGCTATGATTGATTTTGTCTTTCCTATAGCGTCGAGCGCGATGACGCGCCGTTTGCCTGTCGTGCGCGAGGCTAACTTGTCGAAATGCGCGCGCGGCCGCCAATGCCGCGCATGAGTGTCAGTGGCTTCTTTGTCCTGTCTCCTCACCAGTCTAGGCGCTGCGATGACAGACCGTTCACTGAAATCCGCTTGTCTTCAGGGTTTATGCCTGACATCGTTGCTTATCTGGCGTTCTATGGTCGGGTGGGCTGTATCATGTCCTGTCGGGACGCCGCGAATATGTACGTTACTATGTAGCTTCTGTACGGACGCCAGCGAGCGGAGAGGGCGACAGCTTCGTCGGCGGTCAGACGTTTGCCTCCATTGTATAGGGTTCCGAGCGACCTCTGTAATGCGAGGTCGCCTTCCGGGAAGCCGTCGGGACGGTCGAATGCGCGTATAAGCGCCCAGTGCGCCGTCCAAGGGCCGACGCCTCTTAGCTTGACGAGTTCTTTGACTATGGAGTTGTCTGGGAGGGCGGCGAGCGCGTTGAGGTCCAGCGTTCCTGAGGCTACGCTTTTGGCGATGTCGCTTATGTATTCGGCTTTTCTGACGCTTAGTTTCATTCTCCTTAATTTGGCTATTCCAGCTTCGGCTATTGTGTCGGGGGATGGGAATGTTTTGTATTCCACTCCGTTGATAGAGATCGCTTTTCCCAGTGTGTCAACTAGTAGGTTTCTGAGCGCGCGGGCGACTTCGTTGCTGATCTGCTGACCGAGAATCGAATGCGTGAGTCCTTCGAATGGAGATGGCGACTGCGCGACGCCAAGTCCTCGAAACTGATTTAGGAGCTTAGCGAGGGGGTCGTCGCTTTCGATGGCGTTGTAGAATTCGGTGAGGTTTCCGTGCGCGCCCACCAGCCTCACTGCCGTTCTTGTGATTTTCGACTCTTCCTCGGAGGTTAGACTGTCTCCTTGCAAACGCACCTCGATTCGTGGTTTCTCGATTTCTCCTAGGGAGCGTACATTTAGCGCGACTGTTTTGCGGTTGATCTCCAAAGCTCTGGAGAATACGCTGTCTATGAGCGAGTCGGCGGCATACCTGTCGCGGCCATATACCGCAAAGCCGGCTGAGGCATTGAAGTCGTATGGCGGCTCCGGATCGAAAATGTGGGTAGCGGTGAACATCTATGGTTGTAGTGTCTTCAAGCGGACGGCTGACAGCAGCGCTCAGGCCCGGGGTTCCAGGATTCGCGCGGCTATTTGTTTCGCTTGGTCTATGTCTTTGGCGAAGTCTTCTTTGGGCACTATGTCGAAGATGCCGAGGGAGCTGAGGTTTTTCTCGAGGGTGTCCGAGAGACCGGACACTATGCAGACTTTGTCCTGGTCGCGGACGATTGAGTTTATCAAGTCTTCTACGGCCATGGCGGCGCTGTCGTCCAGGGAGGTTGTCCGGCTGAAGTCGAAGATGACAATCTCGTGGTCTGCGAGGTCGGGGCTTATGACGCGCACTATCTGTCTCGCGGATGCTATCGAGTAGCTTCCGCGCAATGATAGAAGCCCGACGCGGGCGCGGAAAGGGTCGAAGTCCGGGTCGTCGGCAGAGTCGGGGAACAGCACCATGTCCAGCAAGGGCGTAGAGACGGTTTGATTCAACTGCTGGTTCTGGAGGCGCATCGCGTTGGCCATGCCGGATACGATGAATCCTATGGCGATTGCGGAGATGACGTCGAATATCAGAGAGAGGAACGCGGTGAGCAGGGTAACAAGTCCGATGTCGGGCGAGAGCTTTGGGATACGCCGCAAGAAGCGAAAGTCCATCATGTCCCAGCCGACCTTTATGAGTATCCCGGCGAAGGCGGCGAGTGGAAGGTAAGAGATCACTCTGCCCAGACCGAACAGAACAGCGAGCAGGACGGCGGCGCAGACTATGCCGGTCACCGCGGTTCGCCCTCCGGCTCGCGCCGCAAGCAGGGAGCACGGGGCGCTAGCCGCGCCGGGCAGCCCTCCGACGGTTCCCGCTATGATGTTGCCTATGCCGAGTCCGATGAGTTCCCGGTTGGGACGATGCGTTCGTCCTGTGAGAGGGTCTGTTATCAGGGCGGTGAGCAGGTTGTACATGGAACTGAGAAAGGCCAGGATAAGGGCGGGCTGTATAGCGTCTATGAGGATGTTGGTGTTTAATAGGGGTATCTGAATGTCGGGAATGCCTATCGGCGTATCTCCGAGCCGTGGAGCGGAATCGAACAGGAACACGCCCGCGAGCGCGCCCGCTATCAGAGCTGCGAGCGCGTCCGGCACGAAGCGATGGAATCTGTCGGGCCAGGAGATGAACACGGCCAGCGTTATGACGGATACGGCGAGGGCGTGAATGTTGAGATTAAGGATAGCGTCGGACCAGGATGCGATTATCTCTATAAGTTCTATGCCCGGTTCGATGGGGGAGCCGAGAAACCAGAGGGTTTGGGTCATGAATATATAGCCGCCTACGCCGACGAATACGCCCCGCACGACGGGGAAAGGCAGCCAGTTGGCGAATCTTCCAAGGCGCAAGAGGCCGAAGCCTATTTGGATGAGGCCGGACATCATGACTATGGTGAAGGCTTCGGTCAGGCTATCGGCATAAGAGCTTACTATGATAGCGGTGAAGATGGTTATCAGGGCGCTGGGGCCTGAGATCATCGGGGCGGCCCCGCCGAACGCGGCTGTGAAGAATCCGACTGCAATCGCTCCGTAGAAAGCGGAAACGGGGCCCAAGCCTGACAGCGCGCCGAATCCGAGCGCGACCGGCACCATCATGACGGCGGATACGAGGCCGCCGAACAAGTCGCCTTTCAGGTTGGCGAATCCGTAGTCCGGCTGCCAGCCGATTATGCTTCTGATAGAGCGGGCAATCATAGTCTAAACACGATTTTGTGTCTTCTTGGGCTGTTGTCATGTGTGTTTATGCTGAGTCGGCCATGAGTTTTCTGGCTTTTAGGAAGTCTTTGTATGAAGCTTCGGGGTTGCCGAGTAGATGGTTGATGACGCTTCTGTGGCGGTATGCGGGCCAGTATGCGGGGTCGAGGGCGATGGCGCGGTCGAAGTCGGCGAGGGCAAGGGTGAGTTGTCCTGTTTCTGAGCGGGCGAGAGCGCGGTTGTGAAATGCGTCGCGGTATTCGGGTTGGAGCTGGATGGCCGCCGTCGCATTTAGCTCGGCGGCCTCGAATTCGCCTAGGCAGAGGTTGGCGACGCCAAGGTTGTTGTGGGCCATGGCGTTGTTGGGGGCTAATTCTATGACCCGGAGCATATCCTCACGCGCTCGGATGTATTCGCCGGTGTTTGAGTAAGCGTTTCCTCGCCTGAAGTAGGCGTCGGAGTTTAGCGGGTCGCGCGAGATTGTCTCGGTCATATCCTCGATTATGCGGTCGAGGTCGGCCGGGGAGGTCATGCGCTTACACCAAGCTGGCGGTTTGGTCGGAGAGGGCGTTCAGGACTTTGGGGCTCAGGGTGTAGCTTTCTTTGTCAGTGGGGAACCGTCCGGATTTGACGTCGCTGATGTAGTTTGAGGCAGCGTTTATGACGGCGTCGCCGAGGTTGGCGTACTTTCGGGCGTGCTTTGGGGTGAAGTCTTGGTATAGCCCCATAAGGTCGTGGAATACCTGGACCTGGCCGTCGCAACCGACTCCGGCGCCGATGCCGATGGTTGGTATGGCTACGCGCTCGCTTATCATTTTGGCGAGTGAGGCCGGCACACATTCGAGGACTATGGCGTAGGCGCCGGCTTCTTCTAGGGCGCGGGCGTCTTCCATAAGCTGTATGGCGTCCTTTAGATCTTTGCCCTGCACGCGGTATCCTCCAAGCTGGTTGACGGACTGCGGGGTTAGCCCGATGTGTCCCATGACTGGGATGCCGCTCCGGACGATGCGGTTTACGGTTGGGGCCTGGTTTTGCCCGCCCTCCAGTTTGACGGATTGGGCGCCTCCTTCTTTCAGCAAGCGTCCGGCGTTGCGCAAGGCGTCGGAGGTTGAGGTGTGGTAGCTGAGGAAGGGCAGGTCGCCGACTATGTGGGCGCGTTTAGTACCGCGTACAACGGTCTTTATGTGGTGGATCATGTCGTCCATTGTAACGGGGACGGTGGAGTCGTATCCCATAACGACCTGTCCGAGGCTGTCGCCAACGAGTATTAGCGGAATGCCGGCTTTCTCAAGCAGCGAGGCTGATGTGTAGTCATAGGCGGTTATCATGGGGATACTTTCCCCGTCCCGCTTCATTTTCTTGAGGTCTCTTATTGTTATCCGCATTGTTTGGTACCTCCTCCTTGAGAGTGAAGTCCGTGTTTACCGATAGCTATTGATTATTCTCTCTATCTCCTTAGACAGTTCGGGTTTCAGCGCGCCTTTTTCGACCGCGAAGGGTAGTCCGGCGAGGGCTAATTCGCAGTATAGCGGAAGATATTCGGGAGCGCTCGCGCTGAGCGTTTGCAGGTGTTTGCGAATAGTTCCGATGTCGCCTCTGGGGTATGGTCCGGCGACGGCTTGCGGGACGCCTTTGGCGTCCATGTTTCGGGCGACGGCGACCATCATGGGGGTGAGGGCGTGTATGCCTTCGTCGCGGCTTCGGTCGAACTTGGGCCATACTGAGGCTGCCACCGAGGCGAGAACTGAGAGCAGGTTTCCCATAAGCACGCCGGATATGTGGTATAGCGCTTTGTCTTCCGGTCTGAGGAAGATGGGGTTGCCGCCGATGTCCAGCGCCATGCGTTCCAAGTAGTCATGGAGTTCGTGGGTCGCCTCTATTCCGAACGTGGTTCCGGGGATGTTCCGCACTCCCTCTTCGACGGACGAGAATGCCTGAAGCGGATGGAACGCGCCGATAGCGGCGCCGCTCTCGACCGCGCTCCGGAGGGGTTCGAGGCTGGCCGCGCCTGAGCAGTGCGCCACGCCCTGCCCTTCTCGCCAGCGGAGTGAATCGCAGACCGGGGCGATGGCGTCGTCCGACGTGGTGATGAACACGAAACACGCGGAGTCAACCAGCTTCTGCGGGTTATGGCAAGGCTGGCAGCCGGGGATGCGCTGAGCGAATTGTTCTGCTGAGGCGTATGTTCTGCTGGCGACCGCGACGACGGGGTAGCCGGCGTTGTTCAGCGCGCCTGCCAGAGAGCCGCCAACCGCGCCTGCGCCTATGAAGCCTATTGGTGTGGATTTATCGAAAGTCATTGTTGGTTGCCGGCGTTTAGCGTCGGGGGTTTTTTGCTTTGTAGTTCGGATACGGATTTGACGCCGCCGAGTCCGGCGGCTTTTCTGATTGCGCGGACTATGGCGCGGCCGGTACATAGCGCGGCGGCGGCGCAGAGTCGGTTCATATCGGCGGGGCGGTCATGTTCGCCGGTCGCCAGCGCGAACATGGTGTCGCCGTCGCTCATGAGATGGGCGGGACGAATGGCCATGGCGAGTCCGTCGTGAGATACGTCGGCCAACTTGTTCGTTTGGGATTTGGTCAGGCCGGCGTTGGTTGCGACGACTCCGATGGTGGTGTTTTCTCCGGCGGGAGGCGCAGGTTCTCCGAATCCGGGCGAGGTTATCAGGTTCATGGAGTCGAGCATGGCGACGCCGTCGTCGTCAAGGGGGCCGGCTACTATGTCGGAGGAGTCAGGGTCCACGACGCCGCCTACGGCGTTCACGGCTACTATCGCGCCCATGACCAAGCCGTCGCCGAGGTGGAGGGCGTATGTTCCTACGCCGCCTTTGACGCATCTGTCTCGTCCAAGCAGTTTGGCGACGGTGGCGCCCGTTCCGGCGCCGACGCTGCCTTCTTCCACAGGGTTGGGTGAGGCAAGGAGGCAAGCGGCGCGGCCTTCGTCGGCTCCCGGGCGCGCGTTATCTGTTATGAGGCCGAGGTCGAACAGGATCGCTCCTGCGGCTATCGGGATGGTGGCGTTTCCGAATTCAATGCCTACGCCCTTTTCTTCGAGGTATCTGACGACTCCTGCGACGGCGTTTAGCCCGAATGCGCTGCCGCCGCTGAGAACGATGGCGTGAACTTGTTCTACGAGCGCTGTCGGCGCGAGCGAGTCGGTTCCGAGTGTGCCGGGGGCGGAGCCTCGGACGTCAACGCCGCCTATCGCGCCGCCTTCGCAGAGGATGACTGTGCAGCCGGTGGCGTTGCGGGTGTCGGTGTAATGCCCGACGTGGACGCCGGGGACGGATGTGATGCCGAAGTGAGTTAACATTGTCAGCGGTTTCGCGGTCGGCTGTTTTGGCGTCAAGTGTGACTTTGTCTCGGAGCGGATTTATTTGCGCCGACTTTACCGAGCCGTTCTATATCTTATAGCTGTATGGGTACGCTCGCTCCGAGAGCATGGCTGTCTGGAGTTCAGATGTTATGACAGTTGGTATTGGCTGTCAAATGTTCGAGGCTGTTCGGGTGTATTCATCCTTGCGGGTCTATGAGGACTCCCGGGTTAAGGATGGAGTTGGGGTCGAGGGATTTCTTGGCGGCGCGGAGGGCTTCGGCGAACAGGTCGGGACGCTCTTGGTCGTACCAAGGGCGATGCAGTCTGCCGACGGCGTGGTGGTGGGTTATAGAGCCGCCGGCTTCTATGATGGCGTCGGAGGCGGCCTTTTTTATGGCGGCTTGCTGAGCGGCGTAGTCGCCGCTTTGGTAGGCTCCGGCGTATGTGTAGTATGGAGCGGGTCCGTCGGGATAGACGTGGGTGAAGCGGCAGTTGAGAGAGCCGCCGCCGCATATGTTGTCCAGAGCGCGTCCGACGATGTCGCGTACGTGATCGTCCAGCGCGGGCCAGTTGTCCCATGTGACGGCGGTTTCGAACGTGCCGGTCACGAGTCCGAGTCCGGCGGTTAGCGCTTCGTCTATGTTGATGAAGGCGTTGCGCCACGCTCCGACCGCGCCGCTGTGTCCTGTGCGCGCGCCGGCGTTGTCGGCGATTGCTATTTGGTCATCAGGGACATGGCCTCCCGCTTCCCTAGCTATGCTTACCGCGGCTTTGATGTTCCAGTCCTGGGGGAGTTCGGCGGACTCGAAGCCGATTATCAGCAGCGCATGTTCGCCGTCCATTCCGGCGGCGTTGCGGGAGAGGTCGGGGTCGAGGAGTCGCAGGTTGGCGGGCCACAGTTTGGCTTGGGCGATGTTCCGAGCGGCTTCGCAGCTGCGTTCCCAGGATGGGAATGCAACGCCGGCGGTGGCGCGAAATGCGGGGCGACGCTGAATTCGCATCCAGGCTTCGGTTATGACGCCGAGTATTCCTTCGCTGCCTATCGCGAGGCGGTTGGGGTCAGGGCCCGCGCCGCTGGCAGGCAGTCGTCTGCTTTGCCACCAGCCGGAGGGCGTTAGCATTCGGACGGATTCGACGAATTCGTCAATGTGGGTGTGATTGGTGGCGTAGTGTCCGCCGGATCGGGTAGCTATCCAGCCGCCGAGCGTGGAGCCGGCGAAGCTTTGCGGATAGTGCCTGAGAGTGTAGCCGCGCGGCCTAAGTTGGTCTTCGAGGCGGGGGCCGAAGACTCCGGCCTGTATCCGAGCGGCGCGTGAAGTCTCGTCTATTTCGAGGACGCTGTCGAACTCGTCCATGTCGAGGGTCGCGACCGCGTCGGCTTGGGGCGGGGTAACGCCTCCCACGACGGATGAGCCGCCGCCGAATGGTATGACCACGCAGCCGTTTGAGTCGCACCATTCGAGGAGACGTTCCAGATCGGATTCGTCGCGGGGGTGGGCGACTACGTCCGGCGGGTTGGGGAAGTGTCCGAATACCGCGGGGGCGCGGTCGTCGGCGCTGTACGAGTGGAGAGCGCGCTCGTAGTTGTCTGTAAAGCAGAATGGGGCGAGCGCGTCGGGGACTGTGAGGCGCGGCTTTCTCAGTGTTAGTTGTTTGGCTTTTGGTATGGGGGGAGCGATTATCTCGGCGCCGAATCGCGCCGATAATTCGGCGGCTCGCGCGGCTCTCTGGGCGTTGGTGGGTTCGTCGGCCTGCAGTCCCCATGTCCAGAAACTGCGTCTTGGCTTCGCTCTTGCGCTCATGGGTCTTTCCTGAGGTTGAGGTTACCGAGAATGGTAGCGGCGCCGGACGCGGTCGGCAAGACTGTCAGCCGCGCAGGTCTCTGAGTCTGACGGCTAAGGGCAACGCTGCCAGAAGAATCAGCGCCGGCGCCAGGAAGCGCGAACCCGATTCCGCCCCGAATTCCGGAATGGCGCCGGATACGGATGCGCCCAGGAATATGCCGAGTGAGTATATGGCATAGAAGATTCCGAAGGCGGCGCCCCTGCGCCCTCGATCCGTTCGCGTCGCGATAGAGGCGCTGAGAGATGGAAATACAAAGCCGAATCCGACGCCGAATATAAGCATAGCGGGGAATACGGACACTGTGAGAGAGGGGCCTCCGAACAGCGCGAGCGCGAGATTGCTTATCGCGAGCAGGAACAGTCCGCCGGCTATGGCCCTGGCGCGGGAACTGTTTTTGGCGGCGCGCTGGAGGGGGCTTGCCATTATTGCCATGCTGGCGAGTGAGAAGGTTGAGAAGGCGATGCCGGCCATGCGGGGAGCCGCGCCGACATCCTCCAGAGTTATGGGGAGGATGTTGAGAAGACAGCCTATTGAGAAGGTCATGACCAGTACGCCGAGATAGACTCTGACAAGGCCGGAATTTCCGGACAGTGAGAGTGAGTTTCGGTTGTCGGAGGTTCTCATAGAAGCGTTGGCTGAGCCGGGCGCGAAAATGGCGAAAGCGATGGCGGACAGGAGCATAAGCGTCCCGCCGGTGGCGAAGACCGCGGCGAAGCCGGCGTCGCCGCCCACAGCGCCGAGTATTCCGACGGACAGCAGCGGGCCTACGACGGCGGAGGCGGATATGAGCGCGCCGCTGAGTCCCATTGAGCGGGTGTGCTGATCGTCGTTGGTGAGGTCCGCCAGCATGGTGAACGCGCCCGGCGCGAGGGTCCCAGCCGCGAAGCCGTGAAGTATTCTGAGCGTCAGAAGTTGCGCGGGCGAGTCAACGAGTCCGTAAGCGTACAGGAGCGCGGCGGTCAACAACAGTCCGGCTACTACCAGCCACTTGCGGTTGACTCTATCCAGCAGGATGCCGGCGCCGATGTTGCCGAACAGGTTAGAGGCGGAGTAAACGCCGACTATGAGTCCGCCCATGGCGGCCGTGGCCCCGAGCGATCTCGCGTATGTGGAGATTATCGGAACCTGCATGAACAGGTCCATGAACGCGACGAGTACGACCATCCTTATCGCCCACACTATGGGCCAAGATTGGGTCTGTGGTTCTGATGCCAAGTCGTGAGTCCTGGGAGTTGGGATGCGCCGGGTTTGGAGGAGACGCCGCGATTCAGTCTAGTAGAGGGATTCTGCCCCAGGCAACCGAATCCGGGTCGTCCGAGAGGGATTGATCGCGGATCATGTCTCTGATGGCGAGCAGCGTGGCGTTGACTTCGCTGGTGACGTAAATCCAGTCCGGCTCTTCGGGGAACCAGTAGGGCGAGGTTATGCGGACTACCTTTCTCTCGGACGGATTTAGGTAGATTCCGAACTTTTCCACGTGTGGCAGCAACTTATCGCTCCTGTGTCATGTATGCTTCGGGGGTTGCGAGCCATTGTACACTATCGGACGGCTTATTCGACGGTTACGGTCTTGGCGAGGTTTCTGGGCTGGTCAACGTCGCAGCCGCGCTGTACGGCGAGATGATACGCTATTAGCTGCATCGGAATCGAGACTAGGAACGGGTTCAGTGTCTCGGACGCGCGGGGGATGGCGACAGCGTATTCGGAATGTCCGGCCAGTTCGTCATCGCCTTCGGTGATGACGGCCACTATCTGCCCGTCTCTCGCCCTGACCTCGTTTATATTGGAGAGCATCTTGTCGCGCAGGGAGTCGCGGGGGGCTATGGCTACGACGGGCATTCGGCGGTCAATCAGGGAGATGGGGCCGTGCTTCATCTCTCCGGCGGGGTAGCCTTCGGCGTGTATGTAGCTTATCTCTTTCAGTTTGAGCGCGCCCTCCATGGCAAGGGGGAAGCCCAGCCCCCTGCCGAGATAGAGAAAGTCGGAGCGTCTGCCGTATCGTCTCGCTATTTCGGCGTAAGCGCTCTCGTCCAGAAGCATCTGTCCCAGCATATCGGGAAGTCGGACAAGTTCGCCGATGAGTTCGCGTCTGGCTTGTTCGTCTATCGCGCCGCGCCGGGCGCCGAACTCTATGGCGAGAAGATAGAGCGCTACAAGGGAGGACATGAAGGTCTTGGAAGCGGCGACGCCTATCTCCAGTCCGGCGCGGACGAAAAGCGTGTCGTCCGCGACCAGGGTCGCCTGCGCGCCCGGATAGTTGCAGAGCGTTATCTGGGACGCTCCTTCGCCGGCGGCAAGCTCCATGGCGGCGAGCGTGTCCACGGTCTCTCCAGACTGGCATACTGATACTACGAGCGTGTTTTTGTCCAGCACGGGGTTGCGATACCTGAACTCGGAAGAGTTGTCGTACTCGCATGGGATTTTGGCGAACGTTTCCATCCAGCGCCTGCCGAGCATGGCGGCGTGGAGGCTGGTTCCCATGCCGATAAATACGACTCGGTTTATTTCGTTCGCGCGGGCGGCGGTGGGAGCGATTTCGTCGAGGTTGACAGTCATGCTATCGAAAGAGATTCGGCCTTTTAGCGCGTTGATGACCGTTTCGGGTTGTTCGTGTATCTCCTTGTGCATGAAGTGTTTATGTTTGCCTTTGCCTTCGGCCAGCGGGCCGTAGGGTATGTGGACGCTTTTTTTCTCGATTGGCTCGCCGTCGAGTGTGGAGAACTCGGAGCGTCCGTGGGCCAGCGATACCATCTCGCCGCCGGACAGGTAAATGACTTCGTGGCCGTAGGGTAGGAGCGCGGGCAGGTCGGATGAGAGTATCGCGCCGCCGTCGGGGTCGTGTCCGACTACGATGCCGCCGGCGTTGCCGAGCCGAAAAGCCACTATCCGCCCAGTTTCGCGGGCGCTGAAAACGACTACGGCGTTGGCGCCTTTGATTTCTCGCGCGGCGATTCTAACGGCCTCTTCGAGACTGAACTCGCTGTCCAAGTATCGCTCTATCAAGTGCGATACGCACTCGGAGTCGGTTTGGGATGTGAAGGTGTGGCCTTCTTCGAGGAGTTCGCGTTTGAGGGCGATGTAGTTTTCCACTATTCCGTTGTGCACGACTACGACTTCGCTTCGGCAGTCCATGTGGGGGTGGGCGTTGGCGTCGGTCGGGCCGCCGTGTGTTGCCCAGCGGGTATGTCCTATGCCGGTGGATCCTGTGGGCATGGTTCCATTCAGGGCGGCTGTGAGGTTCTCCAGTTTGCCGGCTTTTTTGTACACTTGGGGGAGTCCGCCCGGGTCCATCACCGCGATTCCGGAGCTGTCATAGCCCCTGTATGTAAGAGTCGCCAATCCATCTATTAAGATGGGCGCGGCTTGCTTTTTGCCTGTGTATCCTATGATGCCGCACATTCTCGGGCCTTTCGGAAAAAGTTGTTAGTCATTTGGTTGTCGGGGATCGGGCAGGTATGGATTGTCGGGGTGAGGGTCTGGCGTAGTAGCCGTGATAGCTTTCGGGCAGAAGGTCGCATACCCTGTGCATGATGTCGGTGGTGATGGATTCGAGAAGTTCGCGGCTTGGGCGTCCTTCGATGCCGGGCAGCGAGAATGGCTGGCCTATGTTCACGCGTATTTTGCCGGTGGGGTTGACGACTCTGAGAAACGCTTCCATGCTCTCGGTGCCGGTTATTCCGACCGGAAGGATGGGGGCGCCTGATCTGAGGATGAGGCTGACTACACCGGATTTGGCCCGGTTCATGCCGGCGGTTTTGCTGCGGGCGCCTTCTGGGAAGATGACAACGGCTGCGTCTCGCTGAAGGCGGCGCAATGACCATCTGAAGGCGGCGACGTCCGCTCCGGCGCGGTCTATCGGGAACGCGCCGTATTGTCTGAGGTACCATCTTCCCAGCGGGCCTACGGCATTGAATATGTCGTCTTTGGCGAGGTAGTTCAGCCTTCTTGGGAGGCTTGAACCGAGGAGTGAGGGGTCGAGGTTGCTCAAGTGGTTCGACACAATGACCACCGGCCCGACCGGGGGAACGTTCTCCACTCCGGCGACTTTCCAGTCTGAGAAAAGTCTGAGCGTTCCGCGCTGCAGAAAGTTGGTGATTTTGTAGAGTGAACTCATTGGTTGTTCCGGGCGATCTTGACGATTTTGCAGGCCACTTCGGGGATTGTGAGGTCGTCGGTGTTAATCACTATCGCGTCTTCGGCGATAGTTAGGGGGGAGACTGCGCGGTCGGAGTCAATCCTGTCGCGTCGTTCGATATCCATTCTCACCTGCCGGGGAGTTACGGCCATGCCCAGTTGGTTCATTTCGGCGTATCGTCTTCCGGCGCGCGCTTCAATGGAGGCGTCGAGGTATATTTTGGTTCGCGCGTCGGGCAGGACGGCGGCGCAAATATCCCGGCCGACCATGACTATCGGTCCGCGCCGGGCTATTCTGCGCTGTTGCGGGACGAGTTCGCGTCTGACTCCTTGGACGGCGGACACGGCGGATACATTGCGGTCTATGTCGGCGGCGCGAAGTTCGGCGGTCGCGTCAATGCCGTTTACGAGCAGTCGGTCTCCGAACTCCGATGATAGCAGACTGATGTCCATCGCTCGCGTCATTCGCGTGAGCGCGTCGGGGTCGTCAATGGGGATTCGCTGCCGCAATGCCTGCCATGTGGCGGCTCGGTACATAAGGCCGGTGTCCATGAACCTGAAGTCCAGGCATCTGGCGACCTCTCTTCCCACACTGGTTTTCCCGGAGGCTCCGGGTCCGTCTATCGCAACCGCTTGGTCGAGCAAAATCCTGTCTGAGCCTTCCTAATTCTGGTGTCTCGATTGTGATTATAACCCATAGGGACGGGCAGACGTTATTGGGAAGTTCCGAATCTCCGGCTGACCTGCTCTTGGAAGTCGGGTTCCCATCTCACGATGCGTCCCTGTTTCATGAGCAGCCGGTTGGTTGGCGGTTTGGTCGCTCTTGGATTTGTCGGGGCTATGCCGATTATGCCCGCCCGCTCCATAGTTGTTGTGTGGGAGTCTGATAGTCCAAGCATATTGTTTAGTATCTCGCTGTTGTGTTGGCCTAGCGTGGGGGCGGAACTTCTGATGGAGCCGGGCGAGCGGCTGAATTTCCACGGGCGGCTCGCGTAGGGCAGAGGAGGGATTGATGTACGCGCCGGGTGTTCGACTACCTCGTAGAATCCGCGCTCGTTCAGGTGTTCGTTGAACAGCAGCGCTTTGCCGTCCAGGGCGGCGCCCGCCGGAACTCGGCGGGTCTGAAGGTCGGTCTGGAGTTGGATGGCGTCCCTGGTTCGGGTGGCTTCGGCGAGTAGTTTGTCGAGAGTGTCGTGGTTGGCGGCGCGGGACAGAGCGGAGGCGAAGCGCGGGTCGGTTGTCCATTCGGGATGGCCGAGGGCTTCGCAGAGCGAGGTCCATTCGTCGTCAGATCTGACGCTTATGGATATCCATTTGTCGTTCCCGGCGCAGGGGTATGCGCCCTGGGGAGCGTAGATGGCGTCTCGATTCGCGGACCTGTCCTGTACGCGACTGTTGAAGGTGTAGTCCATGAGCGGTTCGGGGACGGTTGCGCTGAGGGTCTGTGTTTGGGATATGTCTATGAACTGGCCCTGTCCGGTTGCGGCGCGATGGGCGAGGGCGGCCATTATGGCGAAGACGGTGTGTTCGCCCGCAGTGTAATCGGCGTAGGGAAGCTCGGGGATGGCGGGCGGGCCGTCTCTGTATCCTGTGACTGAGGATAGGCCGGAGGCGGCTTCGGTTCCGTATCCGATGGCTCCGAAGCGGCTCCATGGGCCAGTGTGTCCGTATCCGGTGGATGATACCATGATGATGTCCGGCTTGATTCGGCGCAGGTCTTGGTATTCGAGACCGAAGTTTTTGATGACGCGGGGGGTGAAGTTTTCGGCGAACACGTCGCTTATGGCGATGAGGTTTCTCAGTGTCTCGCGCGCCTGTTCCTGCGTCAGGTCGAGTGTGAGGCTTTTCTTATTGCGGTTCTGTTCGTAGAAGTTGATCGCTCTGTTCCAGAACTCGCCGGAGGGGTCGTTTTGGTAGAATCCGGCTAGACGGTAGCCGTCCAGCCGGGTGCAGGACTCGATGCGTATGACTTCTGCGCCCATGTCGGCGAGCAGCTTTGTGGCGAACGGTATGGCGATGAGCTGGCCGAGTTCGACGATTCGCACTCCGTTCAGGGCCATTTGGGGCATCATACGACTCCCGTCTCGGTTAGTCGGGCGAGGTCGTCGGGCGAGAGGCCGAGTTCGTCGCAATAGACTTCGCGGTTGTGCTGTCCGAGCATCGGCGCGGGGTGGTTCACATTCCAGGGCGTTCCGTTCATGTTCAGGGGCGGGCCTGGGATTTCGGCTGTCCCCGCGACCGGATGCGAGACCTTCGTGAAGTATCGTCGGTGGATGTATTGGGGGTTTTCACGGAGTTCGGAGGCGTCCTGCACTACGCCGTAGATTAGTCCTCTTATCCGGTTGGCGCGATGGAACAGGTCGAATTTTTCGCGCGCGGCGAAGGTTTTGGTTACTATTCGGTCCAGTTCGGCGGAGTTTCGGATACGGAGTTCGGGGGTGGAGAATTTTTGGTCTGCCAGTTCGTCAGAGTCGAGAAACTCGACTATCGTTTTCCAGTTCGGGCCGCCGAAGGCTATGGGGACGACGTGTCCGTCGGATGTGGCGACGGGCGCTCTGGGTATCTCGCCGGCTTCTCTGGGCTGTCGCCATTTGACGGCGCCGGTGTAGGTGTATGCGGATGTGGTGTCTCTGAGTCCGGTGGCTATGGACTCTTGGATGGAGATGTCAATCCACTGGCCTTCGCCTGTCATCATGCGGTGGTATAGGGCTATTAGCGCGGCGGAGGCGGCGTTGGTTCCGGCCTTGTACTGGGCCTGGTTGAAGGCGTGTTTGAGGGGTTCGCGCTCGTTGGAGCCGAATATGTATTGTATGCCGCTCAGGGCGTATTCGACTATGTCGGTGGCCTCGTAGTCGCGGTAGGGGCCGGTCTGTCCGAAGTTGGATATGGATACCATTATGAGGCCGGTGTTGTGGCGGCTGAGGCTTTCGTATGTGATTCCCATCGCGGGCAGGGTTCGCGGGCGGAAGTTTTCCAGCACTATGTCGGCGGAGCGCGCCATTCGGCGCAGTAGGGAGCGTCCTGTGTCGGACTTGAGGTTTAGGGTGACGGAGCGCTTGTTGGTGTTTAGGTAGAGGAAGGGTAGGGATTTGTCGGGGTGTGGATCGTCGTCGGCGAAGGGGGGCATGGCGCGAGCGGGGTCGCCGGAGCCGGGCCTTTCGATTTTGGTTACCTCAGCGCCGAAGTCGGCCATGAGTTTGGCGCAGTAAGGACCCGCCACATGGTGAGTCAGGTCGAGCGCTTTTATGCCTTCGAGCGCGGCGGCCAAATTGTTCTCCAAGATGTATTGGTGAGTCGTGAGGGGGATTATATCAGGACGATGGGCGACTCGACAGCCTTTAGCGATAAATGCGTGGGGCGGCCGCGTCTAGAATTTCAGCAGGCGGGGTTGTTTTATATATGTCCGCTTATGTAGTCGCCGGCCATCCGTCAGGCGGCCTCAGGTGGTCTGCAGGTGGGGTCCGGCGCCTGCATCCGACCTGCATCCGCCAGAGTTCGTAGCTAAATGGCCGAAAATATTTTTCTGTCGAATTCGTCATATATTGTGGTTTATCGTTCTCAGGACGCGGTTGCCGGTTTGGGACGCGGGGCGCGTCTGGCAGACTGAGTCATGGGTCTATTGTAGCCAAATAAGTACGGATGTACAAGAGCGGTTGTGTATCACAGTCTGACGGGCAGACGGGAATGGGGGGGGGGGTGTCGGGGAGGTATGGACGGGCGCTGAGTGTGGGGTGAGGCAGGTAGGCAGACGGGTAGGGCCGCGCCTGCGGAGCGGACGGTTTTGGCCGGGATCGCTCCGGCGGGGGTCGCCGCCCGGTTGAAATCTTTTCGGTATATATGTTTTACTTGTAGCTGTACGGGATTGCTAATATAATGTTTGCTGGGCGCGCTCGATACAGAGTCGTGTTTCAATTAGCGTGTTGCCCCACCGGACTCCGCCCGCTTTTGTTGAACGGAACCAGAAAGTTCGAGTCGAAGCGATAAATGACCACGAGCAAGCGTGACTATTACGACGTTCTGGGCATAGCCCGCGACGCCACGGAAGAGGACATCAAAAAGGCGTTCCGCAAACTGGCCTTGGAGTTTCACCCCGACCGCAACCGGAGCGATGGGGCGGAGGAGCGTTTCAAAGAGGTGAACGAGGCGTATCAGATACTCTCCGATTCCCGCAAGCGAGCTACATACGATAGGTTCGGTCATTCCGCGGTTGGGGGGAACGGAGGTCGGGGGTTCGACGGCTTCGACACGGCGGCGGGTGGGTTCGGCGATATATTCGACGCCTTCTTCGGCGGAGGGTTCGGAGAACAGACCCGCGCGAGGCCCAACGCGCCGCGTCGCGGAAACGATATGCGCGTGTCTGTTGTCACGACTTTCGAGGAGGCGGTTTTCGGTGTCGAAAAAGAGATCGATATAGAGCGGATAGATATTTGCTCCCGCTGCAACGGAGGGCGCAGCGAGCCCGGCTCCGGGTCCGCCACGTGCTCCAACTGCTCCGGCTCAGGGCAGGTGCGCCGCTCCCAGCAGAGTTTCTTCGGACAGTTTGTGCAGGTTACCCCGTGCGGGGTGTGCCGGGGGGAGGGCAGTGTCATAAGCGACCCGTGCAACCAGTGCAGAGGCGCGGGCCGTGAACGCCGCAATCGGAAACTCGCCATTACTATACCGGCAGGCATAGATGACGGCGTACAGATCCGGCTCAACCAAGAGGGGGAAGCCGGATTCAACGGCGGCAGGTCCGGAGATCTCTACATCGCCGTGCAGGTTCGGGAGCATGGGTTCTTTGAACGGGACGATGCCGATATACACCTCCCGCTTGATATATCCATTCTTCAGGCAACCCTGGGGGCCAAGGTTAATGTTCCCACGCTGGACGGAGAGGAAGAGCTCGCCATACCGCCGGGAACACAGCCCGGAGACACTTTCACGCTCAAGGGCAAGGGGGTTCCATTCATCCGCTCCAGCAAGCGCGGCGACCAGATAATAACCGCGAATGTCAAAATCCCAACCTCTCTCAACGATGACCAGCGCCGATTGTTCCATGAGTTGGCCGAGTCCATGGACGAGAAAGGACAGTGCGGCGGCGGCAAGCGTTTGCTCGATAAGTTCAAAGATGTATTCGGAAGCGAGTAAATGCCGTCCGAGTGGATCGAGCTCAGCATAGAGGCTCCGCCTGAATACGTGGAGCCTCTGTCCGAGATATTTCACCGCTATGGAGAGGGCGGTGTGGCTGTCGAGCGGCCCGGGGGCTTCAACCCGGATGAGGGTGAATCGCCGCCTGCGCCAGACCGCGTTACTATCAAGACCTACCTTCCGCGCGACCGGACCTCTGACCGCCGCCGCGCCCAGATAGATGTGGGCGTCCGGCTGGTCGCTCACTTCGCGTCCGTCTCAGAACTTCGCCAGAAGATGGTGTCCGAGGACGACTGGCGCGATGGCTGGAAGGAGTTTTTCCATGTTCTGCGCGTAGGCGGGCGAATTGTGATATGCCCCACTTGGCGCGAGCATGAGCCGGAACCGGACGATGTCGTAGTCCTGCTGGATCCGGGCATGGCCTTCGGAACGGGACACCATCCCACGACCAGGATGTGCCTTGAAGCAATCGAGCGGATAATGCCCGCGGGCGCAAGAGTCCTGGACCTTGGGTGCGGCTCGGCTATCCTGTCCATAGCCGCGCTGAAGCTGGGCGCGGAGAGGGCGGTCGGCTTGGAGATAGACCCTATCGCCGCCGGAGCCGGTCGCTCCAATGTTGAAACCAACGGACTGAGGGACAGTGCGGACATCGTTCTGGGGACGCTTCCAAGTCCGAAAGCGCCGTCTCAGTCTTTTGACCTCGTCGTAGCTAATATATCCGCGCGTGTGGTGACGGATATGTCGTCTCATATTGTTGACTGCGTGGCGCCGGGCGGCAGAATCATCGCGTCGGGCATAATAGAGAAACACCTCCACGGGGCCGCGGAATCGCTCAGGGCGGCGGGGGCGACAGTAGAAGAGACCCTCGTTGACGGAGATTGGACGGCGCTGATAGCATCGGTCTGACTTTTTGGAACCAGGGCGGGCGAATGATTGTCAGACGCCCTGCGGGACGGATACGCGGGGGCGTCTGCGGGACGAGGCTAAGGTGTGAGCGGGGTTTGGCTTAATGGTATGCAGATGATTGCTGAGATATTTAGCGACGAGTGTTGTTGATTGCCCAAGAAGCAGCGAAACCAGCATAAAAAGCAGCAGCGCGCTCTCAAGAAACGCGCCAAGCGAAAGCAGAGGTTGTCGCGCCGACAAGGCCAAGCTACGGTCGGCGTCAATCCGCGCAGGCTTCTCCGAATGGCGCGCCAGATGCCTATCGAGGGGGCGTGGGTTCAGCAGGGCTGGCAGGAGCAGGGGGTAGCGCGAATCCTGCTCGCCCGCGCTCAGCCGAACGACGATATCCTGTTCGGCGAGTACATAGTTGACTACTTCTGCGTCGGGGTCAAAGATTCGTCCTACGCTTCCAATCTGAATGGGGAGACGTTCCTCAACGAGGCGCTGCCACGCCTCTATTCAGGGACTCCGCCGCTTGACATATCCGAGAATCTGGCGCACGAGATAATCTGGGGGGCGGTGGAGTACGCCGGCGAACTCGGATTCGAGCCGCACCGCAACTTCCGCGAGTCCGTCCGCATTCTGGAGCCTGCGGACGCTCTGCCCCGCAGCGGCGCGATAGAGTTCGGCTACCAAGGTCGTCCCTTCTATATGCCAGGCCCTTCGGACAATCAAGTCGCCGTTATCCGAAGGCTGATAGAGGCTGTCGGTCTGGGCAATTTCTATTACCTGCCGCGCGGCGAGATTCCCGCAGGGGTGGCGGAGCTTCTGCAAGTTCAGCAGCCTGACGACGCGCCGGATCCCGAGATATGGACACCGGGCCAGAATCGGCGCGAAAGCGCTGACTCCCAGTCCGGCCTGTGGGTTCCCGGACACGGACCCGAGTCGGAGCCCGCCAGCGAGGGGACGGAGCGTCCGCTTATATGGACGCCCGGGCGCTCCTGAGCGGTCGAGGATGAAGCGCCGTCGCTCGCTTTGACGATGACGATTGCGGGCGGGCGGGGGATGGGTTTTCTCGTGAAACCATTACTCCGAAGTTGGATCCCTGCCCATCAGGTACTGTATCGCGTCCGTTACGGAGATATTGCCCGACAGAATGTCTTGGGTTACCTTGGCAATAGGCATTTCGATGTCGAGGTTGCGCGCCAGTTTGAGGGCGGCGGGTGTGGTGTAAACTCCTTCGGCTACATTCTGCATACTGCGGCGAATTTCGGCCAGCGGCTTGCCAGCGGCCAGCCTCTCCCCCACGTAGTGGTTGCGACTGAGGACGCTGGAGCAGGTGGCTACCAGATCTCCCATCCCGGCCAAGCCGGCGAAGGTGGCCGGGTTCGCTCCCGCGGCTATTCCGAGCCTGGCTATCTCGGCCAGTCCGCGCGTCATGAAGCCGGACTTGGCGTTGTCGCCAAGTTCCAGTCCGTCACAGATGCCGGCGCCCAGCGCGATGATGTTTTTCAGCGCTCCGCAGAACTCCACGCCGATTATGTCGTCGTTGGTATAGACGCGAAAGACTGACGAGTTCATAATCAATTGCGCTTCAAGCGCGGCTTCGACGTTCAGGGAGGCTATAACCGTGGGGGCGGGCATACCGCGCACTATCTCTGCGGCGAGGTTGGGTCCGGAGAGAGCGCAAACGTTTCGGAGGCTTCCGCGCGGCAATTCGTCCCGGAGTATCTGGCTCATGCGCCTGCCGGTGTTCAGTTCGAGTCCCTTGACGGCGCTTACTATGATACAGTCTCGGGGTATGTGGGCGGCGATTTTGCGGACGTTTTGTCTAAGCGTGTGCGACGGCACCGCGAATATAGCCAGGTCGGCCGAGATGAACGCGCGGGTGTCCGCGCGCGCGCGCATTGAGTCCGGGAAGGTGAAGCCGGGGACGAAGCGGGCGTTCTCTCGCCGCGACTCCAGCGCGGCGGCTTCGGCGTCCGTTCGGGCCAGCAGACGCACGTCGTGTCCCTGCCGGGCTAGGATAATCCCCAGCGTAGTTCCCCAGCTTGTGGCGCCCACCACGGTAACGACTGACATAGCAAGATGACTCGTCTAGCGGCTGGCGCCCATGTTTACGCTCTGGCCTATTTTCCGTTCGGTTCCGTTTATGAGGCGAAGTATGTTGTCCCAGTGTCTGAGGACTAACAGGGCGCCGCCGACAACGCCGTACCAGCTGTAAGCCAACGGCTCCCATCCCAGCGCCGCTAAGACTATCAACGTCAGAGAGCCCAGCGCGGCCGCCACTATCGAACCGAGGGATACGTAGCGTGTCAGGGCGACCAGGGACAGCCCTATCAGTGTGGCGACGAGGCCGGCTATGGGGGACAGAATCAGAAGGCCGCCCCAGCCGGAAGCGATGCCGCGCCCGCCGCGGAACTTGATGAAGATGGGCCAGTTGTGTCCGAATAGAACCGCGAGCGCGGCGGCGGCTTCGACTCCATAGGAGTCGAAGAAGTAGCGAGCGATGAGAACAGCCAGTATGCCCTTGCCCATGTCCAGAAGCAGCACAACGGCGGCGGCGGTTTTGCCGGACGTTCTGAGAACATTGGTCATGCCAATCTTGCCGCTGCCGTAGTCGCGAATGTCCACGTTGGCGATCACTCTTCCGGCAATTAGCCCGAACGGAACCGACCCCAGCAGATAGGCGAGCGGAACCAGAATAAGGTAGTCGGTCATCGCCCTCTCCTTCCCCGGAATCTCATTTTGAGGGGACTTCCATGAAAGTCGTACGCCTCTCTTATCCTGTTTTCCAGGTATCTCTCGTAGGAAAAGTGGACTGAATCGGCCCTGTTTACGAAGAAGGTGAATCGGGGCGGGGCGACCTCGTCCTGCTTGACGCTGTATATTTTGAGGGTGCGTCCCCTGACGCCGGAGGGGGGATGTTCTGCGACCGCGCTCATTATGGTTCGTCGTAGTTCGTAACGGGGTATGTCTTTCTTCCACTCGTTGAAGACGCGCAAGGATGTGTCGAGCAGGTCGTCCAGTCCGGAGCCTTCCATGGCGGACATGAAGCGCGCCGGGGCGTAGGACGCGAACCTGAATCTTTGTCGAAGAAGCGCTTCTATCTCGCCCTTGGTTACGCCCGTGCCGTCGAGCAGGTCCCACTTGTTGATTCCAAGCACGAATCCCTTGTAGCTGTCCAGGATATAGCCGGCTATATGTGTATCTTGGGCGGTAGCGGGTTCCATGGCGTCCATCAGCAGTATGACTACGTCCGCCCTGTCTATCGCGCGGACTGAGCGGATGACGCTGTACTTTTCGATCCCTGTGCCTATCTTGCCGCGCCGCCTGATTCCGGCGGTGTCTATCAGCAATATGTCGGTGTCCCGGTAGTTGATAAGGGTGTCAATTGTGTCTCGCGTGGTGCCCGGCACATCGCTGACAATGGAACGGTTCTCGCCGGTGAGGGCGTTGAGCAGCATGGATTTGCCGACGTTCGGCCTGCCGACTATGGCGAGGCGCAGGTCGGCTTCGGGTTCAGGGAATTCGGGTTCTGGGGGGAAATTGCTGAGGACATCGGTCATCATGTCGTCTAGTCCGAGGTTGTGATAGCCGCTTATGGGGTAGGGGTAACCCAGTCCCAGTTCGTGGAATTCCGGCGCGCCCTCCGCCTTGCTATCGGTGTCGACTTTGTTCACCGCCAGAATCACCGGCTTGCCGCCCGGCCTCAGGACTTCAGCCACTTCCAGGTCGGAAACGGTTGCCCCTTGGGTTACGTCCACCACCATGATGATGACGTCCGCGTCCTCTATGGCAGTTTCCACTTGGAGGCGCACCTGACGCCACAGGTCGGTGTCCGGGAATATCTCCAGCCCGCCGGTGTCGACTAGGATGAACGGGTGGTCGGCCCAAACCGTCTCCATTGTGACCCTGTCGCGGGTGGTTCCGGACTGCTTGGAAACGATGGCCACGCTACGTCCGACCAGCCTGTTGAACAGGGTGGACTTGCCGACGTTCGGTCGCCCGACTATGGCTACTACCGGCTTGGGCATAGGGGTTTAGCCTCTAGTTTCTGACATCTATTTGAATCGGATACTGCATTTGCTCAGGGGACTATTCGCCGCGTATCCGACGAAGCTCCGCCTCGAGCTCGGCGAGACGGGACTCTGCCGCCAGACGGGCGTCTCTCTCCCGGTCGGCGCGTTCCTTCTGTTCCTCGTGGCTCAACAGCCATTGTTCTGAGACGGGGTCCCGGAATCGCAGAACGCCGTCGTCCCACCACAGGTCCAGGTTCAGGACGTCGCTGTGGGACCATACCCTTCCGTCTTCCTCGCGTTCGGTCTCGAAACGGCGGTATTCGCCTTGGACCAGCCGCTCGCCGATGAGCGCATCGCCGTAGAAGTCTCCTCCGGTCGCGTCGTAACGCCAGTACTCGGAAACTCCTAACTCCGCGTACAACTCCCGCTTCCTGCCACAATCAGCCGACGCAGTACTCTCTGAGCCTATTTCCAGTATGAAGTCCGGCGCTTTGCCGACTTCCCAAAGCAAATAGACGTTGTTGCGCTCGATGGATTCTATCGCTTCGTCGGACAGTCCCAGGACAACGTAGCAGTCCGGGGAGACCGAGCGGCGAGGGTTTCCTTCTATGTAGTAGATGAACGTGTCGCCGTTCACCCTGGCTCCGGGGACGTCATTGAAATGGACCTCAAGCGCGATGACAACTCTGCGATATAGCGGCGCTTGGAACTCTCCGTCGGGCAATGGCATACCGTCCGTTTCGGGATAGACTATGGCAGTGGCGGTTCCGGTGGTCATGGATTCCTCCTTGCTGCCTCAGATTCTACCACAGGCGCGGAGGTCTCGGTTTCGAGTCTGCGCTCCGGCGGTGAGTATTGAACATTCACCAATGTTTCGCTTAGCGGTTCGGTCAGTCCAGCAGCTCCGCCAGTATGGCCTTCTGCGCGTGCAGGCGGTTTTCCGCTTGGTCGAACACGATGGAGCGGGGATGGTCGAGCATATCGTCCTCTATTTCCTCGCCGCGATGGGCGGGCATATCGTGCATGAAGACCGCGCGCTTGTCCGCGCGCTCCATCAGCCGCGCACCCACACGATAGTTGTCGAATACCGTTCGGCGTTCCTCCGCCTCTTCCTCATCGCCCATGCTGATCCATACGTCGGTATAGACTATATCGGCCCCGTCAACGGCCGCCGCCGGCGACTCTGTCCAGGACAGCTTAGTCTCGTTCTCCGCCGACCGCCGCTCGGCTACCTTCCAGGATATATCGGGCACCTTGTAGTTAGGAGGCGAGGCTATGGCGAAGTTCGCTCCGACCGACGCGCAGGCTATGGCTAGGCTCGAAGCGATGTTGTTGCCGTCGCCGACGTATGCGACGTTCAGGCCGCTCAGGTCGCCCTTATGCTCGCTCATGGTCAGCAGGTCGCCGACTGCCTGGCAGGGATGGGCGAGGTCCGAGAGGGCGTTGACGACCGGCACGGCGGAGTATTCGGCTAGTATCTCCAGGTTTCGATGGGAGAACACCCGCGCGATTATCACGTCCACGAGGCGGTCGAGTACCCGCGCCACATCCTCGGCGGGTTCCCGCACGCCGAGTCCCACGTCCGACTGGCTCAGGTATATGCAGGAGCCGCCCATGCTCTTTACGCCAACCTCGAAGCTGACCCGCGTTCGGAGCGACGGCTTCTCAAAAAGAAGCGCCGCTACCTTGCCGTCCATTGCCTTCGGCGTAACGCCATCCTTCATCCGGCGCGCTTTCTCAACTATCTGACCGACCTCTTCCGATTCGAGGTCGCTAAGCCATAGGAAATCTTTGCCTTTCATTCTGGGACCTTCCGGTTTTTGATGATTGGCTACTAGTTTACAGTTATCGGAGGTCGGTTGTCAGCATCGGCTGAACTTAGCGCGCGGGGTCTTTGGGATTATTCTGAATTCAGAAGCGCGGCATTGTTAGAGGCTCGGATTCCGGGTGGCTTCCGTATCATAGGAAGACGGGCCGTTGATGAGAGTTGGTCGGAGGGGATGGTGGCTCACGCTGTTCCACACCGACGCTCCTTAGCCTGATAGCCGCTCCAGAAAGCGGCTGTCCTCTTCTGAGAGAGCGTCGGGAGGAAGGAGAGCGAGTAGGTCCGGACGACGCTGGAAGGTGCGTCGCAGAGACTCTCTACGCTGCCAACGGGCTATTTCGGCATGGTGTCCGGAGAGTAGGATTTCCGGCGTTTCCCACTCCCGAAACCTAGCGGGACGCGTATATACGGGGTGCTGGAGCAGTCCGGTGGTGAAAGAGTCGTTGGCCGGGGATTCGGCAGAGCCGACGACTCCGGGCAGAAGCCGCGATACGGCTTCTATTATCGCCATCGCCGCCAGTTCGCCCCCGCCGAGGATGTAGTCGCCTATACTGATCGAGTCGGTGGCCAGGTAGCGAGCGACGCGCTCGTCAACGCCCTCGTAGCGTCCGCAGATGAGCGCGAGTTTGTCGTGTTCCGCCAGTTCTTCGGCGACTCTCTGGGTGAACGTCCGTCCCTGCGGCGTCAGCAGTATGACCGGGGACGAGTCGCTCAGTTCGCCGGATGCGCGAATTGATTCCACTGTCTCGAATAGGGGTCCGGGCTTCATCACCATGCCGGGCCCGCCGCCGTATGGGTAATCGTCCACGGAGCGGTGTCGGTCATGCGTAAAGTCGCGGATGTCGTGAAGGGTTACGGCTATCAGCCGTCTCTGCCGGGCGCGCGCCAAGATGCCCTCGCAGAGATATGATTCAAATATTCCGGGGAACAGCGTCAGAACGTGGAAGCGCATGGCCGGGCCTACTGGTTGGCGTGTGTACGCCAGCCGCGGATCATCTCCAATGCGTGCGGCATGGATGCCAGAGCCACTTCCAGCGTTTCGCGCACGCCTTTTGGACTGCCGGGCAGGTTCACGATGAGACATCCGCTGCGGACGCCAACGACACCTCGGCTGAGCATGGCGAATGGGGTGTTCTTGAGCGTCTCGACCCTCATGGCCTCCGCTATGCCGGGGGCTTCTATGTCAATGACCGCGCGCGTCGCTTCGGGCGTTACGTCTCTGGGTCCCAGTCCGGTGCCGCCCGTGGTTAGAACGACATCCACCTGCGCGGAGTCGCACCATTGTATCAGTCTGTCGGATATATCGGCCTGTTCGTCCGGGACGATATGCCTGTCCACCTGACGGAAGCCGGCCGCGGCCATCATCTCGACAATCGTGTCGCCGCTGGCGTCTTCGGCCCGCTCTCCGACGGCCCCCGAGTCGCTTATGGTAAGAGTAGCGAATCTGAATTTGTTTTCATTCATATTGTACTTTTCCAAAAAAATGGCTAATTGCTCTCAGTACACCTTGCATACCTAATAGTACCAAAGAGAAACTTATTGTACAGTGCCAGATTTCCATTCGGGACGAATATATTTCGCGCGGATGCGCCGACGGTTCGATGTTAGCGATTCAGCCGAAAGGAATCGGCGCTCAGTGAGATAGGGATGACAAAACCAGACGCTTCGAGTTTCCCGGCCTCCGGGCAAGGTTGTGAAGAACACAGTTCCGGAGTCATCGGAGACAGCGGGCCAAAAGTGGAAGAACAGTACGATATGACAAGCCTTGCCAATGAGATACAGACGTCCGCCGCCGCAGAGGCCGCGCACCTGCCCGTGATGGTTCAGGAGACGCTTCAAGCTCTCGCGCCGGTCGAGGGCGGCTCCTATATAGACTGCAACCTAGGAGAGGGCGGACATACCAGCGCTATCCTGAATTCGACCCGCAGCGCGCAAGTTCTCGGAATAGACTTGGACTATGACGCCTTGGTGAGGGCGGCCGAGCGATTGTCGCAGTGGTCCGGTCAGCTTTTTCTGCATCACGGCAACTTTGCCGACATATACAAGATAGCCAGTTCCCGTCAGTTTGTGCCGGTGGCGGGCGTTCTGTTCGATCTGGGGCTGTCATCCGCTCAGCTGGATGAGCCGGACAGAGGGTTCAGTTTCAGGCGCAAGGGGCCGCTGGATATGCGGTTCAACCCTGAGTCAGGCGTGAGCGCTTCGGACATAGTGAACCGATGGTCGGAATCCCGGCTTGAAAATATCATCTATGAGCTTGGCGAAGAGCCCAGAGCGGGTCGAGTGGCGAGGGGCATTGTGAGAAGCCGGCCTATAGATAACACGATCGAACTGGCGAATGTGGTAATCAAATCTCTGAACTGGCCGACATACAGCCGGATTCACCCGGCGACGCGCACGTTCCAGGCGTTGCGGATGGCGGTCAACGAGGAGAGGGAGAATCTGGAGCGCGGCTTGGAAGACGCTGTGCAGGCGCTCAGGCCCGGCGGTCGGCTGGTGGTCATCAGCTACCACTCAATCGAGGATAGAGCGGTCAAGAGCTTCATACGCCGGAGCGCGGCCTCGTGCACCTGCCCGCCATCAATACCGGAGTGTGTGTGCAACAGCGCGCCCACTCTTATAGCTATCAATAAGAGGGTCATAAGGCCCACTCTGTCAGAGACACGAGAGAATCCCAGGGCGCGCAGCGCCAGAATGCGTGTCGCCGAGAGGATATAAATGACATACAAAGAACCTGATCACAACCCATCCGGTCCGCTGTTCGGAGCTGTTTCTCGCGCCCGACCATTCGGGGGCAGACGCACGGACTTCGGAGTACGAATCAAAACACAAAAACCGAGAACGATAGCGGCGGTTGACGTGGGAACGTCAAAGGTATGCGCTATCGTCGCCGAGTGCGAAAACACTGACTTGATGCGTATCGTCGCGCACAGCATAACGCCGTCAAGCGGTTTGAAGAAGGGATCCGTCACGGACGCGTCCCAGGCGGCGGAAGCTATCCGAAGGTCCGTATCGGCGGCGTCTCGGAAAGCCGCCTCTCCAATTACGTCGGCGTATGTAGGGATAACCGGGACTCACGTATCGTTCCAGGACCGGTATGACCGAATAAATTGGGCGGCGACCAAAGGGGTAATCACGCTGGATGACATAATCAATGTTCCGAAGAGCATTGCCTCGGCCGGCGCGCAGACCGGCAGGCACGTCATTCACGCGCTGACCCGAACCTACACGCTGGACGGACAGAAGGGGATACAGAATCCCCTGGGGATGCACACCAGACGGCTGGAAGTCGAGAGTCACGTCATATCAGCCGAGCCGCATCTGGTGTCCAATCTGACCGGTGCGGCGCGTAAGAGCGGTCTGAACGTCAGCGCGCTGGTGTTCAACCCGGTGGCGGGCGCCGAGGCCGTTCTTAAAGAGGAGGAAAAAGAGGAGGGGGTGGCGCTGGTGGATATCGGGGGCGGCACCACTGACATCATTATCTTCCAGCAGGGAGTCGTCCAGTACACGGCCGTATTGCCAGTCGGCGGATTCCAGTTCACGAACGACATATGTATCGCGTTCGACGCCACATACGAGTCGGCGGAGTCGGCGAAACTTGAGTATGGCACGGCCGACGTTCTTGCCACGAAGCCACAGGAGGAAGTGTCTCTTTCAGTCGAAGGTCATGAGTGGCAGCGAAAGGTTCTCCGCCGCGACTTGGCGCAACTGCTGAAAGAGAGGGCGGTGGAACTGCTGAGACTGATCAGAATAAAGATGATTGATAGCGGAATAGATAATACCGACGAGTTCAAAGTAGTACTGACGGGCGGGAGTTCCAAGCTGCCGGGATTGGAGAAGCTTGTCAGGGACAACCTGACCAGCCAGGTTCGGATTGGCAGCTTAAGCTCGCGGTGGGAACTTCCCAGAGCGCTCCAGGAGCCGGAGTATGCGACGAGCGTCGGTCTCGTAACCTGGGCTATGAAGAATCCGGGCGCTTCGTTTGAAACCATCGTGGACGCCAATAGCGCGGCGGGTGGCGATGCATACACCGAATACAGATTTGAAGAAAGGCAGGCGGCGCCCAAGCGGATGCTCGAACGGTTGCTGAGACGATAGACCAATTTCCTCCGGGTGTTCACGGTGAACACCCGGAAAGCCAAGCGGATGCTGAGACGATAGGCCAATCATCAATATTATCATCACATCAATAGCAAACAACAGGGAGAAAAGGCATGACGACATATCGGGGCGATCACGAGACCATTGCCCGCATCAAGGTTGTAGGTGTGGGCGGCGGCGGCTCGAACGCAGTCTCAAGGATGTATAGAGAACGTATTCCTGGCGTCGAGTATATCGTCGTCAACACCGACTCTCAGGCGCTGATTCGGAGCGAAGTCCCAATGAAGGTTCGCATTGGGGACCATCTGACGCAGGGCAAGGGGGTGGGGGGTGTACCAGAGTTGGGTTCCAAGTCGGCGGAGGAGAGCCGAGAAGACCTGTACGAGGTCATCCGCGACTCGGACATGATATTCATTGCGGGCGGCATGGGAGGCGGCACCGGCACCGGAGCGGCGCCGGTGCTGGCCCAAGTGGCGAAAGAGTCCGGCGCGCTCACAGTGGCCGTTGTGACGAAACCTTTCGAGTTCGAGGGGTTGCGGCGAATGAGGGTCGCGGAATCCGGGATAAAGCGGCTCGGGGAACACGTGGACACGCTCTTGGTAATCCCGAACGAACGGCTTCACGTCATCACCGATGAAGAGATAACGGCGGACAACGCCTTCAAGCTGGCGGATGATGTGCTGCGAATCGGCGTGCAGTCTATCGCGGAGCTTATCACCGTAGCGGGCGACATCAACGTGGACTTCGCGGACGTGAACGCGATAATGCGCGACTCCGGACCGGCTTGGATGTCCATAGGATGGGGCATAGGCGAACACAGGGCGCGGACGGCCGCTCAGCAGGCGATATCCAACCCGCTGCTGGACGTCTCAATCGAGGGCGCGAAGGGTGTTCTGTTCAACATCACCGGCGGCAGCGACCTTAAGCTGTCGGAGCTTCACGAGGCGGCGGAGGTCATTCAGCGCGTCGTTGATCCGGAGGCGAACATCATCTTCGGAATGGTTACCGATCTTAAGATGGAGAACGAGATAAAGCTGACCATAGTGGCGACCGGATTCCCGGTGGGCGAGTCGTTCGGAGACCGGCAGGACAACATAGACCGGATTCTGGCGGAGGCGCTGGCGAGCGGAGATGAGAACGACCTTGACCTTCCGCCATTCCTACGCAGGCACGCGCAAGCGAGTTCTCGCATCACCAACGGCAGCAACGGACGACACTAGGAGCGCTGTTCCGCGTATAGAATAGGTTAAGCGCATGGGCGCGGCGGCGAGTGTCGCCGCGCTCTCTTTTTGCCGTGTTTAAGCGGTGAAAAACGCTTGACGCACACTATATATTGCGATATTTTACTTGTATAGTGCTATACATTGTGGTTTTTCATACAAATAATAGATGTTCAGTTAAACATCGTATAAGACTTGTATCGCTATTAGGTGGGTTGATGCGTTGCCTATTTTGTGAATATACGAACTCCAAGGTGATTGATTCCCGCGACTCGGGAGACGGTGTCAGGCGGCGACGCGAATGCCTGAACTGCGAGCGGCGTTTCACGACATACGAGTACGTCCAGATGCGGACATTGATGGTTGTCAAGCGTGACAGGCGGCGCGAGGAGTTCCAGCGAGAGAAGTTGTTCGCCAGCTTGGCAAAGGCTTGCGCTAAGAGGCCGCTTCCGGTCGGGACCATCGAAAAGACGCTGGATGAGATAGAGTCAACTCTTTCGGATATGGGCAGGGCGGAAGCGCCGGCCAGGCTCATAGGTGAATTGGCAATGAGCAAGCTCAGGAAGCTGGATCGCGTGGCGTACATCCGGTACGCCAGCGTTTACCGCGACTTCAGCGACATTGAGAGTTTCAAAGAGGAGATCGAGGCGCTCCTAGATTCTGAAGAGCCGGGGACGGGAGGTCATCCGGACCAGATGAGTACACTTGGAGACGCGTCGCCTACATCCGCCAAACGCAGACGCCATCCCGGACGGAGGCCCAAACGTCCACAAGCCGGCCGGGCGTAAGAGCGGCCAAAACTCGACAACTTTGACCTATTTTTTCGATGCAGTTGCAGAATATTTGTGCTATAATTGAAAACAGGCATAGATTATGACCTTCAGACGATGAGAAAGTCCGGCTTTCCCGAATCGAACAGGAGACAACCATGTATGTGGAACAAAAAGGCGGAGGACCAGAAGGGGTCAGCCATGAGGAAGACCTGCTGAGACAGTTTGAGCAGGCGTTCGCCGGCTCATCTCGGGAGATCCGGACTCGGGCTGCCAGATTCCTCATGGCGCTGGATGATTCCGGCAAGAATGGGGACAGTTCGTCCGACATGGAACCGGAACTGTCCGAAAACGCGCGGGTCATTCTGGAGCAGCGCTATCTGAGAAAGGACTCGGAAGGCAACCTGATAGAGACGGCCGAAGAGCTTTTTATGCGAGTGGCGCACGCGGTGGCGCAGGGTGAGTCGAACGGGTTGGAGTCGCTGTGGGGGAACAGGTTCTACAAACTGCTGACCTCTATGAGGTTCCTGCCGAATTCCCCAACGCTTGTGAACGCGGGCACCGGGCGCGGTTGTCTCTCGGCCTGCTTCGTCGTAACGCCGGAGGACAACATGGAGTCCATAATGGAGGTGGCGCACGACGCGGCGATGATAGAGAAGTGGGGTGGAGGGATAGGGTTCGGCCTGTCGAAACTGCGCCCTCGCAACGACATGATAAAGACGACCCACGGGAACGCCTGCGGCCCCATCGCGGTGATGAAACTGTATTCGGCGGTCGGCGCTACGCTCACCCAGGGGGCTTTCAGGCTGGGAGCGCACATGGGACAGATCCGCGACTCGCACCCGGACATCCGAGAGTTCATACACTGCAAGGACAACGACGATACGCTCGCCAACTTCAATATATCCGTTCAGATAACGGATGAGTTTATGAAGGCTGTCGAAGAGGACGCTCAATGGCCGCTGATAAACCCGCGCGACGAGGGGCGAGGGCCTGCGAATGAGGTTGTCGAGACTATCAGCGCCCGGGAGCTGTGGAACGAGATAGCGGAGTCGGCGTGGAAGACGGGAGACCCGGGGGTGGTGTTCATAGACAGGGTTTGGGAAACCGCGCCCAATCCGCAGATGGGGAGGATAGAGACGTCCAATCCGTGCGGCGAAGAATTCCTTGAGAATTACGGAAACTGCTGCCTAGGAAGCGTCAACCTGGACATACACGTCGAAGACGGCGCGTTCGACTGGGAGACGCTGGAAGAGACCGTAAGAACGTCGGTGCGGTTTCTGGATGATGTCATCAACATCAACACGTTCCCGCTGTCGAGGCTGCGGAAGGTCAATCTTGCGACGCGGCGCATCGGACTGGGCGTGATGGGCTGGGCGGACGCGCTGGTCAGAATGGGGCTGCCATACGACTCGCAGGAGGCGCTCGACCTGGCGGACGAGCTTGGCGGCTTTATACAGCGTGTCGCATGGGATGAGTCGGCGAGGCTGGCGGAAGACCGGGGGCCGTTCCCGGAGTACGAACGCTCGGCGCTCAAACAGCGCGGTATGCCGCCGGTGCGTCATTCCAGCGTCGTGACCATAGCCCCAACCGGAACCATTAGCCGAATAGCCGGCTGCTCCAGCGGAATTGAGCCTCACTTCGCGCTGGCTTGGTGGTCGAACGTTCTGTGGAAGGATCATGAAGGCACAAGCTCACGCCTGCTCGACGCGCCCGCCTCTATTATCGAGTCTCTCAGGGAGCATCTCGGCGACGACGCGCGCGCGCGCAGTGTCCTGGAGGAGATCACGGATGACCCCGAGTCGGCGGAGAGCATTCTGAGGGAACACGGGCTGAATCCGTCCGTCTATCGCACATCTATGGCGATCAGTCCGGAGGCTCATGTGCGGATGCAGGCGACTTGGCAAAAGCACGTGACCAACTCGGTATCCAAGACCATCAATATGCCGAACGACGCTACGGTTGACGAAGTTCGAGAGGCGTATGAGCTGGCGTGGAGAACAGGCTGCAAGGCGGTCACCGTCTATCGGGACGGCTCCAAGTCCATGCAGGTGCTGGAGACGGGTTCGGATACGGAGCGGGATGAGGCGAGCGAGGTTCAAGAGTCTGACATTCTGGCTCCGAGGGCGCGTCCCATTTCGGTCAGGGGAGTGACCGACTTGGTGCGAACCGGACATGGCAATATGTACGTCAATATAACGTTCGATGATTATGGGGAGCCGTTTGAGGTGTTCACGACGCTGGGCAAGGCGGGCGGATGCGATTCCGCCAACCTTGAAGCGGTGGCCCGGCTGGTGTCCCTGGCTCTGAGGTCGGGGATAGACCCTGACGAAATCGTGCATCACCTCCGGGGGATAACGTGCTGCCCGGCGTGGGACGGCGGGACGCTGATACGCTCCGCGCCCGACGCTATGGCTCATGTTCTGACAAACCATCTGAACGAGTCTCTCGACGCGCTGCCCGGGCCTTCGACTGAACAAGCGGCGACCGCCGTGCAGCCGGGTTTGTTCTTCTCCCCCCGTCACGGCAACGGAAACGGAAATGGGCATCCCGCCGCGTACCGATGTCCCAAGTGTTCGGGAAGGCTTATACCGCAGGAAGGATGTCTGAACTGTCTGGACTGCGGATACAGCAAGTGTGAGTAGTCCAACAGTTCCGACGCTTATGGCGCTATAATGGATTGAGTCTGCTCATGCAGCGCGGGCAGACTCAATTCTGTAAATGCGAGGAGACAGCCATTCCATGAGCGAACGACCGCTGGTTGCTATCACAATGGGGGACGCCGCAGGCATCGGAGCGGAGGTGATCGCAAAGGCGCTCCAAGACGAGTGGGTGTATGAGAAGTGCAGTCCGTTCGTCGTAGGAAGCTCTTCGGCGATGAACTCGGCGCTTGACCTCATAGGCGCGCCGGGACTAGCCCGAACGGTCCATGCCGTTGAAGATGTGGAGGGAAGACACGGTTCCATAGATGTTCTGGATCCGGAAAATCTGGATTTTGGACAGATCTCATACGGAGAACTCTCCCCAATCGCGGGCCGGGCCTCGGTCGAATGGATTCTGCAGGCGGGAGAATTGGCGGCAAGCGGCCGGATAGCGGCTATCGCCACTGCGCCTATCAACAAAGAGGCGTGCGACCTTGCGGGCTATGAGGACGTCGGCCATATGGAGATATTCCAGAGCCAGACCAAGTCCCCGAACGTCGCCACAATGCTGATGGCCGACACCCTGCGCGTAGTGCATCTGACGACGCACCGCTCGCTCCGTATCGCCTGTGACTATGTGACGAGAGAGAACGTGCTGGGGAAAATCATACTGACGGACAAATGCTTCAGGGACTGGGGTTTCACAAGCCCTCGGATAGGGGTGGCCGCCCTCAACCCACACGCGTCCGACGGCGGCCTGCTGGGCGATGAGGAGGCGAAGCAGATAGCCCCGGCGGTGTCGGATGCCCGCCTCGCGGGTATAGACGCCTCCGGCCCCGTACCCGCGGACACGGTGTTCAACCAGGCGATAGACGGCAAGTTCGACGTCGTGCTGGCGATGTACCACGACCAAGGGCATATCCCTATCAAGGTACATAACTGGGCGAAGAGCGTCAGCGTCAATCTGGGGCTGCCGTTCATACGGACGTCGGTGGATCACGGCACCGCGTTCGACATCGCGGGCAAAGGAATCGCCGACGCTGAAAGTATGCTGGAATCCATCAGAGTCGCGGTATCCCTGGCCAGCGACTCGGTTCTTCCCCAATGAACGGCGGCGCGGTTGATATCACCAACGATCTGATACAGCGTCTAAAAAAGGTCAGAGCCCTTACGCAGTCGTCCGTCCCCGGGGAAGCGGCGGCGGCGACCGCCAAACTCCAGGAGATACTTCTCAAATACAACCTGGAGATGGTCGATATCGAAGACGACTCTTCGGAAGTGGATGACAGGTATGTCAGAGAGGAACTAGAAATTGTCGCGACATCCGGGAACATGATCAACTGGCGCAGAATTCTGCTCAGCGGGATAGCGCGGTCGCTCATGTGCGCCGCCTTCGGCTATCGGGGCGCCGCCCAAATGGTCATAGTCGGACAGCGGCATAACATAGCTATGGTCAGACACTTTTACGACTATCTCGCCTCAGAAATTTCGCGGCTGGCGGATACAACATGGGAGGAAGCGCGCAGCGAGACGACAGAACATGGACGCGGCTGGAAAAGTTCGTTTTACAACGGCGCTGTGGATATCGTGATTCAAAGGCTCGAAGAGAAATATCAGCAAGTCTCTCGGCAATCCAGTCATACGCAGACGCTGGTTCTGAAAAACGAACAAGCTCTGGATAACGCGGTCAGAAGCCTGATTGGAAGAGTGCGGAAAAGCGCTGTTCGGCAGAGGCGCAGCAAGTCCGGGTACAATCGGGGAGTCAGGGCCGGGAAGAGGGTCAGCCTCGACCGTCCGGTCGGGAGAGGCGGGAAAACGCGACGTTTGCGGAGACACTGAAAGCCAGTCATGCTGTTGCATATAATAGGAATGAGTGAATGAGAATAGCATTTATCGGCGGCGGGATTATGGCAGAGGCCATCATCGCCGGAATAGTGGACGCGGGGATAACCTCCGCGGACAGTATCAGCGTCGGAGAGCCGGTCGAGTCCAGACGGCGGTATCTGGAAGACACATATGGCCTGTCGGCCTATGCCGACAACCTGAAAGCGTTGGACGGAGCGGGTCTCACGGTTCTGGCGGTGAAGCCGCAGAGTCTGCCACGCGTATTTCCGCAGCTTTCGGGAAAGTTGTCAGAAGACAATGCCGTTCTGTCCATAGTCGCGGGCGCTACGATGAGGACGCTCACGTCCGGACTGGCGCACGACGCGGTGATACGGGTAATGCCCAACACGCCGGCGCAGATAGGCGCGGGAATGACGATGTGGACCGCGTCGGAGTCTGTTTCCGACATGGTTAAGGAGACAACCCGAAGCATCCTGCGGACGCTGGGCGAAGAGATTTACGCTTACGACGAGGGCATGATAGACATGGCGACCGCGCTGAGCGCGAGCGGGCCGGCATATGTGTTCCTGTTCATAGAGGCGCTGATTGACGCCGGGGTGTATCTGGGTCTTGCGCGGGACGTTGCGAGACAGCTGGCTCTCCAAACGGTTCTGGGCAGCGCTCAGCTTGTCAAGGACAGCGGGCGGCATCCGGCGGAACTCAAAGACATGGTCACCTCTCCGGGCGGGACGACTATCGAGGCGTTGAGGGCTTTTGAGGATGGCGGTTTCAGGGCCGCGGTGTTCGGAGCGGTCAGCGCGGCGTACGAAAAGTCCGGAGCTCTGGGAGGATAGGGTGAACGCTTACCTCATACAGTTCATCAATATACTGGTCACAGTTCTGTACGTGGCGATACTGGCTAGGGTGTTGATGTCTTGGTTTCCGGCGCCCAGCCCGGGCAGTCCGTTCGCCCAGATTCGGCAAATGGTCTTCCAGATCACAGAGCCGATACTTGGGCCTATACGAAGGCTTTTGCCGAGCATGGGTATGCTCGATCTGTCGCCGATGGTCGCCATAATTTTGCTGATAATAGCGCAGCGTCTCCTGTCGGCGGCGCTTTAAGAGGGCGGCGCAATAGCCGAATGGCGCGACCCGACCGGGGATAGACGCCGATAGCGATGTTCATAAGGCTTGCGCTTCAGCCCGTGAGTCTGCCGTTCTCGTCGAGGATGGCTTCCAACCGCTCTACCGGCGAAGGGACTTCGTTCCGGGTTATCTCCCAGAGCGTGTCGAAGTTAATCTCGTCGTAAGCGTGTATAAGTCGGTTGCGAAGGTCGGAGGTTTGGCGCCAGGGGACGTCGGGATACAGGGAACGGAAATCCTGTGGGACACGTCCGGACGCTTCTCCGACGCCCTCCGTAAGGCGAACTAGCGCCAGGTTCAGCATCCTGTCCGTATCCAGGTTCGCTCGTGAACGGCCGCGTGTCATCTCCAGCGCTTCGATGGCGTGGTCGAGCATATGGTGGATGTACACCCTGGGGTCACGTCTCGACATATATCCGCTCGGCTTCTGCCAGGACTTGTTGGCGGAAGTATTTGCTTAAATCGGCGGGTGTGTTCAGGTCCACCTTCCGACCTATGATCTCAGACAGGTCTCTTTCCATGTCGAAGAAGGCGAAGCCGGGAGTCCGTCCGGGGGCGAATTCGACCAGGATGTCAACGTCGCTTTCAGGGGTGAAGTCGTCTCGTATCACAGAGCCGAACAGCGCCATCCTGCGGATGTGGTTGCGCCGACAGAATCGGGCTATCTCGTCGCGCGGGATTTGGATGTGGGCGTTCATAGGATTCGATGTCCCTTAGGTGGCTAGATAGACTCAAACCAGCCGGTGTCAACCTCCACCACTTCAACCATCTTCGATCTCACTCCGAGCCCCGAGTCTTTCAACATATCCATAAGGAGTTCGCCATCAATGAGGTCTATGGGCGGCGCGCCGTCTCGAGTGGCTTCTTTATGCGCTTCGGCGGTGAAACTGCCGGTGGTCAGAATTAGCCCCTTATCGGCGCGCCCAACCATAGCGCCTCTGAAATCTCTCACGGCTCCCGAGCTTACGGCGCCTTTGTAACGTTTGCACTGAAACAGCGCCGGAAAGCTGATCAGTCCGGCAATGCGAATTGTGCCGTTGCCATCAATTCCGCCGTCTCGGGGCCTACCTGTGACTTTTACTTCAATAAAACCCGACTCTCGCAACAGCCTCATGCACAGTCGCTCGAAGGCGTCCGGGGGGATGTTGCGGAGCGTCTCCGCTAAGGCGTCGCGCCATCTCTCGGAGGCGTCCGGGGCGTCTTCATCCTCGTCTCCTGTGTCGGGGGAGTGAGTTTCTTCTTTCTTTATGACAGCGTCCTCATCTACTTGAGGTCGTTGCGCGCGCCGTGCCCGCCGTATGCCTCTAACATATTTTATGACAGCATCCTCATCTACAGTGTCGGTATTGCGTCCCAAAGGTGTCAGCGACCACACACCCCTCCTGGGATTATCAAGCAAGCCATACACCTTGAGATACGTTCTCGCCCGGCTAAGTTTATACTCAAGACGTGTTTGATTCCCATTCACATGGGGAACGTTGGATACCTCGGGCGGCAAGTCCATATCCGATATAACCTGTTTCGGGATCTCTTGATTTGACGCGCTGCCTCCCAGAGCGCGAATCGCGTTCAGAAGCGGATTGAACAGTTCCCTGCGAGTAGGGACTCCGTATCTATCAGGCATAACAAATAATCCCCTTATAAACTAGGTCCGAGTCGCTTAGTCGCTCAAAAGGGCGGCGGTATGCGTTGTTTGTTTAGGCGTGAGCCAGCGCGCCTCCGTCTATGAAGATGGTCTGTCCGGTTACGAAGTCGCAGGCGTCGGAGGCGAGATAGACGAGCAGCGCGGCTAGGTCGCTGGGGTGTCCCTTGCGTCGGGATGGCAGGTAGCGAACAAGCAATTCTCTGCGGTCTTCTTCGGAAGGCTCCTGAGGGGTTACCCAGCCGGCGCCGATTCCGTTGACGCGGATGCCCTGCCGTCCCCACTCCAGCGCGAGTGAGGATGTCATCTGGTGTATCGCGCCCTGGGCGGCGCAGGCGGCGACGGAGTTCCACAGACCGCGCTGTGACAGGCCTGAGCCGATGTTCACGATGTGTCCGCCGCCCCGCTCCAGCATATGCGGACCGACTGAGCGGCAGGTTAGGAACACGGATTTTAGGGTGAAGTCCATGTAGCGGTCCCACTCGTCTTCGGTGACGTTCTCGAAGCGTTTGCCGAATTCGGCGCGGGCGTTGTTGACGAGAATGTTTACCCGGCCCATCTCTTCTATGGCCTTGTTTGCCATATGCCGGACGGCGGAGGCGTCGGTGAGGTCTGTGGGGATTGTGATTGCGTCGCGCCCGCGTTTTTCGACCGCGGCGGCGGCTTCGGCCATGTCGGAGGAGTCGTAGCCGGCGATGGCGACATCCGCGCCGGCCTCGGCTAGGGCCGCGGCGAAGTAGGGTGTCCAGCCTCTGCTGTCGGCGGTGATTATCGCTTTCTTTCCGGTCAGGTCCCATTCGCTTGGTATAGGCATTGGCTTCCTCAGTGGGTAGTCTTTATATTCGGATTGGTTGACAGTCTGTGTGTTTGAGGATGGACGCTCTATATGGTCAGGGGGATTTCGGGGGCGTGGCCCGTGGGGGCGTAGCCTCCGGCGAGTCCTCCGCCGTCTATTGCGAACGCCTCTCCGTTCATGTAGTCGGAAGCGGAAGAGGCGAGGAATACGGCGACCGCGCCTATCTCGCGTGGATGTCCGACCCTGCCAATGGGGATGAATTCGCCTCTGGGCAGAGTGAGCCTGGATTCGTCGGTTCCCTCTGTGGGAATGAATCCGGGAACGATGCAGGAGCTTGTTATCCCATAGCGTCCCAGGCTGGTGGCGAGCGTGCGTGTCAGCTGGACGATTCCGCCCTTTCCTACGCAGTACATATAGTTGTCGCGTCCGCCCCTGTAACCGAAGCCCGAGGATAGGTTGACTATCTTTCCGCCGCCGCGCTCGACCATGTGCTTGGCGATGGCGCGGGAGCAGTAGAAGGCGCTGGACATATTGGTATCAATGCCGAGACGCCAGTCGTCGTCCGAGATTTCCCATATGGGGGTCGCGCCCTGCCCCCTGACTATTCCGGCGTTGTTGAATAGTACGTCCACCTTGCCGAGTTGGGATATGGCGGATTCCATGAGCGAGTTGACCTGCGCGGAGTCGGTGACGTCGGTGGGTATGGCAATGCCCTTGCGTCCAAGATCGCAGACCATGTCGGCGACTTCCTGTATGGGTCCGATTCTGCGGGAGGCTATTACGAGGTCGGCGCCGGCTCGCGCCATGGACAGGGTCATTTCTCTGCCGAGTCCGGTGCCGCCGCCGGTTATGACTACGCTCTTGCCTTCGAGGCTGAGCTTTTCTTCGAGCATATTGTTTCTCCGGGATTTCTGTCTGAGTAAGGGTTTGCGATGAGACGGTTTGCGTAATCATACTTGGGATGTTACTTCGCCCGCCACTACCGTTATTCTGTCGCCGTCGGGTTGGAGAAGGGTCAGGTTGCCCTGTTCGTCAACGGATTCGGCGAGGCCTTCGAGGGTCTGTTCGCGCCAGCGGAGTTGAACGCGCTTTCCGATGGTCTCCAGCGTGGCGGCCCAGTCTTCGGTGAGCGACTGTCCGGATTTCACGCGGGCGTACCATGCGTCGAGGTTCTTGAGGACGCAGCGGAGGGCGTCGGAGCGGTTGAACTGGCGTCCGGCCTCAGAGCGCAGGCTTGTGGCCGTGTCGGCTATTTCGGGATGTTCGGACACGTCGAGGTTGACGTTGAGTCCTATCCCGACGAGCGAGTGGGCGAGCCTGTCTCCGTCGAATTCGTTCTCGATAAGTATGCCGGCCAGCTTTTTGCCGCCGACTCTGACATCGTTGGGCCACTTTACGGCGGGCCGGAGCCGGGCGAAGCGGGCAGCGGTGTCGAAGATCGCTAGAGCGGCGGCCATGTTCATGTATGGGAGTTGGGCAGGGCGGGGCCGGAGAAGGACTGTGAAATACAAGTTGAGTCCGGGGGGCGATACCCAGACGCGGTTGAAGCGGCCTCTGCCCATGTTCTGCTCCTCGGCGATGATGACCGCGCCCTCCGGCTCGCCGGCGCGCGCCAGAGCCCTGGCGTCGTCCATGGTGGAGCCGGTCAGCCGACGGTAGTGTATGCGGCAGCCGATTAGGGAGCCGGCCAGGGCGGAGCGTATCCGGGCGGTGTCGAGGGGAGTCATGGGGGTTAGCGGGCCTCAGGCGCGAGTTCGACCAGCCTGCTTCCGCGCACCCAAGCCTCGATGTCGAGTCCCTGTCCCTGTCGGAACGCGGACCGGGCGGAGAGGCGGGTGAATATGTCGCGCCGCTCGGCTTCGAGGGTAATCGGGCGGGCGCGGACGGGGATGTCGGCCTTCACGTCGTCTTTAAGGTGTAGGGTGACCTGAGGGTTGGCGCAAAGGTTGGCGTACCAGCTGCGGGGGCCCGGGGACGCGGCGAGGTATATCCGGCAGTCGAGCAGATGACACCATATTTCGATGCGGCGCGGACTGCCGGTTCTGCGTCCCACGGTGGTTATATCAACGACCATGTCTATGCTGAGAGCGTCTTGCAGTTTGGGGTCGAGGTTTTGCATCGGAGTTCCTCTCTTTTGGGCATTAGTTTACAGTCGAGGGCGGGCGGTTGTCAGCCGCTCTCCCTCTCAGCCGAGACTTCTCAGAACAGGGTATGTGTTAAATCCAATTCTAAGGATGTCTCGCCTTATTTCAACTCCTACACATTTCCTACACTTCTTGGAACAGCGCCCCGCTCGACCGGAACGTTGACAGCTGTTGCGGGTGGTAATATCTATGCACCACCCCTACCGCCTCGGCGGTAGGGTCGAGACCGCCCTCCGAGGCGGTCTCTGTCTTTGTGAGGGAGCGGCGGTTGATCGCCAATATCTACATAGACGGCTTCAATCTCTATTACCGCGCCTTCAAGGACACCCCGTTCAGGTGGCTCGACCTGCGCAAGCTGGCCGAAACCCTCTTCCCCCAGGACGACATCCACCGGGTCTGCTACTTCACCGCCCGGCTCGACGCGCGTCCCGGCAATCACGCTCAACCCCAGCGGCAGCAGGCGTCATATCCTTCAATCATTTCTCAAAACCCTGCTATAATGCCTTCACAACAGTCTCCGGAGGTGAGTGTCTGTGAAATTAGAGAAGATTACGACGGATAGTTGCCAAGAACGCGTTCTTCTGCTGTTCGGGCCTGATGAACAGGCGGCTAGGGACAGGGTTCGGTCCTATCTGGCCGAGAACGATATTTCGCCTAGGCGCGAGTACAAAGAGGCTAGAGACGGGGCTGAGTGCGAGATATATTATTTTGGGAGTTGCTATATCGAAGGGCATATGGACAACCTGACTAAAGTGGCGGGCGGAGACTAGCAAGACCGCGGTCCCCGGCCTGTCCATTCCATCAGCCGCAGGAATTCATGTTTCTGCGGCCGGATTTGGTTTGACATTCTTTCACGGGCCTGATATACTTTCGTCAGTCCTATTATGCCCTTTCAGCTATCTGTCACTTTTCCATATCATCACCATTTCCGACATGGCGCTATACGTCTGTCAAAATTCCCCCCAAACCACAGCAGGGCATATCTACATCATCAGTGACGGCTTAGAGGCTAACCGGATTTAGTCTTCGCTTTTCTAGCAAGGGAGTACGAGAACGCATGACCTCAATCGCTTTGCAGGCGCCAACCGGTCAGAATGGCGGCATTTCAAAACGGCGCTATTCCAAGATACCGACGATAATTGACGTACCGAGTCTTATTCAAGTGCAGATAGATTCGTTTGAGCACTTTAAGACTGAGGGACTGCGCGACCTCTTCAGAGAGATCTCGCCCATAGAGGATCTGCCGGGCGGCCGGTTCGAGTTGACTTTCGGAGACCACTACTTCGACCCTCCCAAATACTCCGAAGAGGAGTGCAGGGAGAGAGAAGTCTCATACTCGGCCGCGCTATACGTTACGGTGCAGCTCAAAATCAAGTCCGGAGGGGCCGGACAGGGCGAAATAAAGGAGCAGGTGCTGTTCATCGGCGACATTCCGATGATGACGTCCACCGGCACGTTCATCAGCAACGGCGCCGAGCGGGTGGTGGTGAGCCAGCTTGTGCGGTCTCCGGGCGTTTACTTCACCACGGATACGGACGCCAATACCGGCAGGCCTCTGGCGGCGGCGAAGCTCATTCCGTACAGGGGCGCGTGGATGGAGTTCGAGACATCCAATCGCGACGTCCTATCCGTGAAGGTGGACCGCAAGCGCAAGACGCCGGTCAGCACACTGCTACGCTGTCTGGGGTACGAGACTAACAGCGAAGTGCTTAGCCTGTTTGAGGATGTGGATACCGATTCCGATCACAGGTATATGCAGACCACGATAGAAAAGGACTCCGGCGTGACGAACAGAGCCGAAGCGCTGATGGAGTTCTACCGCAGACTCAGGCCGGGCGAGCCGCCTAACGCTGACAACGCCAGAGATATGCTGGAAAATCTGTTTTTCAACCCGCGTCGCTACGATCTGGGCAGGGTGGGACGCTACAAGCTCAACCGCAAACTCCACCCCGAAAATGAGGACGACTTCCAGGAGCATACGCTCAGCAGAGAGGACATCGTGGAGCTTCTCAGGCGCATGGTGCAGATCAATAACGGCGCGCGGGATCCGGACGATATTGATCATCTGGGCAACAGGCGTGTGCGAGCCGTGGGCGAGCTTATACAGAACCAGGTGCGAGTGGGCCTGATAAGAATGGAGCGCGTCATCAAGGAGCGTATGACTACGCAGATGGACCCCGCGACCACCACGCCCGCCGCGCTGATAAACATCAGGCCGGTTGTGGCTTCGGTGCGCGAGTTCTTCGGCGGCTCTCAGCTGTCGCAGTTCATGGATCAGACCAACCCGCTGGCGGAGTTGACTCACAAGCGCAGGCTGTCGGCGCTTGGGCCGGGCGGGCTGTCGAGAGAGAGAGCGGGCTTCGATGTGCGCGACGTACACCACTCCCACTACGGGCGCATCTGTCCAATCGAGACGCCGGAAGGGCCGAACATCGGGCTGCTGGGTTCGCTGGCCACATACGCGCGCACCAACGACTATGGGTTCATCGAGACGCCTTATAGAAAGGTGCGTGTCGAGATTCTGAACACAGACCCGAACCTGGGGGGCCGCACGCTCGCCGATGACGTGACCGATGACAGCCCGCTGCGCGAGTGGCTCGCCGAAAAGGGGGTGGAGTACGACTACGAGGACTTGTTCGGCGAGGGCGCGGAGCCGAACGCCGCTCTCATAGCTCACGTCGCTCAGTGGCTCGAAGAAGAGCACGGTTTGACAGGCGTGTCCGCTATCATGTCGGACAGAGAGATTCTGGACGAGTCGCTTCGCCGCTGTCCCAAGATACTCAAGGCGGACGGCGTGCCCACCAAGCGGAGCGGCAGGCTCACACAGATAGCTTCTCTGCCGGAGCGCATGGTCAAGGTGAGGCCGTACGTTTCCAACAATCCGGACGATGTGGTCTATCTGACCGCCGACGCCGAGGAGACGGTGCACATAGCGCAGGCGAACGCCGCGCTGGACGAATTGGGACAGTTCATCGAGAGCAGGGTTGAGACCCGAATGGGCGAACAAGTGGGACTGATGGAATCCCCCGACAACGTGGAATATATGGATGTCGCGCCGATACAGCTTGTCAGCGTATCCACCGCGCTCATACCGTTCCTGGAACACGACGACGCGAACCGCGCCCTGATGGGTTCCAATATGCAGAGGCAGGCTGTGCCGCTGCTGCGCCCGGACCCGCCTCTGATAGGGACGGGCATGGAAGAGCGAGTCGCGCGGGACAGCGGACAGGTTGTCTTGTCCGACGTTGACGGGGTGGTGACTTATGTCAGCGGAGAGCGAGTCGTCGTTACCGACGACAACGGCGAGAACCGCACGTTCAATCTGATGAACTTTGTGCGCTCCAACCAGGGCACATGTGTCAACCAGCGTCCGATAGTGGGCAGGGGAGATGTGGTGAAGGTGGGCGACGTGCTTGCCGACAGCCTGTCCACCGGGCAGGGCGAACTGGCGCTGGGACAGAACCTCTTGGTCGCGTTTATGAGCTGGGAGGGTTACAACTTCGAGGACGCGATCATTCTTAGCAGGCGGCTGGTGAAAGAGGACAGGTTCACGTCTATCCACATCGAAAAGCATGAGGTGGAGGCGCGGGACACCAAGCTCGGCTCCGAGGAGATAACTCCCGACATTCCCAACGTGGGCGAAGAGAGCCTGCGCGACTTGGACGAGGAGGGAATAATCCGAGTGGGAGCCGAGATAGGCCCCGGCGATATTCTGGTCGGCAAGATAACGCCGAAGGGGGAGACTGAGCTGAGCGCCGAGGAGAAGCTGCTCCGCGCGATATTCGGCGAGAAGGCCCGCGACGTCAAAGACACTTCGCTGCGCGTTCCTCACGGACAGAGCGGCAAGATTATCGAAGTGAGGGTGCTGAGCCGCGACAATAACGACGAGCTCCCGCCCGGCGTCAACAAGCTGGTGCGTCTGTGGGTGGCTCAGACCCGCAAGATAACCGAGGGCGATAAGATGGCCGGTCGGCACGGCAACAAAGGCGTGATAGCCCGGATAATGCCGGAAGAGGATATGCCGTTCCTGCCGGACGGAACGCCGGTTGACATAATTCTGACGCCTCTCGGAGTGCCGTCCCGCATGAATCTGGGGCAGGTGCTTGAAACCCATCTGGGTTGGGCCGCCGGCATCCTCGGATTCAGGGCTATGACCCCCGTGTTCGACGGGGCGCCGGATACGGCCATAGAGGATTCGCTCGGACAGGCGTGGATGGTTCAGCGGTCCGCCGCCGCCGACCCCAGAGCCATAAGCCGAGAAGAGGGCAGACGCATAGACTTCGACAAGGTGCGCGAGTGGCTGTCCGAGCGCGGATACGACTACGACGCGCTGTTCGGAGAGAATGCCGAGACCGGGGCGGCTTGCGACGCCAGCGTTCGCATCTGGCTCAGGGAAGAGATGGGCATGGACACTTCCGACATGAGTTCGGGGGAGGTCCGGGAAGAGGCGTTGCGCCTCAATCGAGACGAGCGGACCGCCGCGCCCTTTATCGGCAAGTCCGTACTGTACGACGGACGTACGGGCGAACCCTTCGACCAGCCCGTCACTGTGGGCCAGATATACATGATGAAGCTGAATCACCTTGTTGAGGACAAGGTTCACGCTCGTTCGACAGGGCCCTACTCTCTGATAACGCAGCAGCCTCTGGGCGGAAAGGCGCAGTTCGGAGGCCAGCGTTTCGGCGAGATGGAGGTCTGGGCGCTGGAGGCGTACTCGGCGGCGTACAATCTTCAAGAGATGCTCACCGTAAAGTCCGACGACACAGTTGGAAGAGTCAAAACATACGAGGCGATAGTCAAGGGCGAGGATGTTATCCAGCCCGGCATACCCGAGTCTTTCCATGTTCTGATGAAAGAGCTGCAGAGTCTCGGACTGTCGGTCGAGCTGATGTACGAAGAGCCGGAGCGGATGCAGCTGGACGACTTGGATGATGACGACCTGGCTGAAGTCATCTCGATGGCGAACTTCGTAAACAGCATGGAGATTGACGATCCGCCGCCGTTCGCGGTAACGGGCGATACGGTCATAGACGGCGAAGCGCGACGGGACGGGAGCGAACAGCCGGACAATGGGCGTATGGAGGCGACGAATCCCGAATTCGCCGGCGACGATTAGCCGGTTCCATCCTAGTCATAGTCCAAATCCTTAGTTTGATGGAGCGTAAATATGGCCCTGGGCGGCAACGATTTCAACGCAATCCGAATTTCCTTGGCTTCTCCCGAACAGATAAAGATCTGGTCCTACGGCGAGGTGGCCAAGCCTGAGACCATTAACTACCGCACCCTGCGACCGGAAAAAGACGGTCTCTTCTGTGAGCGCATCTTCGGCCCGACCAAGGACTGGGAGTGCTACTGCGGAAAGTACAAGAAGATTCGCTACAAGGGCGTCATATGCGACCGTTGCGGCGTCGAAGTGGCCCGAGCCAAGGTGAGGCGCGAGCGAATGGGACACATAACCCTCGCCGCGCCCGTCGCTCACATCTGGTTCTCCAAAGGAACCCCGAGCAGGCTCGGACTTATGCTGGACCTGTCTCCGAAAAATCTGGACAGGGTTCTCTACTTCGCGCAGTATCTCATAACCTACGTGGACACCGAACTGCAGGAAATGCGTATAGAAGAGCTTCAGAACGAACTCGACAGCGGCATAGAGAGAATAGAGTCCGAGGGCGAAGCGAATCTGGAAGAACTCAACGCCAAACTCGCGGAACTGGGCGAACCGGTCGAAACAGAGGATGAGGATGACCCGGACGATCCCAGAAGGACGCTGGAGGCGGAGATTCACAGGGTGACCCTTGAGATAGACGAGCGGAAGGACGAGCTCGATGACGAGCTGGCCTCCCAGATAGACGATCTCGAAAGCCTCAGTGTGGGCGGCCTTCTGACAGAGAGCCGATACCGCGAACTGCGCGTGCAGTGCGCGGGCATATTCGAGGCCGGAATGGGGGCCGAGGCGGTTCTGGAGGTGCTGGGCAAGCTGGACATAGAAGAACTGCGCGAAGAACTGCGCGAAGAGATGCAGTCCACATCCGGCCAGCGCCGCAAGCGGGCGATCAAGCGCATGAGCGTCGTCGAAGCCTTCCGCAACAGCGGCAATAAGCCGGAATGGATGGTGCTGACCTCGCTGCCCATCCTGCCGCCCGAACTGCGCCCGATGGTTCAGCTGGACGGCGGAAGGTTCGCCACCAGCGACCTGAACGATCTGTACAGAAGGGTCATCAACAGAAACAACCGGCTCAAACGGCTGATTGACCTCTCGGCGCCCGAGATAATAGTCCGCAACGAAAAACGAATGCTGCAGGAGTCGGTGGACGCGCTGATAGACAACGGACGACGCGGCCGCGCCGTGGCCGGCAGCCACAACCACAGGCTTAAGTCGCTCTCCGATCTGCTCAGAGGAAAGCAGGGACGCTTCAGACAGAATCTGCTGGGCAAGCGCGTTGACTATTCCGGCCGCTCGGTCATAATCGCGGGGCCGGAACTGAAACTCCACCAGTGCGGTCTGCCCAGACGAATGGCTCTTGAACTGTTCAAGCCCTTCGTGATGAACCGCCTGGTCATCAAGGGTTACGCCCATAATATAAAGAGCGCGAAGCGAATGGCCGAGCGCATACAGCCCGCCGTATGGGACATACTCGAAGAGGTGGTCAAGGATCGTCTTGTGCTGCTGAATCGCGCGCCGACGCTTCACCGTCTCGGCATTCAGGCGTTCGAGCCGGTTCTGATAGACGGAAGCGCTATCCAGCTTCACCCGCTTGTATGCACCGCGTTCAACGCGGACTTCGACGGCGACCAGATGGCTGTCCACGTGCCTCTGTCCCGCGAGGCGGTTATGGAAGCCAAGCAGATGATGCTCAGCACCTACAATATGCTGTCCCCAAGCTCGGGCGAGCCCATCGTCGCGCCCACATTGGACATCGTGCTGGGAACCTACTACATGACCATTATGGACGACAAAGCGCGGGGCGCGGAGCGCGCCTTCGGCAGCGCCGAGGAAGCGCTTCTCGCGCATGAGCTTGGCTCCATAGAGTTGCGCGCTCCGATAACAGTCACTATCGGAGGCGAACGGATTCGGACCACCGCCGGACGGATAATACTGAACGATACGCTGCCCGACAGGATAGGATTCCGAAACATCGAGGTTGAGAAGGGCGTTCTCAAAGACATAGTGGCGGAGGTTTACGCCATTCTCGGCAACGAGGGCACCGCGGATGTTCTGGACCAGATAAAGAATCTGGGATTCCACTACGCCACGCAGGCCGGCATTACCATCGCGATAAGCGATGTCGAGGTGCCGACCGAGAAGGACGCGATAATCTCCGAAGCCGAAGAGAAGCTGGAACAGATAGAGCAGCTTTACCTCGACGGCTTCGTCACTCAGCAGGGAAGCTATGAGGCCGCGGTGTCCATATGGACAGACGCGAACAAGGACCTGACCGAGGTTATCGAAAAGAACCTTCACAACTACGGCGGCATCTACCTGATGGCCAACTCGGGGGCGAAGGGCAACATAGCCCAGATAAAGCAGATGGCCGGTATGCGCGGCCTGATGTCCGACCCCAAAGGCCGCATCATTGACCGCCCTATCAAGGCCAACTTCCGCGAGGGGCTGAGCGTCCTTGAGTATTTCATCTCCACGCACGGCGCTCGAAAAGGACTGACCGACACCGCGCTCAACACCGCGCACTCGGGCTACCTGACCCGGCGTCTCATAGATGTCTCGCAGGAGATAATCATCCTAAGCGACGACTGCCAGACTCTCAACGGGATATGGATACACGCAGACGACATCGAAGAGGGCGCCGCCCCCTATATTGAACAGATACGAACGCGCTACCTCGCCCTCCCGTTGGCCGACCCTGCGACCGGCGAAATATTCGCCGAGCGCAATGCGGTTCTGGATGATGAGATGGTGGAGAAGCTGGAGAAGGCGGGAATCAGGTCCGTAATGGCGCGCTCTCCGATGACCTGCGAGTCGAGTCGCGGCATCTGTCAAATGTGCTACGGCCTGTCGCTCGCCAATATGCGTCCGTCCATGATAGGAGAGGCCGTGGGCATTATCGCGGCGCAGAGCATCGGCGAACCCGGCACACAGCTTACTATGCGCACATTCCACACCGGCGGCGTCGCCGGCGAAGACATAACCAGCGGTATGCCTCGCGTGCAGGAGCTGTTCGAGGCGCGCGCGCCCAAGGGCGAAGCCGTGCTGTCCGAAATAGACGGGCTTGTCGAGGTCATCGAAGAGTCGGACTATCGCAGCATCCGCGTGTCCAGCGTCGAACAATACACAGATGATTACTTTGTGCCGGAAGGGTTCACGCCGACGATAGAAGACGGCTCGCTGGTCAGCATAGGAGAGATGCTCGCAGAGCCGGACGAAAACTCGGAGGCGGGGCAGGACGAAGAGTCCGTCACAATCGCGACCTCTGACCTGATGGCCCGTGTGTCCGGCGAAGCCTCGCTGGACGGCGACCGCATTACCATCGCCTGGACGGACGAGGAGCAGCGCGAGTACAAGAACATACCCGCCGCCTCGCATATCACCGTCAAGAACGGAGACTTCGTAACCGCCGGAGCCGCTCTGACCGAGGGTTCTAAGAACCCCAAGGAGATCCTCCGCATCCAGGGAAGGGACGCGGTGCAACGCTACCTCATAGACGAGGTGCAGAAGGTTTACCGCTCCCAAGGCGTCCCTATACACAACAAACACATCGAGCTGATAATATCCCAGATGCTCCGCAACGTGGAGATAGACGATCCGGGCGATACCGATCTGCTGCCGGACGACAGGGTTGACCGCCGTGTCTATGAACAGCGAAACGCCGAAATTCTGGCCGAGGGCGGCGAACCGGCCACCGCGACGCCCGTGCTTCTGGGCATAACCAGGGCGTCGCTCAACACCGACAGCTTCCTGTCCGCCGCGTCCTTCCAGGAGACGACCAGGGTTCTCTCCGATTCCGCGGTCAACGGCAAGGTGGACCACCTGCGCGGCCTCAAAGAGAACGTCATCATCGGCAGGCTCATTCCCGCTCGGCTCAACCTTACGGAGGAGGGCGTCAGCGGCCTGAGCCTCGAGGAAGCCAACGCTCCCACCAAGGGGATGGGCGTAATGACCACCGGGACGTCTCGCGCCGAGCCCTCGTTCCTCGGCCCCAACGACTTCGGGCTGGGCGGAAACTTCGCCGACGATCCGATTGCCCCCGAACCCATCATCATGGAGGAGATGGCTGAATTCCCCTCCGACGACAACGACTAGCGGCTAGTTCGCCCGCGCGGACAAAGAGAACAGGCCGGCTCGACCCGGAATAGTCCGGCCTGTTCGCGTCCCCGGCGCATCTGTTTCATACAGCCGCCTTCCACACCGGAAGCGAGCCTGCCGTCCATGTCGTCCGGTCCGCTATACGAAATTTGACACACAATCGAACCTGATGCTAGGATGACTTGTCAAAGTTCCTGCAATTCTGAATCATATTCGCTTTGATGGGGAATAGTACCTTGGCTGTCGGACGATAGAGAGTCGGCGCTGGTGGAAATCCGACGTCCCAAGCCTAGAGAACTCGCCCTTGAGCTTCCTGCCTGAAGAGAACATATGAAGATAGTGAGGGATACCGTCTCGACCAAACGGTCGGGACACTCCGTACCTGTCAAGTTCCTGTGTAAGGCCGGACGGGGTGGCGCCGTTACCAAGCCGAAGAGGGGCGCGGAGCGATTCTCCGCGCAACTTGGGTGGTACCGCGGGGTATCAATCGCAAGATAAACGATCCCGTCCCAATCAGTGGACGGGATTTTTTAGTTATCTGAATTGGGGAGACGCCGGCGTCTATCCTCATTCACACGAGACTTGTTCTCACAAAACGAAGGGCTTTCCGCTCCGCAATCCGGTTGAAACATCGGTTGACGGCGGACCCTGACCGATAACATTAAAATACACAATTCGCAAGCTGTTCGACTACACACCGAACGGAGGAGGTCTAAACAAAATGCGACGCAACGGGGGACAGATAGTCTGTGAAGCGCTGTTGAGAGAAGGCGTGGACGTAATCTTCGGCCTTCCGGGAGGCGCGATTCTGCCTCTATACCAGATACTGCCCGAATACCCTGAACTTCGTCACATACTGGTGCGTCACGAGCAGGGCGCGGCCCACGCCGCGGACGGATACGCGCGCGTCACCGGCAGGCCGGGCGTGGCTTGGGCCACATCCGGACCGGGCGCCACAAACCTCGTCACTGGCATCGGAACCGCCATGATGGACTCTGTGCCTATGGTGCTGATCACCGGACAGGTTGGGCGCGCCGCAATCGGCTCCGACGCCTTCCAGGAAACCGACATTACCGGCATCACCCTGCCCATCACCAAGCACAACTATCTCGTTATGCACGCCTCCGAGATAGCGGGCGTTATACATGAGGCGTTCCACATAGCCAATTCCGGCAGGCCGGGCCCCGTCCTCGTGGATATTCCCAAGGACGTATTCACCGAAGAAGTCGAGGTCGAATGGCCGGAGGAGATTGACCTGCCCGGCTACAAGCCCACCCTGAAAGGGCATGGCGGAATGATTCGCCGCGCCGCGAACCTCATCAACCAAGCCGAACGCCCCGCTATACTCGCCGGACACGGGGTCATCATATCCAGGGCATACGACGAACTGCGCGAACTGGCCGAAAAGGCGCAGATTCCCGTTATCACCACGCTTTTGGGGATAAGCTCGTTCCCGGAAAACCATGTCCTGAGCGTCGGTATGCCGGGTATGCACGGAATGGCCTACGCGAGCCTGGCCATCGAGAACGCCGACCTGCTGATAGCGCTGGGTATGCGCTTCGACGACAGGATAACCGGCGATACTTCGCTGTTCGCGCGCGACGCGCGGAAGATACACGTTGATGTTGACCCGACTGAAATAGGCAAGAACATTCCGGTGGACGTTCCAATCGTTGGCGACGTGAAACTGGTATTGAACGACCTCAACAGGCGCGTCAATCCGGCGACCAGGCTAGACTGGCTCAACGAAATCGAGTCGTTGAAGCGCGAGCATCCGTCCATGCTGATACGCGACACCGACAAGCTGATTCCGCAATATGTCATCAAACAGATATCCGAGGCCACCAACGGGGAGGCGGTGATAGTCACCGGCGTCGGCCAGCACCAGATGTGGGCCGCGCAGCACTACACATTCAATGAGCCGTGCACGTTCGTTTCGTCCGGCGGCGCGGGCGCGATGGGGTACGAGGCGCCGGGCGCGATGGGCGCTCAGGTAGGCCGCCCAGACAAAGTGGTCTGGTCCATCGCGGGCGACGGCGGCTTCCAGATGACAATGTGCGAACTCGCCACAATGTTCGAGAACCACATACCCGTCAAGATAGCCATCCTCAACAACGGCTTCCTGGGGATGGTCAGGCAGTGGCAGGAGATCTTCTACGAACGCTCTTACGTGGCGACAGGATACTCCGGCAACCCCGACTTCGTGAAGCTCGCGGAAGCCTTCGGCATCTACGGCGCGCGCGTAACCGAAAAGTCGCAAGTCAGACGGGCGATAACGGAAGCTATGGAGTTCGACGGGCCCGCGCTGATTGACTTCGTTGTGGAGCGGGAAGAGAACGTCTATCCGATGATTCCCGCCGGAATGTCCGTCGGCCAGATGATAGAGGAGCCGCGACCGCAGGAGGCGCGAAGATAAAATGACTACCATGAACGGCGCGCGCGGAGGCGGCCACACCATCACCGCTCTTGTCGAAGATAAGCCCGGCGTCCTGAACCGCATAACCAGTATGTTCCGGCGCAGGGGTTACAACATAGCGAGCCTTGCGGTCGGTCCGAGCGAACTGCCGCGACTCTCCCGCATGACCTTCGTCGTCGAGGGCAATCCGCATACGATAGAACAGGTCTCAAAGAACCTCAACAAGCTCATTGACGTAATCAAGGTTGTTGACATATCCGACGAAAACAGCGTTCGCCGCGAACTCGCGCTCATTCGCGTTAGGTGGAACAACAAACCCCTGGGCGATATAAAGACCCTAGTGGACATCTTCGGAGCGAAAATCGTTGACACGACCCCCGAAACGGTCATAGTCGAAGTCTCTGGCAAGTCCGAAAAGGTGGACGACCTGATAAACGACATATCGGGAATCGGCTTTCAGGTCCAGGAGGTCATGCGGACCGGCATGGTAGCCATGAGCCGCGGCCCCAGCGAAAACGACGCTCACCGTCGCTTCAGGCTCGAATCCCCCCAGCCCAAATGGGAAAGCGGCAGCGTGTGATGAATCCGCATCCAGAAACTAACGACTAACAATTACCAAAAAGGAACAAACCAAATGGCTAAGATGTATTACGAAAACGACGCGGACATGACCCTGCTCGATGATAAGACCATCGGCGTTATCGGCTACGGCAGCCAGGGACACGCGCACGCGCTCAACCTGAAGGACTCCGGCCTCAACGTCATGGTCGGACTCTACGAAGGCAGCCGCAGCATAGAAAAGGCCGAGACCGACGGCCTGAGGGTCGGACTGGTCGAGGATACCGCCCGAGAGTCGGACATCATCATGATGCTGATACCCGACCACATACAGGCAGAGGTTTACAAGGCGTCCATCCTGCCACACCTGCTGCCCGGCAAGACGCTCATGTTCGCGCACGGTTTCAACATTCACTTCGAGGCCATCGTCCCGCCCGACAGCGTGGACGTCTCAATGGTCGCGCCCAAGGCGCCCGGCCACAGGATGCGCGAAGTATTCACGCGCGGCTCCGGCGTCCCCGGACTGCTCGCTGTCCACCAGGACGTCACCGGACAGGCGGAGGCCGTCGGACTCGCGTACGCCCGCGGCGTCGGATGCACCCGCGCCGGCGTTCTGGAGACCACTTTCAAGGAAGAGACCGAGACTGACCTGTTCGGCGAGCAGGCCGTCCTCTGCGGAGGCGTCGCAGAGCTGGTCAAGAGCGCTTTCGAGACGCTCATAGAGGCCGGCTATCAGCCCGAATCCGCCTACTTCGAGTGTATGCACGAACTCAAACTCATCGTTGACCTGTTCTACCAGGGCGGCCTTGAGTATATGCGCTACTCCGTCAGCGACACGGCGGAGTACGGCGACTACACGCGCGGCCCGGTCGTCATTGACGAGAGCGTTAAGGAGAATATGCAGAAGATACTCGCTGATATACAGGATGGCAGCTTCGCCCGCGAGTGGATAGCCGAGAATGACGAGGGCCGCCCGCGCTTCAACCGACTCCGCGAAGAAAACGCCGGCCACCCCATAGAAAAGGTCGGCAAAGAGCTCCGCGCCATGATGTCCTTCCTCCAAGACGCCGACTAGAGCATATCCCCTCCGGCTAGGGAATGAGCCGGAAGACTATTGAAGCGGAAAATATCAGACAATACGTGGTTCGCGGCTGAATCAGGCCGGCAGGAGACAAAAACATGAAGACCGCGGAGGCATACCCCGTAGTCCGCCATAGCGACCGAGTTCTGGCAATGCTGGGTCCGGCGGACTGCGCTGTCCTTTAGAGCTTTCCTGGACAGATAGACAACTCAGGCCAGAATGCACTCACATAAAGAGGACAAAAATGCCAGAAGAAAAGGTAATGATATTCGATACCACCCTGCGAGACGGCGAACAGTCCGCGGGCATCGGACTGACCACCCCCGAGAAGATGGAAATCTCTCGCCAGCTGGACAGGCTCGGCGTTGACATAATCGAGGCCGGTTTCGCCGCCAGTTCGCCCGGCGACTTCGAGGCCGTCCGGACGATAGCCCGCGAGGTGCGCCGTCCGATCATCGCCTCGCTCGCCCGCTGCGTTCTGCCCGACGTGGACGCGGCTTGGGATGCCATCAAGGACGCCGAGCGTCCGCGCATCCACGTGTTCATCTCCAGCTCCGACGTCCAGATAATGCACCAGCTTCGCAGCGACCCCGAAAGGGTGCTGGACGCCGCCGTCGCCTCGGTCGAACGCGCCAAAGAGTACTGCGACGATGTGGAATTCTCCCCCATGGACGCCACCCGCACCGACATCGAGTACCTCTACGGAATGTTGGAGGCCGTAATCAGCGCGGGCGCGACCACAGTGAACATAGCGGACACCGTCGGCTACACCATCCCCGCCGAGTTCTACAACCGCATCCGGCTCATCAAGGAAAACGTTCCCAATATAGACAAGGCCGTACTGAGCGTTCACTGTCACAACGACTTGGGAATGTCCGTCGCCAACAGTCTGGCCGCCGTCACCGCCGGAGCGCGGCAGGTTGAGGGCTGCGTCAACGGACTCGGCGAGCGCGCCGGAAACGCCGCACTCGAAGAGATCATCATGGCGATAGAAACCCGTCCCGACCTGTTCGGGGTCAGCACCAACATTGACACGCGGCAGATATACCGCACCAGCCGTCTCGTCAGCGACATCACCGGCTTCCCCGTACAGCCGAACAAGGCGGTCGTCGGGGCCAACGCGTTCAGACACGCCTCCGGCATCCATCAGGATGGCGTTCTGAAAGAGCGCAACACGTTCGAGATAATGGACCCGCGCGCCGTCGGCTGGCCCAGCAACGAGCTTGTGCTGGGCAAGCTGAGCGGAAGGGCCGGGCTGCGCTCCCGCCTCGAAGAACTCGGCTACTCGCTCGAACAAAACGAACTCAACGAGACCTTCGAGGCGTTCAAAGAGCTGGCCGACAAGAAGCGCGAGGTTAGCGACGCAGACCTGATTGCGCTGATGGCGAGCCGCCGTCGCGTCGTGGACGTGCCGGCCGTGTACAAGCTCGAACACGTTCAGGTCACCTGCGGCAACCACGATATTCCCACCGCGACGGTCCGCGTAATCGGTCCGGACGGAATGAGCGTATCCGACGCCGCGACCGGCACCGGCCCGGTGGACGCCGTTTACAAGGCCATAAACAGGATTATTGACGTCCCCAATACGCTGACCGAGTTCAGGGTAAACGCAGTGACCGAGGGCATAGACGCGATTGGCGACGTCACCATAAGGGTGGAAGCCGACGACAGCGCATATCTCGGTCGCGGCTCCGACACCGACATCATCGTCGCCAGCGCGAAGGCGTACATGAACGCGATCAATCGTCTTGTAGCCGCGGGCAATGGACACGGCGCCGAGAAGGATCCGTCTCCGTAACAAGTTGACCCATCCGGGGCCGGCCGCTTCCGGTCGGCCCTATTGGCAGAAGCTCAAGCCGCCGACCGCCGAACGGCCCGTCCGCGCGATTGCGAAACCGGCGACGAGTCGCTCCGCGGGCGCGCCGCATAACTAACGACTGAAAACTGAAAATGAGGAATGACAATGACCGCCAAGACGATGTTCGACAAGATATGGGACGCCCACATTGTGCGCGAACAAGAGGGTCAGCCCACGCTGCTGTACGTTGACCTGCACCTGGTGCACGAGGTCACATCCCCGCAGGCGTTCGAGGGGTTGCGTATGTCCGGACGCAAGGTCCGCAGGCCTGACCTCACCGTAGCCACCATGGACCACAACACGCCCACATGGGAACTCAACCGTCCCATAACCGACCCGATAGCCGTCAAGCAGCTGGAGTATCTGGAGCGCAACTGCAACGAGTTCGGCGTAACCCTCTACGACAGGTTCAGCCCCTATCAGGGAATCGTTCACGTCATAGGGCCGGAGCAGGGGCTCACGCAGCCGGGACAGGTTATAGTGTGCGGCGACAGCCATACCTCCACGCACGGCGCGTTCGGCGCGTTCGCCATAGGCATAGGCACCTCCGAAGTAGAACACGTCCTCGCCACCCAGACTCTCCGACAGTTCAAGCCTAAGACCATGGAAATCAGGGTGGAAGGCGCTCTGCCCCCGGGGGTATCGGCAAAGGACGTCATCCTCGCCATAATCGGCAGGATTGGAGTCGCCGGAGCCACCGGCCACGCCATCGAATACACCGGCGAGGGCATCCGACAGCTTTCCATGGAGGGCCGCATGACGGTCTGCAATATGTCCATCGAGGGCGGCGGGCGCGCCGGCATGGTCGCGCCCGACCGGACGACCTTCGACTATATGCGCGGCAGGCCGCAGGCGCCGCAGGGCGAAGACTTTGACCGCGCCTGCGAGGAGTGGGGCAAGCTCGCCACCGACCCGGGCGCGGAATTCGACAAGACTGTGGTCATCAACTCCGCCGACCTCGAACCGCACGTGTCCTGGGGAACCAACCCGGGCATGGTCGCTCCGGTCACAGGGCGCGTCCCGGACCCGAATTCGTTCGAGGATGAGGGTGAGCGCGAATCCGCCTCACGCGCGCTCGAGTACATGGCGCTCGAACCGGACACTCCCATACAGGACATTCATCTGGACAGGGTGTTCATAGGCTCATGCACCAACTCTCGGATGGAGGATCTTCGCCTCGCCGCCGAGGTGGTGAAGGGCAAGAGGGTCGCGGACAGCGTTTACGCGATGGTCGTCCCCGGCTCAGCGCAGATAAAGGCGCAGGCGGAGGAAGAGGGCCTTGACCGCATATTCACCGACGCCGGCTTCGACTGGCGCGTCGCCGGATGCTCGATGTGTCTGGGCATGAACCCCGACATACTCCAACCCGGCGAACGCTGCGCCGCCACCTCCAACCGCAACTTCGAGGGACGCCAGGGCAAGGGCGGCAGAACCCATCTCGTCAGCCCCGAAATGGCCGCGGCTTCCGCCATCGCCGGACACTTCGTTGACATTCGCGGATGGTAAGCTAAGCCTCCCGCCGGGCAGGGGCTAGTCGGCAAAGACGGCGAGCTTCAATCAAAAAACACGCTGTCACGAGAATGGAACCGGTCGGCGCGGGCATCAATGCCCGCGCCGACTCTTGCCGGGGCAATCGCATCTTATTGATTGAGTACCTTGAGGAGATATTCGCTATCCCATCCAGCCCGCTTGCGCTTGGCCGCGATTCCCACCCTCAGCGACTTCTCCTGCTTGAGCATGTTCAGAGCCATCCGACGCTTGGCGGCGAATATCTCGGCGCTGTTGCCCCTCCTCACCCTGCTTTCATCCTCTCCGAAGCTCACGTCCAACACCCAATGCACCGAGTTCTCGATTCCCCGGTGGCCTCGAACAGCCTCAAGAAGCCGGGAAACATCGCCCGGCAGACTCGATATGAAGTATCGCGTTTGCCGTGAACTCTTCCTATCCACGCGGCGCTCTGACTCCACCATTGCCACACTCGCCAGCTTCGGCCACGCCCCATCCTCGTTTGGGTATTCGATGTGGGCAGGGTCTGAGACCACCCTGCATCGGCGGGTCTCCACCCGTCCGCGCCCCTTCTCCACCGTCTCGTACCAGTCGCTGTCCAGATCGCAAGAGCCAGTTCGGACTGCGCCATCGAACATCTCTGTGACATCCTCGTAGAGCTGTCTCTGATTGCTCTTGAGCGCCAGCGCGTAGTCCGCTCCCCGCTCGATGATCGTCTTGGCGACCTCCTTCTGACATCCCATAGCGTCTATCGCCACTGTGCGCCCGCACACATCCAGCGCTCGCAGCAGCTCGGGTATGGCCGTTATCTCGTTGGACTTGTCGTCCACCTTGACCTGTCCGAGTACCAGTCTGTTGGCCGCCGACCATGTGGATGGCCTCTTTACCTATGAATCTGTCGTGGGAGCGCCTGACGCTCTTGCCGTCTATGGCGACTATCTGACCATTGCACACCTCGCTGACTGCCTTGACCCATTCGATGAAGCGGCTTTGGAACTGTTCGGCGTCGAGCATGGAGAAGACTCTGCCGAGAGTGTGGTGCGATGGGATTCCGTTTGGCAATTCCAGAAAGCTGTCGAACCATTGTCTCTTGGAGTTGCCAAACATCTCCACGTCGGTCCACGAGTCGGCCCCGCCCACTATGGCGCATATGGCGATTGTGAGCGCATCGGTCAGGCTGTGGCGCTTGGCGCGGTCGATTCTCGGGTCTTCAAGTACTGAGAGGTGTTCGAGCAGAGAGGCTGAGTGGGTGTTTCCCATGAGGTCACTCCTTTTCGAGGATGACCTCTATTCTAACCCCTGTCTTATATTAAATTTAGATGCCATAGCCCTGTCTCCCAGCGCAGTAGGCTTGTACACTCTGCCGACCGTTGCTACCATGGAGCGACAATATACCACCATCCACTTGCGGAAACAGATATGGTCGCCAGGATCACAGCCCCGACAGAGGAAATCTACGGCATAGCCCCGGTCCCCATTGACCCGGACGATATGCCCGACCGCATACCCATAGAAATGCTTCAGGCCCCAACCATCGAACAGATAGCTGAGTTCCTCAAAGACCTTGAAGCTCATCTCGGAGACGTGGAGTCTCTGTTCATGATCTCCAACATCCCGATCAGGTACAACCCTGAGAACCACCGTCTGTTCGTCGCTCCCGACTGGTACATCTCGTTCAACGTGGACATCGCGGCCATCAGATATGAGACATCCTATAACGTGTGGGAGATAGGAAAGCCGCCTGAGTTCGCGCTGGAGGTGGCGTCGCCGTCCACATTCCAGAGGGACATCTATGAAAAACCGGGCATCTACGCTCGAATAGGAATACCGGAGTATTGGATGTTCGACCCCACCGGGGGCAGGCTGTACGGCCAGCCGCTGACCGGCTTTCGGCTGGCGAACGGGGAGTACGAACCCATTGAGATAGCGCTGAACGAACACGGCGTGGAGAGCGGATACAGCGAGACGCTGAGGCTGAGGCTGTGTTCGCTGGAGAGGGCGAGGCTGTCAGAACTGGAGTCCATTCAGCCCGGGATGGCGTTGGAGGATGACTACAACCCCGCGCGGCTGCTGTTCCAGAACCGTGATACGGGCCTGTATCTTCCTGGCGCGAGAGCGCGTATAGCGCAGGCGGAGCGGGCAGAGCGCGGGCGTGAGCAAGCTGAAACACGCGCCAGCCTGGCGGAAACGCGGTTTGCCCGCGCCGAGTCTGAGAACGAGAGGCTTCGGGAGCGGATCCGACGTATGGAGCGAGGCTGACGGCTTTTCGCTTTCTGACGGTCGCCGAACAGGACGGGCGGGACGCGACCGACCGCTCATCAAGACAAAGTCTGCGTGAGCCGCGTGGATACTTGGATTCGTCAGTCTTCTACGATGACCGCTGTGCCGAACGCGAGTATTTCCGACGCGCCCTCGGTTATTCCGGTGGTGGTGAGCAGCGCTCCCATGCGGAGAGTATCAAGAAAATAAGGAAGGCTGTCGCATGTCGGCAGTGACAGGTCCGGCGTCGTCCATGTATCGGGCTGAGCTATCAGATTCCCAATGAGCTTCGGCGGAAAGCCATTCTCTCGAATGCTGAGGGGGATGCCGCTCTCTGTCAGCGTGGCGGCCCATGGGTCGGTCTTTCGCTTCGCGCTGTGTTCGGAGGAGACTCTTGCCTTCTGGAGGTGGCCTCATCTCAACCAACTTGACTTCCCTGTCTCTTCTGAGACGTATCCGTCTGCATATCTCGATGTGGAGCGGGTGGAGGGCGGAAATGGGAAGAGCCTCGTCTTTGCGCCCGTCCCAGGAGAGCGTCCAGAGAAGGCGATGCTTCTCTCCGTCCCAACGGGGGCTGAGAGGAGCGTCTGCGCGTCTCTGCGGAACTGGGCGTCGAATCTTGGGGTGGGCGCGAGCGCCATGTGGGAACGGCTGCCGTGTCCTCCGTTCATACGGCTCACGCCGTAATTTCCCACGCCGCGTAAGCCTCCCATGAGTCTGGAGCATGATGAGCGCGAACAGCCATGCGTCGGGGGCTGAGACCTATCCGACCTGGCTCTTCCCTCGAATCTGCGGCTTACGATGGTTATGTCTATCTCCTCAACGGCGTCGGACTCTCTTCGGTATTGAGGGCGCTGAGAGCCTGAAGATGTGGGAGAGGGGCGAGGCCCGACTGAGCGTTGGGCGGCTGCCTTAAGCGGCGGGAAGACCTCGGCCGTCTGTGGTAGAATGGCGGAGAGCAAGGAGACCGCCATGACAACCGGAGCCGCGACTGAGATTCACTATCCCGAAACGGACGGAATGCCATTGCCCGACGGAGAGTACCAAGCGCCTATATTTCGTAGAGTGGTGGGGGATCTTGACGACTACTTCGAGCGGGTTCCGGGCGCGTGGGTGAACGGGGACACGTTTATCTACTACGTCGAAGGCAACCCTCGTATCTCGGTTTCGCCGGACTGCTATGTCGTCTTCGGCTTGTCGGATGAATCGGTGGCTTCTATCGAGCGCAATAATACGTACAGGTTGTGGGAAGTGGGGAAATTTCCGGACTTCATTTTGGAAATAGGTTCTGAGAGTACGGCGGACGCTGATTCAGGAAGGAAGAGGGAGCTTTACGCCGAACTGGGTGCGAGTGAGTATTGGCGCTTTGACGCCTCGGGCGGCGAGTTCTACGGAGAGCCGCTTATAGGGGAGCGGCTGGTGAATGGCGAGTATCGTCGTATAGAGCTTCGGTATGAGGGGGACGGGCAGGTGTGGGGTCATAGCGAGGCGCTGAACTTGGATCTGTGGTGGAAGGACAATGACCTGCGCTTCTGGGACCCAGCGGCCGACCGGTGGCTCCTGCGGCGAGGAGAAGAGCGTGTCCGAGCGAACGCGGAGGCTGAGGCGCGTCGGAAAGCGGAGGCCGAACTTCGCGAGCTGAGAAGGCGGCTGGCGGAGTTGGAGGACGGCGATCTGAGATAGGTTGGCGGGTGTCTGTTCAAGAGCTGCGCTCACGCCGGGAGATGACGGTCTAGGCGGGGAGATGTACGCCAACGGGGTTGCGGCGACTATGTCAACCGTCCGCCGCTCCGTGTGAGGCGTGTGAATTGCCGGGACATCTCTGATACGTTCAAGGACTCCCCTAGCGGCCGGATACAGACTAATCCGAAGCCGCGCCGAACACGTCCGGATGTTGTTGAATCTGCTCCGCCATTGGCGAGTTGTGTCTGATGACAACCACGCCGAAGCCGCGATCTTCCAGCTCTGCGCGCTGTCCGGCGTCTCGCTCCTTCTGATCCGGCGTGTCGTGACGCGGACCGTCTATGAAGACGCACACCCCGTTTCGCCCTTTGCGTTCGTAGTAGAAGTCCGGCTGAACGTACAGATCCTCGCACGGTCTGTACTGGGCCAGAGTTGGGAGTGTGTGTCCCATGTCGAAAAGATGCCTGAGGAACTTCCTCTCGAACGACGAGCCGGGATCCGTCCGATCCATGAGCCAGTCGAGACTCTCTTTGCGCGTTCTGCCCTCAGGCGCCCGCTCAGTCCGCGACCTAGACAGCAGTACAAGAAAATCTCTGATTGAACGTCGGTCCAGCAGAGCGTGTTCCCGCTGGTTGGCGTAGCTCATCAGGCACTGGTAGCAGGCCACCGAGCAGCTGTCCGGATCGTGGTCTTCGGCCTCTTCCCCTGTGGACGGGTCGTAGTGGCAAACTTCGAGCGCGCGTTTTGCGACCCTTGCGAGCGAGTCGGCTTCCTCGATGAGCCGCTCTCCGACGCCGATTCCGCCCTCGACCGCCTCCCACAGCAGTATCTGGCGACGCTCGTCTTTCCCGATAAGCTCCGCGGCAAGCTCTGTGTCCTCTATCTGGTACTCCAGCTGTATGGCTCGACGAAGCGCCTGAGTCAGCGTTGTAAAGAACATCTCGTCGGCTTCATAGCCGTTCGGATGGATAAGCAGAATGTTCTTGGTGTCTGATACGTAGGGTTTCACGCCGGTTCTGGCGTGTGCGACGCTCGGGTCGTCATCGTCCGGCAGGAAGCGGTCGCGGCTTTCCGCCTTCCATTCCCCACTTTCGGCGTCAAGCGTGAAGCCATTCCTGCCGCCGGCGCGCCAACCGTGGTTGATTCTCCAGATGGTCGCTGTCGGCGCGTGGACGATGTCCAGAATGGGCGTTCCGTCCGCAATAGCCTGCGCCTGAGAGACCCCTTCGGACTGCGAAATGCGGTAGTGCGTGGAGACTATGTAGCCGTGCCGCATTCGCTCCTCTTCCTCTGAAGAGATGCGCTCGGTGGGGTAGGTGCGGATAGTCGGCATATCCAGAAGAGTTTGCGGGTATTCGGAGTTGTCCGCGTTGAACTGCGTATCGCAGTTCTGACAGAGCTCGACGGATGCTGATTCGTTGTCGTGAAAGTAGCCGCACGTTTTGCACAGTCGCGCGCGTGTAAGGCGATTTTCGATGCCGTCCACCGGCGTCACCACTGCGCTGACGCGGTGTTTGCGTCCTTCGTCATAGATGATGCTGCGTGGCCCAAACTCCGTCAGTCCTAGAAATCGCGGCCGGTCTATCGAGTGGGTTTCGGATTGCGACCGGCCCCTGACCAGCGCGCGCAGCGGCAGTCTGGGGAAGTTGTATCCCGGCAGAAAGCCCTCCGTGGCTAGGTATCTGTATGGGTAGAAACCGGATTCGTCCCGGCCGGCGGACTGTTGGTTCAAGAGCAGATCCAGTTCGCGTCTAGTCTCATTAACACGCTTTTCCGCGCGGTCGCGCCCCTCCCTGCCCGCCGCCGGCGATTTCATCTGGGAAAACGCCTCATCCATCGCGCGCCGGGTCGCTATGTACAGGTCGCGCCAGCGGTCGAATGCGCGGTCGAACGCCTCGGGGCTGCGCTCTACCACATCCTGAAGCCATTCCGCGCTGTACCAGTGGGTGGATTCCAGTTCGCCCACCCTCTCGACCAGCGCGTAGGCGGCTGATAGCGTGGTCTGTATATGGGAATGTTGCTCCAGTTGCGCTTTGAGTTCCGGCTTGACGGGGTATTTTTCGTCCGGGTCTTCGAGTTCCAGAATGTTGGACAACGAGTTTCCCAGATCGGCGCCGGTGGCGGCCAGCCAGATTGAGTGGATGTGCGCGGTGAGCAACTCCGGGTTGCGAAGGTCCATCCGCGCGGGGCTGACGACGCCGGCTATCATCTCGTTGCGATTGCGAAAGAAGTGCTGGTCGTGCGAGTTGCCCTGCGCGGCGAAGGCGGTTATCAGCGCGGGTCTGCCTCCGCGTCCGGCGCGTCCGCTCCGTTGCGCGTAGTTGGACGGCAGCGGCGGAATGTTGCGCATGTGGACGGTCTGGAGATCGCGTATGTCTATGCCCAGCTCCATAGTGGGCGAGCAGAATAGCGCGGGCAGACGGCCGTTTCTGAAGTCGTTCTCGCGCTCGGCGCGTATGTGGGTCTGCACCTGTCCGGTGTGTTCGCCGCCCAGCATACCCTGCAGATTCCGCCCGCCGGACTTGTACAGGCGCGAGAAGTACTTGTTGGACTTTGCCTGCCCATGCGTCCTCCTCAAGTACAGCGAGCGTGAGCGCACCGGGTCCGGGGGCGCGGGGATGCCGTCTCCCGCCGTCCACAGAAGCGCGTCGGCCAGTATCCTCGCGCCCCATTCGCTCCCGTTCGGGGAGGTTTCCACTCTCAGGATGTGTCCCCGCAGCGCGGAGACTATCCCGTTGACAATCTCTTTGCCCTGCCGGATGGTCAGCCCGGTGTCTTCGCCCCAAGTGTGTCGGTCTCGCAGGTATCTGAGGATGGCTGAGCGTTCGCCGGTGGAGAAGGTCGGGTCTTGTCGCCTGTTGGGAAGGGGAGCGGCGTCCGGTAGAGTCGCGATGGGTTGCAGTCTTGGGCGTTCGTTTTCTTCCATCGCCCACGGCGCGCGGAGCCGCTGCCTAGAGCGTTGCATCAAGCTGTCTGCGGCGGCCCTGCCCAGCAGGTCGGTGTGAATCGCCAGCTGCATTCTGAAGTGGTCCAAAAACGCCTTCAGAACGGTCATCCTGACCTGCGTTGTCGCGTCTTCCATTGCGGGAACGCCGCGCCAAGCGCCTTCGTCCGCGGCGATCTCGCTTAGTCCTCGGTACTTGATGGATAGCAGTCCGGTCTGCTCCAGATTGGGCTGGACTATGCGCCATCCTCTGCTGAGGTCTTCGAGCGCGCGGTATCGCAGCAGCTCCTTCATGACGGCGCTTCCCCGCTCCCAGCCGGGTCCGGATTCGCGCGGTTCGACCAAAAAGTCGCGCGGAGCAAGGCAAAGCGCGTCGAAGATCGCCTCCCCCAGCATATCGAAGCTCAGCGTTCCCCGCTTTTTCAGCGCGGCGACCAGCCCTGCCCGGATCTGCGCTGTCTGAGCGAAGTCGTTGAGATGGCCTGCCTGAAGCGACGCGTCCTGACGGTTGTCGGTGAACGACAACACTTTGGCGTCCTCCCTATCGCTCCCATGTTTCAGCATCGCAGAGACGGCTGCGTTGACGGTCACCGTAGTCGCGGTGGAACGTCCGGTCTGGCTCAGGGTGGCCAGCTTGCGGAACTCCTGACCCCGGCGCCGGTCGTATGTTGTCCTGCACCGCAGGCAGATGGTGAGCGGCTGCGGCTGGAGCCAGCCCCGCACGCTCGGCGCGTCGCTCGGTTCGACATCGGATACATGGCCGTTGGGCCGAACATACAGCGGTCTGGGTTCGTGCGGGACGAAATCCCTCTTGATACGGGGGCCGCTCTTGAGCCAGTCGAACCAGCTCTCCGGCAGTTCGTCGCGGCGCCCGGACCAGAGCGCGTTGTCTTCTATTGAGAAGTAGCCCGGCAGTCTGTCCGACTCTTCCGGCGAGTCTCGGAACATCGTCGAACCGGCCATAAGCTCTGCGCCGTCGTCGCGCTCCGCGAGGATGACCTGATAGTAATCTTGCCCGCACTCGCGGCAGAACGCCAACGGATAGAGTACCCTGCCATCCTTCAGCCGGTACTGGGTCTCGACGGTGAGATGACGGCTTTTGGGCGGCTCGATGGTGGCGTAAAAGCTGGTTCCGGAGGATAGAAACTGGTGGAGACGGAACGCCAGCGCGGGTTCTCCGGAGGGCAGAGAGAGGTTGCCGCCGGCGTCCAGCGCGGCGCGGACAGCGCGCTCACACACCTCACGGGCGAGGCCTGAGCCGGCGACCAAAGACTCTACCGCGTCCCCGAACGTCTGGGGCGAGCGGCGGACAAGCATACCGCCTTCCTCTGAGGCAGATACGCCGAAGTTGTCCTCGATCCACGCGGTGAGCGGGTGATTGAGCAGGGATTCAAGGTCGGCGGGCTGCGGTCGGAGAACAGCTTCGCGCAACTCTGCCCGCGTCCGCGGAATCGCGCTTTTGGCGACGCGCTCAAGGCTTTCGTCGAACACGTTGGCGGCGTTGACCTCCGCCCCAAACAGGCGCGAGGCTACCTCCGCCGCCCGGGCGCGCCGCTCCTGCGCGGAGCCGCCCTCGGAGACCATCGTCGCGCTGGTGCCGATGTAGCGCACATCGCCGCTTGCCAGACGGGATAGCCTGCGCAGCAGCATCGCCACATCCGCGCCCTGCCTGCCGCGATACTGGTGAAGCTCGTCCACCACGATGAACCTGATATCCCTGGTCGCCGCGCGGAGCAGATCGCGGTCAGCGGTCCGCATCATCAGGTACTCCAGCATGACGTAGTTGGTAAGCAGGATGTGCGGCGGATTCGCGCGAATCTCGTTTCGCTCATCATGGGTGGTCTGTCCGGTGTAGCGGGCGAAGCGGACGGCGTTGGCGGAGTAGCTCTTGGCATAGTCGCACAACGATTCAAGCTGGCTGTTGATCAGCGCGTTCATAGGGTAGATTAGAATCGCGCGCACGCCTCCGCGTTCGGGGTTGTCTCTCATGATTGCGTCGTATATCGGCGCCATATAGGTCAGGCTCTTGCCTGAGCCGGTGCCTGTGGTGACGAGGTAGTTTTCTTGGCGGCGAGCGGCGTCCAGCGCCTGGCGCTGGTGGCGATACAGCTGAAGACCCTGTCCGAAGAAGGTTGCGGTCTCCTCCCGAATTGCGCCGCGCGCCGCCAGCTTGCCCATCGTCTCCGCCATCTGATAGGCCGGGGTTGAGCTGAAGCACAGGCTCAGGCCACAGTTCGCCCTCTTCGAGCCGCTTTCTTAGAAAGCGGTCAACGCGACGGTCGAACACGTTGATAAAGCTCTCAACGTAGTCGCTGTACTCGCCTACTACGCTTTTGCGTAGTTCAAACACGTCCATGCTCATCGGTCATACCTCACTTTGGGTCGGGCGGAATGTCGGGGGAGTCGCCACGCGCCATGCGGTCGAACGCGTCCAGAACCAGCCGCCGGGTGCGGTATTCGCCGAACCGCTTGGTCTCGTTGCGCTTGAGCGTTGGGAAAGAGACACCCGGTTCCGGCGCGTCCAGAATCCATTCCAGCTCCTCGCGCTCCAGCCCATACATATGCGCGAATATGGCATCCAGCTCGGAGCGCAGCCGATGGCGACGCTCTTCGTTCCAGCGGAAGGGCGGACCGTCGTAGCCGAGGTCGCGGGCGAATGACTCCAGCTCATAGGAGGTGTAGGTCAACTCCAGAACCCGGGGGACTATGAGCTCGACGTAGGCGGGTCCGCAGGGGGATGTTTCCAGAAACGCTTCAGGCGGCAGAATCGGCAGCTGCTTTATGATGAAGAAGCTGAGGTGTGTGCCGCCAACCGACAGGCGGACGGCCCAGTCCAGGGGCAGGCTGTTCATGTTCGCCATCACCAGCGCGGAGGCGGCAACCTTCGCATTCTCGTAGTGAATGAGCGGCGCCGTGTGTCCGGTTCCGCCGGCGGGAATGTTTCCAAAAACAAGCGTGCGCTCGTTGGTGGCGTTGGTAATATCCCGGAATGCCTGAAGCCACTCGGCGTAATTTATATGTATCAGGGGGCCGCCTTCGTTCATTGCGAACTCTGGTAAAAATACGCATATCGCTGTTCGCTGGTTGGTTGGGCTGGCGATGTTTCTGAAGGCGACAAGCCAACCCAGATGTTGCGGCCTGTGGCTCCGACTCCGACGCGAGGAATCATGGCCGCGATGCCCGTTCGATTGTCCGTTGCTCTGACAATATCCCGAAGCACGAACTGCGCGCCAACTCTTCGAGCCGCGCGGTCTGTCTGTCTGTCTGTCTGTCTGTCTGTCTGTCTGTCTGTCTGTCTGTCTGTCTGTCTGTCTGTCTGTCTGTCTGTCTGTCTGATTTTAGGCTTGATTCTCTTCTGTCAAGCCTTTTTCGGACCTCTTTTTCGGCAATCCAGTATCTGGGGATGACCGCGGTCTGCGGGTCCGCCTTCTCTTCCGAGGACACCTCCCTCGCGTTGCCCCGCCTTCGCCGCGTCTCAGGCACGCCGTCGAACGTGGCGAAGCGGGTGGTCGTATTGGTGAAACAGCTTCGCTTCGTACAGCGGCAGATAGCGCTCGTCGGCGCGTGTGAACACGTTGCCCTCCAGCCGCCAGCCGTCGGACTCCATCTGATCCCGCGTGCGGAACAAACCTGAATGAGTGGTCATATTAAACATCTGCTGGAATCCGATTCCCCAGGGGTTATGCTCCGGGGAGCTTCCGCGCGCCTCTCGCCACAGCGCTCCGGCGCGTCGGTACATCTTGCGCGCTATCCGCGCGTCCCGCCGCGTTCTGAAGATGGGCGCGGTGCGGGTGTTGGGGTTGAACAGAGCGAAGTCCTCCTCTGTCAGGGTGAAGCGGCGCTCCGGCTCTCTCAGCTGGGCGGCGCGACGGAGGTAGAATGCGAAGTCCGCCTGAGGCGTCTGTCGTCCGGAGCCGCTTATGGTCAGCAGGCAAAACTTGAGTCGGCTGTCCACTCCTGGGAAGACGCGCTCTCGGTTCTCGAAGTCGTACAGGCTGACGAGAGAGCGGCGGCTGACCAGGTCCGCGAAGAAAATCCTGGTGGTGTTGTCTGTGGAGACGCCGGAGGGGACGATCATTCCGGCTTGTCCGTCGTCCGCTATGAGGCTCCGCATCGTCTCCGCGAAGATGGCGTAGGTGTTGATTTTCCCTCTTGCGGTCAACTCGAAACGATTACTCGAACGTACAAATTTGCTCAATGAGCTAATTGAATACCTGTGTAATTCCCATAGTTCATTTAAGTGCGGTTGGTTTCGGGGTAGTTTGCTAATAGCCCGCTTGCGTTGAGCGCCGGCCAATTCCGCGATTTTCGGGTCATGAATCCCAAAGAATTTGATCTCTTCAGGTTGTAGCTGCTCCCATGGCGGGTTTCCGAGCACGACGTCGAAGCCGCCGCGTTTGAAGACCTCCGGGAATTCGAGCGGCCAGTGGAAGTAGGGCAGGGTTTGGGCCGCGGCGTTGGCTTCGGCTCTCAGCCGCTGGTCCACGCGTCTTCCTGCGAGCGCGTTTCGGACGCTTTGGGTCGTGGGAACGAGTTCTATGCCGTCGGCGCCGGCCTTTCGCAGCGGCGCGAAGAAGGCGTAGGTCCACAGGTCGCAGGCGGTTCTTATGTCCCAGCCGGAGTCCCTGATACGCTGATACATCTCACTCTTCGCCTGCACGTCTGCCTGCGTGCGCTCTTCCAGCGCGGCCAGCGCGCCGAAGTCGTCGGCGAGGTCGTCCAGAGGCGAGTCGGAGGCGCTGAGGAGCGAGAGCTGTCCCGCTCGCTCGCGGCGGTTGCGCTCGCGGTAGAGCTTCGCCGCGTCTCTGTCGTCCCCGGTCGCAGCCCTGTACGCGTCGTTGGGTATCCCCTCGGACAGCGCGTCGAAGTCCATAACGCCGACCAAGCTGTCGCCGCGCTTGATATGGTGGTCCAGAAAGCTGAGAGGCAGTCCGGGTTCGTGCGCCTCTATCCACAGCGCGACCTTGCACAGGTCCACGGCCAGCGGGTTCTTGTCCACGGCGTATATGCAGCCGCGCGCCACGTCCCTGAGCGCGGCGCGATACGCCGTGGGCGAGGGTTCGTTCTCTCCTGAACGAACGCGAGCCAGTTCGTGCGCGATGCGGCGCGCGGCGGCCAGCAGGAAGTGTCCGGAGCCTGAGGCGGGGTCGCAGACCCGCAGGTTCAGCAGCGCTCGCTCCTTGTCGGCCGACGTCTTCGCCCCCGCCAGACGCTCCCTCGCCACCGGAACAAGCGCGCTGTCTATCAGCTCCCGAACCAGCTCCGGCGGCGTGTAGTAGGAGCCGGTCTGCTTGCGCTCGGTTCCGGACACCAGATTGAATGGGGTGTCGGAGTCGAGACGCGCCTGCGGGTGGAAGTCGAGCAGGCTTTCATAGACCGAGCCGAACTCCTCGACGTCTATGCCCGCGTAGTTCACCCGTCGCCGCGCGCCGCCCTCGTCCACGAAGGTGGACAGGTCCAGCGCGGCGGCGAGCAGGTCTCGATTCGCGCATCCGGCGGTCTCGATGTCCGCGCAGGCGAACGGGCCGAACAGCTCACCGTCCAGCGCGCTCATGCCGAGCGTCCGCGCGGAGTCGTCCTGTCGGAACAGTCGGAAGGTCTGCTTGAGCCCCTCCCACAGGTCTGCATGTTCGTCGTCGGCGAAGTAGCGTTCGGCGCGCGCCCTCAGACGGGAGACCGAGTAGTGTCTGTCGTACGCCTCGCGCCGTTCGCCGACCTCGTCGGAATCTGCGGGCGGGTATATGAGCCGCCGCTCCTCCGCGGACATCAGAAACAGCAGCCGGTACACCAGCCGAAGCAGCTGTCGGTAGTAGCGCTGCGCGTCGAGCGAGCCGCTTCTGAAACGCCGCCTGAGTTCGTCGCTTCCCGGATGGCGCAGCAGCCCGTTTCCGAGCGTGATGAGGGCGCGCTGGACGCCCTCTCTCAGTCGCTCCCGCACGCGGCTGTGGCTGTCTATGCCCTGCTGGAAGTAGGTCTCGAGCAGACACCTGTCCGGGTCGTCCCCCTCTGAGGGGAGCCGCGTTCGGTGGAGCATCCTGTACATCACCGCGAACTCGGCGTACTGGCTGCTCTCGACCATTCCTTGGACATCGAACTCCAGGTAGGTTGGGTGGGACACGCGGGCGGAGTCTCGGAGCACGCGGGTGACGCCGCCGTTGGAGACGACGCCCCAGAGCGCGTCGGAGTTGTTGAGGTATTCCTGTACGACGGCGTGCGGGCTGCGGCGTTCGCCGGGGACTCTGGAATCGAGCGTTCTGTCTATGCCCACTATGTGGAACGGGGGCGCGTCTTCCGAGTCTCCGAGCGTGGCGTAGATCCTGTAATCCTGCCCCGCGACCCGGATGGAGCTGCGGCGCAGGGTGAGTTCCTCATAGTCCAGTAGTTCGACCAGCTTTCCCATCCAGTCCCGTCTGGTCTTGGTGGTCTTGGAGGCTGAGGAGCGCGCCAGAGAGCGTCGGAAGGATTGCCAGTGTATGTCGGCGTCGGCGAAGGCGGCTCGGATGTGGTTGGCCATGTTGTACGCGCGTCTGAAGCCGAAGTCGGTTGGCCGCTGTCCTTCGGCGTCGCCGGTGGCTATCTTCTCCAGAAGGTCGGAGGGGAAGAGTCCGCCTTCTACGGATATTGACGAGTAGGCCATGTTGAGCCGCCTCCTGTTAGCTCTTGCCTGAGGGGATGAGGACGAAGCATCCGAGTATGTCCGGCGGGGAGTGCGCGCTGATGGTCAAGGGGTTGTCGCCCAGAACGCCGCGCAACCTCTTGTGAGCGGCTTCCAGCGCAGCCTTGCGTTCGGCGATGATGGGGGCTGCCCACTCATCATCGTCGCTCAGCGTCTTGAGCGCGGCCGCAGTCGCTCTTGCCGGCTCGCCCGGGTCCGGGTTGCGCCTGCTTGCGGTGTGAGACAGCAGCTCGAGCGCCCTTTCACGCAGTGGATGAAGCCATTCGATTTTGCCCATGACGCGCTGAAACGCGGCGGGGACGACCTCTTCGGCGAACTGCTCGCGTCCGCGCTCGGTTATGGAGTAGCGCAGTCTGAGCAAGACCACGACGGCGCGCCGCTCAACCGCGTCGGTCACTATGGCGCCGCAGCGTGCGAACAACGGATCATCCTCTTCGAGCGAGCCGCTGAGAACGGCTTCCGCCAGCGCGGATACGAGCGGGTGGTTCCTGCCCAGATGAACGGCGTCCGGGCGCGGGCTGCCGTCGAACGAGACGCGGCTTGGAAACTTCATGCCCGGCATCCTGTCGGCGAAGACGCGGCTCATGTCGCCCGGATGCAGCTCGAACACCCCGGGCTTCCGGGTGGAGTCCGCTCGGCCGTTGAACCGCTGTATGGCGTTCTGGACGAATCGTCGCACATCGTCCGCGCCGCCGAGCGCGGGTTCCATCTCGCGCATCTCGCGTTCAACCTCGTCCGGACGGATGGACTGCTGCGCGAAGTAGGCGCGGTTGCGGCTTTCGCGTTCGGCGGCGCTGTCAACCGCCTCGTGGTACTCGCTCACCCTGGGCTCATGCTCGTCGGTGTCGAGAGACAGCTGGTATCCGCCCCGCTGCATGAACACGTCCTCTACCACGGCCTGCACTACGGCGTCTGATTCGACAGACGCCGCGACCGATATGCCCAGACGGTTCCTGATCTCCCGCGCCTTTCGTATGAGAACCCGCAGCACGGCGCGGTCTATGTGGTTGTCCTCGCCGCGCAGCAGGACGATTCTGACCACGCCGCGCGGCTGTCCGTAGCGGTCTATTCTGCCCTCGCGCTGTTCGAGTCGGTTGGGGTTCCACGGCAGATCGTAGTGCAAAACCGCATCGAAGCTCTCCTGCAAGTTTATGCCCTCGCTGAGACAGTCTGTGGCTACCAGCGTTCTGCGCGGGCTGGAGGCTAGGTCTGCCACAATCTCCCTGCGCTGTTCATCGTTGCCGTCTCCGCCGGTGACGGACTGGACTCTGAGGCCCGGGTATCGGCCTTCCAGCATCCGCTGGAGATGCTCAGCCACGTACTCGGCAGTGTCTATGAATCTGCAATAAACGATGGGATGGTAGCCTTCGGAAAGCATCTCGTCAACCGCTTTGGCGGCCGCGGCGAGCTTAGCGTCCAGCTTGGGCCCTTTCAGCGCGCGCGCCTGTCTTAGAAAGTCGTCCAGCCTTCGTATCTCCTGTGCGGTCAGCGCGGCCGCGGAGTCGTCCAGCGGGGAAGTCGGCGCGTAGTCCGGCGCCGTGTCCACCTCTGCGTCGGAGTCCAATATCTGGGCGGCGAACTCCTCCTCTCCAACCTCGCTCTGGGCGAGTTCGCCTCGCTTGCGCTCAGCCCGTCTGCTGAGCGTGGCCTCGGCGGACGCGGGGCTGGACAGCGCCGAACGCATTATGGCCACGGCGGCCCAGTAGCGCACTCGGCGACGTTGGCCGTCCGCGCCTGAGACCGTCTGTCGGCAGAAGCCTAGAATCCGCTCATACAGCCGCGTGTACTCCCTGGACATCCTGTAAGGCGCGTCCCGGTTGTCCCGTTTGGGGAACGGGGTATCGGCGCCGAGCCAGTTGGTCAGGTCTGAGCGTCTGCGCTGGATGAGTCTGGGAAGCAGCCTGCGTCGGGGTATGTTCTGGTCGGTGGGCAAGTCAAGGTCTCTATCCAGTATTCCCAGCAGAGAACGGAAACTCGACTCGACGCCGCTGTGCGGAGTGGCGGTGGCCAGAATGATATGCCGTTTGGGGTCTTGAGCGAGCGCGCTGAGAATCTGGTGTCGGCGCTGCTGGGAGATTGCGCCATCGCCTCCGGGCCGGGCCGCGCCGTGCGCCTCGTCCACTATGATGAGGTCCGGCGCGTTGGCTGTGAAAACGTGCTTGTGCCGGTCTGACTTCACGTAGTCTATCGAGACGACCAGATGGGGGTAGTGCTCGAAGACGTGGACGTCGGAGCGGGGGAGCGCGCGCTCGAGTCTGCCCATCCTGGCGGGCTGGACAATCGCCGCTTCGATGCCGAACTTCTCGGACAGCTCCGTGGCCCACTGCTCGCACAGGTGCGGGGGACACAGCACGCCGACGCGCCGGACAGCGCCGCGGTCCAGCAGTTCGCGCGCTATCATCGCGGCCTCTATCGTCTTGCCCACGCCAACGTCATCCGCGACCAGCAGCCGGACCGGGTCCATACGCAGCGCCATTATCAGCGGAACATACTGGTACGGGCGCGGCGTAACGGACAGCCGTCCAACCGATCTGAACGGGCCGGCGCCGGCCCTCAGCGTGAGCCTGACTGCGTCTCTGAGCAGCAGCGCGCCGCTGAAGTCGCCGACGCGCTCGGGGTTCGGCAGCGGGTACGCGGCCTCTTCAATGGCGTTAGGTTCGAGCGGCGTGAATATGCCGACAACCTCGCCGTCCGCGCTGTCAACGGGCTTCAGAAGGATGGTGTCATTCTGATCGGAGGGGATGACCACCCAGTTCCGGCCGCGCGCGGAAACGAGCGAACCCGGTCGCCATCTGTGGGTTGCCGCTGCGATCATAAAGGCATCCTTATATTTGCTTTTGCCTATCCGGCAGACGGAAGTTGGGTGAAAACGAGGGCATTATATCCGTATCGGAGGATGAGTCAAAGCCTCTGCCCGATATTCATATTCTCAGCGGCGAGCGGAAACTCGACTCTCGCTTGGCGTCGAACCGAGATTTCTGATGCAAGCTGTGATAGCGGCGTGGCGGTAACTGCCCCGAGCGTTGTTATAAGGGTTGGGATAGAGCAAGCTCTCATATACTTATGGTAGAATCAGGGGAATGAAGGAGGGAGTCATGACAACCGGAGCGGCGGCTGCCATCGTCTATCCCGAAACGGACGGAATGCCATTGCCCGACGGAGAGTACCAAGCGCCTATATTTCGTAGAGTGGTGGGGGATCTTGACGACTACTTCGAGCGGGTTCCGGGCGCGTGGGTGAACGGGGACACGTTTATCTACTACGTCGAAGGCAATCCGCGTATCTCGGTTTCGCCGGACTGCTATGTCGTCTTCGGCTTGTCGGATGAATCGGTGGCTTCTATCGAGCGCAATAATACGTACAGGTTGTGGGAAGTGGGAAAGTTTCCGGACTTCATTTTGGAAATAGGTTCTGAGAGTACGGCGGACGCTGATTCAGGAAGGAAGAGGGAGCTTTACGCCGAACTGGGTGCGGGTGAGTACTGGCGGTTCGACGCATCCGGCGGCGAGTTCTACGGAGAGCCGCTTATAGGGGAGCGCTTGGTGAATGGCGAGTATCGTCGTATAGAGCTTCGGTATGAGGGCGACGGGCAGGTGTGGGGGCATAGCGAGGCGCTGAACTTGGATCTGTGGTGGAAGGACAATGACCTGCGGTTCTGGGACCCGCTCGCTAGTCAATGGCTCTTGCGGAGAGATGAAGAGCGGGCTGAAAAAAGAGCTGAGGCCGCTAGAGCGGATGAGGCAGACGCCAAGGCTGAGGCGGCGGATGCGGCTCGTCGCAAGGCGGAAGACGAACTTGCCGAGATGAGAAGGCGGCTGGCGGAGTTGAAAGGCAACGCTCTGCCATAGATCATCGGTGATTTCCACGCCGGCTGACGCTGGAACAGGCGGGCAGAGAGACTTGATCGCATCGAAGGATATGACTTGAGCGCGGCTTTATCTTGTCCGACTCGACGCGCGCTGAACCATCAACTCCCTCGCCATACACGCTTTTTTGACCCCAGCTATATGCTGTCTCCGGTCTTGTCTCCAATATTCGGCTGATAGCCGACAGTCCCATGCCTTCGGCGTACAACTGCCAACACGTATCGAGAATACGCCGGCCGGGGAAGCGATTGACACTCATTGAATCAACAGTGTAAAATTCGCTTGCTTGGATAATTAAATATCGTGGCTCTTATCCAGAGTGGCGGAGGGACCGGCCCCTTGATGCCCGGCAACCTGTCCGGTGTCTATAACACCCGATGAAGGTGCCAATTCCGGCGAGCGCATAAGGCGTTCGAGAGATGAGAGCGGTAGATAACGCTACCGAAAGACTTCTCTCACGCCGAGAAGTCTTTTTGTTTGGCGCGGCGGCCCTAGCCCTCCGACAATACGGGAGAGGGAACATTGGCTCAAATCACTCCGGTGGTCTGGCAGGGCGGCTCCGTGAGCATCCTCGACCAGCGCAAACTTCCATCAGACGAGGTGTGGATCGAAACGTCGGACTACCGAACCGTAATCGAATCCATACAGAACATGTCGGTTCGTGGAGCCCCGGCAATTGGAATAGTTGGGTCATACGGCTTGGCGCTGGCCGCGATGGAGTTGGCTCAGACGTCGAACGGCGACTTTTCAGACCGGCTGCACGTTGCGGCGCGCGAGATCAGAAACGCTAGGCCCACCGGCGCCAATCTGGGCTGGGCTCTGGCTCGTATGCTGTCCGGCGCGGCGTCGGCGCAGACCATTGAAGAGGTTGTGGCGGACCTTCTGAGCGAGGCTGTCCGCATCCACAAAGAGGACATAGAGAGCAACTCCCGAATAGGCGAACGCGGAGCCAAACTGCTCCCTTGGGGCAGCGCCGCTCTGACACACTGCAACACCGGCGCGCTGGCCACCGGAGGACACGGCACCGCGCTGGGGATTATCAGAACGGCATGGGCGGACAAGCGGATAGAGCGAGTGTACGCCACCGAGACAAGGCCGTTGCTCCAGGGCGCGAGACTGACGGCGTGGGAACTGAAGCGTGAAGGAATTCCCGCGAGTCTGATAGCCGACTCCGCGTCGGGACTGGTCATGAAGCGTGGACTTGTACACGCTGTCCTAGTCGGAGCCGACCGCATATCCGCGAACGGCGACGTAGCTAACAAGATAGGCACCTATAACCTCGCCGTTCTCGCCAAAGAAAACGGCATCCCGTTCTACGTGGCCGCGCCAACCGGCACGCTGGACATGAGTCTGTCGGTAGGAGAGGAGATAGTCATTGAGGAGAGGGACGAACAAGAGGTTCTGGGCTATGGGGATGCTCGCGCCGCGCCGCAGGGCATAGGCGCGTTCAACCCGGCATTCGATGTCACTCCCAACAGATATGTAACCGCGATAGTCACCGAGTTGGGCGTAGCGCGTCCGCCCTACCGCCGCAGCTTGGCCGCCCTCATGGAGAACAGCATTGGCTGAAGCGACTCTTGGGTTCATCGGCGGCTCCGGCCTCTACGACATCGAAGGTCTGGCAGACCGACAAGAGGTCCGCGTTCCAACCCCTTTCGGCGTACCGAGCGACAGTATCGTCACGGGAAACCTAGACGGCGTTCGGGTGGCGTTCCTGCCCCGACACGGAAGGGGACACCGCATAACGCCCACCGAGATCCCAGTCAGAGCAAACATATACGCTCTGAAATCTCTGGGCGTCGAGCGCATACTCTCAATCAGCGCGGTCGGCAGCCTGAAAGAGGAGCTAAGACCGCTGGACCTAGTCATCCCCAACCAGATAATTGACCGGACAAAGGCGCGCGCGTCAACGTTCTTCGGGGACGGACTGGTGGCGCACGTAGGATTCGCGGACCCCTTCTGCCCGGAGCTGCGGAGAGATTCCCTCGATGCGGCGCGGGGCTTGACGACCTTCCACGACGGCGGCGTATATATCGTGATAGAAGGCCCTCAGTTTTCGACACGGGCGGAGTCGGCGCTATACCGCTCATGGGGAGCCGACGTCATAGGCATGACCGCGCTGCCGGAGGCGAAATTGGCGCGCGAAGCGGAGATATGCTACGCCACGTTAGCCTTCGTTACCGACTATGACGTTTGGCGTGAAGCCGAAGCCGACGTATCGGCGGATATGGTGATGGCGAATCTGACGAACAATGTGGAGACGGCGCGTCGGATTATCAGGAATGTGACCGCCCGAGTGTCGGCTGAGCGAGAATGCGGTTGCGGCAAAGCCCTCGAAACCGCAATAATCACGAGTCGGGATATGATACCGCGCGAAACGCGAGAGAGGCTCCGATTGCTGGTGGACAAGTATCTAGAGTAAAGAAAGTACAGAGAGGTAGGCGATATGCCCAAGCGGATACCCGGAGAACCATACACTAGACTGACCATTGACGAAGCGGCCGAACTCCACGGCAGCGACGCCCACGTCTTCGTTGACGTGCGCCGCTTGGACGAGTATGTGGACGGACACGTCAAGGACGCGGTGTTTATCACGGTGGACGACCTTCTGGCGCGGATAGATGAGCTTCCCCAAGACAAGAACCTCCTGTTTATATGCGCCGCCGGGGTTCGGAGCGGACTAGCCTGCGAAATGGCCGCCGCCATGGGCTACGACACAGATCTGCTCTACAACATAGAGGACGGCACAGCCCCTTGGATAGAAAAGGGCTATCCGACCAGCTACGGCTCGGAGGCATAGGAAGTCTCGTGTCTCTTCTCGTCGTCGGATCAGTAGCGTACGATTCCGTAAAAACGCCCGCAGGCAAACGTGACAAAGCGCTGGGCGGCTCGGCCATATACTTCTCGGTAGCGGCAAGCTGTCTTACCCGCGTGAGCCTCGTAGGAATCGTGGGCGAGGACTTCGACCAGGCGCACATCAAGATGCTGAAGTCGCGCGGGATTGACATCTCCGGACTAGAGCGCGCCACCGGCAAGACGTTTCACTGGTCAGGCGTATATTCCGCCGAAGACGTGAGCCGTCGTGAAACCCTCGACACTCAGCTGAACGTCTTCGAGCGCTTCGACCCCGTTCTGAACCGGAAGAGCCGCGAGTCCGAGTTCCTGTTTCTAGCGAACATTGACCCAACCTTACAGATGCGAGTGTTGAAGCAGATGAAGAAGCGTCCGAAGCTCGTCGCACTCGACTCGATGAACTTCTGGATAGACGGCAGGCGAGACGATTTGGACAGGATAGTGCGCGAGGTTGACCTATTCTTTCTGGACGAGGGCGAGGCTCGAAGCTACGCCGGCGAAACGAACATAGTCAGGGCCGCGAGACGTATCCAGAAAATAGGTCCGCGCGCAGTAGTCGTCAAACGCGGAGAACATGGCGTCCTGATATTCGACGGCGACAAAACGTTCAGCGCGCCCGCCTTCCCCTTAGCCAGCGTTGTTGACCCCACCGGCGCGGGAGATTCATTCGCGGGCGGGTTCATGGGAACGCTGGCCGCCACCGGAAAGCTATCCCATGCCGGAATCCGCCGGGCGAGCATAATCGGCTCTGTGATGGGATCCTTCGCCGTTCAGAGTTTCAGCGTGGACAGGCTGACATCACTCACAACCGAAGACATACAGGACAGATTCGACAGATTCGTTCGACTCACGCAGTTCGACGGCTTCGAGAGTGGGGCGGGAATTCCGCGCCGCCGCGCGCCGTCCAAATAGACCGCAGGGAGGAAACCCTTGACCACAACCGTCACAGAAGGCCACATCTTGGACACGTCGCTGGCTAGCCGGGGCGTAGGCAGAATCGAATGGGCCGCGCGGGAGATGCCGGTGATACGGCAGATACGAGCTAGGTTCGCGGAAGAAAAGCCGCTGAGCGGCCTCCACGTAGCCGCCTGCCTGCACGTGACAACCGAGACCGCGAATCTGATGCTCGCCTTCAGAGACGGCGGCGCCGAAGTCGCGCTATGCGCCAGCAACCCGCTCAGCACCCAGGACGACGTCGCCGCCGCCCTGGTCGCGGAATACGGCATACCGACATTCGCAATCAAGGGTGAGGACCGCGACACATACTACGCGCACATAATGTCCGCGCTCGACACCAGGCCGAATGTTACGATGGACGACGGCGCAGACTTGGTCGCGGTGCTGCACACTGAACGCAAAGACCAAATGCCCGATATCGTCGGCGGAACAGAAGAGACCACGACCGGAGTAATCAGACTAAACAGCCTCGCAGAAGAAGGCAAACTGAACTACCCCATCATCGCGGTCAACGACGCCGACACCAAACACTTTTTCGACAACAGATACGGCACCGGACAGAGCACGCTAGACGGCATCACGCGCGCGACCAACATCCTGTGGGCAGGCAAGAAAGTCGTTATCTGCGGATACGGCTGGTGTGGACGGGGCGTCGCGCTCAGAGCGCGCGGAATGGGCGCCCACACAATTGTCACGGAGATAAATTCTATCCGTGCCCTGGAAGCGGCCATGGACGGACACCAGGTAATGACAATGACCGAAGCGGCTGAGATAGGCGACATCTTCCTGACCGTTACAGGCGGCTTGAACGCCATCGGACGGCAACACATAGCCGCCATGAAGGACGGCGCGATAATGGCGAACAGCGGCCACTTCAACGTCGAGATTGACATAGACGCGCTGGAAGAGATGTCGGACGGAAGGCAGACCGTCAGGCCGTTCGTGGACGAGTATCTGATGAACGACGGCCGACGTTTATACCTGCTCGGAGAAGGTAGGCTCATCAACCTGGCCGCCGCCGAAGGCCATCCCTCCGCGGTGATGGATATGAGCTTCGCCAACCAGGCTATGTCAGTCGAATACCTAGCCCAAGCGGGACACACGCTATCACCAAAGGTTTACCCTGTGCCGAGAGACATTGATGAAGAGGTCGGGCGGCTCAAACTACAATCAATGGGCATCCGGATAGACACCCTAACCACTGAACAGGAGAAATACCTCGCAAGCTGGGACATCGGAACATAGCGAGCGACAGCGCGACATGGGGAAACAGTATCCAAACTGCTTCGGATGCGGCGGCGAGAACCCTCACGGCCTGCGGCTGGAAATGAAGATAGCCGGAGACCGTCTTAGCGCCGAATTTACCCCGGCGACTCATCACCAGGGCTGGCCCGGAATAACGCACGGCGGCGTCATATCCGCGCTGTTATACGAAGTGATGGAAAACTGGACGTATCTGCATGGAATCGTGACCATGATGCGCTCTATGGACACTCGGTTCATATCTCCGGCGCAGGTAGGTCGGACAATACACGCTGTCTCCTGGTTGGAGCTGCGCGAAGGACGCGAGATATACGTCGCGGCGAAGCTGGAGAGCGAAGGCAAGACCGTCGCCGAGGGCCGGGCCACGCTGGTCGAACTGAACAGACGCAAACGCCAACTGATAACCAAGAACTAGCTGATAATAATCCACAAGCCGCCCCAGGAGATACCAAATGCCCCATAGCTTCATGAACAGCCCGTCGTATTTGGTCACGTCCGAATCTGTAACAGAAGGACATCCGGACAAGCTCTGCGACCAGATTTCGGACGCGATTCTCGACGCCATACTCACCGACGACCCATCGGCCAGAGTAGCGTGCGAGACCTGCGCGACAACGGGCCTCGTCCTCGTTATGGGCGAGATAACGACCAGCACATACGTTGACATCGCATCAATAGTGCGCCACACAATCCGAGACGCCGGCTACCGAGACTCGCTATACGGGTTCGACTACCAATCATGCGGCGTCACCATATCAGTGCATGAACAGTCCACAGACATCTCAAAGGGCGTAAGCCAGTCCCTGGAAACGAGGGATATGGCAACGAACACGTACGGAGATGTGGACAGCATCGGCGCGGGAGACCAGGGAATGATGGTAGGCTATGCCTGCAATGAGACCCCGGAGCTTATGCCGCTGCCCATCGCCCTGTCTCACCGGTTATGTCAGCGAATGGCGCGAGCTCGATGGGAAGGAGAACTCGACTGGATTCGGCCCGACGGCAAGTCACAAGTTACTGTGGAATACGAGTACGGCAAACCCAAGCGCGTCCATACCGTCCTGATGAGCTCACAGCACAGCGAGACAGTGAGCCAGAAAGTAATAGACCGAGACCTGAAGATGATAGCCAGAGAGGTCATCCCCCCTGAACTAGTGGATGACGATACACTCTGGTGGATCAACCCATCCGGCAGGTTCGTGATAGGGGGGCCGGTCGGGGACTCGGGGCTGACCGGGCGCAAGATAATCGTGGACACCTACGGCGGCATGGCACGACATGGCGGGGGCGCGTTTTCGGGCAAAGACCCGACGAAAGTTGACCGTTCGGCCTCATACGCCGCCCGCTGGGTGGCGAAGAACGTGGTCGCGGCCGGGCTCGCGGAGCGCGCGGAGGTGCTGCTGTCCTACGCTATCGGAATGGCGCAGCCAACTTCGGTATCCGCTGAGACGTTCGGCACCAACAAGGTTCCGGACGGGAAGATCAACAAGCTGATACAGAAGCATTTCGATCTCAGGCCTGGCGCCATCATCCGAGACCTGGACCTGAGACGTCCCATCTACAAGAAGACCGCCGCCTACGGGCACTTCGGCAGGCCGGAAGAGGACTTCCCTTGGGAACGCACCGACAAGGCCGACATTCTCAGGGCGGACGCGGGCCTGTGACGATAAGGCCGCGCGCTGAAATTATGGACGAGCCTTACGCGCGCCAATGAGCGACGAGTGTGGTAGCATTGGGCTAGGAGCGAACGTTATGGCACGGAGAACACCGCGCCCGTCGCGGACACATCCGCCACAACCGAAATCTTCTATCCCGAAGCGGACGGTATGCCATTGCATGGCGGAGAGCGCCAACTGCGGAACTTCGTGGATATCATTGCGATTCTGAAACACTTCTTCAGAGATTGTGTCGCCGTATGGGTCAGCGGCAACGCATTCATGTACTATGTGGAGGGCAATCCTAGATTCTCGGTGTCTCCGGACTGCTATGTGGCGTTCGGGGTGGGTACTGACCTGCTCCTGAAAAACAACAACTATCGCGTGTGGGACATGGGCAAGGCTCCGGATTTCGTTCTGGAGATAGGTTCTCCCAGTACATGGCGGCAGGATATGGGACCCAAGCGCGATCTGTACGCTCGCCTGGGCATAGGCGAGTATTGGTTATACGATCTGAGCGGCGGCGATAACTACGGCGAGCCTCTGCGTAGCGAGCGGCTGGTGGATGGCGAGTACCGAAGGATGGAGCTTGTTCAGGAATCGGATGGCAGGATGTGGGGGCACAGTCCGACGTTGAATCTGGAGTTGCACTGGGAGGAAGGTCGCCTGCGGCTCTACGACCCGACGGGAGGCCGCTGGCTTCAGAACATAGAGGAGACTGCGACGCGGGCCGAGGCGGCGGAGGCGCGACTGGCGGAAATGGAGGCTTCGCGGCCTTCGCGCGCAGTGAGAACAGTATGCCAAATATAAAATTCGGAACGGATGGCTGGCGCGCCGTCATCGCGGAGGATTTCACCTTCGACAACGTGCGTATATGCGCCCAGGGCGCGGCGGATTATGTGAACGCGGTTGGACTCTCTCCGCGTGGGTTCGTTGTAGGCTACGATACCCGTTTCGGATCGAGAGAGTTCGCCGAAACCGTAGCAGAGGTGACGACGGCGAACGGCATTCCGACTTTTCTGTGCGACCGTCCCGCCCCTACGCCCGTTGTGAGCCACGCTCTGGTCACTATGAGCGCGGGCGCGGGCGCTGTTATCACCGCGAGCCACAATCCGGCGCGGTGGAACGGGTTCAAGTTCAAGCCGGAGTATGGCGGAAGCGCGTCGGGAGAGATAGTCGAGGAACTGGAGCGGCGTATAGCTAATGTGGAGAATTCCGGCAATGCGCGCTCCATGAATCTGCGCGAGGCCGAACGGCGCGGTCTGTTTGAGCGATTCGATCCCGCGCCGGACTACCTTAACCACGTGGCGCAGTTCGTTGACCTGAATTCAATCAGGAACGCGGGTTTGAACGTGGTGGTTGATTCGATGCACGGGGCGGGCGCGGGATATTTCGACAAGCTGATTTCGGGCGGCTCCACCCGACTGGTCGAGATACGCGGAGAGGTGAACCCTGCCTTTCCGGGCATGAGCCAGCCGGAACCGATAGCTCACAACCTGCGCGCGCTGGTGGACGCTCTGGAGGATAATACGGCAGATATCGGACTTGCCACCGACGGCGACGCGGACAGGCTCGGAGTGGTTGATGACGATGGGCGGTTTATCAGCGCAACGGAGACGTTCAGCCTGCTCTGTATGCACCTGCTGGAGGGGCTGGGACAGTCCGGTCCTCTGGTCAAGTCCATTACGATGAGCGCGATGATAGACAAGCTGGCGGAGCTTCATGGCGTGGAGGCTATCGAGACGCCCGTGGGGTTTAAGCATCTCGGCCCGCAGATGATGGCGGTAAACGCGCTCGCGGCGGGCGAAGAGAGCGGCGGTTACGCCTTCCGAGGCAGCATACCTGAGCGGGACGGCATTCTGAGCGGTCTGCTGATGCTGGACATGGTGGTCAGGAGCGGGGAGAATCCGTCAGACCTGAGAGCGCGGCTGTTCGAGAGGGTCGGAGTCCATATCTACGACCGCTGGGACATTGAGTTCGACCCGTCCATGCGAGACTCGATTATGCGAAGGGTCGGCGCGTCCAGGCCGTTCGATATGGCAGGGCGAGCGGTTGTGGGGATGGATGACAGGGACGGGGTGAAGTTCCAGCTTGAAGACGGCTACTGGACGCTGATACGTTTCTCTGGCACTGAGCCTCTGCTTCGCATATACGCGGAAGGCCCAAGCGCGGCGGATGTCGCCGCCATGCTGGGTGAAGCGCGAGCGCTTACGGGGGGTATAGGGTTTTACACACAGCGCCGGGAATAAGGGAGTTTATTTCTCCCTCGACGGGAATTAATCCCGCTTTTCAGATACAGTGTCCCACGGCGCGCCGACCCCAACTCGCTATCCGCTGTCTGTCGCTCTATATCGCCATTTTCGAGCCACTGCCGCAAATCGGCAGACGACTGACGATGCGCATCAGATTTTCGCCTTGGGGGAGAGCGGGGTCGTCCCGCATAGCGACATATGTTTCAGATTCGCTGTCCTTAGAAAGGGACTAAATTCCATCAGGCGATTCTCCGTACGAAAATGTCATAAGATGCCCGGATTCGCCAAGCGACGGCGTGACTCCAAACTCCACTTCATTGTTTCGACACGGCGAGAGAGCGTGGGGATTGGCGAGTTAGGCAAAGGTTTTTTCGGGTATGGCGATACGCGGCCCCCAAAATATTGTCCCCGGTTAGCCTATATCTTTGACGCTTCCTCGGCGAGAACTCGCTTGTCACCCCATAGCGCGGGAGTGTTAGACTCCGATGGTACATTATCATAACCGCTCCCCCCAGGTCGAGGCTTGTCGCTCGGACCGATAGGATACGGCCGGAGGCAGAGGCAAGAGCTTGAAAGAGAAGGCGGCCCGCACCCGAATTTTCTACGGCTGGTTCATTTTGGCCGCTGGAGCTTTCGCGCTGTTTCGTGTCCATGGGCGCGAGAAACGGCTTCGGCGTATTCGTCGTTCCGATGACCGACGATCTGGGCTGGAGCCGCACTGAAATATCGGCGGCCATCGCCATAGGGATTATGGTCAATGGTCTGTCGCAGCCATTCCCTCGGGCGGATCTATGATCGATTCGGGGGGGCAGACTGGTCATCTCGGTCAGCCTGCTGGTTCTGGGCTTTTCCACGATGTTGCTGACTTTCATCAGCGACTTTGGTTTGTCGTTCGCGCTGGCTATCAATCTGCCTCCCGTATTGAAGATAGAGCTAACGCCCAGCCTGCTGTTCTTGGTGTTCATCTACGGTCTGGTGATGTCCACGGCGTCGAGCGGGGTTTCGCTGGTTACTATTCACGCGGTTCTAGCCAAGTGGTTTTTCCGTCGTCGCGGGGTAGTACTCAGTATCTGCACGGCCGGGATGTCGGTGGGAGGTCTTATACTCACTCCATTCGCGGCGTCGCTAATCCTGTGGACGAACTGGCGGGTGGCTTGGGTCGTTCTGGGCGCGCTGGCGCTGGTTCTCGCGTTTCCTATGGTGGCGTTCTTCATGCGCGATAAGCCTGAGGATATGGGGGAAACGCCGGACGGCGACGCGGCCAGCGAAACGCCGACACCGCTGATATTGAGTATGATATGGAAAGTCGTATGGCTCTGCATACAGCTGATCTCGCTGCCTCTTGTGGCCGCCATCTGGCTGGTAGCGCTCGTCACCAGAGACAAGAGGGACTTCGTGGCCGAGCCCGATTCGACCGCGCCGCTGGAGTCCGAAAGCTGGAAAGACTCGTTCAGGTCGGCCCCAATCTGGCAGCTTTCGGGAGCGTACTTCGTTTGCGGGGGGTGACGACACTGATCATATCAACGCATTACGTGCCGTTCGCCATAGACCTGGGTATCAGCCCGGCGGTGGCGGCTATCGCGTTCGGGATGATGCAGGGGGCTGAACGCGGTGGGCGTGCTGGTGGTGGGCGTTCATTCGGACAAGTTCAGCCGGAAGAATATGCTTGGCACTATCTACTTCCTGAGGTTCTTCGCCTATGTGATGCTGGTGACGCCGAGCATACTGTCGGACGTGATTGGGATCGGGCTCCCGCCATCGCTGGGGATATGGGGCTTCGCGTATTTCGCGGGTATGTCGTGGATAGCGACGCCGCCGCTGACGTCCTCGCTGACCGCTGACATTTACGGAACGAGGAATCTGGGCACCCTGGGAGGGTTCACGACATTCGCGCACCAGATAGGCGGCTCGCTGAGCGTGCTGGCGGCGGGCATCTTGTATGACGTAACCGGTTCTTATGTGGTGCCGTTCGGTCTTGCCGGCCTCACGCTGCTGGGCGCGACCATCGCCAGCTACTCGGTCAAAGAGCGCAAGTTCTCCATCCGCTACCGGACGCCTCGACCCGCGCAATCCGCCACTCCCGTCGCCCAAGGCGTCAACGACTGACGGCGACCTTACCGGGGAACCGAAATGCCGACGTATCTTCTGTCAGCCCTGGCGCACCACTCGGAGCCGGGAGACCCTGTGCTTCTGGAGTGGATACAGGACCAGATAGATGCCGTGTTGGGACTGGGCGATCTGGCGATGATCATTATTCTGGGAGCGATTGTCGCGGCGATACCAATTGGGATATTCGCCGCATATATCATGCAGCGCGTCAGGGGCGCGCGCTAGAGCAACGCCTCGCCGATGCGCCTGCGATGAAAGCGCGGGTCGCCGAGATAGTGGTACAGCGTCCGCGACATCTTAGTGTGGAGGGTGAGGCCGTATTCGCGCACGACGCCTATGCCCGCGTGAACTTCGTGCGAGTGGTTGCAACTCTGGTAGTATCCCTCCGAGGCGACGGCCTTGGCGAGGTGGACACTCGCTTCGTCGGCGCGTCCGGCGTCAAGTTTCCACAAGGCTTCATAGGCGGTCCAGCGCGCGGCATCGAGATGGTTGACCATCTCGACGATGTGATCCTGGACACGCTGGAAGCGACCTATGGGTGTGCCGAACTGGATGCGGGTCCTGGAGTATTCGAGGGTCATATCGAATACGGCCTGCGCTCCGCCGACCTTGTAGGCGCACAATACCGGAATGGCCTTGCGGAGCGCGTTCTGAAGGGGCGGCCATCCGCCGCCCAATTCGCCGAGAATGGCGTCGGAACTAACCTCAACCTCGTCGAATATGACTTCGCCCATCCATCCCATGAAACCGGGCAGCAACCTGACCGAAAGGCCGGGAGACCGAGCGTCCACCATTAAGAGGGTGACACCCTCGTGTCCACGCGCCCGGACGGCGCAGATCAGGGTGGTCGCGGCTTCGGCGTCGTGAACGAACAGCTTGGTTCCGCTGAGAACATAGCCTGAGTCCGTGCTCTGCGCGCGCATCCGTACAGATTCCGCTCCCCAACCGTATTCAGGCTCGGTCAGGGCAAGCGCGACTATCTCGCGTCCGGAGGCTATGTTGGGCAGCCAGCGAGCGCGCTGCTCGTTGTCGCCGGCCTCGGACACTATCAGGGAGCCAAGAGCGCCGGACGAGAAAAAAGGGCCGGACAGAGGTCCTGCGCCTAACTGCTCGTAAACGACGGCGGCATCGGTCAGCGAGCTTCCGGCGCCGCCGTACTCCTCGGCGACCAGCATACCGAGCCATCCTATCTCGGACGCCTTCTGCCACAGGTCAACCGAGTAGCCGGTATCGGACTCGTCAAACTCCAACAGCGTCTCTTTGGGGCATTCGCGCTCCATGAAGTCGCGGGCCGCGCTTTTCAGAAGTTCCTGTTCCTCAGTTAGCGAAAGGTCCACTCAGCGTATCTCCATAATTATCTTAGTCATATCGTTTACCCGAAAAGGAGGGATGGCTACTCCAGCCTGCCCGCGCTCTCTCTTGCCCTGCGCCCGGCGCCCAGCCGCCGCGCCATGATTACCTTCTGTATCTCGGCCGTGCCGCCCGGGTGCATGGCCACGATGCTGGCGCGCTGGAAGACTTCCATATGGCCTTCCGACCTGTCCCACTTGGGATCATTTGTCAGGGCGTACGGACCGAGTATCTGCAACATGGCCTGCGCTGACCGGAGACCGGCCTGTTTTCGATATAGCGAGTGTTGCGGCCCCTCGTGAGCCAGGTTCTGACGGGTGTGCCGCATCCAGTAGTTACGCAGTCCGAAGAGGCGGGAGATCTCGGCCTCGACGTACACGTCCACCAGCAGGTTGCGGATGTCCGGGTCGTCGCTCAGAGGCCGTCCGTTTTGGCGGAGTTCGGCGGCGTACTCGAAAAGTTTGTCCACAAGTCGGTTACGCCTGATCGAGCCGCCGGAGCCGTGTTCGAGTTCAAGGTGGGTGGTGGCGACCTGCCAGCCGTTGTTCTCGCCGCCTATTAAGTTGAAAGCGGGGACGCGAACGTCGTCGAAGAAGATGGTGTTCTTGGTTCCGGTTCCAGCGCCGCCCTCGCCGCTGGTTATGAGGAGGTCCATGGGCTGGATCACGATGCCCGGGCTGTCGGTCGGTATCATGAACCAACTCAGGTTGCGGTGCCTATCCCCGTCTGGGTCGGTGCGGGTTATCGTCCATAGCATTTCCGCGCCGTGCGAACTTCCGACGTAAACCTTCTGCCCGTTCAGCACGTAGTCGTCCCCGTCGCGGACGGCGCTCATCTGCACTCCGGCGAGGTCGGAGCCCGCGCCCGGCTCGGTGAGAAGCTGCCATGTGCGAACTTCGCCTTTGAAAATGGGCGGAAGGAAATGCTCTTTCTGATCGTTGTCCCCCCAGACCAGAACACTTGCGCCGCCGAGTCGTCCGCCACTGTCGTAGTAGGGCGGGAGAGATAGACCGCGCTCATCCAGTTCCTCCTCGATGACGATGGCGTGGTCTATGGAGAGGCCGCCGCCGCCGTATTCGGTCGGCGCGGTCGGCCACAGCCAGCCTTTCTCGCCCAGGTCGCGGCCCAGCTCTCTCAGCTTGAGATAGCCGTTGTAAGATAGGTCGTTGGAGTCTGCCGGAAACTCCAATCCGTCCGGCAGCGACTTCGTGAGCCATTCCCTGACCTCCGCGCGAAATTCCTGCTGTTCGGTTGTGTATCGAGGCTCGAAGTCCATTTGGGGGCCGCTCTCCTTATGTATTCTTGCTACCGTATCCCGATTGTAGTGTTACACCCTCAGAGGGTCAATACAGCGACAGTGTGGGATGATGGCCGTGAGCGCTATAATCGCGGCTATGACCTATTCGGCGGACCTGCACATTCACTCTTCATACGCCTACGCGACCAGTCCAAGCCTGAAGTTTGACAATTTAGCGCGATGGGCGAAGTTCAAGGGGATAGACCTGCTGGCGTCCGCGGACTTCACTCACCCTGACTGGTTCGCCGAATCGAGGGCGAAGCTTACAGAGACCGGCGACGGGTTATACGAGTACATGGGCGTCAGGTTCGTTCTTGGGAGCGAGGTGAGCTGCGTCGCTCGGGTCGGCGGGCGGTCGAGGCGCGTCCACATACTTATATTCGCTCCGAGTCTGGATAGCGTTGCGCGTATCAACGACACGCTGGGCGGGCGCGGCGCGCGGCTGGCGGGTGATGGCAGACCAACGCTGAGCGTCGCGCCGCGCGACTTGGTGGAAATGTTGCTCGAAATCGAACCGCGCTGCATAGTCATGCCGGCGCACGCGTGGACGCCGTGGTTCGGCGTCTTCGGCTCGAAGTCCGGCTTCGATTCGCTGGAAGAGTGCTTTGGGGATATGACACGGCATATACACGCCATTGAAACAGGGCTGTCGAGTGACCCTGCCATGTGCTGGCGCGTACCGGATCTGGACGACCTGTCCATAGTCTCGTTTTCCGACGCTCACTCGCTGCCCAAGCTGGCGCGCGAACTGACGATGTTCAACGGCAGACCGAGCTATGACCGCCTAGCCGAAGCTCTGCGTACCCAGGACATCGCCTACACCATCGAGTTCTTCCCCGAAGAGGGCAAGTATCATAACTCAGGGCACCGCAAATGCGGAATCAGCCTCACCCCCGATGAGGTGAACAGCGCGGGGCAAGTCTGCCCGGTATGCGGGCGTTCGGTCACGCTCGGCGTAATGCAGCGCGTTGAGGAATTGGCGCGAAGAAAACGCGGCGCGCATAGAGATGATGACGGTATGATTCGCTCCCCGGACGGCAGACCGCCATACAGGTCAATGGTGTCTCTACAACAGATACTCTCCGAGGTAATGGGCGTCGGCATAAACTCCAAGCGGGTTCAGGGCGCATACACGTCTCTGGTGGAGCGATTTGGGAGCGAGCTTGGGATACTTCTAAACGTTCCGGCCGACGACGCAGAAGCCGCGCTGCCGCGTTTTGGGCAACTTCTGGGCGAGGGTCTGGAGAAAGTCCGGGCCGGAGACATACACGTCATCCCGGGCTTCGACGGACAGTATGGAGTGGTGAGAGTATGGCCTGAGAGCCGTCAGACTCGCGTCCCTCAGAAGACGCCGGCGCAGACGCGCATGATGTAGAAATTCCCCGCATCCGCGACTTATTGCAGATACTGTGGAACTCGTTGAAATCCTTTGCCTTACGGCGCATCGTAATGTAGTATTGATATAGGGAATATACGCTACGGAGATGCCGAATGAGCTATCGCTGGATGCGAAACAGCTTCATATACCTTTTGCTGATAGTGGCGCTTGTGGCCATAGTCTTCACCTTTTTCTCCGGCTCGTTGGGCAGTTCGAACGAGGTGCCGATCAACGAGGTCATCACGATGGCCGGACGGGGACAGGTGCAGAGCATCGAGGTCAAAGGCGACTCTCTCACACTGACTACCTTCTCAGGCGAGACCTTCGAGTCCAGAAAAGAGTCCGGCTCCTCCATCGTCGAGATGCTCAGAGACGCCCAGGTGGACCTGAGCAGGGTCAGCGTTTCGGTCAAAGGCTCGGGCGGACTCTCGACCGTTGTCGGGCTTCTGTTCAACTTCCTTCCTCTCATCTTGTTCGGAGCGGTGCTCCTGTTCATGATGAGACAGGCTCAGGGGAACACCAGCCAGACCTTCAGCTTCGGCAGAAGCAAGGCGAGAATGTTCATGGGCAACGCTCCGCAGGTGAGCTTCTCCGATGTCGCCGGAGTGGAGGAGGCGAAGGAGGAGCTTGAGGAGGTAGTGGAGTTTCTGAAGTACCCTGAGAGATTTCTGGCTCTGGGAGCGAAGATACCCAAGGGCGTGCTGTTGGTTGGCCCTCCCGGAACGGGGAAGACTCTGATGGCTCGCGCGGTGGCCGGAGAGGCCGGAGTTCCGTTCTTCAACATATCGGGTTCTGAGTTTGTGGAGATGTTCGTAGGCGTGGGAGCTTCTCGTGTTCGAGACCTGTTCGACCAGGCGAAGCGCAACTCGCCGTGCATCGTGTTTGTGGACGAGATAGACGCTGTCGGCAGACACAGGGGAGCGGGCTTGGGAGGAGGCCACGATGAGAGAGAGCAGACATTGAACCAGATACTGGTGGAGATGGACGGATTCGACACCGGGACGAACGTGATAGTGATAGCGGCGACGAACCGTCCGGACATACTCGACCCTGCGCTGCTGCGTCCCGGACGATTCGACCGTCGTGTGGTGTTGGACAACCCGGACCTCAGGGGACGCAAGCAGATACTGGATGTACACGCGAAGGGGAAGCCGTTGGAGGAGGATGTTGACCTTGAGCGAGTGGCGAGACAGACGGTTGGGTTCAGCGGAGCGGACCTGGCCAATCTGGTGAACGAGTCTGCGATATTGGCGGCTCGACGAGCGAAGAAGCTGATAGGAAGTCCGGAGTTCGCCGAGGCGATAGACCGTATCATAGCGGGCCCTGCGCGACGGAGTCGTGTGATAAGCGAGCGAGAGAAGGAGATGACAGCGTATCACGAGGCGGGACACGCTCTGGTGGCTCATATGCTGCCCAACGCCGACCCTGTGGCGAAGGTCACCATAGTCGCTCGCGGACAGAGCGGAGGACATACCCGCTACCTGCCCGAAGAAGACCGCAACCTATGGACTCGCGACCAGTTCCAGGATATGCTCGCGGCCGCCATGGGCGGGCGGGTAGCCGAAGAACTGGTATTTGACGAGATAACTACCGGCGCAGGCAGCGACATCGAGCAGGCCACCAATATCGCCCGGCAGATGGTTACCCGCTATGGAATGAGCGAGAAGCTGGGGCCGCGCACATTCGGCAAGCGTGAGGAGATGGTGTTCCTAGGTCGCGAGATTTCCGAACAACGCGACTATTCGGACAAGGTGGCTGAAACGATTGACCAGGAAGTCCACGAAATCATTGACAACGCTTACGAGGCCGCGCGCGAAGTCATATCCGAATATATGCCCAAGCTGAAGCAGCTTTCAGAATATCTCATCGCCAACGAAACGATAGAAGCGGACGAATTGGATAAACTGTGGGAAGAAGCCCCCACCGACCGCGGCGATACCCAGCCGAACAACGATGACGGCGGTCTTGATCCTATTCCGCCGCCTGCAACCCCCGTACCTCCGGCCCCGCCCGCTCCGTCGCCCGCCGGCGACTGACAGCGCTACTGGCGAGTGATCTTTCGTCTGATCTTCTCCAGCCATGAAGCGTCATCGTCAATCGGCTCGCCACGCCACCTCTTCCGTACCTTGGGCGGCCTCACCAGCGCCATGCCGTAGCCAATGATGAACAACAACAGGCCGGCCCAGCCCAACCATCCGGAGACCCCGCCTACGAAGGGCCTTGCCAGGAAGGTGAGAACTATCAGAACAAACCCAACCAGCATCACTCGACCGGGAGAGATGGACCAGAATCTGCCGCCCAAAGACTGCTTGACATACAACCAGACAAGCCGAATGAACCCGACGCCTCTCCCCGGGGAGCCGGGCTTGGACGGTCGCCCGCCTTCTCCCAGATCGCCCGCCTTCTGAAGGATCTCCTCGATTTCGCGCTGGTACTTGCTCGACACGCTAAATCCCTCACACTGCGCCATCATTGAATCGAATCCTAAACAACAGTCGGCATGGTGTCAAGCCGCCCCTTCATGTTCCAAGACTTTTCCAAAGTCAACCCGCGTTTCCATATATGACTACACCACGCTATGTTACAATACGCCGACGGCAGAATAAACTTACCCGACACATAAGGCCAAATTTATCAATAACGACTCACCGCCGAAGACGACGAGGGAGTTAACCATGAACATCGCGTGCTTTCTGTGGAACGACCGTGTCCAATGGGGCATCATAGAGGAAGACGAGGTGCGCGCCATTTATGGTAGCTTATTCAGAACGCCCCGCCCCGGTCGCGTTCTATGCTCGCTCATGGACGTTCGGCTTCTCGCTCCTATTGACACACGAGTGAGCAAAGTTGTGGCGGCGGCGGCGAACTACGGCGAGCCTGATGAGCGCGACGGGCCCGGCATCTTCCTGAAACAGCCCGGAACCGTCGTCGGACACAACGAACCCATCATTTATCCCCGTGTATGCCGCTCAATAATCCATGAAGCCGAACTGGGCATCGTTATCGGCAAGAGCGCAAGGAAGGTCAGCGCGTCCGACGCGTTGGACCATGTTTTCGGCTACACCTGTGTGAACGATGTGAGCGCCAGCGCGCTGGCCACAAGCGACACGGGCCGAGGAACGAGCATGAGGGTCAAACATTTCGACACCTTCTGTCCTGTCGGACCGTGGATAACAACAGGACTGGACGGCGACAACCTGCGTATCCGCTGCAGAGTCAACAGCGACACCCATGTTGACGGATCCACCGGCGACATGATTTGGGGCGTGGCCGAACTCATAAGCTGGATGTCCGAGGTGATGACGCTCAATCCGGGCGACATAATCCCAAGCGGATGCCCGGATGTCGGCGAGATAAACGTAGGTGATAGTGTGGAGGTCGAGATCGAAGGGATAGGAATCCTCAGAAACCCTGTGGTCGCAGACTTCTAGCCTGAACTCCCCCGGCCGTTCTCCTGTTTCTCGACACCTCAAACATCTTTGCAATCTGGAACAAGGCTGCATTATGCTATAATAATTGAACAATTATCAGAGAGCGGGAGACTTCATGAAGATAACTCAAGAAGAAGCTGTGGACAATCAGACTACGCTCCGCATCGAACTTGAGGAAGCGGACCTAAATCCATATCTGGATCAAGGATACAGGCGACTCGCCCCGCAAATCTCGTTGCCAGGTTTCCGCAAGGGCAAAGCTCCACGGCGCATTGTCGAAGGATATATCGGACGCGAGAGCCTGCTCAACGAAGTTCTAGACAATATGGTGTTCGAAGTAACCGGCAAAGCTATCGAAGAGCGGGACATTGACGCGGCCGGAATCCCGAAAATCGAAGACCTCGAACTCGACCCCGTCAGCTTCACCGCCATAGTGGCGCTGAGGCCCGATGTCCAACTCGGCGACTATAAATCCACTCGCATCCCATACGAACCCGACTCAGTTTCGGACGAGCTGATTTCCCAGAGAATACACAGCATACGCGAGAGCTTGGGCGCTTGGGAGCCCGTCGAAAGACCGCCGCAGATGAAAGACCTAGTCAACCTGGACGCGCGCGGCGAAGTTGACGGCGAAGAGTTCTGGAGCAGGGAGGACGGCGTTCTCTATCTTGACGAAGAAGGCTCTGTGCCGGTTGTCGGATTCCCCCAAGCTCTGGTAGGAATCGAACTAGGCCAGCAAACAGGGTTTACACTCCCGATTCCCGAAGATTTCAGAGACGCCTCGATTGCCGGAATGGAGGCGTCTTTTACCGTTACCGTAAAGGAGGTCCGGGAACGCGCGCTCCCGGAACTAAACGACGAGTTCGCCCAAAACCTGCCGGAAAAATACGAGAGCCTGGAAGCGCTCCGCGAGGAAATCAGGAAGGGCCTGGAATCGGACATGGCGGAGCAAGCTAAAAACGAGTACGAAACCGAAGTAGTGCAGTCCCTGGTTGACGGGGCAAGCATAACGATCCCCCCGGTCATGCTGGAAAATGAGACCAGACGTGTTCAGAATAACCAAGAACAGTTCCTAGAAAGAGCCAACATACGCAGGGACGACTACCTGCAAGCCATCGGAAAGACCGAAGATGAGGTCCGGCGGGAAGCCGAAGAAGAAGCGGAACACCGCATAAGACGCACATTCGCTCTCAACAAAGTGTCTGATCTGGAAGACATCGAAGTAACCGAACAAGAAATAGATGAACGATTCAACGAGCTTTACGCCGGCGAACGAATGCGAAGGCGAGAGCGACGCAGCCGTCGTGAACCCCTCGACGATATCCTCAAGTACGAAAAAACTGTCGCGCTGCTGGTCGAGATAGCCCGGTCCAAAGACCAGACCGGGGACACGCAGACCGGATCGAATCAAGAAACCTCCCAAAACGCTCAAGAAGGAGACTCGCAAGATGATGAACAGGATTGAGAACGTCATCCCCATGGTCGTCGAATCCGGCTCCAGGGGAGAACGAGCCTACGACATATACTCACTGCTCCTGAAAGAGCGGATCATATTCCTGAGCACCGCGATTTACGATCAGGTAGCCAACAACATCATCGCCCAGCTCCTCTACCTAGACAGAGAAGACCCTGAGCGCGACATAAGCCTGTACATCAGTTCCCCCGGTGGCTCAATACCCGCCGGACTCGCCATATACGACACGATGCAGCTGATACGTCCGGACGTGTCCACTATCTGTGTCGGCATGGCCGCCAGCATGGCGACAGTGCTTCTGTGCGCCGGCGCGCCCGGAAAGCGGTTCGCACTCCCCAACTCCACCGTTCATATGCACCAGGCTATGAGCGCGGCGCAGGGACAGGCCTCCGACATCGAGATAGCCGCGAGAGAGGTGCTCCGCCAGCAGGACATCATCCGGAAAATCATCTCCGACCGCACCGGACAGCCCATTGAGAAAATAGCGATTGACTCCGACCGCGATTTCTACCTGAGCGCCGCCGAGGCCCAGGAATACGGACTAGTGGACGATGTTCTGGAGAATCCGGGATTGGCGGCCGCGGCGGACTGACCCGCCTATCCGCACCAAATACCCCACTTGAGAAAACCTGATCAGCGAGGTGGTCCGCATCCATGACGACAGGGCAAAGCGAATATCAATGCTCTTTCTGTGGCAAGCCAAAGGAGCAGGTCAAACGCCTGATAGCCGGACTTGACCGCGTATACATCTGCGACCAGTGTGTCGGACTCTGCGACCAGATCATCTCGGAAGAAAGACCGGCCCAAAGAAACCAGACCGCACAGAACAGATTTCTGCACAGAAGCTTAAACCCCAAGCTGATCTACAAAAAACTCGAAGAGTACGTCATAGGCCAAGAAATCGCCAAAAAGACGCTCAGCGTAGCGGTCTACAACCACTACAAGCGCATCTGGTCCAACCTGAGACATCACGACGTCGAGCTTCAAAAAGCCAATATCCTGATGCTCGGACCCTCCGGGTCCGGCAAAACCTACCTCGCGCAGACGCTCGCGCACATCCTGGAAGTCCCCTTCGCCATAGCCGACGCCACAACCCTCACCGAAGCCGGATACGTCGGCGAAGACGTGGAGAACATACTGCTCAGGCTAATACAGGCGGCTGAATTCGACGTATCACTCGCCGAAAACGGCATCATCTACATAGACGAAATAGACAAGATCGCGCGCAAAAGCCCCAACGTGTCAATAACCCGGGACGTATCAGGGGAAGGCGTGCAACAGTCGCTCCTGAAAATAATAGAAGGTTGCGTAGCGAACGTACCCCCGCAGGGCGGACGCAAACACCCCCATCAGGAACTTATCCAGATACGGACAGACAACATCTTGTTCATATGCGGGGGCGCTTTCGAGGGCATCAACGAGATAATCGAAAGGCGCGCCTTCAAAAACCACAAACGCGTCGGCTTCAACACAGACAGCGCAAACGGAATCTGGCGGGAACGCACCGCCGACCAGGTACGCAGACACGTAAACGGCGACGACCTCATGGAATACGGCTTCATAACCGAACTGGTCGGACGACTGCCCGTCGTCGTCAGCCTCGACTCGCTGTACAGAGAAGACCTTGTGCGCGTGCTCAAGGAACCCAAAAACGCCTTCGTCAAACAGTACCAAGCGCTATTCTCCATAGACAACATCGAGCTGGCATTCACAGACGACGCGCTCGAAGCCGCCGCCGACAAAGCCATCAGCCACAAATCCGGCGCCCGAGGCCTCCGCACCATTCTGGAAGAGACGCTGCTCGACGTCATGTACGAACTGCCCGGCACAAAGGGCATCAAACAGTGCATCGTCGACGCGGGAGCGGTCAACGGCGTATCCTCCGTCATACTCGTCACCCGCGAAGGACACGAAATCCCACTCCGCATGAACAAGCCCGAAGCCGAACAAAAATCGGCCTAACCGGACTGACGACTTGGGGCCGAGTCTCACCTTGCTGCCCCGCCCCCGCCACAAGATATTTCGGTCCGACCACCCGCCAAAGTGGGTACGTGTGAGAGCCTCATCGCCATTGACCCGACTCCGTTTCGGGGCGTAAGATATTCTAATCCTGTCGAGTGAGGTGGGTTAATGGTGGATGATGGCCTGAATATACGCTTGGAGTATTGTCAGCATTGAGGCCATGCTCTACGCGCCGCCTGGATGGCCGGCGAAGCCCTGAGCCGCGCGGGCGAGCACATCGCCGAATTCAACCTGATTCCCAGCGCGCACGGCAAGTTCCACATCTATATCAACGAAGAACTAGTAGCGTCCCACCAACACCTGCCGGACGCCCACCTGTTCCCCGACCTCGAGGATATGATGGCCGCTATCCTCTCCAAGATATAATGGCATCCTCCCATCTCACTTGAGCCTCGACCAAACTTTAATACGCCCATTCAAAATTCCGCAGGCGGAGGTTTTTCAGCCATGGCGCTTTCACATCGAAGAGAACTTCGACGAGTATATGGGTTCGACGAGGTAGCGATCGCGCCCGGCGCGATTACTATCAACCCTGAACTCACCAACACCGACTTCTCGATAGACGGCATAACCCTATCAACCCCCGTCCTGGGCGGAGCGATGGACGCGGTGTCATCCCCCGAATTCGTAAGCGAGATGGACAAACTCGGCGGCATGGCCGTAACCAACATGGAGGGCGTACACAGCCGATACGAGGACTCGCAGGGCGTAATAGCGGAGATAGTCGAGACTCCGCAAACGAAGGTAACGTCAGTCCTCCAGAAAGTGTATTCCGCCCCGCTCCGAGAGGAGCTTATCGGGAGACGGGTAGAGGAGATAAAGGAAAGCAGCGCGAAATGCGCCGTTTCGTTTACCCCCGCCAACACAAAAAACCTCGCGCCGCTGGCGGCCGAGGCGGGCGCCGACGTCATCGTGGTGCAATCCACCGTCACCACGGCGCGACACATCTCCAAGAGCCAGCGCGGACTACGCTTCCCCGAACTGCTGGAACTGGTCAACGTACCCATAATCGTCGGGAACTGCGTCAGCTACGATGTCGCGCTCGAACTGATGACCACCGGCATACACGGCGTCCTCGTCGGCGTAGGGCCGGGCGCCGCCTGCACAACACGCGAAGTAACCGGAGTCGGGATACCCCAGGTAACCGCAACCATGGACGCGGCCGAGGCCAGGGACGAATACTACGAGCGCACCGGGCGTTACGTCCCTATCATCACCGACGGCGGCATACGCGCCGGCGGCGACCTCTGCAAAGCCATAGCCTCCGGCGCGGACGCGGTCATGATAGGCACCCCTCTCGCGCAGGCCGAGGAGGCGCCCGGCAGAGGCTACAACTGGGGCATGGCGAACCCTGACCCGAACCTGCCGCGCGGCACACGGGTCAAAGTGGGCGTGAAAGGAACGCTTGAGCAGATACTCTTCGGACCAAGCTCGGTCACCGACGGAACGCAGAACCTGGTGGGCGCGCTGAACATATGCCTCGGAATGGTCGGCGCGGAGAACATCCGCGAGATGCACGAGGTGGCGGAAGTAGTCGTCGCCCCATCCATAAAGACAGAAGGCAAACACTACCAATTGGCGCTGGAGTAGCCCACACGCAGAACACTAAGCGGGATTCACTCAGGTAGTGGCACACCCCAGGAAACGTGATATGAGAAGAAACAATAAGGCATGGCCAGTATTCAGCGTCAACACTCGACGCTCCAAGATTGATCCCAGACCTCCCTACCAAAGAGGCCTAGTGTGGTCTAGGAACAAAAAGCAGCTATTTATTGACTCAATGCTCCGGGATTTTGATATTCCGAAGTTATACCTTAGAAGGATCGCAGACACGGGTTCTGAATATGAGTGGGAAGTGGTGGACGGTCAGCAGAGGTTAACTGCTATTTGGGAGTTCCTGAAAAACGAGTACCCTGTCTCTACGGATGCGGATGATGTGGATGAACACGAGATCAAAGGTAAGATTTTCGATGACCTCCATAGTGATGTTCAGGATCAGTTGCAGGGATATGAACTCAACATGGTGGAACTGGAGGACGCGGATGACCAGGAAATGGAGGAAATGTTTCTTCGGCTACAAGATGGGGTGCCATTAAACGCTGCTGAGAAAAGGAACGCGATTTCGGGAAATGTCAGAGATTTTGTTCGCGATGTAGCTTCGACACATCAATTGATGACTAGTTCGCTCCCCTTTCCTGACATGCGATATTCATATGACGAAATAGTCGCTCAAATGTTGCTGATTGAGCTGAATGGTGGTCCTACGGCAATTACCGCCGCAAAGCTACGGGATATGTATCGGCAGCCCAGTAATAACCTCAACAAAAGTACCCATGCCTCTAAGCTCAGGGGAGTCTTGAATTTTCTTGGCCAGGCATTCCCGACACAATCCCCTGAGCTAACCAAGACAAATATAATCTCACTCTACACCATAGCTTCCGAATCACTGACCAAATATGCAATTAGGAATAGGGCCAGAGGCTTTGGCAAGTGGTTTGTAGATTTTGAGAGACGCCGTAGAGAACAGATGAATAAACCCGAAGATCAGATGGACCAGGTTATGTTCGATTACCAGTCAGCGGTGCTCCAAGGAAGTAGAAGCGTAGGCTCGCAGCAGGAACGTCGTCGAGTACTGCTTCAAGATATGCTTGTGAATATGCCGGACCTAAAACTGCTGGATGACCAGCGACTATTTACATATGAACAGAGAGTGGCCATCTTTCGCAAGTCGAATGGCAAATGTATAAATCCAAGCGACAACCCTGACTGTTCAAGAGAATGTACATGGAATAACTTTCACGCTGACCATATAGTTCCATACTCGGCGGGTGGCAAAACGGTTGTGGAAAATGGTCAGCTGCTATGCCCTAGCTGTAACTTGAAGAAATCGGACAGCAACCCAGAAGCCGCATAGAAATTTCAATGAACTGGCGTAAAAGGTATTGCGACATGGCCGAGGCGCTGAGCATCAAGCCAGAACTCTTGATGGACTTGCTTTACGACCTAGGGTACATGAAGGTGTCTTTTGGAACCGAGTGGCGTTGCAGAAGGTGTGTCGCGCTTGTGAGACCTAATGGCGTCAAGCATGATCAGCGCTGCCCCGTTGGCAAAGCTGAGAAGCTACTGATAGACGATCCACGCTACTTGCCGCCGGTGGACGAACAGGCAAACGAGTATTTTGTGCATTAGAGCGTTACGCAGTTCACAAACATAGGGAGATGGCGATGACAGAGAGAACTGTGGCCTGTATTGTCTGCAAGGATGACGTGGCGACTTCGGGGGAAGGCGATTCTACACTGATAAGCAGCTACTGGACTGTCTCTGCGATGATACATATATCCACTACGCGGTAGAAGCGCAATGCGGAAGATGCAACACATACCGAGATAATCAACCCAATTCCAGCGTAATGGAAGTAATCGTCGCTGGCTATCCTCTGATTTGCGAATCCTGTATGTCGCCACGTTCCGCTGACGACTGCGTTGTAGCGTTCGTCAGAGCGTCGAGCATGGAAGAGGTGATTGACTATGCTGCAACCAATCTGAACTGGGACCGTGATCCTGATATGAAAGCTCCAGTCCAAGAGGCTCTGGATCATGTGTGGGACGCTTTCTCGCGCAACAAGAAGAATCGCTCGGACCAGCCATCAGTGCCACTTTTGGCTTCGCAGAGGATGGACGCTATCCTCGGCATGCATGTGGTAACATAGAATATCCTCCGATTTAACGATCCAGACTATCCAAAGTTGACTAGTAGCAACCGCTATGCGGCGACCCGTAACGCTTGTTGTCTCATCGTCAGTAAGAAATTCGGTAATATCCCACGGCGCATACTCTCTTACACCCAGAACGCCCCCACCATCCGGAGGGGGCGTTCCGATTAACCAAAGCTGGTTTCGCTTACGCCGCATCCTTCTTCGCGGCATACTCCAGCAGCGACGCCAACCTGTTCGGGTCCACTACGTCCTGCATATGACCGCACTGGAGACACTCCTTATAAGCGCCGTACATATCGCGATTGGCGTGCATATCGCCCTTGCACCTGGGGCAAGCTTTCAATTCCAGCATCTTATCCCTCCTAATCCGCTTCCCTATCTACTCGTCTCACCTGTTAGATGCAGGCGACTCGAATAGGGTTCAATCTCGATAAAACCTATTCGTATTAGCTAATACTATTTTATATATCATATCTATTGACACGGAGAGTATCAAGTCCTATCATTACTCTATAAGGATCCCTCAGATAGGTCCCACGACGTACTATCACTTTGTATAACGCGTCGAGCGCAAAATAGTTAGCGCGAATTAGCGACTTTCGCGCGAACATACCGGGAGTCTCCAGCCTATGCAAGAAGGTGTGTACGTAATAAGCGTGGCGGCGCGCATTCTGGACATGCACCCCCAGACTTTAAGAAAATATGAGAGAGTGGGCCTAATCATGCCGTCCCGCACGCGAGGGATGTCGCGGCTGTACTCCGACGAAGACATCGCCCGGCTCAAGCTGATAAAGCACCTAGTCGAGAACCTAGGACTGAATCATGCCGGCGTCCACCTTGCGATGGCGCTTTTCAACCGGATGGTGCGGATGCGACAGCAGATGGCCGAACTGGAGGGACAACCGCTCAGAAACGCTCTAAACGAGAGCTTGTCGGAAATGTTTGAAATACTCGCGAGATGACGCTAAATCTGTATTTGGAGGACCTAAGACTTAATGACGGAAGACAGACAACCTGAAATGCAAGATATCGAGGCGCAGACCGAGCGAGACGCCGGCGACACTCACCACCTGCAGCAGCGGATGGAGGAAGCCGAGCGTGAACGCGACCAGTTCAGAGCGCTGGCCCTGCGCTACAAAGCCGACCTCGAGAACTACAAGAAGCGCGCCACCAGCGAAATGGACGAAACGAGGGAGCGCGCCAACGCGCAGCTCCTGCTAAAACTGATTGGCGTAGCAGACGACTTCAACCGCGCCCTCGACTACATCCCCGAAGACGTTTCCGGCCAGGGCTGGGTCGAAGGACTGCGCCTCACGCAGCGCAGCATCGAAAACGTGATGCAGACCGAAGGCCTTTCACGAATAGAAGCCGCAATCGGACAACCCTTCGATGTTTACGAACACGAAGCCGTATTCTTCGAGCCGACCAACGAGGTTGACGAAGGAACGGTCGTCCGCATCGTCAGAAACGGATACAGACTCAGAAACCGCGTACTTCGCGCCGCGCAAGTCAGCGTGGCGCAACCCATACTGCCGCAAGAAGACACAGAACCCGAAACACAAAACTAGGAGGCTCAATAGATGCCCAATATACTCGGAATAGACCTTGGCACCACCAACTCCTGCATGGCCGTCATAGAAGGCGGCGAACCCCGTGTTATCGAGAATGCGGAGGGCGGACGAACGACTCCTTCTATGGTCGCGATAAACCCGCGCTCAAACGAACGATACGTCGGAACCACAGCCAAGCGACAGGCCGTAACCAACCCCGAAAACACCGTATTCTCCATCAAACGCTTCATGGGACGACGATACGACGACCCCAGCGTGAGAAAAGACGTGGACCTGATACCCTACAAGCTGGTCAGAAACGCCAACGGCGACGCATACGTCGAAATGGCCGGCCAAACCCACGCCCCCCCGGAAGTGTCGGCGATGGTATTGCAGAAGATGAAGCAGGACGCAGAGGCCAAACTGGGCGAGCCTATCACCCAGGCGGTGATAACCGTCCCGGCCTACTTCGACGACAGCCAGCGCAACGCCACCAAGGACGCCGGACGAATCGCGGGCCTGGAAGTGCTTCGCATCATCAACGAACCCACCGCCGCCTCGCTGGCCTATGGCCTCGACAAAAAGACCGACGAAACCATAGCGGTTTACGACCTCGGCGGCGGCACATTCGACATAACCGTTCTCCAGATAGGCGACGGGGTTTTCGAAGTCATGGCCACCAACGGGGACACCCACCTGGGCGGCGACGACTTCGACCAGCGCATCATTGACTGGATAGCTGACGAGTTCCGCAGAGAGCAGGGCATTGACCTGAAACAGGACCGCATGGCGCTCCAGCGTCTGCGCGAAGCCGCCGAGGGCGCGAAGATAGAGCTATCCACCCTCATGCAGACCGAAATCAACCTGCCGTTCATCACGGCCGACGCCTCCGGCCCCAAACACCTGACCATGAGTCTCAGCCGCTCAAAGATGGAGCAGCTGGTCGGAGACTTGGTACAGCGCACGGTCGCCCCATGCAAGCAGGCGATGGAAGACGCCGGCGTCTCCGCGTCCCAGATTGACGAGGTGGTGCTGGTCGGCGGCATGACTCGTATGCCGGCGGTGCGCGAGGCCGTAGTCAGCCTGTTCGGCAAAGAACCGCACCAAGGCGTCAACCCGGACGAGGTAGTCGCCATAGGCGCGGCCATCCAAGCCGGGGTGCTCCAGGGCGACGTGCACGACATACTGCTGCTCGACGTAACCCCGCTCACGCTCGGCATCGAGACGCTTGGCGGCGTAACAACAGGGCTTATCTCCCGCAACACGACCATTCCAACCTCCAAGAGCGAAACCTTCACAACCGCCTCGGATAACCAGACGAACGTCGAGGTTCACGTTGTACAGGGCGAACGCACAATGGCGGCGGAAAACAAGTCCATCGGCAAGTTCATGTTGGACGGCCTGTTGCCCGCGCCGCGCGGTATGCCGCAAATCGAGGTATCGTTCGACATAGACGCCAACGGCATCCTGAACGTTTCGGCCAAGGACAAAGGCACCGGCAAGGAGCAGAGCATAACGATTACCGCAAGTTCCGGCCTGTCCCAGGAAGAGATTGAACAGATGGTGTCGGACGCCGACAGGTTCGCGGAGGAAGACGACCGCAAGCGCCAGGAAATCCAGACGCGCAACAACGCCGAGAACGCCGCCTACGCCGCTGAACAGATGCTGCGCGAGAACGCGGACAACATCCCCGCCGACCTCAAGAGCGAGGTGGAGGGCAAGATAGCCGCCCTCCGCTCCGCGCTCCAGAACGACAACATAGCGCGCGTAGAAACCACGCTGAACGAACTTCAGGAATCGTTGCAGAAAGTCGGCCAAGCCGTGTACAGCCAGCCCGGAGCGGAAGCGAGCGATATGCCCACCCCGCCGCCGAGTGGAGACGGCCCCGCTGACGGCGGACCCGACGACGATACAGTGGAAGGAAAGTTCAGGGAAGTTTAGCTCTTAGAGACTATCTCAAAACCCACCGCCGAGAGCGAGCGAAAAAGACCGACACGCCTCATCTCCCTTGAGAGAAACGACTGAGGTAGAGGTAAAGGTGAACAACCTGTCCGTCTATTCATATCCCGTTTTGAGATAGTCTCCTATTCCGTCGTCGGTCAGCGCGCGAACCTCAGGGATTTTTCATTATCGCTCTGGACAGGCGAAGGCCCTCAACTCAATAGCTGAGAGCCTTCGCTTCCCCATAAATCTATACACTCACACACCACACACGCTATAATACGAACGTATTAACTAATGATGAAGCGCAATCAGTGATGACTTTGGCCCTCAACATACATAAACCCAAAATTATACAATAAGAATTCCGGGGAATGGGAAAAACACCCCCAAAGCTAATACAGGAGAAATGCAGGTCAATACAGGCGCCAGACCCCACCCGCAGAGTGCCAGAAGGCCACCTGCTGCCCCATCAGCATCCGCCTGCAGAATTATAAATCCAAGTATATGGATCGGCGCATCCGTCCGTCGTCCGGGCAGACGACTTTGCAAAACCCCAGCGGGTTGGCCGCGTTATCGGCTTCAACCGGGCTCGTGGCCGCTGTTCCCACTAACAGCGGCCCGGACACCCCTAAGCGCCTTGCCGGGATAGCGGAGCGAAAACATTGAAAAGCGCGATAGTCATACAGCATCACCGGTTCGAGACTCTGGGATCGAACTTTACCTCCGTCCTGCGCGATATGGGATACGAGATCGCGCAGATTCCGCTATTCAGGGGCAAGCCGGAGTTCGACGAATTCGACGCGCCCGCGCTCGGCGGCGTGGAACTGATTATCGCGCTCGGAGGCCCCATGTCCGCCAACGACGCCTACCCCGCGTTGCAAGAGGAAATGACCTATCTCAGGCGCGCGGCGGAGATGGAGAAACCGGTTCTAGCCATCTGTCTGGGCGCGCAGCTACTGGCGCGCTCTCTCGGCGCGGCGGTCGAGCAGACAGGAGGATACCAGTTCGGGCTCAGAAAACTGTGGGTATCCCAAGAAGGCCACGCCGACCCGGCGTTCTCAAATATCGCCATACCGCTCGCGCCGACATTGCACGGCGAATGCTTCTCCATCCCGTCGGAAGCGGTCAAGCTCGCCGAAGGGTTCATGCTGCGGCGGGACGGCAGATACCGGCGCGTCAACATGGCGTTTCGATACAAAAACTCATACGGCCTCCAGTTCGAGCCGCAACTTACGCTCGACGAACTCAGAGTCTGGAACCGCGAACTAGCCTCCGACTACGCCCTCATGGGGCCTGAGTTCGACCCGAGGATAGAAGCGCGCCGCAACCTGCGCGAGTTCACCAACTTCGCGCCAGCTCACGAGGCGCAGATGGCGGCGTTCCTCCGCAGCGTAATTGGAGTCAGTGATGGCTAGGCGCCTATCCCCGGAAATCCCGATGATCCTGTCCGTCGTCGCGCAGCTTTTAGCTGTGCTTGCCGCGCTGTGGGTCATATGGCCTCTCAGGGTCGGCCCCATCTACTATTCGGAGCGCAGCATCATAGACATTGATGGGTTGAGTATCCTTCCCATACTATTCGCGCCGTCCGCCCTGATACTCTCAGGGAGCGTCGCGCTCTATATGTGGGCTACGAGGAGGTCAGGAAAAGCGAAGTGGGCGGCATGGACAATCTCGTCGCTTCTATTATTCGGCTCCCTTATCGGCATGACGAGCGTCGGCGCCTTCTTTCTGCCGGCGGCGGCCACCATGCTTCTGGCAACCATTCTGCAGAACCGAATTTATAGGGAGATGCGTTCTAGCCCTTCCTGATAGCGCGGCCGGGCAACGCGCCCGTATGTTGGCCGCCATCTATCACCAAAGTCCCGTTCACGATTACGTACTCTATGCCGATGGGAAACCGCTTGGGGTCGGTGCGCGTGGCTGGCGCGCTTACCGAATCAGGATCGAATACGGTGATGTCCGCATTCATGCCGTCCCGCAGCACACCCCTATCCTGAAGACCAAGCCGCTGAGCCGGGAACGAGGTCATCTTGCGTATGGCGTTGGGCAGAGACATCTGCCGCTCCTCTCTAACGTACTCGGCAAGTATCACGGGGAAGCAGCCGTATGTGCGCGGGCTTGGGAAGTCGCCAAGCAGGACAGCGTCGCTTCCAACCATCGAGAGCGGGTGCGTAACGAATGTAGGAAGCGTCTTCGGATTCAGCCCCTCGGCGACGTAGCAAGTTTGAAGGTCTTCCTCTATAAGCAGATCGCACAGCGCGTCAACCGGATGCTGCTTTCGCATTTCCGCTATCTCCGCTATTGAACGTCCCTCGTAAGCATGGTTCTCGGGACGCTTGAAATAGGTGAGCCACATATCGTGCCAGGTCGGCGCGCGCGGAACCACTTCGTCTCTCAACCTCGAGCGAGCGTCCTCATCGGCCAGCGCCTCTTTCAACCTGACCGGCCCGCCCTCGTGCACCCAGTCCGGGAACACTATCAGAATGCGGGTGCTGCCCAGACTGTACGGATAGCTGTCGAAGGTCACATCCTGTCCCATCTCGGCCGCATCCTCGACAAGAGCGAGAAGGCGAGGCGCTCCGCCCGGAGCCGGAGACTTCTGATAGAAGTGGGTAATATGCACAGGAACGCCACTACGCTCGCCTATCTCAATCGCCTCCCTGAAAGGGTCCAGGAACATATCGCCTGACTTGTATCGGACGTGAGTATGGTAGATTCCGCCCAACTCCGCCACCTGCTCGGAAAGCGCGACCAACTCGTCCGTACTGGCGTATCCGCCGGGCGGATAGTCTAGACCGGTCGAAAGCCCAAGCGCGCCCTCCTGCATAGCCTCCCTTATCATCGCCCTCATGTTGGCTATATCGCGCTCGGTGGCGGGCGTCGAATCCCAACCAATGGCGTCAATTCGCACGGGCGAGTTGCCAAGTATGTACGCGACGTTCACCGCGGACTTGCGGTCGAACATATTCAGGTACTGTTCGACTGTTGACCAAGAACCGGGCAGCGGCGGGTTTCCGTCCAAGCCCGAGTTCATCTCGACAAACTGCCGAAAGTCGTCCCGAGACCTGAAAGGCGCGTATGAGTTGCCATCCACTCCGATGAGTTCGGTCGTGACCCCTTGCCGCGCCTTCGGCTCATGTTCCGGCTGCGAGAGCAAGACGAGGCCGGAGTGGGCGTGCATATCTATGAAACCCGGACAGATGACCATACCAGTGGCGTCTATGGTTCGGGCGGCCTCAACGTGTCGAATCGCGCCCCGGAAGACACGAACGATATCATCCTCGACGCCTATCGAGCCATAGTAGCCCGGATTTCCGGTTCCGTCTATTATCAGACCGTTTTCAATCAGCAGATCAAGCATGAGGTCGCCTCGAAATAATACAGATGAGATCCATATAGCGGTATCGCGCTATCCAAAGATATGGTCGGGGAATTAGAATGTCAATGCAAATGAACAAGCGAGGAGATAGCGGACAGTCAGAGGAGAAGAATCATCAAACCGAAAACTCGGCCGTCGCTCACAGATATATACCGCAGACTGCGTGAGCGCCACGGTCCGCAGAGGTGGTGGCCTGCGGAATCCGCGTTCGAGATAATGGTCGGCGCGATTCTGGTACAGAGAACCACATGGACGAATACGCGTCGCGCGATCCAAAGCCTGAAGTCCGCCGACAAACTGTCTCCCCGCGCCATACGGGACATGGAGGAAGAGGAGCTTCAGACCCTCATAAGGCCTTCAGGCTTCTACAAGTCCAAGTCCAGAAAGTTGCGCGCCCTGTGCAAGTTCCTGCATGAACGCTACTCCGACAACATAGAAACCATGTCCGCGCAATCCGACATGAGGCTGAGAGCCGAGTTGCTTTCGGTTTACGGCATAGGAGAGGAGACCGCAGACGACATAATGCTCTACGGCTTCCAACGCCCGCTGTTTGTCGTGGACGCATACACCCGCCGCATATTCGGCAGGCTGGGGCTGATAAACCCCAAACTGAAATACGCGGCCATCCAGACCGTTTTCCAGAAGAATATCGCGCGCGACGTTCCGCTATATAACGAGTATCACGGCCTTATAGTGACGCACGGCAAGACCATCTGCAAAACTCGCCCCGCCTGCTCCGAATGCCCGCTCGCTCCGGACTGTCCCAAGATAGGGGTCTAGACCGCGCTCAACCCGAACGTGAGAATGCTGTTCGTCTTTATGACCAAGTAAACGTCTCGCCCTCGCTCCAGTTGGAGTTGTCGCGCGGAGCCCGGAGTAACCTCGGCTACTATCATCTGTCCCATATCCAGGTACACAAGCGCGCGTCCGGCGGTCTCGCGCACCTGGCGCACCACGGCGGGAATAGCATTGCGCGCGCTGGTGAGAGGCGGAACGCCCAAGCTCAGAATTATGTCGCCCGAGCGGATGGATACCGACACCATTCGGCCCGGCTCCGAATCGGTGGGAGGACCGACCAGAACCGCGTCTCCTATCGCCAGCCGGGGAGCGCCGTCCTGCGGATCGGGTTCCAAAACCCGCGCCGTCAGTATGTTTTCCAGCGTGCCGTAGTCCGCTATTCTCCCCACGCCCGGATGCGCCATGACTTCAGCGGTATTCCCGTAGGCGATCATACAGCCTCGGTCCAGAGCGTACATCTTGGGCGCGAGCGCGAGCGCCTCGGACAGCGAATGTGAAACGAACACCATAGGCGTGCCGAGTTGCTCGGATATACGCTTGAGGCTCGCCAGAATCGAGCCGCGATGCGCCGCGTCCAGAGACGCGAGCGGCTCGTCCAGCAGCAGCAGCCTAGGCGACGAGGCGAGAGCGCGGGCCAGAGCCACTCGTTGCCTCTCCCCCCCTGACAGGTTCTCCACGCCGCGCTCCATCAGACGCGCTACATCCAGAAGTTCCGCCAGATAGTCAGGCTCGAATTGGCGTTCGGAGCGCGGCGTAAGTTTATAGCCGTATTCTATGTTGCCGCGCACACTCATGTGAGGGAAAAGCGCGCCGTGTTGGAACACGTATCCGAACCTCCGCTTCTCGGACGGCGCATTGACCCCGCACACCGTTGAATAGACTGCCGCTCCGTCAACCTGTATTTCACCCTGATCGGGCGACAGCATACCGGAGATGCAGTCAAGCAACGTCGTCTTCCCACTGCCTGACGGCCCGAAGACCGTGGTGATGCCACGCTCGAACTGTCCGGCGCAGGACAACGTAAAGCCTTCATACGCCTTTCGCACACTGAACTTGAGGAAAGGGTCGGATAACGTCTTTTCGGATTGCGCCATACTAATACCAGTCCGCGGCAATGTTTCCGCCGAGCCGATAGACTGCCCGCCGCGAGCGGGTTCACCCATTTCGCGCGAATGACGACGCACAGGCTTGCCGGCCCGGTCAGAATCAGATAGTACAACACAGTATCCTTCCCGCATAGCGCGCCGGCGCTAGATTCTCGCTTTTCGCGGGTATAGCGAAGCTGAAATGAAAAGACCCCGCCTACTAACCCCGCGCTTGACGAGTTTCGGGATTAGAACCTAGAATTGCATACGGAAAACAGGTTCGACACATGGCTAGAAAAAAATATACCGAAAACCTAATGTCGGCCGGGGGCGTCGTCTATCGCGCCAATAGCGCGGGGCGTACCGAGGTGGCCATATGCGGCCTGCGCTATCCGGAAAATTGGAGGCTGCCGAAGGGTACGCCGGACCCGGGAGAGAGCGTCCTCCAGACCGCCCTTCGCGAGGTGCGGGAAGAGACCGGCCTTCAGGTGAAGTCCCTCGACTATATTGACAGTATCGAGTACTGGTTCGTGCGCGCCCAGGACGGAATGCGTTGCCACAAAGTAGTTCACTTCTATCTTATGAAATCAACGGGCGGCGATGTTTCACGGCACGACCACGAGTTCGACATCGTGAAATGGGCGCCGGTAGAGGACGCTTGCAGATTTCTCACCTACGAAAGTGAGGTAGATATTGTTCGGAAGGGTGTTTCCATGGTCGAGCGGCAAGCTCGACCAAAAGAAGCGGCGGGATAACGTCAACATAAGCGGCGACCGCGTGGTCTTGCGCGAGAAGAAGAAGTCAGACATACCGGACGACTATAAGTGGCGCAGCGATCCCGAACTGGCAGAACTCGACGCCACACGTCCCTTGCGCATTAGCTATAAGGACTTCGAGCAGCTGGCCAAAGACGAAATATCCTACCCGTCCCCTCGCTCCAAACGCCTCTCAGTGGATACAGCCGACGGACTGCATATCGGCAACGTCATGTTCTACGACATAGACCTACGCGGCGGAAAGGCCGAACTCGGAATAATGATCGGGGACAAAGACTACTGGAGCAGGGGCTTCGGCACCGAGACCGTTCGCCTTCTACTGGACCATATGTTTGAAGAGTACCCTCTCAACCGCGTCTATCTTCACACCCTATCCTGGAACTATCGCGCCCAAAAAAGTTTCCACAAGGCGGGCTTCAAGGACATCGCTCCGGTGCGACGCAACGGACGCGACTTCATCAAGATGGAAATATGGCGGCACGAATGGGACCTCATGCGTTCCGTCGAAGCGCGGAATCAGAGAACGAAAGACATCAGCTCCTCAGTAAATAGCAACTGACCGTCATAGATGCGTTTGACATCTCCGATGCCCTTCTCCATAGGTCCGTGGCCGGACAGGTGTGGCCCTATATGTACCAGCGCGAGCTTCTTGACGCCCGCTTCCTGAGCCATATGCGCCGCGCCCACTGTGCCGCACTGACCACCCGTCTCCCCTGTTTCATCCATCACGTCCTGGTCGTCCCAGCACATACACAGCATCAAGTCAGCGTCGCGCGCCAGTTCCCGGACGCTGTCGCAGGGTTGGGTATCGCCGGTGAACACAACGCTGCCGTCCTGGGTGTCGAACCTATACGCAAGTGAATCCAGATAGGGCTGAACATGTTCGGCGGGAGCGGCAGTCACCTCCCAGTCCCTGCCTGAATACACCTTGCCCGGTCCGATGTCCTTTGCGAACACGTCCGGCGCCGGACGCGGCAGAGTACCGCCCCGGTTGACGAAAATTTGCTGGCTCAGCGGGTGATTCACTCGCGCCTTCCAGTCATGCGCGAACACCCCGTCCTCGCCAAGAATCCCTTCGGTTATCTTCTCGGTCAGCGTTGGACCGTAAACCTGAAGCCTGTTCTCTTTGCCGACACTCTGGTCCCAGCGACACAGCAGGAAACAGGGATAATCTATATCGTGGTCGAAGTGGTGATGGGTGAAGAAGAGATAGTCTATCTCGGTTGGCCAAAGCCCCGCCTTGACCAGCTTGTGAGTAGCCGCCGGGCCGCAGTCCACCATTATCCGGTCGTCACCCGTTTCCAGCACGAACGAACTCCCGAACCTAGTCGGCGTCGGGGTGGGCGTCCCAGCTCCAAGTACATAGATGCGTGTCATATCTTTGTGCCACCTCCGAAATTCTTGCCGAAAGTTTAACAGACAAACGCAAGATAGCGTAGACCTACTCTCCCAGAAACTCCACAAGGCGCCCGGTAGCCGCGTCCATATCTCGCAACTCGCACTCCCACGCCGTCATCACCGACCATCCCTCCGCTTCCAGCAGCGTCAGGTTGCGTTCATCTCTGGCGCGATTCCGCTCCAACTTCGCTACCCAGTACTCCCGATTTGTCGCCGGAATTCGCACACGCTCGCATCCGGGGTGGTAGTGCCAGAAACAACCGTTCACGAATACGACCTTTTGGCGCGACGGGAACACCAAATCGGGACGACCTGGCAAGTCGGCGCGATGAAGCCGGTAGCGATAGCCGAGACCATGAAGCAACCTCCGCACCTTCATTTCCGGCTTCATGCCCTTGGACTTAACCCGCGCCATTATCCGGCTGCGGACTTCCGGAGATACCGTGTCCACTATATCAGCCCACCGCTAGAGGAATTTCACCCAATCGTCAGTGTATCCAATACTCTCAAGTACCTTATGGGGATTCTGTAATTGAGGCTTTTGAACTTCAAATAATCGAGCCGAACCACTTACTTCCTGAATAATGGTGAATTGTGAACCGTTCGGTTGCCAAGTGAAATAATGGTAGTCATCCTGAATTCTAAAGCCCTCTAGGTTGTTTCTCTTGTTTAGCCGCCAAGTATAGTCGGCTGGATCAAAAAGATCTGTGGAGAGCTCGAAAATCTTGAATCGAAATATTTCCATATTGCGAATTAGGATAATACGTCTGAGTTGCGAGTATTGCTCCATGGCTTCCTCGACCCGCGCGTTCCAAATTTCCAACACTTGGCGACCCGTCTCTTGTATATCAGCAAGAGGCTTATGGTTATCATAAGAAAAGCCTACGTTATTACGACCAGATATTAAACGAACACGATTCACGCGTTCTGGTTCTTGAACTTGAACGGTCTTAGCCGACCATGCGGTATTGCCAAGCGCAACATCAACTATTCCTAGAGGGCTGTTTAGGTGAGTTGCGCTAAGTACCTCGGCGAATATATCTCCCCAGTCGTCACCGGATAGTCGGGACCTTCCTATTGCACCCAAGTAAACGACGCTTCTTGCGATTGACAAGATAACGGAGTCAGGAATCTGACCCAATGGGTACGGCGTTGAACCTGCTCTTCTTCCGCGCAGTCGCGGCCCTCGATAAGCCATAAACCATCTTCTCCAAAACCGCTTTCACGACCGGCGGCGGAACCGCGTTTCCCGTCTGCTTCCGTATCTGCTGGTAGCTGCCGGGCAACTCAAACCATTCCGGAAAACCCTGAAGCCTCAGCATCTCCCTTGGCGTCAGCCGCCTTTCGCCGTTCACAAGCAGGTAATTGTACGACGCCCCCGCGCGCAGAGCGCAGGAAAACGGGTGGCTGCTCACGTTGCCCCCCTTATTCTCGTGCCAGATAGCCAAGTCGTATTCACTCCGATGCTTCACCTGTCGCTTGCGTCGTATGTGTTCGCTTGCGAAGAAACGCTCAGGAACATAGCTTTCCAGAACCGTAGTCAACGGAGGCGGGTCGCCCAGAGGCTCAGGCCAGTCGAACGGAATCGAGTGGTCGCGGAAGCCTGCGATAAATGTGCGCTCGCGCTTCTGAGCCAACCCGAAGTCCAGCGCATTCAGCAGCCCCCAGTCCGTCCGATAGCCCAACTCTTCCAATACCTCAATGATTCTCGCCAGGGTGCGTCCCCTATTGTGCGAGGACAACTGCCGCACGTTCTCGAGCAGGACGGCGGCGGGTCTCTTGGCTTCAATCGTCTCGGCCAGATTGAAGAACAGCGTCCCCCGCGCATCCTCGAAGCCGCGCATAGCCCCAATAATGCTAAACGGCTGGCACGGGAATCCTGCCATAAGAATATCATGGTCGGGGATGTCGGAGGGCTGAATCCCGGTGATGTCGCCGGCGGGTTCGATACCGAAGTTGTGGCGATAGGCGCGCCTCGCCTCCGCATCAATGTCACAGGCGAAAACGCACTCCATCCCCAACTGCGTCGCGGCTATATGAAAGCCGCCAACGCCGCAGAACATATCCACGAATCTCAGCGGTGAGTCAAAACTATTATTCATCTCCGCCACTCGCGCTGTCCGGGTAGTCAGAAAGCGTGTATCGAATAGTATAGAGACGCTTGAATTGGCGTCAATGAATTAACACGCTAATTAGGCTCCCTATGCGCCGAATTGCGGTAGAGCGCTCTCGGCCCCAGCCGGTCGCGGAACATCAAAAACAACATGACCGATACACTCTGAGCGCATCCACCGGAACATTCCTCCGATGGATGGGAAACCGTCATGTTCTACCCATATTGTGGAAGAGAGAACAGAGACGACGCAAGTTTCTGCACGAACTTCGGCAGACGCGTATCCGGCGAAGGCGAGGCGCGCGGTCCCAAGTACAGGTCTTATCAAGCCTCTCCTCCATCCCAGAAACCTCATGTCCCGAACTATCTCGCTGCTTTCGCGGTGGCGGCTCTGCCGTTCATCGCGTATTCGTATATCTCCGACGCGACACGGACGTTTGTGGGACAGTCCTTGCCCTCGGCATTCGTGCCGCCTCAGTGGATATGGGCGTTGCTGGGCGGGCGTTATCCTGTTCTGGGCACTCAGAAACGCCCCGATTCACCCGTTCAGAGTTCTCGCCACCCAAGCCCCTCCCATAAACAAGAGTGGGCAAAGGCATTTCTAACAGTTGCGCCAACTACCATCACACAGTTGCAAACCCGGACACGTCAGGCGTCACGATACGCCTGTCCCCGCTCCGCCACAACTTGGAGCGAACTCAGGTCTCCCATCTCGACCCGGTTGCCCCGAGGCTGGGGCGGCCTGGGGTCTAGCCCCAACGCCTCAACCACCTTCGGGTTGCTGTAATAGCCGTTGTAGGTGTGCTGAACCAGCCGGTCGAAGAACTCCGGGCTATCCGCCTCTGCGCATCTCAGAACCTCGTCCTTCCGCTTGTCGCTCAGTTCCTCGAAAGACAACCCGCTCTGCGCTGCCGAGATCTCGACATCCTGCAAGCCGCCGGAAAAAAGACGAGCGAGTCGGTTCGACTCTGCCACTATGCCATCCAGATAGTCCGCGATTCCCATCTCGCCCGCCCCCGGCATATCGCCCCGCGGCGGTATAAGGCGATCAAGGATAGAGGTGACGAGCGCGTACTGGCTTTGGCTGAAAAATCGTGACATCTTGTTGCTATCCCCCTATTTGTTGGCAGACGTTCGACTCATATTGTCAGCCGCTCATATGTCTGGCATTCCGCTTGAACTCGTCCGCCATGTGCAGCGCGACGGCCTGGATGGTGGAGGTCGGGTTCACTCCGCCGGCCGTTACGAACACGCTGCCGTCAACAACGTACAGGTTCTTCACATCATGCGCCCGGCCACTCCGGTCCACTACACTGCTATCAGGATCCGTCCCCATCTTGGCCGTTCCCATCAGGTGCCAGCCGCCCGCGCGAAGCAACGGTATCACGCTCACATCATACGCTCCGGCCGCCTCCATCGCCTCGCTGGCTCGCGCTATCCCGTGATCAAGCATCTTGTCGCTGTTTTCGCTGAGCGTGTAGCTGACCTTCGGCGCGGGTATTCCGTCGCCGTCGGTGAGCTCGCTGTCCAGCGTAACCTTGTTATGGAGTTCGGGCAGATCCTCACAGATGACCGCGATGGTTATAGTATGCCCAAACGCCTTCTCAAACCTATCATGATGTTCCTGCCCCCAGGGAACGCGCCTCCCCATTATCCCGCCCTGCGCCGTCGTCACCGGCCCTTGGCTTCGCGCGACCTGGAAAGCATACCCCCTAACGAACCCTCTTGACAGGTCAGTCTCGTAGAACTCCTGGCTCACTATCGCCGCCCCGTTCGGCCCCTTGTAACCTTCCAAAACCTCCTCGAATAACCCCGTTGCCATCGCATACGGGTGGAACATCAAATTCTTGCCCACAAGTCCCGACGAGTTCGCGATTCCTTCCGGAAATATCGCCGACCGAGAGTTGAGCATGAGCCTCGCAGTGCCAATCCCGTTGCACGCCAGAACCACAACCCGCGCTTTCTGTTCCTGGATATTGCCGTCCGCGTCGTAGTAAAGAACACCGTCCGCCTGTCCATCGCGGCCCACCGTTATCTCCCTGACGCGACAATGGGTCTTCAACTGCGCCCCGAGCGCCAGCGCCTTAGGCCAGTAGGTTATATCCGTCGAAGACTTCGCCCCGCGCGAGCAGCCGATATCGCATGGCCCGCAGTTGTTGCAGGCGGCGCGCCCGTCGTATGGCGCGGTGAGAATCGCCGAGTCCGACGGCCACCAGTGCCAGCCAAGCTTGTCGAATCCCCTCGCCATAGTCTGCCCGACCGCACCCAGCGGTATCGGCGGCGTCTGGCGCTCCGACTTAGGCGGATAGGCGGTATCGCCGGTCATGCCCGCCACGCCCATAATGCGGTCGTTGAGGTCAAAATAGGGTTCCAGCTCCTCGTAGCTCAGAGGCCAGTCGTCCGCGACGCCGTCCAGTGTCTTCGTCCGAAAGTCGGACGGATGGAACCGAGGAAAGTGCGCGCTCCAATGAATCGTGCTGCCGCCGACCGCGTTGTACATCAGCGGCGCGATGGGAGAATCCTCGTCGTTGACCGGATAGTCCTCCGGCAGTCCCCTGAAATTCGGATTCGCGTTGAAGTCCGTCTGGCGGTGTATTTCCCAATCCTGTTGAGTGGGAGGATACTCCGAAGGGTTCATCCAGCCGCCCTGCTCAAGGCACAGCGTGTCAAAACCGTCTTTCGCCAAGCTCCACGTGAACGCCGCTCCCGAAGCCCCCGCTCCAATTACCAAAACATCAACCCTATCTTTCACTCTCGACATAATCGCCTTCCCGTCCCGGCTTGATCTTCAACACAAATTATACCATCTCTATCCAAGAGAATTTGCGAAATCTCTCCACCTCACTCACCCCCATGCCCGAGAAAGAGCGCCTCCCGCGCTCCCGTGGCAACCCAGAACATCGCTGACGCCAAGCTGCCGCAACCCCGCTTATCCAATCTCCTCAGATTTACATTGTATGTTCGGGGTTGTATCATATATCGAATCCGACTGAAATTCGCCGTTTATGAAATTCATTTTCGGCTTTTTGGCATCCCGGAGAACTGATATGACTCAGCCCCAAAGACTCCTGACACCCGAAGGACAGAAGCAGCTTGAAGACGAGCTGAACGAACTTCGCACTGTACGCAGGCCGGACGTAGCCGCCCGACTTCACATAGCCACCGAGAGCGGCGGAACAGTGGACAACGCGGAATACGAAGAGGTCAAGAACGAGCAGGCGTTTGTCGAAGGGCGAATACGAGACCTTCAGGATATTCTTTCCAACGCCGTCGTCGCCAAGAAAAGCCCCGACGCCGCCGACAGGGTACAATTCGGCTCATCCGTTACCGTTCAAACCTCCGACAGAAGACGGCGACACTATCTACTGGTGGGAAGCGCCGAAGCCAGACCGCTGGAAGGAAAGATATCCAACGACTCGCCGGTTGGCGAGGCTCTCCTTGATAAGCGAGTTGGAGACGTTGTCGAGGTCAATACGCCCGCCGGCGTTCAAAAGCTGACTATCGTAGAGATTGAGTGAATCTTCGCTTTTGTAAAACAAACGCGCCGTTTGTCATATAGGAGAATACATCCAGATGCCTCTGCCCTCCGATGAACTCTTCCAAGCGCGCCTGGAAAAGCTGGAAAACCTCAGAAGCAGGGGGATTGACCCATACCCCCGCAACTACGGGCGTACGCACACAGCCCAAGAAGCGATAGCGCACTTCGAATCCGTCGAGTCTTCCGGCGAAGGCGAAGCCGAAATCGAACAAGTCTCCATTGGAGGACGCATAACCGCTCTGCGCGGAATGGGACGGGTCACGTTCTGCGACATCCTAGACGGCTCAGGCAAGATACAGGCAATGTTTAGGAGCAACTCCCTCGGCGACGAATACCAGACGCTGAGATATGTGGACATCGGAGACTGGATAGGCGTCTCCGGCCCCATGATCCGCACACGCGCGGGAGAGGTGACCGTGCAGACGAACAGCTTCACTATCCTTTGCAAATCCCTGCGTCCCCTTCCTGAAAAATGGCATGGCCTCACAGATACCGAAATCCGCTACCGACAACGATACCTCGACCTGATAGCCAACCCCGACGCGCGCAGAATAGCCGTTATGCGAAGCCGAATGGTCAGAGCCATTCGGCGCTTTATGTACAGGCGCGGATTCATCGAGGTCGAAACCCCCATTCTGGTGCCGATAGCCGCCGGCGGAATGGCGCACCCATTCGAGACGCGCCACAACGCCCTGAGCCGAGACCTCTTCCTCAGAATAGCCACCGAACTCCACCTGAAGCGGCTGATAGTCGGCGGACTTGAAAAAGTTTACGAAATCGGCAGAATTTTCCGAAACGAGGGCATAGACGCCAACCACAACCCCGAATTCACTACCATGGAATCTTATGAAGCGTTCGCCGACTACAACGACGTCATGTGTCTGGTCGAGGATCTGGTCAGCACGGTGGCCGCCGAGGTGACCGGCAGCGCCGCCGTCGAGTATGGAAACCGCTCGATTGACTTCACCCCGCCATGGCCCCGTCTCAGCCTCGTTGACCAGATAAAAGATCGTAGCGGAATTGACATACTCCGACACCAGGAAGTTGACAGCCTCAAAGAGGAGATGGCCGCCAGCGGGATAGACGTTTCCAACCAAGTTAGCTGGGCCGGACTAGTGGACAAGCTCATTTCCACCAGAGTCGAGCCTTTCCTCATTGCCCCATGCTTCCTAGTGGACTATCCGGTGCAGGTATCGCCGCTCGCCAAGCGCGCCGGATACGACGACAGGCTTGTCGAAAGGTTCGAAGCGTTCGTGTCCGGCATGGAAATAGCCAACGCCTTCACCGAGCTTAACGACCCGGTTGACCAGCGCGCCCGCTTCGAGAACCAGGAAGAACTCCGCTCCGAGCTTCCGGAAGAAGAGTGGGACCGTCTCGACGAAGACTTCCTCACCGCCATCGAATACGGAATGCCGCCCACAGGCGGACTCGGAATGGGCATAGACCGCCTCGCCATGCTCCTATGCGGACAGCGCGCCATCCGCGAAGTCGTCCTCTTCCCCCAACTGCGGACATAGCGCTTCTCGCTAACCCCCACGCAATTGTCCGAGACATCGCAAAAGCGCGCTTCGCTTCCGCGCCCAACCTCTGTTTATGCGCGAGCCGGCTTAATGCTAGAATCCTTACCTGCCCCCACACCGATTAGAGATTCAATCAGAGCGACAGACCCATGACCAAACAAGTGAGACTCAGATTTGCCCCTAGCCCAACGGGCAACCCGCATATCGGGAACGCGCGGACCGCCATATTCGGCTGGCTGTACGCGCGCAAGCGCAACGGCGCGTTCATGATACGCGTCGAGGATACCGACCAAACCCGACGCGCGGACGGCGCGGTCGAATCCATGCTCGAATCTCTCGATTGGGTCGGCCTTGACTGGGACGAAGGCCCCGATGTCGGCGGCGACTACGGCCCCTACGTGCAATCCGAACGCCTTGAACTTTACGCCGACGCCTCCGAACGGCTAATCGCGTCGGGACACGCCTATCGTTGCTACTGCTCCCCGGAGCGGCTCCACGAACTGAGGCGCGCCCAGCAGCGACGCGGAGACGAAACAATCGGCTACGACCGCCATTGCATCAATCTCACCGAGTCCCAAAAACGCGGATTCCGGAACGCGGGAGCGCCGTTCGTAATCCGATTCAAGATGCCCGCAGAGGGCAACTCCTCGCTCGACGATATCATATTCGGACATCTCGAATTCGAGAACCGCCTCTACGACGATTTCGTCGCGCTCAAGTCCGACGGCTTTCCCACATACCACCTGGCCTCGGTGGTGGACGACCACCACATGGGCATCACCCACGTAACCCGCGCCAAAGAGTGGCTCTCCAGCATTCCCAGACACGTTCAGCTATACTCCGCTTTCGGCTGGGATATGCCCGAATTCGCGCACCTGCCCGTCATACTCGCGCCCGACAAGACCAAGCTCAGCAAGCGCCACGGGGCCGCGTCGGTTATGGACTATCGCGACATGGGCTTCCTGCCGGAAGCGCTCATGAATTACCTCGCGCTGCTCGGCTGGTCGCTAGACGACCACACAGAGATATTCACGCCCCGCGAACTGATAGAGTCCTTCGACCTCGCGAGAGTGAGCAAGTCCGACGCAGTATTTGACCGCAATAAGCTGAATTGGCTGAACGGTCAGCACATACGACGCTCAAGCGACGAGAGGTTGGCGAACGCTCTCGCCGCATTCTGGCGGAACTCGCCTCCCGACTTCGACACTCCGCCCGACAGTGAGCGCGTACAGCAAGTAGTCCCGCTTGCGCGAGAGAGACTCAAGACGCTCCGGGACGCGGCGCCCCTGGTGAAGTTCGTCTTCTCAGAAAATGTGACCATACGGCCCTCCCAGCTTGTGCAGAGAGGGATGGACGCCGAGAGCGCCTCGGTAGCCCTAAACGCGGCGCGGGACGGATTGGCAGCTCTGGACAAGTTCGATACGCGGTCAATAGAAGACCTGCTCAGGCCAATGGCTAAAGACATCGGAGTCAAAGTCGGACAACTGCTCGGCTCGCTCAGAGCCGCCGTAACCGGACAAAGGGTGTCGCCGCCCATCTTCGAGTCACTGGAGGCGCTGGGCCGAAAGACAACCCTGTTCAGGATAGATAATGCGATAGCCACACTCCAAAATCGGAATCCGGAGGGTCGGAATGACTATGAAATCCAGACTGAACGACGATCTCAAACAGGCTATGCGCGACAGGAACGCGCTTAAGCGCGACGTCATCCGCTACCTGCGCTCCGAAATAAAAAACCAGGAAATCAGGGACCGGAAGGAACTCGACGACCAGGGGGTCATTCAGGTTCTATCCAGACAGGCGCAGCAGCGTCGAGACAGCATAGACGCATACAAGGACGCGGGCAGAGAAGACCTCGTTGAGAAAGAACGAAACGAACTGGCCGTGGTAATGGCCTATCTGCCGCAGCAGATGTCGAGCGACGAGATAACCGAATTGGTCCAGAGGGTCGTGGCCGAGGTCGGAGCGTCCGGCCCGGCCGACATGGGCAAGGTGATGGGCGCGATTATGCCTCAGGTCAGGGGCAAGGCCGAAGGCCGCGAAGTCAACTCCATAGTTCAGCAGACCCTCAGAAGTCTCTGACACGGACCGCTTGGAACCACTCTGCCCAAAGAAAGGTCGGCGCATGGAATTCGGCGTAATAGTATTCCCCGGCACATGGAGCGACACCGACTGCTACAACGCAGTGACCGAAAACCTCGGACAGCGCGCTCGATACGTCTGGCACAAGGACACCGACCTATCCGGCCTCGACTGCCTGATAATTCCCGGCGGGTTCTCATACGGGGACTACTTGCGTCCGGGCGCGATAGCCCGGTTCTCCCCTGTGATGTCCGCCGCGCGGAGTTTCGCCGAGCGCGGCGGACTGGTGATTGGCATTTGCAACGGCTTTCAGATACTCTGCGAAGCCGGAATCCTGCCCGGAGTCCTCACCCGAAACACTCACCTCCAGTTCCGATGCCAGTGGGTGAACCTACGCGTCGAGTCCGCGGATTCCCCGTTCACCAACCAATCCGCGCCGGGCGATGTCCTTGCCGTACCCATATCGCACGGCGAAGGGAACTACTATGCCGACGATTCCACGCTGAACTCCCTGGAATCCAACGGGCAGATTATATTCAAATACTCCGACCCGGACGGCAATGTCACCGAATCCGCCAATCCCAACGGCTCCCGCCGCAACATAGCCGGAATCTCGAACCGCGAGGGCAACGTGCTGGGCATGATGCCTCACCCCGAGCGCTGCTGCGACCCCCTTGTCGGCGGGACGGACGGACTCGCCATATTCCGCTCGATACTGAGCTTCACGGCGCGGACAGCGCCCACACCGACAGGATAACCCGAATGCCCGTCTCCCAGGAAACCCTCGACGAACTTGCCCTCTCCACAACAGAATACGAGACCATCGTAGAACGCCTTGGGCGCGAACCCAACTCGCTGGAACTCGGGCTGTTCGGCTCGCTATGGAGCGAACATTGCGGGTACAAGCACTCTAAGCCGCTGCTCAGAATGTTCGACACTCGCAGCGAGCGTCTGCTGGTGGCGCCGGGCAGCGAAAACGCCGGAGTGGTGGACATTGGAGACGGCTGGGCGATCGTGATGAAGATCGAGTCGCACAACCATCCCTCAGCCATAGAGCCGTACGAAGGCGCGGCCACAGGCGTCGGCGGCATCGTCAGGGACATATTCGCCATGGGCGCGCGTCCCATAGCCCTTCTCAACTCCCTGCGCTTCGGCCCGCTGTCCGAACCCAGAAGCAAGTACCTGTTCGAAGGCGTCGTGTCCGGCATATCAGGCTACGGCAACTGCATCGGCGTGCCGGATGTGGGAGGAGAGGTTTACTTTTCGGAAAGCTACTCCGGCAACCCGCTCGTCAACGCGATGTGCGTCGGCCTTCTCAGGACATCCGATCTGCGAAGAGCGACCGCGGGCGAACCCGGCAACCTGCTGATGCTGGTCGGCGCGGACACAGGGCGCGACGGAATTCATGGAGCGTCCGGCCTCGCGTCAAGAACGTTCGAGGACGAGCGCGAACTCAGACCGACCGTGCAGGTCGGCAACCCCTTCATGGAGAAGGTTCTCATCGAAGCCTGCCTTGAGGCCGCTCAGAGCCCCGCCGTCGTCGGCATACAGGACCTCGGCGCCGCCGGTCTCGCCAGCGCGAGCGTGGAGTGCGCTAGCAGCGCGAACGCCGGAATCAGGATTGACGTTGCAAAAGCTCCCCGCCGCGAGTCCGGCATGATGCCCTACGAGGTTATGCTCAGCGAGTCGCAGGAGCGAATGTTGATAATCGTCCGACCCGGACGCGAGAAAGAGGTCAGAAAGATATTCGACAAGTGGGACCTGCGCTCGGATGTGATAGGCGAGGTAACCGCGGACGGCCTAGCGACCATCCTAGAGAACGGGCGCGAACGCGGCGGCGTTCCCGTCCGTCTGCTGACCGACCCGCCCCTGTACCGGGGAGACAGGAATGTCCAACCTCTCGTCGGTCCCGACCTGGATGTGTCCACACTACCCCCACTCACCGATTCACCCGCCGAATGCCTTCTGAGGATACTCGGCTCGCAGAATATAGCCAGCAGACAGTGGATATACCGACAGTACGACCACCAAGTTCAGACCAACACGGTCATAACCCCGGGCGGCGACGCCGCTTTTCTCAGAGTCAAAGGGACGAACAAAGGCCTGGCGCTTTCCACCGACGGCAACGGACGATACTGCTACCTGGACCCGTTCGTGGGAGGCATGATAGCGGCGGCCGAGGCGTGCCGGAACGTGTCCTGTGTCGGCGCGCTGCCCATCGCGCTCACCGACTGTCTGAACTTCGGCAATCCCGAACGCCCCGAAATATACGCCCAGCTTGAAAAAGCGATAGAAGGAATGGCAGAGGCCGGCCGACGCTTCGACGCGCCCGTGATAAGCGGCAACGTGAGCCTGTACAACGAGTCGAGAGGCGAGGCCATCTACCCGACACCCGTGGTGGGCGCGCTCGGAATCGCCGACAACGTTCAGGCGCGCGCCACCATCGCCTTCAAGCGAGAGGGAGACCTCATAGTCTTGTTGGGACGCGACTCAATTGAATCCGACGGCTCAGAACTAGGCGGCAGTGAATTCCTAGAGCTAATCCACGGACGCGTCGAGGGACGCCCTAGAATTGACCTCGACATAGAAGTCGCCGTCCAGAAAGTCTGCCGCAAGTTGGTCTCGGCCGGGATAGCGAACTCGGCGCACGACTGCTCGGACGGCGGACTAGCCGTTGCCGTTGCCGAATGCGCCATCGCGGGCGAGCTGGGCGCAGAGGTGACCGCGCCGATTAAGGGTCGGTGGGACGCCGCCCTGTTCGGCGAAGGCCAGTCCCGGATTGTGGTCAGTCTCAACCCCCACAACCTCGCGCGCCTCGAAGAAATATGCGCCGCCGAAGGGGTTGCTTGGCTGACCATCGGGTCAGTTTCCGGCGCGAACCTCACAGTGAGCGAGCTGCTCAGCGTCCCGGTGTCGCGGTTGTCCAAGACCTACGCCGGCTCTCTCGAGCGGCTTATAGCCGGCGGCCGGAGCCCATAAGCTATGCCCCGACCACAGCCGGCGTCGCGTGACCGACGGGATGATTCGCATCCCGCTCGCCATCTGATTCCGGCGCGCTCCGAACAGCTCCCCCGCTAGGCAATCGCAGTCCGAGTCGGCTACGTCAGGTTATAGGGGATGTCGAGTTCGCTTGTGATGTCCTTGAACCACTCGATCACTTCGGGGTGGAACGGGATTCCGTGTTCGGCGCGGGTCTCTTCTTCTTCGGATTCGGGAAGGCCCGGGAAGAGGACTCTCGCATGTCCGGGCGCGGGCGGGGTCTCCCTCAGCATTCGCAAGAAGTCGTCCATGGTGCGCTTGAACTCGGCGGTGTCCATAAACGCCTCGACGTTGTAGGCGGCGACCATATGCCCGAAGTTGGGGCGTCCGGGAACCATCCCGAAGCCGCCGCCGGACAGGATTCCGCCCAGGATGTCCACCACGCAAGCTAAGCCGTAACCCTTGTGCGAGCCGGACTCGCGGTTGCCGCCGACCGGAAGCAGGAACGACGAGGCGCGACCCTCGTAGCCCGGTGTCGGCGGGTCAACCTCTTCCATCAGGGGTACGCCTTCCGAGTCGGCGACCCATCCGGGGTGCAGCTTATTGCCGAGCCGCCGGGCGAGGCCGAGCTTGTTGCCGGCGACAGTGCTTGTGGCCGCGTCGAAGACGAAGGGAGGCTCCTTGTCGGCGGGCGCGGCGACCGCTATCGGGTTCGTGCCAAGCCGCGGCTCCGAGCCGAACGTCGGCAACACACCCGGCGGGCAGGATGTCACGCACAGACCTATCTGGTCGTGTTCGAGCGCCACCATAGCATGGTACGACGCCATTCCGAGATGGCGAGAGTTGTGTACGGTCACCATGCCGACCCCCACCTCCTTCGCCTTTTCGATAGCTATCTCCATGGCCTTGGGGGTGACGATAATGCCCAGCCCCCGGTCGGAGTCTATGTTGGCGGTAGCGGGAGTCTCGCGGGTTATCCGCCAGTTGGGGTTATTGTTTATTTCACCGCTTCCGTATCCGGCGACGTATGAGCGCAGCATATTCGAGACGCCGTGCGTCTCAACGCCGCGCATATCCGCGACGACGAGAACGTCGGTGGCAAGTTCGCTGTCCGAATCGCTGACGCCCATCTTCTTGAAAACATTCGCAACCGTCTCCCGAAGAGCGGACTCCTGTACGTGAACCGCTATATCCTCGGGCACCTTGAATTGTTCTAGCACCACAGCCTCCTCGAAGCGTGACTCGTTCTATCTAGCGCAGGGCGCGTTGCCCTATCCGATTGCCCAAATTCTATTCCCGCGCGAGACTTTCCGCAATATGGCTTACTCTCCGATCGAACTTCAGCGGTTTGATAAATCTTCGTTTATACGGTATTCTTGACACGCGGTGACTTATGAGGCTTGAATACCGCAAATCCAGACCAGTGCGCAGGAATGCCGCTTGGACACACCACAGTCTCAGTCATTTGCCTTTTAGTTCAGCGTGTGAGCTTTTGGCAAGGATGGCATTCGCGCCTACTTGAGGCTCACACGGACCGGGCGACTGTGGTGAGTAGCCGATTCCCTGCCACAAGGAGGCAACCGTATGAAGGTCAAACTACTTGCAGGGATACTTGTAATCATTGCTGGATTCGGGCTAATCGCGCTCGCATCCACGATCCTAGCCCAAGATCCCCCCCCCCCCCCCCCCCCCCCCCATTACCAGACCTATAACTATCGCGAATGGTATCTTCAGGGTGTTTGGCAGGTTTATGAACAGACGCCTGACAGCCCCATTCTGACTATCCTGCTAGGACTCTCGGACACTTACATCAGCAACTACGTGATTCCTAATACGGGCGAGGATTTTGAGACCGCCAAAGCGCGGATAATCTCATCGCTCAGTTCCAATCCGTCACCTCTTGAAATTCATACGGCTGTCCTTATCGAATCATACACGGCGGGCGATTGTCCAAGTTGGCAAGAGGGTCAATGCTATATACTGGAGATAACGCTCTGGGCGATAAGCGCGCAGGTTCTTCCCCTATTGGGTTCCACTGCTGATTACGCCGATGTAACCGCGGATGACTACGAACCTGAGTGGGCGGACTGGAGTATCCCCAGACCGTCCGCAACGGGTATGCCCCAGCCGACACCCACGCCTCAACCCCCGCCCTCCGACGACATGGCCGCTCTCATCGCTCTCTACAACGCCACCGACGGGGCGAACTGGACGAACAATACCAACTGGCTGAGCGACCGTCCGCTGGGCGAATGGCACGGCGTCACCACCAACTCGGACGGACGGGTAACCGGATTATGGCTCAGCAGCAATGACCTGAGCGGGCCTATCCCATCCGAACTGGGCAACCTATCCAACCTGACATCGCTGTACGCCTGGGACAACGAGTTGAGCGGGCCTATCCCATCCGAACTGGGCAGCCTATCCAACCTGACAGTCCTTGACATCGGCGGCAACGACCTGAATGGGAGCATCCCACCCGAACTGGGCAACCTCTCCAACCTGACAGAACTATGGCTCGGCGACAACCAACTGAGCGGGCCTATCCCATCCGAACTGGGCAGCCTATCCAACCTGACAAGCCTAAGCCTCACCAGCAACGACCTGAGCGGGCCTATCCCATCCGAACTGGGCAACCTCTCCAACCTGACAGAACTATGGCTCAGCAGCAACCAACTGACCGGGTGCATACCCGACACTCTGCGGAATGTCCCGAACAACGACTTCGCAGACCTCGGACTGTCCTTCTGTGGACAGGTCCCCCTAATAGCCGCCGACAGAGCCGCTCTGGAGGCTCTCTACAACGCCACCGACGGCCCCAACTGGACGGACAATACCAACTGGCTGAGCGACCGTCCGCTGGGCGAATGGCACGGCGTCACCACCAACTCGGACGGACGGGTAACCGGATTATGGCTCAGCAGCAATGACCTGAGCGGGCCTATCCCATCCGAACTGGGCAACCTATCCAACCTGACATCGCTGTACGCCTGGGACAACGAGTTGAGCGGGCCTATCCCATCCGAACTGGGCAGCCTATCCAACCTGACAAGCCTAAGCCTCACCAGCAACGACCTGAGTGGCCCTATACCACCCGAACTGGGCAGCCTATCCAACCTGACAGGCCTAAGCCTCCGCAACAACGGACTGAATGGGAGCATCCCGCCCGATGGGCAGCCTATCCAACCTGACAGTCCTAAACCTCAGAGCAACAACCTGAGCGGCCCTATCCCACCCGAACTGGGCAGCCTATCCAACCTGACAAGCCTAAACCTCACCAGCAACAACCTGAGCGGCCCTATACCACCCGAACTGGGCAGCCTATCCAACCTGACAAGCCTATGGCTCGACGGCAACAACGTTGAGTGGCCCTATCCCACCCGAACTGGGCAGCCTATCCAACCTGACACGCCTATGGCTCATCAGCAACGACCTGAGCGGCCCTATCCCATCCGAACTGGGCAGCCTATCCAACCTGACAGTCCTTGACATCGGCGGCAACGACCTGAATGGGAGCATCCCACCCGAACTGGGCAACCTCTCCAACCTGACAGAACTATGGCTCGGCGACAACCAACTGAGCGGGCCTATCCCATCCGAACTGGGCAGCCTATCCAACCTGACAAGCCTAAGCCTCACCAGCAACGACCTGAGCGGGCCTATCCCATCCGAACTGGGCAACCTCTCCAACCTGACAGAACTATGGCTCAGCAGCAACCAACTGACCGGGTGCATACCCGACACTCTGCGGAATGTCCCGAACAACGACTTCGCAGACCTCGGACTGTCCTTCTGTGGACAGGTCCCCCTAATAGCCGCCGACAGAGCCGCTCTGGAGGCTCTCTACAACGCCACGGACGGCCCCAACTGGACGGACAATACCAACTGGCTGAGCGACCGTCCGCTGGGCGAATGGCACGGCGTCACCACCAACTCGGACGGACGGGTAACCGGATTATGGCTCAGCAGCAATGACCTGAGCGGGCCTATCCCATCCGAACTGGGCAACCTATCCAACCTGACATCGCTGTACGCCTGGGACAACGAGTTGAGCGGGCCTATCCCATCCGAACTGGGCAGCCTATCCAACCTGACAAGCCTAAGCCTCACCAGCAACGACCTGAGTGGCCCTATACCACCCGAACTGGGCAGCCTATCCAACCTGACAGGCCTAAGCCTCCGCAACAACGGACTGAATGGGAGCATCCCGCCCGAACTGGGCAGCCTATCCAACCTGACAGTCCTAAACCTCAGGAGCAACAACCTGAGCGGCCCTATACCACCCGAACTGGGCAACCTATCCAACCTGAGAAGCCTATGGCTCGACGGCAACCAGTTGAGTGGCCCTATACCACCCGAACTGGGCAGCCTATCCAACCTGACACGCCTATGGCTCATCAGCAACGACCTGAGCGGCCCTATCCCATCCGAACTGGGCAGCCTATCCAACCTGACAGGCCTAAGCCTCGGCGGCAACCAACTGACCGGGTGCATACCCGACACTCTGCGGAATGTCCCGAACAACGACTTCGCAGACCTCGGACTGTCCTTCTGCGGATAACCGTCTGCGCCGCAGAGCATCGGGGACAGGGCCGCCCTCATCGCTCTCTACAACGCCACGGACGGGGCGAACCGGACGGACAATACCAACTGGCTGAGCGACCGTCCGCTGGGTGAATGGCACGGCGTTACTATGAACAGCGCTGGACAAGTCACCAGACTGGATCTCTGGCACAACGGGTTGACTGGGACTGTCCCGCCAGAACTGGGCAGTCTTACCAACCTGACAGGCATTGGTCTCAGCGGCAACCAATTGAGTGGGGCGATTCCAATTCAACGGTATTATCAACTTGCGCTGTTAATACAAGTAATCATTGTATCATTCGGAGGATTGCTCAGATGGCCCGTCCACGCGCATACAACCATGACGTACACTGCCCGCGCTGCGGCTCCCATAACGAAGGGCTACTCCAAGAGCGTTCAGGCGCTTGCGGGATCGTTGGCAATGGTGTGGCTGAGAGAGGGTCTGGTATGAATGCCGGCGCAAGTTGAGAAATACCCTCCGATTCGCACACCTGACAACGCGGGGTCAAACCTGTAAACTGAGGGCTGACTACAGACACCTGAGAGAAAAGCCGCGAGGTTGGAATATGGAAATCGGAGTTGGACTCGACCCCACGCTCGGCTTGGATTGGGATCAGCAGCGCGAAGTCTCGCGCGAGGCCGCCAAGTTGGGATACACAAGCGTCTGGACGCCGGAAGGCAACGGGCAGGACTCGTTTCACCTGTGCGTGCAGCGCTGGCAGGCGACCACCGAGATTGTGCCTGAAGGCTTGACCACCGGCATAGCCGTGTCGCCGGTCATGTACCGAACGCCGCTGTCGTTCGCGATGGAGGGCGGAACGGTCAGCGACATAACGGGCGGCAAGTTCATTATGGGCATAGGTTCGGGCGGGGCGTATAGGCCGCAGGCTAGGGCCGCGCTCGGCGTGGGACGAATGTCCGCGCTCGCGCTGATGCGCGACTACCTCTCCATCGTGCGGCCTCTGACGCGCGGCGAAAGAGTGAACTACGAAGGTGAGACTAGTACGCTCAAAGGCATGAGGCTCGGTATGCGGCCCGCGCCCGAAACGCCCGTTTATCTGGGCGCGCTCGGCCCGAAGATGCTGGAGATGAGCGGCGAACTCGCGGACGGCGCAAGCCTGAACTGGTGCACTCCTGAACAGATAGCGTGGAGCAGGGAGCGCATAGCGGAGGGCGCGGCGAAAGCCGGACGCGACCCGTCTGAGATAAACGTCGCGGAGTATATAAGAATCTGCGTTGACGACGATGTGGACGCGGCGCGGATAGCGCTCGCCAAGGCGACGATGGGGTACGCGCTCGGCGCGTCGGTCCCGACGGAGCGAGAGCGCCGGTTTGGATACAGGGCGCACTTCGAGCGCATGGGCTTCAGCGACGAACTCGCGCGCCTGGACGAGATGCGGAGGAAAGGCGCGCCCAGGGACGAGGTGGCCGAGGCGTTCCCGGCTGAGATACTCCGGAGCGTGGGATACTTCGGGAAGGCGGACGGCGCGGCCGCGGCCTTCGCGCGGCTGGCTGAGGGGCTGGATACCGCGATAGTAAGAGTGGTGGCCGCCAGGCGCGGGGTGGATTCGACGCTGGCGGTCATGGAAGCCTGCAGGCCGGAGGCGGTTCGGGCGGAAGACTAACGGTCGGCCGGACTTTGAGACAAACAATTAGGGAGTGAGGTTGGTCATGGCAACTGTCGGAAGCGGCGAGCACACATTCGAGGCGATATACGATTGGGCGAAACTGCCGGACGACTGGGACGCGCCCATGGCGGCGGTCGCGGTTGATTCTCAGGACAGAGTTTACGGCTTCAATCGCGGCGAGCGCGGCGTAATCGTGTTCGACGGCGACGGCAATTATCTAAGCCACTGGGAGGGCGCGGATTTCGTGTTCCCGCACGCCATATACGCCGACCCGTCGGATAACATCTGGATAGTTGACCGCGACATGGGGCAGATTCTGAAGTACACGACGGACGGCGAACCGCTTATGGCAATCGGCGAGCGGGGCTACCGCTCGGACACCGGCGCGGACAACTCGGTCTTCTCCTCGAACGGCTGGAGCGACGTCACGCATGGCGGGGAGCCGTTCAACCTTCCGGCGGGCGTCGCGGTCGCGGCGGACGGCAGCGTGTTCGTAGCGGACGGCTACGCCAACTGCCGGGTGCACAAGTTCTCCGAGAACGGAGAGCATATCAAGAGCTGGGGCGACCCCGGAAGCGGGGCGGGACAGTTCAACCTGCCGCACGGCGTCTGTATTGACCCGGCGGGACAGGTTCTGGTCGCCGACCGCGAGAACGACCGGGTACAGGTCTTCGACCAAGAGGGCGGATACGCGGGTCAGTGGCCCGCAGAACTAATAGGCCCCGCGGTCATCTGGATGGACCGGCGCGGCGCGGCCTATGTCGCCGAACACAACGGCGGTTTCCTGAGCGTCCTAGACTCCGACGGCAACACGCTGGCGCGCTGGGGAGGTCCTGAATTCCGCAGCTGCCACGGCGCGGCGGGCGATTCGGGCGGCAACATATACTTCGTCCAGCCGGTCGAGGGCGTATCCGGACGCCGGATAGTGAAGTACGTCCGGAAATAAGGGACAGCGGATGCCTGACCTGATAAGCATAGGCGAGTGCATGATCGAACTCTTCTCCGAAGACCCGATAGAGGAGGCCGACACATTCACGCGCTCGCTCGCCGGGGACAGCTTCAACATCTGCGTGGCGGCCCAAAGACTCGGCGTTAGCGCAGGCTACATAACCCGGCTCGGAAACGACCCGTTCGCGCCGTATCTTCTCAATACGTGGAACTCGCTTGGCATAGACACCGGCCATGTCAGCGTTGTGGAGGGGTTCAACGCCGTCCACTTCGTCGCGCTTATGCCGAACGGCGACAGAGAGTTCGTGTACTATCGCAGCGGCAGCGCGCCGACCACCCTGCGCCCCGACGACCTGGACCCGGACTACATCGGGGCGGCGAAGGTCTTGCACTGCTCCGGCATCGCGCAGGCCATATCCGAGAGCGCGAGAGAGACGGTTCTGAGCGCGGCGCGGATAGCCAAAGAGCGCGGCCTGAAGGTCTCATACGACCCCAACTACCGCCACCAGCTCTGGAGTCCGGAAGAACTGCGCGAAGCCGCGTCCGAACTCATACCGTTCGTTGACTACTTCCTGCCCAACTCGTCCGACGACGCTCCGGCGCTGATAGGCTCCGACGACCCGGTTGCCATGGTCAATCACTACCGAGACCTCGGCGTGCCGGTGGTGGCGGTCACGAGCGGCGAGGACGGCGCGGTGATAGGTTCTGAGGACGGAATAATCGAAATTCCGGCCTACTCGCCGGGCGGCCCGATAGACACCACCGGCGCGGGGGACGCCTTCAACGGCGGCTTCATTCATGGCCTGCTGAACGGTATGAGCGCGGCCGACGCCGGAAGACTCGGAACGGCGACCGCGGGCCTGAAACTCAGGCGGAGGGGCGCAATCGCCGGAATGCCCACCCGCGAAGAGGCGTTTCGCATATTCAGCCGGCTAATCGCCGAGGACTAAGAGTCAACGATGGCCACTGAACAACAGATTCAACAAACGATAGACAGTCTCGATTGGATTCAGCCGTGTCCCACGTGCGGTATGAGATACTGTGTGGGCGACTACGAATGTCCGCATTGCGGACGGATATTGACGACAATCTGAGGGCGTGGGCGGAGGCGCTGGTGAACACTATTCTGGACGACAGCGCGCCGGACGCCTAGTCTCCGACAACCACGCCCCGGCATTGGGCTAGTCCTGAGACCGGCGAACACTGATTCAGACAAGACAAAAGGAGATAACCGATGCGGCTCGACGGCAAAGTAGCCTTCATAAGCGGCGGAGCGAGGGGAATGGGGGCGGTCGAGGCGCGTCTGTTCGCCCGCGAGGGCGCGGCGGTAGCCATAGGCGACACGCTCGAGGATGAGGGCCGGCAGGTCGCGTCCGAGATAAACGAGGCGGGCGGGGAGTGTTTGTTCGTTCGGCTGGATGTGACAAACGAGTCGGAATGGCGGCGGGCAATAGCGCAGACGCTCTCTGCGTTCGGGCGTCTGGACATACTCGTGAACAACGCGGGCGTCAGCCAGTGGAGCCTTCTTCACGAGACGACCGAAGAGGACTGGGACCGGGTGATGGACATCAACGCCAAAGGGATCTTTCTCGGAACAAAGCAGGCGATTCCGGCGATGAAGGAGGCCGGCGGCGGCTCCATCATCAACATATCGTCGCAGCTGGGGCTTGTCGGAACCGAGCGCTCCAGCCCGCAGTACCAGGCGTCGAAAGGCGCGGCGCGGCTGCTGACCAAGCACACCGCGATGCAGTACGCGCCGGACGGGATACGCTGCAACTCGGTGCATCCGGGCCCGATAGTGACGCCGATGACAGAGGTTCGCAGAGCGGACGCGGACACCTACGCCGAGATGGTGAGCCGCATACCGCTGGGCCGTTTCGGACAGCCGGAGGAGATAGCGAACGGGGTTCTATACCTCGCCTCGGACGAATCGCGCTGGGTGACGGGCAGCGAACTGGTTTTGGACGGCGGCTGGACGGCGCGGTAGCTTTCAGCCCGTATCTGTTAGCAGTTAAAATGTCGCGCATTCTAGCCACAGAAACAGGATGGAGTTCTCCCTGATGCAGATAACAGACGTCAAACATTTTCTCGCAAACCCGGGGCGCGGGCAAAAACCTCTGCTTCGTGAAGGTAGAGACTGACGAGGGCCTCTACGGCTGGGGCGAGTCCTACACTCAGTCCGACCGCGACGTTCAGGTGACGGCGCACATAGACCAGATGCGCCGCTACCTTATCGGGCGCGACCCGCGCAACATCAAGCACTTCCTCCAGTGGTCTTACGACGATTTCGCCGGACGGCGCGGCGCTATGGACTTCTGGTGCGCCGTCAGCGGCATCGAACACGCGCTCTGGGACATCACCGGCAAGAAGGCCGGTATGCCGACGCATATGCTTATCGGCGGCGCGTGTCGGGACAAGATACGAGTTTACGCCAACGGCTGGAGCGGCGGCCCGCCGGACGAGCTCGCCGCCCGCGCCCGCGCCGTCGTCGAGAGGGGCTTCAGCGCGCTGAAGTTCGACCCCATCCCGGGTCCCTGGCGCACCTTTGTGAGCAAGGAAGTCGAGAACGCGGCCATCGAGAACGTGCGCGTCGTGCGCGAAGCGGTGGGCTGGGACGTTGACATACTGGTCGAGATGCACCGCAGACTCGCGCCGATGCACGCGCGACGCATAGGCCGGGAGATAGAACGCTACCGACCCTTCTGGTATGAAGAGCCGGTGCTCGCCGAGAACATTGACGCGCTGGCGGCGGTCAAGCGCGACGTGAACATCCCTGTCGTGACGGGCGAGGAGCTTTACACCAAGTTCGAGTTCCGAGAGGTGTTCGAGAAACAGGCCGCCGACATCCTCAACCCGGATGTGTGCAACGTGGGCGGAATTCTGGAACTGAAGGAGATAGCCGCTATGGCCGAGCCGTACTATGTGGTCGTCTCCCCCCACAACTTCAACAGCACGACGCTCGGACTAGCCGCCACTATACAAGTGTCCGCCGCCATTCCGAACTTCCTGATAACCGAATACTTCGTGAACCTCGAAGACTTCGGCAACGACATCGCGGTGAACCCGTTCAAAGTCGAAGACGGCTACATAAGAGTGCGGGATACGCCCGGAATCGGGATAGACCTGGACGAAGAGCGGCTTGCCAAGTATCCGTACAGGCCGTTCGACCCGCGCTCTCCGCTGCAATACTACCAAGAGGGACCGTAGCCCGCGGCCGTTACGGGATAGGCTCGCCCTTTCGCTCGGGGGGCTGTTCCAAGACCTGGACGATGTTGCCGTCCGGGTCCACGAACGACGCGACCCAGCCTCCCCAATGCTCTTTCTCCGGCTCCCGTATGAACTCGACCCCTTTGGCGGCAAGCTCTGTGTAGAGGGCGTGTATGTCATCCACGTCGAAGTTGACCATGACGCGATGCGGGTCTCTCGCCCGGCCGCGCACGTGGTCGTGGCTGCCGATGGCGAACCTCAGCCCTCCCCACTTGAACGAGACGAAGTGGGGACGAACCGAGTGGGGCTCCATTCCCAGAGCGCCGCAGTAGAACTCTTTCAGGCGCGGCAGGTCTCCTGTCCAGATAATCACGCCGTTCATGTGTCCTATCATGATGATTCATCCCTCGACAGGCTAAGGTTCTGTTTTCATATCTTGGAGTTTCATCGTATAATAACCGTCAGGGATTAGGGGGGCGGATGTTGAAAGCCTTTGGAAGTGTCCCTGGAAAGGAGGTTGCTGAATTGGATAGTAGTAGTCGGAGGTGTTCCGGGTAGGTGTTCCCTGGAATACCTCTAATCTAGGCGGGGCCTTGCTTGGCAAGGCCCCGCCTTTGGTTTTAACGCCCCCAGTCGCCGAGTCTCGGCCGGATTGGCCCCGCCCGACTTACTGTCCGCCCTCAAAGAAGCGGCGCGGGTTGTCCACGAAGATGTTGTTGACGTCCTCATCGGTCGCGCCCAGTTCTTTCAGACGCGGTATGACCCGCCGCGTTATGAACAGGTAGCCGTCCGGGTTGTGCCGGCGACGCTGTTCCTGCATCTCGCGGCTGGCTATGCTGAGGGTCACCGACCAGTCATGTCCAAGCATTATGCGGCGTCCCCATCCGGCCTGTATCAGATTCCAGGCGGTCCGGGTGCGGCCTTCCCAGTCGGGCGTGAGCTCGGTCTTTCTGCCCGGGTACCTATCCAGCCCTATCCAGACGCCTTTCTCCAGCAGCCCTGTCAGGTACTCGGTGTCGGTCGTGTCGTTGCTGTGTCCGACGTAAACGCGATTGAGGTCAACGCCCTCGTCCTCAAATACCGCCACCTGCTGTTCGCCCACGCGCTCCGGCGCCCAGGTGTGCGTTGAGATGGGAACATTCGTGGCTTTCTGCGCGCGAGCGGCGGCCCTGAGAATTATCTCGCCCTCCTCGGTCACGCCGCCCATGTCGTTGGCGACCTTGATTATCCCCGCCTTTATTCCGCTGCCCTCTATGCCGTCCTCAATGTCGCTGATGTACAGCGGCGCTATCATGTCCGGCGTCGCTGTCCAGAACACTCTCGGGATGTCTCGCCAAGTTCCGGTGGCGCAGATGATGTTGACCCCGGACTCGCGCGAGACCCGCTCCAACAGACGGATGTCGCGCCCCAAGTCAATCGTGGTGACGTCAATGATGGTGCGCAGACCCTCGGAATACGCCGCGCCGAGATCCGCTATGCCCCTGGCGATAGTCCCCTCGCGGTCTATGAATTGGGGATAAACGTACTGAATGCCGGCGGACGAGACTATCACGTGTTCGTGCGACAGCGTGAACCCCATGTCCGCCGTGTCCATCGCTCCCAGGACTGAATTGATTGTGGCCATGCTCTTCTACTCCTCGGATATGACCGGATTGCTCAGGACGCCTATGCCGGATATTTCCACGTCCACCGTGTCGCCCGCCTTTATGTTCTCCGTAGCGCCGTCCGTTCCCATCCATATCATGTCGCGCGGATACAGCGTCATGTATCTGGTCATCTCGCTGATGTAGTGGGCGACGCCGAATATCATGTTGTTCGTCGGGAACTGCGAGACAACGCCGCCGTTGACTCTCACTGTCGTCTCTAGGCTGTCGAGTTCCACGTCCGTCTCTATCCACGGGCCCATCGGTTTGAAAGTGTCGCTGTTCTTGGCTCGCCACAGCGTGCGGTCCGCCGCCTGCCATGCGCGTTCGCTTACATCGTTCCCTATCGTGTATCCGAGTATGCAGTCCAGCGCCTCGTCCTCGGACACGCGCTTCACCCGCTTGCCGATTATGACCACCAGCTCGCCTTCGTACTGGACGCGCTCGGTGGCGTCTTTCGGGATGACTATCGGCTCGCCGTGCGCGATAATCGCGTTGTTGGCGCGGTAACCGATGTCGGCTTTCTGCGGCAGGTCGGGTTCGCGTCCGAGAAGCGCGGCGGCTTCGCGCGCGTGTTCCTCGTAGTTCACTCCGGCGGCGTAGAAGGTGAGGGGTTCGAGCGGCGCCTTTATCCGGACGGCGGACAACGGGAATCGGTGTCCGCTCCTGCGGTATTCGCCGAACGGACTCCCGGACACCTCCTCCACCCGCTCGTCCTCAAGGATGCCGTAGCTGACTCTGCCTCCGTATTCGTATCTTATCCATCTCATGCAAAAATCCTCCTGTCACGCCGGCTGGGCGTCGGACTCCATCTCCGCTCCGTCGCCTTCCGCATCCGCCGCTTGGGGCGCGCCGCTGTCGCTCCACTGTTCTCGGAAGTACACGAAAACGTCCCTCGCCGCCGCGACAACGGGGACTCCGGCTATCATGCCCCAGACGCCGAACAGGTCGGCCGCTATTACCAGGATAGCCATTACCATGATGGGGTGAATTCGGACCGCGTTGGCCTGCAGCCTGGGCGTTACGACGTTGCTCTCTATAAGCTGGGCGACCACATACACTAGGATGACCCATATTATCTTGTCGGGGTCGTTCGCCAGGGCTATCAGCACGCCCGGGACCGCGCCGATTATCGCTCCGACTATCGGGATAATCGCGAACGCCGCGGCCAGTATAGCCAGTATGAGCGCGAACTCTATTCCGAGAAGAGTCAGCCCCACGAACACCATAATTCCCACTACGGATACGCTTATAAGCTGCGCGCGAACATAGGAACCGATGACTTGGTGGATTATGCGAAAGACGTTGCGCGTGTGCCTTTCGACGCCGGGGGAGAGAGGAGAATAGACGCCGTCGAGCAGCTCTTCTTTGTCCTTGAGCAGATAGAAGAGCAGGATGGGCACAACTATTAGCCCGATTATGAAAGATATGGTGCTGGCGATTCTGCTGACGGTTTCGAGAACTATGCCCGTGGCGGCGCCCGCTAGAGAGCCGCTGGCCGACTCCAGCAACTCCTGTATCTGGACTGTCACCTCGGGCGGAACGCGCTCGATGAACTCCGCGTACAACTTTTCTACGCTCGCTCTCGCCTGCTCGTACATCTGGGGCGCGGCCTCGATAAACCGTTGGCCTTCGCTGATTATCGTAGAAAGGGTGAGATACAGAACTATTGCGACGATCGCTATGAACAGGATGAAAACCAGCAGGATGGATACTATCCTAGCCGCGGCGGGGAACCTTCGCCCGCCGGGCAGCCACTTCTCCACGAACGCGACCATAGGATAGAGAAGTTCGGCTAAGACTATGCTGAGGATGAACGGAAACAGCGCGCCTCGCGCTATATACAGGATAGCGGCCACAACCAGAATCGCGAACGCTATCAGAGCGGGCAGTCTCCACCTGACCCATAGGGAAGGGGCTGTTTCGCCGGAAGATTCTCGAGATAGCATATTCAAGCCTTCCCCCGCGGGTCGCAACCGTTTAGTTCGCGGTCTATCATCTCTCTGAGCGTCGGGAGCAAGTCCCGGGCCACCCTATCGCACTCCTCTACGTGAGGGAATCCCGACAGTATGAATTCGTCTATTCCCAGCCTCCAGTAGCCCAGCAATTCGTAGGCGACCTGTTCGGGCGTTCCCACGATAGCCGAGCCGCAGTTCACCCGCACTGTTGATATGCCGTTCCACAAACAGTCGCCAAGCTTGTGATCCTCCACGGCGCGCGCCTGCGCCCGCTGTCCGACCATGGCCGTCCCAGCGAAAGCCGAACTTCGCTGCTCTCTGACCACCTGCGCCGCTTCGGAAAGCAGCTCTTCAGCCGCCGCCCACGCCTCAGCCTCCGTCGGTCTCACTATGATATGAGTCCTGAGCCCGTAGGCCGCCTCTCTCCCCGCCGCCTCAAACTTCTCGTTCGCTCTCGCCAGATGCGCCGCTATTTGGCTCTGCGGCAGTATCCATGCCAGGTATATGTCCGACTGTTTGCCCGCCAGCTCGAGAGCGCGCTCCGACGCCCCGCCGAGGTAGAATTTCGGCCCGCCGTTCACCACCCCCGGCGACACCAGCGCGCCCCTGAGGCTGACAAACCTGCCGTCAAAGTCAACAGGCTCCGGCCTCTGCCAAAGCGCGCGCAGAGCCGCTATGAACTCCTCGGCGCGCTCATACCTGTTCGCGTGGTCGCTCGTCTCCCCGAACCGCTCGAAATCGCCCTGGATGCCGCCCGGCACCACGTTGAGGTCAATCCGCCCCCCGCTTATCCGGTCGAGGGTCGCCGCCATCTGCGCGAAAAGGCCGGGCGATATGAAACCCGGCCTGACCGCTATAAGGAACCTGATCCGACTCGTAACCGCCGCCAGAGCGGTAACGGACGTCCACGTCTCGGCGAGAGGCGCGGTCTCCTCAAACAGCCCGTTGGCGAATCGAGTCGGGATGAGCAGAGAGTGGAATCCGTTTCGCTCCGCCGTCTCCACAACCTCGCGCAGGTATTCAAAAGTCGGGGGTCGTTCGGCGCGGACAGTTCCGATGTGAGCGCCATCGCCGTCTATCGGGATGAACCAGTCGAATTTTGGTTGAGGTCTAGGTTCCGCCATACGAAAACCCTCGTATCAGTCCGCTTATATAGGCCGCCTTGCATATCCGGGTTGTTCGGCGCGTCAGGGCTCGTTCTCGCCCCATCTGTCCCGCATGAACTCCGCCACGCGCTCAATAGCCTGCTGACCTTCGTCAAGCATCGGAGCGAACAAGTGCCAGACGTGTATCATATCGTCCCACTCTTCCAGCGCAGTCTCGACCCCGGCGACGCGCGCCCTCTTCTCCAGCCGCGCCGCGTCGTCGAACAGCGTCTCGCTGGAGCCGACCTGTATGAGAAGCGGCGGCAGACCGTCCAGATCGGCGTCCGCGGGTCAGCGTCCGCGAGGTACAGGCCCGCCATATCCACCAGACCCTCTTTCTGCACCATCGGATCGAGCGCCGCGCGGCTGGTCATCGAATCGCCTATGCCCTCCATGTCAACCCAGGGCGACAGGCAGACGCCGCAGGCGGGAAGCGGAAGGCCGCGATCCCTGACGCTGACCAACGCGGCCGCGGTCAGGCCTCCGCCCGCCGAATCGCCCGCGATAGCGAGCCTTTCCGCCGCGTACCCTTCGTCCAGCAGCCAGCGATACGCCGATACCGCATCCTCAACCGCGGCCGGGAACGGGTCCTCGGGCGCAAGCCGATAATCGCTCACCAGAAGCTGGGCGCGACTGGCGGCGGAGAGTCGGCGCGCCAACTCCCGGTGCGTCCTCGGCGACCCTATCACATAGCCTCCGCCGTGAAGATACAGAACGGCCATATCCTCCGACGCCCCCTCAGCGGAGACAAGTTCGCCCGCAACCCCGCCCGTGTCCACCTGCCGAACGCTTGCGGGCGTCTTTCCGCCCACAACCCGCGCAAGCTTCTCGAAGCCGGCGCGTCTATCCTCAATAGTCGGATTCTCCGGCCTCTCTCGGGCCGTCAAAATTTCTATCACCTTTTCTAGTTGAGCCGTGGACATTATTGTTTCCTGACATCGAGAGCTAGTTGTCTGATTGGCCGTCCGGTTCGGCGCCGAGAAGCGAGAGAATCCCCGCGCCGTTCCGCGCAGAATCTTCCCGCTCCATTCCGAGCTTCTCCATAAGGACCGGATAGGACTCGACCTGCGGCACAGGCTCCAACTCCTCCACTCTCCTTATCTTCCTCTCGGCCTCCTCTATGAAGGGAGCCAGTTCCTCAGCTTTGGCCCTAAGCCTAGCCTCTTCTCTTTCCCTGAATTCGGGAAGGACTTCGCTCGCGAACAGTTCCAGCGATTCGCATATATGCTCGTGCTGATTCCGGCCGCCCTGCTGTATGAAAACCACCTGGTCCACGCCCGCGCTCTCGTATTGAAGAAGCGTCTCGCGCACCTGCGCCGGGCTCCCGATGCAGCCTGTAGGTCCCAGACTCCCGCTCCGGTTCGCCTCAAAGTCCTCCCACACGCTGAACCTGCCCGGCACATGCGTTCCTGTGGAGTAGTAGTGGTTGAGTCCGTATCCGAAGAACTGGAATCCGGGCAGGCCGCGTTCGACCGCGGTGTCGCTGTCCCGATGGCACATGAACCCGGTGACCATCGCCACGTTCGGGTTCACCGCTTGGCCGACGGGCTCGCACTCCGTCTTGAACGTTTCATAGTACTCGGATACCCAGTGGCTGGCCTCCTCCGCGCCGACGAAAGCGAAGGTCAGCGCCCCTATCCCCATCTGCGCCGCGAACTTGATGGTCTCGCGGTTTGAGCAGGCAACCCATATTGGCGGGTGCGGCTTCTGCAACGGCTTGGGAACCACGTTGCGGTGCGGCATCGAGAAGAAGCGCCCCTTGAAGCCGGGATATGGCTCGGCAGTCATCATGCGCGCGGTCTCGCCGACCGTCTCGATCCACATATCGCGCTTCTGCCTCGGGTCAATGCCGAATCCCTCAAGCTCCATACGCGAACTCGACTCGCCCGTGCCCCAATCAACCCTGCCGTCGCTGACTATGTCCAGCGTAGCGATCCTCTCGGCGACCCGCGCGGGATGATTGAATCCGGGCGGCATAAGAACGATGCCGTGTCCGAGCCTTATCCTCTTAGTCCGCTGGCTGCACGCCGCCAGAAACACCTCCGGCGCCGAAGAGTGAGAATACTCTTCCAGAAAGTGATGTTCCACCTCCCAAGCGTAGTCAATGCCGAGCCTGTCCGCAAGTTCCACCTGCTCCAGCGCATCCTTGAACAGCTTGCGCTCGTCGCCTTCCTCCCATGGACGCGGTATCTGGTGTTCATAAAACAGTCCGAACTTCATGTCGCCTTCCATGCCGGGGTTGGCGCGAGTGTAACAACGGGAATCGCGGGCGTCAATACGGGCAGGGTTGCGAACCAGGGCAATCGCATCTTATTGATTGAGTACCTTGAGGAGATATTCGCTATCCCATCCAGCCCGCTTGCGCTTGGCGGCGATTCCCACCCTCAGCGACTTCTCCTGCTTGAGCATGTTCAGAGCCATCCGACGCTTGGCGGCGAATATCTCGGCGCTGTTGCCCCTCCTCACCCTGCTTTCATCCTCTCCGAAGCTCACGTCCAACACCCAATGCACCGAGTTCTCGATTCCCCGGTGGCCTCGAACAGCCTCAAGAAGCCGGGAAACATCGCCCGGCAGACTCGATATGAAGTATCGCGTTTGCCGTGAACTCTTCCTATCTACGCGGCGCTCTGACTCCACCATTGCCACACTCGCCAGCTTCGGCCACGCCCCGTCCTCGTTTGGGTATTCGATGTGGGCAGGGTCTGAGACCACCCTGCATCGGCGGGTCTCCACCCGTCCGCGTCCCTTCTCCACCGTCTCGTACCAGTCGCTGTCCAGATCGCAAGAGCCAGTTCGGACTGCGCCATCGAACATCTCTGTGACATCCTCGTAGAGCTGTCTCTGATTGCTCTTGAGCGCCAGCGCGTAGTCCGCTCCCCGCTCGATGATCGTCTTGGCGACCTCCTTCTGACATCCCATAGCGTCTATCGCCACTGTGCGCCCGCACACATCCAGCGCTCGCAGCAGCTCGGGTATGGCCGTTATCTCGTTGGACTTGTCGTCCACCTTGACCTGTCCGAGTACCAGTCTGTTGGCCGCCGACCATGCGGATGGCCTCTTTACCTATGAATCTGTCGTGGGAGCGCCTGACGCTCTTGCCGTCTATGGCGACTATCTGACCATTGCACACCTCGCTGACTGCCTTGACCCATTCGATGAAGCGGCTTTGGAACTGTTCGGCGTCGAGCATGGAGAAGACTCTGCCGAGAGTGTCGTGCGATGGGATTCCGTTTGGCAATTCCAGAAAGCTGTCGAACCATTGTCTCTTGGAGTTGCCAAACATCTCCACGTCGGTCCACGAGTCGGCCCCGCCCACTATGGCGCATATGGCGATTGTGAGCGCATCGGTCAGGCTGTGGCGCTTGGCGCGGTCGATTCTCGGGTCTTCAAGTACTGAGAGGTGTTCGATCAGAGAGGCTGAGTGGGTGTTTCCCATGAGGTCACTCCTTTTCGAGGATGACCTCTATTCTAACCCATGTCTTATATTCAATTTAGATGCCATAGCCCTGGCTATCAGTCCGACTCTATTTTGTCATAGCCACTGCATCCCATGTCCTGTCCGCCTTGACAATGCCATTGGCGGCTGCGAATAATCTGAGAAACTCAGGAGCAAGGCTCATATGCGGATAACCCCTCATGTTTACAATATGCACATTGATGATGGCACGGTCTCACATCCGGGCGGCTCGAACAACTACTTTGTCGGAGACCCGAGTGTCGAGATGGCGCTGATTGATACCGGAGACCACTGGCGGAGGTGGACACAGGCTATACTCGATTACTATGACGAGCTTGGTCGCCCCAACATTAGCGCTATCCTGATAACGCACGGTCACGTTGACCACATAGGCGGCCTGGACCGCGTGCATGAGGCGACGGGAGCGAAGGTGCGCTGCCATCCGAAACTAGTCGGGAAACTGGTCAAGACGCTGGGCAGAGACGAGTCGGTCGAACCGCTGGAGTCTGACGAACTGGTTAGGGTGGCCGGAGTTTCCCTTCGAGCGCTGTTCACGCCTGGGCACGAAGTTGACCACGTGTGCTACTATCTGCCCGAAGATGGCGTCATGTTTACCGGCGATACGGTTCTCGGCGCGTCCTCCACTTCGGTTGGAGATCTATCAGCGTATATGAAGTCGCTGGAAATGCTTATGAGTTTCGAGCATACGACCGTATGCCCGGCGCACGGTCCTGTTGTCCCGCCGCCTAAGGGGGAGAGCCTTGTTCGATGGCAATACGACCACCGAGCGCGGCGCGAACGGCAGGTTCTGGACGCGCTGGAGGAAGGATACGCTACGGCGGAGGCTATCACCACCGCGATATATCCACGGGACCTGAATGAAGGTCTGCGCCGCTCGGCCCAGCGCAATGTGACCACTCATTTGGAAAAGCTCCGCCAAGAGGGTGTTGTCGAGGAGACGCCTGCCAGCTTTAGACTGACGGGTTAGTGTATTGTCCAGCCGGTTTCGCCATGTATGAGCCTACCCCGCCTCTGGATTCACGCTTTCATGGGAATGGCGGATAGCTACTGGCAAAGCATGGCATATTCATATAGTTGCGGCGCTAGATTTGGGTATATGGGCGGCGCGTCTCTGTTCTAGCTTTGACGGCGGGGGAGGCCTATCAGCAGCGCGACGGGACCGGCGAGGAGGAGCCAGACAGCCGCGCCGAGCCCCCAAGTTCGCGCCGCCAACCCGATGCCCAGTGGAACTAGGCCGCCGGCGAGCGATGATACGTCGTTCACTGCCATCACCGTTCCGCTCTTTTGGGGCATCTCTCTGTACATCTGGGCCTTGAGTATCGAGTACCAGCCGGCGTTCCCAAACCCGAGCAGAGCGACTATGGCGAATTTGGCCCACAGCCCCGGCGCGGTCAGGAACGCGATGAATAGAGCAAGCTCGGCGAGCGCGCTGTACCGAAGATAGCTGAGCCCTCTGACTCTCTCCAATAGCGGAATCAGGAGCAGATCGCCCAGCAGTCCCACGCCTGTCCAGAGAGCGACTCCGATAGCGGCCTGGGTCTGGTCGGCGCGCGCCACATCCACGAAGTACAGCGCAAGGAAGCTGTGCAGCCCGTCTCCCATCAGGTTGGAGAATTCGAGCAGAACCAGCCATCTTAGGACCGGTAACCGTTTCAAGGCGGTGAAGACCGCAGCCACTCCCGCTTTCAATTCATTTGAGGTTGGATAAGCGCCGCTGCCGGAGGATACGCCTCCCAACGGCAGGTTCAGCGCGGCTATCAGAACGATGGCGGCAGCTATGGCGGTTGCCACAGTCAGCTCCCGCCATCCCAATCCGAGCGCGAGCGCGGCGCTGAGCGCGGCGGCGCCGACCACCATTCCGGACGCTCCGGCGAATGTCCAGCGCGCCATGTTCTGCTCGTAGCGGGATGTATCGCGGTCCATCAGCGTGGCTTGGGATAGACCGACGAACGCGCCGGACGAGGGGTTGAAAACGAGCAGCCCAACCATGAGGGTGGCAAAGCTCACGCTGGACGATACTATGAACAGGGACGCGACGAACAGAACTCCGCCGCCGATAATTAGGGTTCGGCGTTTCCATACGTCTCCCATTATGCCTATGGCTATCCCCGCGACACTTCCCCATATTCTTGGGACGCTGAGCAGCAGGCCGACCTGGACATAGGTGAGGGCGAGATCGTTGCGGATTAGAGGCCATGCCGCTTCTATCGCGCCGAAGAAGAACTCGTCTATGAATTCTATCAGCAGGAGCGCCAAGACAAACGCGCCGCCCCAAGCGAACAGGAGTCTAAGTCGCGGAGCGCGTCTCATAGAGAAGCAGAGGCAGGAGATGGGGTGAACGCCGATAACGATTTATGGATATCCGAGAAACTACTATGTGAAAGTGGAGACTCGTCCATGGTTAGTTGCGAGGGGAGCGCAGAAGCGGGTGGTGGGCGGTACTGGATTTGAACCGGTGACCTCTGCGATGTCAACGCAGCGCTCTAAACCACTGAGCTAACCGCCCCGATAACTGTATCAGAGCTAAAGTCTAGCAAGGAGCGGCCACGCGGTCAAGATGCCGTAGGAGAACTAGCAGGGCCGGGCGATAGCGTGGTTTCGCCGATAGTACAGCTATGGATTGGCGAGCGGCGAGCCTCTTCAGGGTTCCCACTTTCCTGCCTGTTTTCATGGGGACAATCTCGTATGGCGGTACGGGGTGGTTGCTTCCCGAGTGTGACGGTCCGGCGATGGGACGGGATGAATTATGCGCCGGTTGGCAGGCTGGCAGAAGCCGGCTCAGGGGTTGGAGAATCTGAGGACGGCGCCTCCATCGCCAACGGCCCATCCGTTGTTCCTATTGGGGAATGATACTGCGCGGAGAAGCATCTTGGTCTTCGGTGGCCACGCGTCCCAGGTAATGCCGCCGTCCAGAGAGTGGAGAGTCATTCCGGAAGAGCCGACCGCCCATCCCTCGAGCGTGTCGAAGAACGCCACGTCCCATATGAACTTTCCTGTATCGGAGTCGTGTCTTGTCCAGGTCTCTCCGCCGTCCGCGGTACGGGCGATCATGCCGTCGGTGAGATACTTGACGAACTGTACGCCACTGCCTGCTCCCTGGGCTTTTCCGCGCCATCCGACTATCCAGCCATTCCGGTCGTCCAGGAAGAATACGCTGTTTGCGCCGATCTGGACTTCGTTGACGCCTTTGAATAGTTCCCAGTTCTCGCCGGCGTCTGAGGTTGAGAGAATGGCGCCGGATTTGAACGATACCCAAGCGCGCCTCTCATCGAGGAAAAAGGCGTCGGAGCGGGGGAGTGTGTTTTCAAAGAAACGCCGTTGCCATGTATTGCCGCCGTCCCGGGTTCTAAGGGCGAAACTGCCCCTCTCGGTGATTATCCAGCCGTCTTTGGGGTTGTGGAAGTGGACTTTGATGAGATTTTGTCCGAGCGCGGCGTCCTTTCCCTGAACGGTCCAGACGCGTCCTCCGTCGGTGGTGTTGAGAATGATGCCCAGCTGTCCGACTACCCAGCCGTTGAGTTGGTCAACGAAGTGCACGGCGCGCAGGGTAAGTTGATAGCCGGACGATTGAGTCGTCCATGTCTCGCCGCCATCAGCGGTGGCGATGATGACGCCGCTCTCCCCGACAGCCCAGCCATGGGTATCGTTTACGAATTTCACGTCGAGGAGGGTGTGGGCGACGCCTGAATCCTGGGGATCCCAGCGACCGGCGGATAGTTGGGACGGGTGAGATTCCGGTTCTCCGGTTTCCCTTGTGAGATATAGTGTGCCGATGATCAGCGTGATGAGGAAGGCGAGTCCGATTAGGATGGTTTCGGCTGTGGGATACCTGCGATATCTGAATTTCATGCTCCGATTATACACAGGTGGAAGGCCGGACAGGTTGGGAGCGAGGGTCTGCGCGGACGTCAGTGGCTAGGTGGTTACGCCCGGTCCGTATTCGTGTACATCGTTTATGTCTCGGATCGCGTCGCCGACGAAGTTGACGGCGAGTACAACCAGCATGATCACAAGTCCGGGGAATGTTCCAAGCCACCATGCGCGGGTGAAGAATGGCCTGGCGTCGTTGAGAATGGATGCCCATGTGGGTGTTAGGGGGGAGACGCCCAGACCTAAGAAGGTGAGTCCGGCCTCGGCGAGAATGGCGGCGGCCACGAATACGCTTGCCTGGACTATGACGGGCGGCAGAGCATTGGGGAAGATGTGTTTGAACATCATCCTTCGGTTGGATGCGCCCATGGCTCTGGCGGCGGTAACGAAGTCGTCCTCTTTAAGAACGAGTACCATCCCTCTTATGATTCTGGCGAAGTCGTCCACGTATGCAAGCGCGATGGCGACGATGACGTTCGAGAGTCCAAGTCCAAATATGGCGACTAGCATTACGGCGAGGATGAAGTTGGGGAATGCCCAGAGCACGTCTATGGCTCTCATGACGACCATGTCTATCCAGCCGCCGTAGTAACCGGCGGCGACGCCCAAGACTATCCCGACTAGGGCGGCGAGCGCGACGGTGCTGACGCCGACGAGCATTGAGATGCGCGCGCCGACAATTATGCGGCTGAGGAGGTCTCGCCCGACGTTGTCGGTACCGAGCGGATGGCCGATAGTGGGACCTTCGAGCAGCTCGAATGCCTGGGCCTGCGGGTCATAGGGGGCTGCGAGTTCGCCCAGCGCCGCGGCCGCGCAGAAGACGATGAGGACGGCGAGTCCAACCATGGCGCGCTTGTCTCTGGCGAACCTTCGCGCGAAGTACTTGAAGCCTCGTCTGGGTCTGGACTCGTTGAGCAGTTGGGCCTGTATGGAGCTACTTTCCGCCACCTGTCGCTACCTAGTCGGTGTATCTGATGCGGGGGTTGATGACTGCGTAGAGCATGTCAACTAGGAAGTTCATGAATATAAAGATGAAGGCGACCAGCAATATCACACCCTGGACTATTGGATAGTCTCTGCCGAGTATGCCGTCAATGAAGAGTCTGCCAAGTCCCTTGATAGCGAATACGTTTTCGGTTATGACCGCGCCGTTGAGCAGGATGGCCAAAGCTATGCCCATCACGGTTACAACGGGTATGAGTCCGTTTCTCAGTGCGTGCCTGTTTATTACGATGCGCTCTCTGAGTCCTTTGGCGTAGGCGGTGCGGATATAGTCTTGGGAGAGGACTTCGAGCATGGCTGAGCGGGTCTGTCTGGCGAGGATCGCGGCGAATCCGGTGCCTGTGGCCAGAGCGGGCAATATGAGGCGCCGCAACCAGTCCCATATGCCGTCGGAAAGAGGGGCGTAGCCGAAAACGGGCAACAGGTTCAACTGCACTCCGAATACTATTATGAGTATGATGCCCAGCCAGAAACCGGGCATGGCAAGGCCTATGAACGCTATCAGGGTGGCGCCGTGGTCCCAAACTGAATAACGTCTTATGGCAGAAATTATTCCGGCCGGAAGCCCGATGGCCATTCCTACGATAAATGATACGATGGCCAGGGAGATGGTTCGGGGAAGCGCCTGGATAATGAGGTCGTTCACGGGCAGACGCTTGTAGATGCTCTCCCCAAGGTCGAAGGTGGCGAGGCTCTTCAGATAGAAGAAGTACTGGATGGGGACGGGGCGATCGAGTCCCAAACGAGACTTGATGGCCTCTATTTGGCTTGGGTCCCCTTCCTCGCCAACGAGAGTGGTCACCGGGTCGCCGGGAAGCAGGCGCATGAATATGAAGGTGACCGTCATGGTGGCCCAGATGGCGAAGAGGGAGAAAATGAACCGTCGGATTATGTAACGTTGCATGGATCGGGTGTCGTTTTGGAGTTAGTGGCCGGGTCGCGTCCGGAGACGATATGGCCTGCGGACGCGACCCGTATGTTTTGCGGAAGCGAGGTTATCTGTCCAACCAGACGGCGCTGAGCTGGCGGAGCGCGTGTATCCAGACGTAGCCTTCTACGTAGTCGCGGTATGCGGTCCGATTGATGTTGTGATGTGTGAAGATTCCGTGGAAGGTTTCGTCAATTTGGTCGCTGAGTTCAAGGATGAACTCAAGGCGGTCATTTATGTCGACCGCGGCCTTCTGCTTGAGGTTCAGCCGGTTGACGCCCTCGTCGTTGTAGCCGAAGGTGTTGAACTTGGAACCATCGGCGAACCAGTCATCCACGGCATCATCGGGGTCAGGGTCTCCGCCGCTGCCTCCCATGAACGCTTCCCATTCGCCCGCCGCGCGTCTTGGCTGGTAAACGGAGGCTTCAACTATGTCGGGGACGAGGGTGACGTTGATCTGTTCCTTCATCAGGGCGCCTAGGACTTCCAGCGGGACCCTGTTTTCCGGTGTGGTCATCACTTTGACCTCGAAGCCGTCGGCTAGTCCGGCGTCGGCCATGAGCTGCTTGGCGCTGTCGGGGTCGAACTTTCTGCGGCTGCTATCGCTGAGGTCTCGGAAGTAGAAAACTTCGCCGGGGGGTATGGGGCCGTATGAGGGTATAGCCCTGCCCTGGAAGGAGCGTTCTATGTAGGCGTCGCGGTCAAGGGCGCGTCCTACGGCATAGACCACGTTGATGTCGTCCCAAGGCGCTTCGGCGATGCCGGTTTTCTCTTCACGATCGCCTCTCATGTTGAAGGCGAGCATCTGGAATCCGACGTCGGGCGTGGTGTCCACAATGACGTTGGGGGTGTCTTCGAGCTGGTCCCAGAACTGGGGGGCGAAGCCGTATATCATGTCGACTTCGCCGGTTTCGAGCGCCGCTACAAGGGTATTGTCTTCGGGGATGTTGTGCATGGTGACATTGTCGAGGCATGGCACGCTGGGGTCGTAGTAGGTATCGCGGGCGGCTTCGAGTTCGAGTTTTTCGCCGAAGATATGGTTGGTTACTCGGAATGGGCCGACGCCCACCGGCACCCGGTTGAATCCACCTTCGCCCTCGGATGCGAGGGTCTCGCTGTCCACGATTGTCATAACGCGTCCGCTGGCGCGTTCGACTACCTTAGTGAGGAATGAGGCTCTTGGGAAGGCGGTGCTTATCTCGACCGTGTAATCGTCAATCTTCTCGGGCCTGTTGACACCCTCAAGTCCTTTGGTGTGTATGGACTGTGTGTTGGGGTCGAGCTGGTGGTCGTATGTGAAGATCACGTCGTCGGCGGTGAATTGGCGTCCGGTGTGGAACTTGGCGTTGTCGCGCAGATTGAAGGTGTATGTGAGCAGGTCAGGGGATACGTCCCAACTCTCCGCAAGGTCCGGGGAGGGTTTGAGTTCAGGATCGAGCTGTACTAGGCCCGAGAGAACTTCCGCAGTTATGGAGAACTGTATCACTTGGTTGACCGTGGCGGGGTTCAGGTTGGTGAACTCGGTGATGCGGTTTCCGAGGTTCAGGTGTCCGCCGCGAGTGTCGCAGCTTTCCGCGAGGTCGCTCCAGAATGTGAGGCTCGCGGACTCGGCCATTGGCTTTTCGGCGGGCGCGGGCGCAGGGGCCGATGTCGGCGCGGGCGCGGGCGCAGAGGTCGGCGCCGGCGCGGGGACCGATGCGGGAGCCTCCTCTTCGCTGGTACAGGCTGCGGCTAACAGTAGAAGCATTGCGGCAATCAGTATAACCAATCGTTTTAGCATTGTCTGAACCTCCGTTCCGTAGCGCTTCAAGTATGTGGACTGATAGGGGCCTTCGCAAACCCTCGTCGGATAGACGCAGGATAGAGTATCAATGTACGGCGTTCAGTTTGTTTCAGGATTGTAAATATTGTGTTACAAGTACGTAAGCTGATATTTTTCGGAAGGGAACATCCGGAGGTCAGGGGATTGATTACGCTGAATGCGTAAATTACTCTTGTTTTGGGCTATTACCACCCTACTTAACACAATATTGCTATACTGTCAACCGATGCAAGATGGCGGTAGCGTTTCCTTTCGGGTGGATGGGTTATAAGATGTGGTCTGAGACAGAACTGTGGAGGTTAGCAAGATGTCAGGGCTACTGTATCAGTTGGAAGAAGAGAGAGACCGGACGATAGTCCAGTATATGCAGGACAGACTCCAGTCCGCCCTGGACGCATACGGGCCCATGTGTTCAGAGTGCGACCTTGCGATGAGCAAACACCAGAGCTATCCGCGCTCGATAATCACCAAGGACGGAGAACTAAGGCTTAGCGTTCCGAAGTTTCGCTGCTGTGAGTGTGGACGGATGAGTAGCGGGATGGAACTTTTGGGAGACGAGAGGCGGAATCGGTACTCAAAAAAACCAGAGAGAAAGCGATAGAGTTGGCTGCGATGGGTCTGAGCTACGCTCAGGTGGGAAAGCTGTTCGGATTCGCAAAGAGTACGCTGAGCAAGTGGATAAGAAGGGAGAAACTCTCAGAGACAAGCATGGGTGGGCAGACGCTGGAGATGGACGGGCTGTGGACGCGAACGGCGAACGGCGCCGTGGAGATGAAGGTGATCCGTGACGATCTGGGCAATGTGATGGCAACGTTCGGCGATTGGGAAGCGGCTGTGAACGAGGCGTATATGCGTGGCGCGCAGTCGCCTCGACACATAGTGAGCGATGGAGACCGCGCGATAGCGTCGGCGATAGATATGGTCTATGGCGACGCGGCCAACCATCAGTTGTGCCAGTTCCACCTGCTTAGAGAGTACCTTAGAAACATAGGCGAGACGGGCTTTTCCGAAGCGCTGAAACTGCTGCGGTCTGAGAGTGTGGATGAGGCGCGTACACACGCTAAACACGTGGTGTATCTGAGTGGGGGTGAAGCCGAATACTGGTGCGAGAAGGCTCTGGACAAGGGGTTGGCGCATCTTGTGAGTGGACAGTCGCGTTACAAGACCACCTCACTGCTTGAACGGCTGAATCGTGAGCTTCGGCGTAGGGAGCGGATGGGAACCTGGTGGAATCCTCACAACCTACTTGTTCTGCTTCAATCGCGTGGACTGCTGACTTCAACCACCTAAAAGGAAACGCTACCAAGATGGCGATTGAGCTGCAACCGCGCCTAGAACTGAGATGTACGGCAGTGTCCAGCCTCCGGTGAGGAGTTTCATCCTATGCGATATATTCATAGCGCTATCAGCTTTGATCTACGCTTAGAAGCGCAAGCGGAGACGCGCTTCAGGCTATTGTGGAAGTGGCTGGTTCTGGTTGCGGCCGCGAGCGCGATAGCGGGGCTGTCGTTGGGCTGTTCAGGTTCGTCCGAATCGGAGCGGGATGATGCGTCAGGCGCGGCGGCGAGCGGTCCGAGCGAGTGGCGGCTTCTTCCACAGTTCCCGCCGAGGGATCAAGTAATCAGCAGGCGTCTGCTGGGATTGAACGATCTATTCATGCTGGACGCGGAGACCGCGTGGATAGTCGGCACGGACGGCGCGATTGGCAGAACGACCGACGCGGGCGAGACTTTCGTTCTGCAAAAGTCGGGAACCGCTATCAATCTGACGTCGGTATCGTTCGTGGACAGTGACACGGGCTGGGTTGTGGGAACAGCGGGGACGCTGCTTAAGACGACCGACGGGGGCGATTCCTGGCAGATTCTGCAGTCTGTAACGGGGGTGTTCGCGCTGGAAAGCGTTCACTTCAAGGATGCGCAGAATGGGTGGACTGTTTCCGACTCGGGGGGGATATATAAGACCGAGGATGGCGGAGCAAGCTGGACGAAGTTGGATTCGGGAACCCGAGAGGATTTGCTGGATATAGTGTTCCTCTCAGATAACAGCCGTGCGTGGGCAGTGGGTTATGAGGGAGTGGTAGCGCATAGTTCAGACGGAGGCGATGCTTGGACAGCTCAGACTTCCGGCACGGACGCGACGCTGAACAGCGTGTGGTTCGCGAGCGCGACTTTCGGGGTCGCAGTTGGTGAGAAGGGAGCTATCGTCAGGACCAACGATGGCGGCTCCAGCTGGGAATCGGTCGAATCCGGCCAGAGCAATGACCTTTTCGGCGTCTTTTTCCTAGATGAGAGCAACGGCTGGGCAGTGGGAGCGCGAAATACGGTTATTCGCTCCGAGGATGGCGGTTCGACTTGGGCTATGGAGGAGACCACATCGTCGGGGGATTCTCTGAAGGGCATTATGTTCACAAGCCTTGACAATGGTCTGACCACAGGCAGCGGTGGCAGGGTATGGAAATACGGTCCCAGACTGCTCGAAAATTAGGAGCATCTCCAGCTTTTGCGCGAGCGGATTGGAGCGGGCTGTCGGCTTTTCGGCTAGAATGTCGCTCATTCCATGCGACATGAGGGACGCGAATGACTTATGAAAATCTGCTTTACAGTGTTGAGGAGCGCGTATGCGCTATCTCGCTGAATCGGCCGGAGAAGATGAATGCGCTAAGTTGGGCGTTGAGACAAGAGCTGCAGGAGGCGCTGAAGAGGGCGGAGCGCGATTCCGAGGTGGGCTGCATCGTCATAAAGGGAGAGGGGCGGGCTTTCAGCGCGGGGTACGATCTGACGCCGACCCAGCCTTCTCCGAACCGGCCGGTGGAAGGCTATGTATCCGACGATGTTGATCAGCTTACCGCGCAGTACGCGCGCGACCTGGTAAACGGGCTTTGGCAGATATGGGAACTTACCAAGCCGGTTATAGCGCAGGTGCATGGCTGGTGTCTGGCGGGGGCGAGCGAGCTTGCCTCGATGTGCGACATTATGTTTGTGGCGGAGGACGCGCAGTTGGGGTACCCGCCTGTTAGGGCGCTTACGACGCCGGATACTATGTACTTTCCGTGGAAGATGCCCATGAGCCAGGCCAAGTATCTCATGCTCACAGGCAAGGCGGTGAGCGGCAAAGAGGCAGTGGAGATCGGCTGGGCCACAAAGGCATTTCCCGCAGACCGGCTGGACGCCGAGACCAAGAAAGAGGCGCGGGCGATAGCGACAATCTCGCCCGATATGCTGGCGGCGTCCAAGAAGGCGGTCAATCGCGCCTATGAGATAATGGGAATCCGCACGGCCCTGGAGGTGGGGGTTGACTGGCAGGGTCTTTCCACTTACAGGAACAGCGCGGGGGTGTTCGGAGAGATATCGCAGTCGGAGGGTCTGAGGGCGGCTCTCCAATGGAGGGACGGTCCGTTTGAGGACTATTCCGCAAGGGGCAGGAGCTAGGGGGCGCGGGGCCTGTGTTTGCTATAGTAGTGGGGCCGCGCTTTTCCGGATGTGACATAAAGGCGTTATCCGCGTGGCAACAGTAGGCAGACGGATAAGTTCGGGCCTGGCTATCCTGTTCGCCCTGCTGGTCACCGGAGTGGCGGGGTATATGCTGATAGAGAGATGGTCGTTTCTTGATGCGCTGTATATGACCGTCCTTACTTTTACTACGGTCGGATTTCACGAGGTTCACACTCCGTCCGTAGAGGGTAGAATCTTCACCATTTTCCTGATGATAGCGGGCGTCGGCACGATGCTCTATTTTCTCTCGTCTGTCATGCAGGCGATAGTGGAGGAGGAGGCCCTGAGGGGTTATGTTCGGAGGCGAAGGATGCGAACGAGGCTCGCGGGGGAGCGCAATCACTACATATTATGCGGATTCGGACGTGTGGGGAAGGAGGTGGCGCTGACCTTTCAGCAGGAGGATGTGCATTTCATTGTAGTTGACCCGGACTCTCACGCGATAGCCGAGGCGAGCGAACTAGGCTACGCCTACGTCCAGGGAGACGCGACTCAGGACAGCGTGCTGGAGTCGGCGAGCGTTAAGCGGGCGCGCGGACTGGTGGCCTCGACCGGCGAGGATAGCCACAACGTATTCATCGCGCTCTCCGCCAAGGGTCTCAATCCCAATCTGTTCATCGTGGCGCGGACGTCAGACACAAGAAATTCGGACAAGCTGAGGAAAGCGGGCGCGGACCAGGTTGTTTCACCCTACGCCATCGGAGGAAAGCGGATAGCGATGTCTGCCATGCGTCCGCTGGCGGTTGACTTCGTGGACTCTTTTTTCGAAAGGGATGACCACGCCACTTTGAGGTTCTCGGTCATACGAGTAGAAGCCAAGTCGGCGCTGGTCGGCTCTACGATAGGGCGTTCCACTGGGACGCTAGGGGTAGAGCCGTTAGCTCTGCGGAGGGGCGATCAGAACATTCTGGTCGGGCCGGATGAGACTCTGCGAGTTGGGGACAGCCTTCTGGTGGCGGGTCCGTACGAGCGGATCGAGTCGCTGGAGGGGGGAAGATAAACCTGGTTGGTGAGCGTGTTTGCGTTTCCCGAACTTGATTGGCAGGGCCGATTAGGATAACATCCGCGTTTGAAAAACCTAATTAGGGTAGCGACTGTCGCTGATTGCGTAAGAAGTGAAGGTTGCGCCCTCGGGACTATTTATAGGAGGTCAGCATGGCTGATATTTCAAAATCCGTAGCCATTGTCGGCGTGGCGGAGTCCGACGAGATCGGCAGAGTAGAGAAGTCCAACTTGCAGCTTCACGCTGAGTCGGCGTACAACGCGCTGGAGGATGCCGGACTGTCTATGAAAGACGTGGACGGACTGATGACGGCAGGTACATCAACCCTTAATCTGGGCGAGTACCTCGGGGTCAATCCCAGGTTTACGGACACCACGGCGGTTGGCGGTTCTTCGTTCATCATACACATCGCCCACGCGATGGCAGCGATAAACGCAGGTTACTGCGAGACAGTTCTGGTGACGCACGGCGAGGCGGGACGAAGCGCTCGCTCGCGCGCCGGAGGCAACGCTTCGGACCCTGGTCCGCAGTACGAGACTCCCTACGGGTTCATCGGCGCGCCGATAAACTACGCGATGGCGGCGCGCCGCTATATGCACCAGTATGGCGAAGACTATACTCGCCAGGGAATGGCGGAGGTGGCAGTAGCCACGCGCAAGTGGGCGAATCTGAACCCGAAAGCGTATTTCAAAGATGTTCCCATGTCTTTCGACGACTACCACGACTCGCGGTGGATAGCGTGGCCGTTCCATCTGCCGGACTGCTGTCTGGTGACCGACGCGGGCGGCGCGTATGTGGTGACCACACCCGAACGCGCGAGGGACCTGCCCAAGAAGCCTGTATGGGTGCTGGGAGCGGGCGAGGGGCTTGACCATGGCCTGATTAGTCAGATGCCGGACCTGACAAGCACTTGGGCGCGGGAATCTGGGCCTGCGGCCTTGAAGATGGCCGGAGTCACCCACGATGACATAGATCTAGCCATGATTTACGACTCTTTCACCTACACGGTCCTTGTCACTCTTGAGAGTCTGGGCTTCTGCGGACCGGGCGAGGCTCCCGACTTTGTCGCGAACCAGCGCACCGCGCCGGGGGGCGATTTCGCCATGAACACCAGCGGCGGCGGATTGTCTTATACCCACTCCGGTATGTACGGTATGTTCTTGGTATTGGAAGCTGTCCGCCAACTTCGCGGCGAGACGGGCGACCGGCAGCTGGACGATCCGAAGCTGTGCCTGATCAACGGTACGGGCGGCTCGCTGTCCTCTACCGGCACCGTAGTTCTGGGTATTGATTAGAATCTCGATAAAGAGGCGAAAGCTTCCGGCCGAGTTTCCAACCACACTGATTTTCAGGAGAATGCAATGACAACTGGATACAACAAGCCTGTCCCGGTTCCGCAGGTGGAATCTGACTTCTATTGGGAGAAGTGCAAGAAGCATGAGCTGTGGCTCAGGTACGATAACGACGCGCAGCAGGCGTACTTCTATCCCAGAGACATCTCGCCCATCACTTTCTCTAGGAACACCACCTGGATCCAGGCCAGCGGCAAGGCGACTCTGTTTACGTACGCCATAGTTCACCGCGCGCCGCATCCGGGCTTCGTAGCCGATGTGCCTTTCGTGACCGCGATGGTCGAGCTTGAGGAAGGGCCTATTATGCCCACGAACATCGTCATGGATGAGCCTACGCCCGAAAAGCTCCAGATAGGGATGCCGCTTGAGGTCGTCTTCGAGGATGTCTCGGACACCATCGCGCTGCCCAAGTTCAAGCCTGCATAACCGGCAGACGCAAATGTGAGGACAGGCTGGTCAAAGCGCCAGCCTGTCCTTTTGTCTTCGGGCCTCTCGCGGTTTACGTTCACTCCCGCCACCCGTTGCCAGCGTCAAGATAGGTTGTCTCGCCGACTGCGGACAGGGTAATCTTCTGCCGATAAGTTCCACCCTCGACGTTTCTTTCGGATTCGTGTGTTTCCGTACCCCAATCAACAGCCTCCGGACCTCCCGCCAGCGCCTCGGCTATGACCCGACCGTCCATGTCATCCGGCGTGGGCAACCCCAGCAAGTTCAGGATCGTCGGCGCTATGTCCACGTTTCCTGTGGGTGAAGTGATTCGGGCTTTGGTCTTGAAGCTAGGCCCGCGCGCCAGCAGGACGTTGTTCATCTCGTGCTTGCTCATAGAGCCGTGCTGTCCCTGGCCGCTGACTCCTCCGGATGAGTACACAAACCCGTCGTAACCGGCGGTGTTTGTCCGCGAGTTCCATGCGAACGACATCGCTATCTCAGGCGCTCTGGGGCCCTCGCTCCCGACGAGCGCCATTGGGAGCGCGCCCTCTATCTCGCCCGCCGACGCCGACGTTAGCAGCGCGCCACACCAGGGTTGGGACATCAGGTGGGCCGCGAGCCTGGCGGCGGCGCTCCGGTCGCGTGCGTAGAATAGGACGCTCCCGCCATTTGGCGCTACCAGGACATCGTTCACGGAGAAGCCGGCGTCGCGGATGTGTGATTCGACATCCACCGTCTGGCTTATGGTCGAGTAGCCGTGGTCGGAAACGACCATTACGTCGGTCTCGACGTTTTTCCCATTCGCATCGAGCCAGTCCATGATATATCCAAAACCGGCGTCCGCCTCGCGTATCGCGCGGTCGGACAACTCGGAACCCACCCCGTGAGCGTGCTGAGCCTTGTCTGGCTCGGACGACCAGATAAGCGCGACAGCGGGCTGGCGTTCGGGCAGGATATGCTCGGCCAGGATGCGGATGGCGTGTTGGAAGCGAGGCGTATTGGGCTGAGTCTCATCGGGCCATCCGCCGAACCGCGATACAAGGCGTTCGTAGAGGGAATAGGGCAGCGTGAAATCCGGATGTATGGTCGCTCCGCCGGAGACGTCGGCGCTAGGGTTGTGGACGTAGGCGTTGCCGGAGGTTCCGACCCCGATGGCCGTGTATTCCATTCCGCGCTCGGAGAGTATGTCGGCGAGTGTGGGCGCGAGGAGTACCCGTCCTGTCCTGCGCGCTATATCGGCGAGTGTAGGCTCCAGGGCTGAGAATACGAGGGCGGGATCGTAGTCGCGCGCGACCATCGTATTGGCGGCCAGCCCGTGACCGCCCGGATAGCGGCCTGTCACCATGCTTGCCGCGTTAATCCGGGTCACTGAGGGAAACACAGGGTGGTGGTTATCGAAGAACACGCCCTCGTCCGCGAACCGAGACAGGTTGGGCATGAGTTCGGGGCGAATCTGGGCGGGCTGAAGCCCGTCGAATACGACGATGATAATTGAAGTCACGATGTCTTCTCCATGAAGGAACTGAGGAGTTGGGAATCTCCGACTCTCAGGCTTGCAATTTACATATTCTCCCTACTATTTTATAAGGTATCCGCTCGCTTAGCAGAAGGACAACTTCCTATGACTCATCACGAACTGGAAACCGCATTCTCCATAGACACGTCGGCTATAAAGTTCGGCCCCGGCGTCACCCGCGAAACCGGCTATGAGGTCGCCCGCATGGGAGCGAAACGGGTTATGGTGGTGACCGACCCGCGAATGTCTAGTCTTGAGCCTGTGAGCGTCGTTCTCGAATCGCTGAAGGCGGAGGGGGTTGAGGCGGTTTTGTTTGACCAGGTGGAGGTGGAGCCGACGGATGAATCGTTCAGAGAAGCGATAGAGTTCGCCTCTGACGGGGGTTTCGATAGCTTCGTTTCTGTTGGCGGGGGTTCGAGCATGGATACCGCGAAGGCGGCCAACCTGTATTCTACCTATCCGGCGGATTTTCTGACATATGTCAACGCTCCGATAGGGCAGGGCGAGCCGGTTCCGGGGCCGCTGAAGCCGCACGTGGCAGTGCCGACCACGTCTGGCACAGGTTCTGAGACGACAGGCGTGGCTATATTCGACCTGCTCGAAATGAAGGCGAAGACAGGTTTGGCGCACCGCGCTCTCAGGCCGACAATGGGTATCGTTGACCCGGAGAACAGCCGCACTTTGCCCGGAATGGTAACCGCTTGCAGCGGCTTCGACGTGCTGTGTCACGGGCTGGAGTCCTACACTGCCTTGCCGTTCAGCCACAGGGAGGCGGCGCCCAACCCGGGTCTGAGGCCGTCGTACCAGGGGTCGAACCCTATCTCGGACGTGTGGGCGACGCGGGCGATAGAGATGGTTTCGCACAACATGGTCAGCGCGGTTCAGGATACGGATGACATCGAATCGCGTTCCAACATGATGCTTGCGGCGACGTTCGCGGGCGTCGGGTTTGGGAACGCTGGATGCCACCTGCCGCACGGGATGTCTTACCCTGTATCGGGCATGGTAAGGGAGTATATCCCGGACGGCTACCCGGACGACCATCCCATCGTTCCGCATGGCATGAGCGTCATTCTGAACGCGCCGGCGGTGTTCAGATACACCGCGCCGACCAACCCTGAGAGGCACCTGTACGCCGCGCGTCTCATGGGCGCGGATGTTTCGGGAGCGGGGCCGGAGGATGCGGGCGATATATTGGCGGACGCCATCGTATCTCTGCTAAGGGAGATAGGCGTACCCAATGGGCTGAGGGCAATTGGGTACTCTCCCGCCGACGCTCCTGCGCTGGCAGCCGGGGCAATGCCGCAACGCAGGGTTATCGGTCTTTCGCCGCGTCCGGTCAAAGAGGAGGACCTACGCCAGCTATTCCTCGACTCAATGACTCTCTGGTAAGCCGAATCCGAGCCGCCCGGATTCAGTCGGATACCGCTATAACGCGGTGGTTGTCGCTGTAGGCGCTATGAGATCGAGCCATCGGGCGCGATTTCGGCAGCCGCGCTGAACGCGAACCGCTTTCACAATCGGCGGAACCAGTCGGCTTGGACATGTGGACAGCCAAGCGAGTCGCGCTCTCCGGCGACGAGGTGATTGGTCGGCGCAGGGTTGACCGCGCACGCGAAAACCGACTCTTGGTCTTAAGTTCAGACTATGACATCTGACAACATTATCGTGCGAGCGCTCATCCCCGTATCGGGAGCCTCACTCGCTGTGTTCCGAGTCGCATTCGGAATCATCGCGCTGGTCGCCGTCCTTCGCCTCTTCGCGCACGGCTGGATCGATGATCTGTACATCGAGCCGACGCACTACTTCGCGTACCCCGGATTCGGATGGGTGCGGTCCCTGCCCGGCTGGGCCATATATTTGCTCTTCGCCTTTCTCGGTTTTCTTAGCGCAGGCATCGCCGTCGGTTATCGCTACCGACTTTGCGCTGTCCTGTTCTTCTTAGGTTTCACATACGTAGAACTCATAGATCGAACAACATACCTGAATCACCACTACTGGATGAGCCTCGTAGCGCTGTTGATGGTCTTTCTACCATTGAATAGAATGTTCTCAGTTGATGCGTGGCGAGACCCGACGATTCGTCAGGATATAGCGCAGGCATGGGTTGTGTGGGCGCTCCGCGCCCAAGTCGGCGTGGTCTATGTCTTCGCCGGAATTGCCAAGCTCAACCCGGATTGGCTGCTTTATGCTCAGCCAATGCGAATCTGGCTCTATCAGCATGGGGACCTGCCGATATTCGGACCGCTGTTGCAAGAGATGTGGGTTGCCTACGCGATGAGCTGGGTGGGAGCGCTGTTCGATCTCACCATTGTGGGTTGGCTGCTCTGGAGACCCACCCGTCTGTGGGCATACTTCACGCTGGTCATCTTCCACCTTATAACCTGGCTGCTTTTCCCGAGACTGGGCATATTTCCGTGGCTAATGATCGCGGGCGCAACCGTGTTTCTGAGACCGGACTGGCCGCTGCTGGCGCTGCGAATGCTTCCAACCCGATGGTCAGCGAAAAGCGTCATCACGCCGACAGCCGTGGGGAAGAAACACTTATCAAGTCGGCCTTCTCGGGTCGTGTACGTGTCCGCCGCGCTCCTTGGGATATTCGTAATCGCACAAGCGCTGATGCCTCTGCGCCACTTCGCGTACCCAGGCAATGTTCGCTGGACAGAGGAGGGCTACCTGTTCTCGTGGCGGGTCATGCTTACTGAAAAGATCGGGCTCGTCCACTATCGTGTGTACGACAGAGATTCAGGCAAATCTTGGCTCGTGACGCCGGACGATTATCTTACGCCACTGCAGGTCGAGCGAATGAGTTTCCAGCCTGACCTGATTCTCCAGACGGCGCATTTCATCGCCCATGACTTCGCTAGTCAAGGTTACGGGGAGGTGGAGGTAAAAGCGGAGGCGTTCGTATCGTGGAACGGGCGGCCGAACGGGCGCCTGATTGACCCGGCTGTGGATCTGGCTAGAGTCGAGTCGAGCATAGCGCGCAAGTGGTGGATACTACCCTACGAGCCATCACTATCTTCGGCGAAGTTACAACGCTAACCGGACTCCGACTAGCCCCCATCGCCATCCGTATCCGCGAACCCGACGGCGATGTCCAACAGACTGACGATTTCTGTGCTGAGCGTAAGCTGCATATGCTTGAGCGCGGCATGGGCCTCCAGCGCTGCATGCGGGTTGTTCTGAATGGATTCTCGGAGCGGCTCTTCCAAATCGTCAATGGCTTCAAGCGCGTTAACGAAGGCATCGCGCATACGCCGATCAGTCTCCTCTGATAGACCGCGCGCAATGGCGCTAACGCCCATATCGCTTTCCACGCCACCACCAAGGTACACGTCCTGCATGCCCAATACCTGATTTCGCATGTCGGCAACGCTACTGTGGCCGTTACCGCCGAGAATCGCAGACGGGTCGGCATCGGCGTCGCCGACTCCAATCGCCTTGCCCAGACGCATATCCGTAATCGTACGGCTCATGAAGACTGACGTGCGTACCAGTTCGTTGAGCGCGGATTTACTAATAAGCGAGTTTGAAGCCGTGCCGTTAAAGTACGCGGCGTAGGCGACGCCGTCCGCGTTATCGCCAGTCCAGTCCGCAAGCGCGCCCTCAGTCTCCGATGCCACAAGATCTCCCAGCGCCACGAGGTACTGGCACCTGATTGAGTTCGTCTGATTCAATTTGCCGAGAACAGATTCATCATCTTCAAAGAGCACGTACTCTACGGCTCCAAGTCCACGCTGGGTTGCCGCCAGATATTCCCTCAGATAGTCGGCATCAACGGTGTCCCGCTTCTCGAGCATCCTCTCGATGCGTTCAGGCTCGATAGGCGCCCAATCGACGTAGGAGCGTGAGCGCCTATCCATAATCGGTCCGAACCACATCGCCTGGGAGCGCATCCAAGGTACGCGAGCCTTTCGCCATTGGTCTCTGGCTTCACCGAGAGACTGCTGTGTCGGATTGTCGCAAAGTAGCTTGAGAGATCTTTGAAGCGCGGCCATTTCCTGAGCCACTTCCTGGAAGCGCGGCACGATTAGTTCATCGGTCGCGCTGATCAACACTTCGGATCTTGACGGTGGCTTTGCTGTGGTCTCGTTTGGCGCTTCAGTCGCAACCGCGACCTTCGTTTCCGGCCGAGACGCCGCCGGAGGACTTTCCGGCTGACAGGCTAAAGCTGTGAGGGATAGCAAGGACGTGACAATTATGGTTTCGGCAATTGTTCGTATCATAGCGAGTCCAAGAACCTTAGCAGGGCTTCACGCTCCTCACGCGAGTAGTTTCGGAATGCTTCCTTTGCCGCGGTTCCCTCGCCTCCGTGCCAGAGTATGGCTTCGGCAAGGTTACGGGCGCGTCCGTCGTGCAGAAAACGCGTATGCTTGTTCACGTTATCCACCAGCCCTATGCCCCACAGTGGAGGTGTCCGCCATTCGCGCCCATTCGCCAGAAAGTCCGGCCGGCCGTCGGCGAGTCCCTCACCCATGTCGTGCAGCAGAAGGTCGGTGTATGGAAAGATCGCCTGGCCGCTGAGCGCCTCAATGTCGCTTTCGCCAGTCGTATGCCTCGGAGTATGGCAAGTGTTGCAGCCCGCCCTCAGGAACAATCCCGCGCCCTGACGCACCTGTGGATCATCCACATCGCGCATCGCCGGCACGGCAAGTGTACGGTTATAGAATGTAACTCTGTCAAGTCTGAAGTCCGGCGCTTCCGGCGAGCCTCCGTTGGGCGCAGTTAGGCAATCTTCCTGACTAGCCGGGCAGTTCTCATCCGGGAACAGCGATGAAGTAATGCCTATGTCGCCGAGAAACGCTCCCGCCACCTGCTGCTCAACGGAGGGAACGTTTGCCTTCCAGCCGAACCTGCCAAGCCTAGTCCGCTGTTGCCTTATATCCCAGACCATGTTGGCGCGTCCTGAAATGCCGTCGCCGTCCTTGTCGTCGGGGTCGGCCCGCGCGAGCAAATCGGATTCAGGTATCGCCTCCAGCAGGCCAATGCCGAATACCGCCGGTCCGATGCGCGGGGATACCATGATGTCCGCGTGCAAATCGCCAAACGCCAAGTCTTCAAAAGAGTATTCCGGCTCGATCAGTGTGTACGACTCCCCGTCGCCATAAGAACCCGGGATCTCTCTCCAAATCGTAACGAACCGCCCCTCCGGCTGCACCTTTAGTATAGCCCTGTCCTGCAATTGGCCGCCGTAATTCGGGTCGCCCAGGGGGCCGCCCGCAGCATCGGTTCCCGGAATGCTAAACCTGAAGAGCAGCCCTCGCTCCGGGTCGTCGTTGTCTTTCGGCGGTTCGGCCCGCCCGTCGTGAGTGTGGCAGGACGAACACGACAGCGCGTTGAACGTAGGCCCCAAACCGTCGCGCGCGTCGGTTGACGCCGGCGCGGTTACCCAGTTCTGGTTGAAGAAGCTGTCGCCCACTTCAAACATTCGCCTTTCGGCATTCGTTAAGTTGCGCGCCGACAGGCTGAATGCATTGCGATTGGAGGTGAACGCGGTGGTGTCTCCTCCCAATCGCTCTGTTAGCAGCGCGTCGATCTTAGCCTCCAACCTTGCCTTTGTTTCCGCTCTTTGCCTAGTGTCTATTACCGCCGCGGTCACCGCAGCGACTAGGGTTATGATGCCGAGAACCAAACAGTATCGCAGAGGATGTCTCTTGACTGCCCCCACGATACTGTCAATTGTCTGTCTGAAGTCCAACACGGACCTGCGTTAAGGATAACTAACTCACGCTAATCGTGATGCCAACCGCTGTGGCGGCTGATACGATGGTGTCGGTCTGGTTTTCCAATAGTTCGATCACGCGCAACACCTGTGTGCGGCCGGGAGCGCTGTCAGGGACGTCCTCTCTGAGGTGCTGGTCGAAGGGCGCCGGAATAAGCTTCGCTTCGGCGATGCTCATAGCTACCTCGGAGGAAAGGCGCTCAGCGAGCGCGCTGTCTTCCGCCGCAACAAGGTCAAGGATGCCGGGGCCTGTCACGGCGCCGTAGTCGCCTTCAAGCACCATCTGGATGCCGATTGCGTTGCCCACGATGTCAGCCACGGTATTGTCGGCGAAGCAGGAGTGCTCGTCTTCCTGGGAGCGCGCTTCGTACGCTACGGTCATCCGCTCGCCTGCCAGTTCGCCACGGCTCAGCTCGCCGATGCCGGTGATGATGTTCGTGATGGCGGTATCGTTGTCTTTTACGAACTCCGCTCGGTAGTTGTTGGCGCTCGGAGACCACGCGTCTACCATGTCCTGCAGATGCACAAGCAGGAGGTCTGATACGGTCGCGAGGTATTGGCCGCGGCGGTCTGCGTTATCGTTGGAAGTGTAATCTTCGACAGGCCTCGCGCCGGGACCTATTCCGTTTAGGTCCTGCCCCCATAGGAGGAACTCTATGGCGTGCCATCCTGTGGAAACGTTCTCCTCGCCGCCCTCTTCATTCAGGGAAACCAGAAGGTCGGCGTCTATGTTGGGGTACTCGCCCGGCATATTGATGATGCCTGTATCGGCATTGCCCACGACGTAGTCTATGTAGGACTCGTCCATCGGCCACGCGTTCAGCAGTCCTTCAGGGCCGTCCTCTTCATTGTCAATAGGACCGTTGTAGAACCTGAATGCCTCTGTGGGTCCGTAGTCGTCCCTGGCGACTAGCCATGCGCGCTTCGCGGCTTCAAGCGTCGCAGGTGTAGGATCATCGAGGAAAGCGTCTATGACAACGTCCATCGCGCGGGCAGAGGCCAGGCTGCGGGAATAGCTGACGTGCACGCCGTTGGCATAGTTGGCGACTGTTTGGGTTTTCAGGGCGTTGACATCAACCTCTGGAGCCGGCTTCTCCACCTCCACGATCTTTTCGACTTCGACTATCTTCTCTATCACTTCAGGTTCACTAGAGCAGCCTACCGCTATGACTAGGCTCAAAGCCGCCAGCAACGCTAATGTTACGATACGTTTCATCTCTTTACTCCTATAAACACGGTGTTTTGCCTTGATTTCCTAATTAGCGCACATTCAGGAATCTTTGCCGTATGCGGCCACAAAGTGGCGTTCAACCCTTCCGGTGGCCAGCATCGTACCGATTATCAGTAGCCATATGAAAAACGCGGTTCCTACTATTGGGTGCATCACCGTGGCTGAGTCCAGCCAGATGAATTGCATGGCGATGCCCAGTATCGCCGAGCCGGGCGCCACTTTGCGCAGCGCGCCTCCGACCCTCCATTGGTAGCGCGCGGCAACGAGGAGGGCGATACCCGCGGCGGCGAAGCCGATTTTGCCGGTTATCCAACGCAGGTTATAGATTGAGCTAAGCGTGGAGTAATCGGAGGACGAAGCTCCACCGGACGAAACCGCCTCAAGCGCGGGACTGAGCGCCAGGAACAGCGCGCAGGCTCCGGAAGCGAGCGTGAACGCGCCGGAGATAATGAACAGGTAGGGCACCAAGGTTGTCGCCCAGCCTTCTCCAATAATCCAGGTTCGCAACAGCATCAGGCCGGCTACAATGAAGGTCGCGCCCGAGAGCAGACGGGCAAACCCTGACAGCCCGAACATACCTTTGCTGACGGCGATGGCCTGCATGGATTGGATCATCGTCTCGCGGTCCGCATCGGCGACTACGCGGGCAATGACCATTATCAGCGTGAGTGCCGCCGTCAAGAGCAGGAACGCGCCGGCGCGTCTGGCCATCTTGTCGGCAGTCCTGACCTCCAAAGAGGGGACTCGTATCGTCATTTCTTCTCCTACCCCAAGGTCTAAGTGTCAGACATCCGTAGCAGGCCGTCATAGCGCCTAGCAACGATATGACTTAGCGTACAGTAATGCTATGACCTAGTATATACTAGCACTATGGCTTAGTGTACGGGAATGTTATGACATAGTATATACTACTATTACAACTTAGTATATACTAATTTATTTTTCCCGCATCTTACATGTACGGAGTAGAATTTGCAATAAATCCCTTGACCGGGTCTTCTCAACGAGTGTTGGCATTGATGATAGAGTGTAGTGAATCCAGACATGGCAGGTGTGAACATGGTCAGACAACGCGCGTATCGAGAGGACATGCAGTGTCCACGCTGTGGCTCCAACCGGCTGCCCAAGTACGGACGTTCCCGAGGCAAACAGACCTATCGTTGCGGTCATTGTCTGTATCACTTCATACCCGACAGCCATCGGCCTCAGTCATCAGAGAAGAGCCGGAATCTGGCTGTGGCGATGTACACAGAGGGTATGGGACTGTCAGCTATCAGCCGGGTGTTGGAGAAAAAAGAGGAGACAGTGTATAGCTGGGTCAAAAAAAGCGTGTATGGCGAGGGAGTTGATGGTCAAGCTGAGCGTTCAGCGCGCGTCGAGACAGATGGGTCAAAGCTGTGCGCGGGTCATATCCTTCGATGAGATGTGGACATATGTGGGAGCTAGGCGTAGAGACAAACGTCGGTCTGTATGGATATGGACTGCTGTTGTGGAGGAGTCAGACGGCAGACGCTGGGTGGACTTTGAGGTGGGAGACCGAGGCGAGAAGCCTTTTCTGAGGCTGTTGGAGCGTCTGCCGGATGCGCGCATCTACGAGACCGACGCTTATCATGTGTATGAATGGCTGCCCACAAACCGGCACAAGGTGGGCAAGTATGGCGCGGTGAACCGCAATGAGGGGCTGCGCTCAGTGTTGAGGGGTAAGTTGAGCAGGCTGGTCAGAAAGACCAAAGGATACTCCAAGAGTATGCGGATGCTGAGGGATTCGATAGCGTTGGTCTGTCTGAGACTGGGATATATCTAATACCAACACCTATTGAGAATACGCTTGAACGGACTGACACCGCCCAAGAGCAATCTTCAGCGACAACCGATTCAGTCAGGGTTGACCGCTTCTGAGGCGCTGCGTCTTCATACGAACCGGTATGCGTATTCGCAATCAGTATCCATGGCGCGAAGAGGCACTGCGCGTACCGGATCCAAGGAGATAGACGATGTCTTGTTCGATATGCCTCTCTCCTTGTTCCGATGCTTACGCGTATGGGCGGCCGAACTTCTCGGAGTGCGCTATCTCGGACAGGGACTTGCGGTTCTTGCGTCCCATGCTTCCGCGACTGTCATTGCGCCTGTATCCGAAGGGGAGGACGGTTACGAGATCCATGCTGTCGGGTATTCCGAGGAGTTCTCTGATCCGCCGGTTTTGTTCGGCGACGCGAAGGCCGACGAAGCAGGTTCCGAGTCCCTCTTCCCATCCGACAAGCTCCATCTGCTGGAGCGCGCGTCCAGTGTCGAGGTCGGGCCTGTCGGCGTTGTTCATTGCGATGGCTATCGCCATGGGGGCGTCGGCGATGAACCGGCCGCTGGAGGCGACGCTCCCAATCGCGCGCAGGGTATCCTTGTCTCTGATGACGACGAAATGCCAGGGCTGGAGGTTGCGGGAGCTGGGCGCCCATTGCGCGGCGCGCAACAGCTTTTCCACAACTTCGTCCGGCACCGGGGCGTCGGTAAACTCTCTAACCGTAAGCCTATTTCTTACGACATCGTAAACGCTCATGTACAGTCCTCCATGCGCTCATTTATGCGGCGCTCATATATCTTGGTTTATAATTCAGCAGGCTCTACAGGTGGGTGGGCTGCGGTCAACAAATAGTTAGAACGCCTACTTTTGACCTGCAAACGCCTGCTTTAGCTATATGAAAATTTCCATCGCTCCCAAGCCCTTCTGACATAAGCCTTAATTATGTCAGTGGTTGGAAGCGCGCTGAACATAGAACTATTGTACAATGCGGGCGGCGTAAATGTATAGCGGAAAATGAAAACGGCCCTGCGCGAGTCGGTTGACAGGTAGATAAGCTCATGATAATATGAATTGCGATAGGTAATACTTGATATATATTGTATTTATGGAAGGTATAACCTATGGATTGGCAACCATCATAGGAGGAGTGTCAAAATGGCTGGCGAAGGAAAAATGGACATTGAGATCATCTACTGCGTGCCTTGACAGTATCACGGTGTCGCGGCCTGGATGGTCAACGAGTTCGTAGCTGAAGGCGGTAGCGCGGTATCCATTGAGGTGAAGCCCGGCGTGGGTGGAGTTCTCCAAGTGTTTGTTGACGGCGACAAGATATATGACAAGAAGGAAGAGGACGGCCAGACGCCGCATCTCAACCGAGTCAAGGAACTGCGGGCAATTGTACGAGACAGGCTAAACTCTCTCGCGGTCGCCGCTGACGACAACTAATAGGATACACCAACTCTGAAAACGGAAGGCCCCGATAAATCGGGGTCTTTCTTTTTGGGTCTCGCGACGAAAGGCGAGACTTGCGATTGACCCCACAAGGTTAGTCCAGATATATTTCATCAGGCTATTTTCCACAGATCGTAAGTGGAGCGGCGATTTGGAACATCAGACTTCAAGCCGACGGTTATGGGCGACGGTGGGGTCGTTTCTGCTGGTCGGCGTTCCGGGGATCATGCTGGGGGCGCCCCGACTTTTTGGGGGCGAGGGCCTTCAGATTGATCCGCTAGTGTCGGTATTGATATTCGGAGCCGGGGTAGTGGCGGGCGCTATCCTGCTGTCCTGGGCGGCAGAGGTGGCGCAACTGGACGTATCGGCGTCCCTCGCCATCGCCGCGCTCGCCCTCATAGCCGTCCTCCCCGAGTATATAATCGAGTTCGTGCTCGCCAGGGACGCCGGCTCGTCGTTCGACCCGATTTCGGGAATCATTACGAAAGAAATGGACAGGGTCGCCGCGAACGTGACCGGCTCCAACCGGCTATTGATCGGTTTGGGCTGGTCGGCGGTGATTCTCATATACTGGCTCAAGCGCAGGCGCGTTCTGGATATGCGCGGAACGATGGGGCTGGAAATCACCATGCTCACCATCGCCACGCTCATCACCCTGCTGATTTTCTTTATGCAGCAGATTCACATCATACTGGCGCTCGGTCTTATCGGACTGTATATCGTCTATCTGTGGATAAGCTCTACGCGGGAATCGGAAGAGCCCGACCTTATGGGCGTGCCAATGGCGATGGGGTCGCTCCCGACAGGAAAGAGGCGAGCGCTGGTCATTTTCCTGTTCTTGTATTCCGCCGGAGTGATAATCGCCGCCGCCGAGCCTTTTGTGCATGGGCTAATAGAAACCGGAACGGAGTTCGGCATAGACGAGTTCACGCTCATCCAGTGGGTGGCGCCGCTGGCGTCAGAGTCGCCGGAGATAATAGTCGCCGTTCTGTTCAGTCTGAGAGCCAATCCTGTCGCGGGTCTTACCGCGCTCATCTCCTCGGCGGTTAACCAGCTAACGCTTCTGATAGGAAGCATTGTGGTGGTGTTCAGCGGCTCGGCGGGCGAGATATTGAGCTTCCCGCTGAATGACCGTCAGGGCGTCGAATTCCTGCTGACTACGATGGTGTCGGCGTTCGGGCTGCTCTTGGTGGCGAAGCGCATGATAAGCTGGAAGGCGGGAGCGATTCTTCTCATCCTTTTCATAGCCCATCTGCCGTTCCTGGAGCCCAATCAACGCCTCGCATTCACGCTGATGTATCTGGGAATGGGTGTCGCTCTGCTGATATACGATTTCTCGCGCAGAGATTTCAGCAGGATAAGGATGCTGTTCAGGGAATAGGCGATTACGGCGGGGCGAGAGTTCGCGCGCGCTTTCGCCCCGCCGCTATTCTAGACAGACTCGTTGGCTATCCAGTCCGCCGCTCTTTCGGCGATCATTATCGTTGTGGCGTTGGTGTTGGCGCGGACCACGTCCGGCATTATGGAGGCGTCAACGACCCTCAGTCCTTCGATGCCGTGAACCCGCAGGTACTGATCCACGACCGCCATGCTGTCGGACGCCGGTCCCATCTTGCATGTGCCGGACGAGTGGTGCTGGGTTCCGACGTTGGCCAACAGCCATGCGTCGAGTGAGTCGTCGGAGGCAAGGTCTTCATCGGAGGGGGATACACGCTCGGACAGGCTTTCGGACAACGGGGGCGTCTCGGTTATCTCGACGCACGCTCTGACAGCGCCGCGCATACGCTCGCGGTCCCATGGGTCGGTCAGGTAGCGGTAGTCGAGGTGGGGCTGGACGCGGGGGTCGGTGGATGTCAGCGTTACGCGTCCGGCGGTCACAGCCTTCTGAAGCGCTACGCTGAACCCGCTGTAAGACTCGCCCTCCGGTATCTCGACGGTCGCGGGGCGGTGTTCGCTGGTGAGCAGGATTGGGCTCATCTGCATATCGTTTCTGTGCGGGGAGCCGGGCGAGGTGTATCTCATGCCGACCTGTATGGACGGCGCGTTTTCGGGCGGTTTGTCCAGATTGTTCTTGAACAGCAAGAACGCGGCGGGGTGGTCCCTGAGATTTTCGCCGACGCCCGGCAGGTCGCGGATGATGGATATTCCGTGAGATTCGAGGTGGTCCCCGGGGCCGACGCCGGACAGCATCAGCAGATGCGGCGAGTTTATCGCGCCGCCGCTCAGGATGATCTCGTTGCCGTAGACGTGGAAGGTATCGCGCCGCTCTCGGCCTCTATGCCGATAGCGCGGCCGCCGTCGAATATGACGCGGCGCGCTAGAACCCCGGAGCGGATGGTCAGATTCAGCCTGTGCCTGGCCATTGACAGGTAGGTCAGGTTGGTACTCATTCGCACGCCGTCAACGTTGTTGAGCGGACGCGGACCGACACCCTCTGATTCAGGGTGGTTGTGGTCGAGGGTCTCCGGATAGCCTGCGGAAACGCAGATTTCCCAGAACAGGCGGGGTATGGGCATAATCTCGTCCATGGAGTATCTGCGGACGGGTATCGGGCCTTCGCCGCCGTGGAAGTCGTCCGCGCCGAAGGTGAGGTCGGTCTCGGACTTGCGGAAGTAGGGTAGTATGTTGACGAATGCCCATTCCGGGCTGCCCAGCTCGGCCCATTCGTCGTAGTCTTCGGGTATTCCCCTGAAGAAGACCTGTCCGTTGACGGAGCTTGAGCCGCCAGTCAGCTTGCCTCTGGGCAGCGGGAACGGCTCTCTGTCGGGGGTGGCGGACGCCATGTATCCCCAAGTCTCGGCATCCGGGCCGTAGGCGGCGGGCCAGACCGAGTTGCCAAACTTGATGCTGTCCGGCATGGCGTCGAAGTCGGAATAGTCCGGCCCTGCTTCCAGAAGCAGGACTGAGCTGTCCGGGTTTTCGGTAAGCCTCGACGCCAGTGTCGAGCCGGCCGAGCCCGCCCCGACGATAATGTAGTCGTACTGCATATAAATACCTCTCGATTGTCACGCGAAGTTCGTATAAGCCAGACAATAATGCTCAAATCGCGGCGCGTCAACCGAGAGGCGGCAATTGACGTTCCGGCGAGTTAAGCTAAGATGGGAAATGCGCTCGACCGCTAGGACAGGGATAATTTTCCATTTCGGACAGGTAGCCGGTGGTCAGAGAGAAGGGTATGTCGCCATTTTCTATCATGCGCTCCAACTCGCCGTCGCCCACGAGGCTATCCGTCCGGCGCTCGGAGTACAGAGGCAAAACCGGCTCGCCGGTACGCATTGATACGAACGCGCCGATGTTGCGGGTGTCGCTCGCAAGGAAGTAGCGGCTGTCGCCCTGCGCCGGTGAACGCACTTCATCGCAGCGTCGAGGTTTCCCGGCTTGACCCTGACAATCGCTGTTATCAGCGCGCCTTGTCTCTGACGCGCCTGTTCCTCCGGTGTGGGTTCGAGGACGGGCGCTAGAGTGGCGATTCTCCTAGAAGCTCGGAAGCGGGGCGGCGGTTTGGGCGGAACAAAATTTGAGGTCTTCTCAACGAGTGTTGGCATTGATGATAGAGTGTAGTGAATCCAGACATGGCAGGTGTGAACATGGTCAGACAACGCGCGTATCGAGAGGACATGCAGTGTCCACGCTGTGGCTCCAACTGGCTGCCGAAGTACGGACGTTCCCGAGGCAAACAGACCTATCGTTGCGGTCATTGTCTGTATCACTTCATACCCGACAGCCATCGGCCTCAGTCATCAGAGAAGAGCCGGAATCTGGCTGTGGCGATGTACACAGAGGGTATGGGACTGTCAGCTATCAGCCGGGTGTTGGAGAAAAAAGAGGAGACAGTGTATAGCTGGGTCAAAAAAAGCGTGTATGGCGAGGGAGTTGATGGTCAAGCTGAGCGTTCAGCGCGCGTCGAGACAGATGGGTCAAAGCTGTGCGCGGGTCATATCCTTCGATGAGATGTGGACATATGTGGGAGCTAGGCGTAGAGACAAACGTCGGTCTGTATGGATATGGACTGCTGTTGTGGAGGAGTCAGACGGCAGACGCTGGGTGGACTTTGAGGTGGGAGACCGAGGCGAGAAGCCTTTTCTGAGGCTGTTGGAGCGTCTGCCGGATGCGCGCATCTACGAGACCGACGCTTATCATGTGTATGAATGGCTGCCCACAAACCGGCACAAGGTGGGCAAGTATGGCGCGGTGAACCGCAATGAGGGGCTGCACTCAGTATTGAGGGGTAAGTTGAGCAGGCTGGTCAGAAAGACCAAAGGATACTCCAAGAGTATGCGGATGCTGAGGGATTCGATAGCGTTGGTCTGTCTGAGACTGGGATATATCTAATACCAACACCTATTGAGAATACGAAATTTGAACGAGGATAGCAGTCTAGCTAGAATTGGATAGTGTTTATCTCACCGCTATATGAAGATCGGAACGGAGTGGCGCGACAGTGGCGATTGAAGAGACGGTAGCGCTGTGTCCCGGGTGCGGACGCAGTAACGATCCTGACGCATCCTATTGCGCCGAGTGCAGAAGCCCACTGGATAGGGGGTTGCTGGTCAGTTCCGAAGAGGCGAGGGACATAGAAGCCGGACGCGTCTCGGAGGCGCGGAGAAGGCGGATACGCCGCTGGGCGATTGCGGTGACCGCCGTTCTGGTTGTTGTCGCCGGGGGCGTGGCGTACCAAACCATAGGCCCGGGTAGGAGTCTCGCGCCGCCCACGTCCAGCGTCAGCGCCAGTCCCGCCCCCGGAGACTGGCCGATGTACCAAGCGGACCCTACCCATTCCGGGTACGTCTCCGGAAATTCGCCCATGCCCGCCGGACGGGTGGAATGGAGCTTCCAAACCAATGCCCCGATAATGGCCGCGCCATCGGTGGCGCAGGATACGGTGTATCTCAGCGCGGGGGATAGGCGAATCCTCGCGCTGGATGCGAAAACGGGCGAACTCATATGGGAGCATCCGGTGACCGGGCCGGTGAACTCGTCACCCGCCATCGCCGGCGATCTGGTGTTCGTTGGTTTGCGCGACGGACGGCTCCTCGCACTAGACAAGGCGAACGGGACGCTGCTCTGGGAGTTTCAGACCGGCGACCTAGTTTACGGCTCTCCCGCTGTGCATAAAGGCATCGTGTATATAGGGTCGGGAGACTACAAGCTGTACGCCCTAGACGCCCAAACGGGGGAGGTTCGCTGGAGTAGGAAGACCAGGGGCAGACTCGTGTCATCGCCCGCCGTCCATGACGACGTTGTGGTAATCATTTCACAAGACCAGCGAATATACATATTCGACACGGATACGGGTGGGTTCCGCCTAGACTATATAACTAGGGACGTCAGGGGCGCTCCCTCGCTGGACGGCGACCTCGTATATGTGGCTAACTCCAATGGACTCGCTTTCGGCATAGACTGGAAGCAGAAACAACTGCCCTTCGAGAAGACCGCCCGATGGATAAGAACACAGTTTTTCTTCTGGGGATTCGTCAATACGCTCCCACCCGCGAAGGGGTTCGAGTGGGCGTTCCGGCAGCCACGCGAGATTTTCCAAGGAACGCCCGCGCTGGATGACCAAAAGGTGTATATCGCCTCGGAGTCGGGCGGCGTGTACGCGCTCGACAGGTCCAACGGGAGACAGGTGTGGAAGTCTGATGTCGAGGCGGACATAAAGGGGGACCCTACGCTGGTGGGCGATACGCTCTACATAGCCGATTCGGAGGGGACGTTGTATAGGATGAACGCCGATACGGGCGAGGAAGAGTGGCGGTTCGACCTGAACGACAAGGTTTCGACCACGATAGTAGCAGCCAGCGATATGCTGTTTGTAGCGGCGGACAGCGGAATCCTGTACGCTGTTCGATAGGGGTCCGGACGCAATCGTGAGAAGGTTCGCGGAGGCGGCGAATGGAGTTGGTGGAGACGGGGGAGGGTCGAACTCCCCGTCCAGAAGACTCTGCGTCCAAGACATCTACAAGCTTAGCCGACGCTTGAAATCACCCCGGCGCGTCCGCGTCGGCAGAGACCGCGCTCAGGGCTAGCCGATGGTCTTTCACCCCGGGCATCGGCGTCGCCGGAGAGGCATCCCGATTTTCGGCGCCTCGTCGGCTCCCTCGGGAGTAGAAACCGGGAGACGTAGCCGCAATTAAGCGGCTAGTGCGTACTGATTGTCGTCAGTTACTTTCTTTGCCACCTGATTATCGAGGTTGATGGCGCCTCGGCTTGCAGTCCCGCGAAGGCATCCCCTGTCGAACCCGCGCGTCCCCACATCTGCGATCATTATACCACCTCCGGGCGCCAAAAGTAAGCGCCGAAGCGGCGCCGACCAGGACAATCGCAATCTCCATATCTGCTGCGATATGGTCGTTGCCGGATGATCGGGTTCTCCCTCGGTCAAAGCTGTCACAATCGCTCACCGAGTTGGACTGGACTCAAACAAGCGCGCCAGTAGGCCATTGCCCCGAGAATGCGATTGCCCTGGGGTGTAGATATTCTCAATACGTATTGGCATTAGATATACCCCAGTCTCAGATACACTAAGGCTATCGAGTCTCTCAGCATCCGAGCACTCTTGGAGTATCCCTCAGCGTGAGCGAACCAGCCAACTCAACTTCCCTCTCGGCACAGAATGCAATCCCTCATTGCGGTTCACCGCGCCATACTTGCCCACCCCGTGGCGGTTGGACGGCAACCATCTATGCACATCATATGCGTCAGTCTCATAGATATGAGCGTCCGGCAAACGCTCCAACAGTCTCACAAAAGGCTTCTCTCTTCGGTCGCTCACCTCAAAGTCCACCCAGCGTCTGCCGTCCGACTCCTCCACAACAGCGGTCCATATCCATACCGAACGACGCTTCTCGCCTCGTCTTCAGGTATGTCCACATCTCATCGAAGGATATGACCCCGCGCATAGCTCCGGCCTTTCTGTCTCAACGCTCGCCGGGGACGCTCAGCTTGACCGTCAACTCCCATGCCGTACACGCTTTTTTTGACCCGGCTGTACACCGTCTCCTCCTTTTTCTCCAACACTTGTCTGATAGCTGACAGTCCCATGCCCTCGGTGTACATCGCCACAGCCAGATTCTTGGTCTTCTCAGATGTCTGAGGCCGATGGCTGTCGGGTATGAAGCGATACAGACAGGTGGCCGCAGCGATAGGTCTGCTTGCCGCGTGAGCGACCATCCTTGGGTGTCCAGTTGGAGCCGCAGTGCGGACAGCGTACGTCATGGTTGTATGCGCGTGGTCGGGCCATCTGAGCAATCCTCCGAATGATACAATGACTATATCCTATATTATCAGCGCAAGTTGATAATACCCATCCGTTCTTTCATCTCAAGCGCCACTTCGGGTATGCTAAGGTGCGGTATCGGGGGTTGGCGAAGAACAGGCAACGGGTGATGACGCTGCTGGGGTTCGCGAACTTGCTCGGAGCCGAGCGATTCGCCGTAGCGAGAGGGGCGTCGTAGCAAGAGGTGCGCGTAGCGCGTGATCCGGGGGGCACAAAGCTGATTTGAGGCCCCCCCCCCCAAATGGCCCTTGCCGGAGGCGCGGTGTTGAGGGACGGACGTCTCGGAACTCCCTGCAACCCCTCCGCGCAGGGTCTGACCGGCGCCACCCAACACCATCCAACCCATTGCAAGGCTGTTCAGAGGTTCCCTAACTCGTTCCCTCGGTGAATCCGGGTGAGCAATCAGGCGGTCCAATGCTAGTGGAGAAACTGAAATCCATGGTGCGCAGAGACGTGCCGTTATTGCTGCTGATCCTTGCGTTGAGCACGGTATTCCTGTTTGGCGGCGACCGGGGCCACTTCTACCGGTCCGGCCACCATGATAGGGTGTCATCGGAACACATGACCGTGGCCGAGAATCTCTCCCCTGAACACGGATTCCTGATGTTCCACTACCGACTTCTCAAGGGGAAGGACGTTTCCTATATAACCTACAGTCGCTGGCCGATCGGCAGCTACGCGCTCATCAAGCTGGCTATCCTGCCTCTTGGAGATAATCTGTCGGCCAAGATCTACGTCGGCAGGCTGCTGATGCTGCTGTTCTTCGCCGGGGCAGTGGCGACGGCCTACCTCGCCCTTTGCCGGCTCTGCTCCAACCGTTGGGTTGCCCTCGGGGCGACGCTCCTCGCCTTCTCCTCATACTACGTTCTCTACTTCAACGATATGGTCACCAACGAGACGACGCCCTCGCTCTTCGGGATGCTGTTGACCATCCACGGCATGGTTGTGTTCATGCAGGAAGGCCGCACCCGGCAGATGCTGCTCAAGACATGCGCCGCACTGCTGCTGAGTTGGCACGTCTATACGCTGCTTCTGCCCTTCGTAGTATTCGGCTTGGTGGGCGAGATCATTCGCGCCCGCTCGTTCCCCCCCCCCCCCCCCCCGTGCGGGTCAGGCAAGACGCGAACACCTAGCGGCTTCGGTGATGCGCAGCCCGTTTCTCACGCTGGGAGCGGTCGCTTTCCTCTTCGGATCCCTCCTCATGGCATTCAATCTCACCACGGAGTACCTCGCTCTGAAAGATCACTATCAGCTTACCGAGCTACCCACCCTCGACTCACTGCAACGCCGCATTGGGGCTTCCGAGGAGTTCAACGCCCAGTACGCCGAGCACGTAGAGTGGGGCCGTTTTCTGAAGGAGCAATTCTACCGTCTCGGTGGTCTCAGCCTCCCCGCACTGATTGTCGAGCCACTCGCAGCACTGCACGAAAACCCCAAAGAACCCTCCGGCCCATATGGGATCGGAGTGGTCGTTCTCGGAGTCGTCATATCCGTCGTCTGCCTGGCGCTGGCGCTGTTCCCTCGCCCCAGGGCCCTGCTGGTTGCCCTGGTGGTGTCCGGATTCATCTGGGCGTTGGCGTTCCGGTATGCCGTGGCCTTCCATGAGTTCATGATCCTCTACTCCATAGGGATCCCGCTGCTCTTCTACTCCTCGGCGATGTCGCATCTCCACAGACTATTCGGGCGACTGCTGGCCATCGTCCTAGCGGCAGCGGCGGCGCTGGTGTTCGTCGTTTCCACCGTTCAGGTGAGCGGCATCGGCCACGATGCCGAAGCTGCACGATTCCATGAAACGCTGATCGCGGACTTCGAGCGTATTCGGCACGTTACCGAACCGGACGACCGCATCTTCGTTCCCGTGCCCCGTAAGTACCTCGTCCCATTTGCCGGGGCGACGAGCGCCGTGAATTTCTACTTGAGCGGTAGGGTCATCGGCTACCGGCGGGGAGGAGACCGAGACCTCTCCCGCTATGACTTCGTCCTAGCCCGTCCGCTGCTGGAGATCCGGGCCTCAGCCTCACACCCCAAAAGGAGGGATGCCGGCTCAGGTTTCTCTACCGCTCGGCTTCCTTCCGGGAGATGGTTGAGCGTATCAGCGAAACGGAGCCGGTGGTCCGCGCTGAGCACGATGTCTATCTCCAGGATCGCAGACTCACCTACCTCAAGGAGGGATGCGGTGATGATGACGTAGGGCCGGTTTACCTGCTCCATCTGATTCCGGTCAACTTGGATGATCTGCCCCTAGACCATCGCAGGCGGTATGGGTTCGACAACCTCGATTTCGATTTCTACACCCATGGCGCCAGGTTCGATGGGAAGTGCATGGCGCAAGTCGCCCTGCCGGACTACGACATAGCGGAGATACACGTGGGCCGGTACGTCTACGAGAACGGCGTCTATCACCACATCTGGCGGGAGGAGTAATCCGGCCCTCAGAGTGGGAAGTCGGTGGAGGACAGCCATAGGTACACCAAGCCGGAACAGCGATATCTGGTGTCCAGCTACAACAAATACCTCGTCGAACAGGGCTATGAGCCGGATAGGGTAAGGGACGGGGTGGGAGTGTTCAGCTCAGACCGGCATTATGATCTGCCGGAAGAACATCAGATGGCGTCGTACCTTGGGGAGCAAGCGGCTGGGTTCATAGAGGAGAATAAGGACAGGCCGTTCGCGCTATATGTCCGCATGTTCGAGCCTCACTCGCCGTATCATGGGCCGTTCATGGACATGTATGAGCCGGAGACCCTGCCCGTAGGACCGGCGTTTCTGCAGAAGCCGGAGACGGCTTCGCTTGTCAACCGCGTGAGAGCGAACTACTTCCTGCAGTTTATGTTAGACGGTGTTGACCAGACGCAGGACAATTATATGATGAGGTACGCGGCGGCGCGCGAGGACGTGACGACTGAACTGGGATGGCGGACGCTGCGGGCGCACTATATGGCGAACATCACGCTTGTTGACCGGATGGTGGGTAAGATAACTTCCGCGCTGGACAGGGCGGGAGTGGCGGACAATACGGTGGTGGTGTTCACCAGCGAGCATGGGGATATGATGGGCGACCACGGGATGCTGGAGAAGCGGTCGTTCTTCGAGGAGGCGTCTCGGGCGCCGCTGCTGATGCGCGTTCCATGGCTGTCGCAGGAGCAGACCGTCGTGGAGGGCAGCGTAGGCCGTGCCGACGTTGCTGGATCTTATAGGAGAGGAGATACCCGGCACTCTCCAAGGCAAGAGCCTTCAGCCGGTTCTGAAGGGAGACGCTGATCTGAGCGAGAACGATGTGTTCGTTCAGTGGAATGGCACGAGCGAGGAGATAGTTGACAGGTTCTTGGGGAGCGCGGAGATAAACCGGATGCTCGCGCTTCCGTGGCGGTCTGTGATTACGCCGGATCGCTGGAAGCTGAACTTGTGCGCCGGCGACCAGTGCGAGCTTTACGACCTGAACGCCGACCCATATGAGATGAACAACCTGTTCAATGACCCGGCGCAAGCCGACCGCATCCGCGACATGGCGGCCCGGATACGCATCTGGCAGGGTGAAACGGGGGATAGCGCTCCGCTGCCGCCGACGTGATTTTCGTCGCAAGCCTGAAGGTATGGGTGAGAATATAGCGGGGAGCGTTCGACCACGCTCCCCGCTATATGCGAAGTTTCATCCATAAACTAGTCTTTTCGAGATTGTAGGAAGGCTCTCGCGCCGTCCATGAACATATTTGTGGCGCGGGCGGTGGTCATTACGTCGTCGGCCATGCGCTTGCCTGCGGCGTGAACTGCGTCGCGCACCTGAGCTTCGAACTCCCGCACTCGCGGGTGGTTGGGCTGGCCGGGCAGGCCGAGGGACTGGGCTATGTCCTGGGCGCCGGACGCGTAGAGGTCTATGCCTTCGACAGCCAGTATCTGGGAGATGTTGTCGAGGACCTGGATGTCTTCAAGCTGGGCTATGACGAGTATGTTGTCGTTGGTGTGTTCCATGTAGTTGGGCAGGGAAGATACGTCGCCGAAGTAGGCGCCGCGTCCTGACCCGAAGCTGCGCCGGCCTCTGGGGACGTAGCGGCAGGCGTCGGCGAGCTTCTGGGCGCGCTCGGCGTTGATTATGTGCGGGCCGGTTATTCCCAGAATGCCGCGGTCGAGGAACCTGAGAATGGTGGGGTGTTCGATGTCCGGAACTCGCGCCATTGGGGTGAGTCCGGCCATGTCGGCGACGCGGCACAGGTCGTCAAGCATATCAACGGTGAAAGGTCCGTGCTCGCTGTCGAATGTGACGAACTCGAACCCGACCCGGCCCGCGAGTTCTATGAGGGTCGTGGAAGGGAATGATAGGTTCAGGCCATATGACATTTGTCCGCGCGCCATGTTGGACACGACAGTGTTCACTCTCATCTGGATAGGCATCGGGGCCTCCTCGGGGTCGGGATGATTAGGTTGTTATCGGACGGGCCTCATGTTCAGACGCTGACCGCATTTTATGGAACTTCGCGGCTCGGCACAACACGAGACGCGAGGTCCAAATGTCATGCAGGGCGATTATCTGAAACTCTTGGCTTCGGCGTTATTGACATGCTTATATATAACGTGATAATTTTCACAACGGCCTGTCGGCGACAGGGATGAGTTGACCCCTGACGCGAGAATTCGATAAAGTGATGACTTTCACAATAGTTCCCCGTCAATGGGAAATGTGTCTTGACACTGGAATCAACCCAATGTGATAATTTCTCTCGGCCTGAATAGAGGCTGCGCTATCTAACACAGACATAGGCAGTTTGGCGCTAACCGAATGGATCCAATAACAATAGACCCCGCCGTAATCGGACCCGCAAGCTGGAGCGAGTTGGGAAGCCTTCTCAGGAGTCTTTGGCTCTCAGTTTTGTTTATAGTCCTATTCGCGTCCAACATGATCCTCGGACATATAATGATTCCCTCGTTCGTGATGTCGGGACACATCTCTGACAGTTTCAGCAAGGCGCGGCCTGTCCTTTACGCATTGGCGATAATCTGCTTCGCGCTGGCGATGTTCTTCATATATCGCGCGGTGGATTTCGCCGGAGTACTTTACAATTTCTGGCCGGACTATTGGATTTAGCTAGAGATACTCGCAAGAACCGCGACGTAACCGGAAACTAGGACCGACGGGATTTGATACCAGGCGACTTTCAGATCAAGAAACCTACCGGCAAGCAGATGTTCCTGATGACGGTTCTGGGACTAGGCGGCTTGGTAACGACGGCGGTGGTTGTGGCAGCTCTGACATGGATGGTATCGGCTTGGTTCGGGACGCCGGTGATACTCAGTTCGGATGAAGGCCCGGAGCAGCCCATAGCTTTTCCTCATACGACTCACGTACAGGAGCTTGGTTTGGACTGCACTTTCTGTCATCGTGAGGTAACGACGTCGGCTCAGGCAACCATTCCGCCCGTCAACCTGTGTATGACCTGCCATCAAGCGGTTCTTGGTTCTACTGAGACAGCGCAGGCAGAGATAAAGAAGCTGACCGACACTTTTGAGGACGGCGATCCTGTGGCCTGGGTGCGTGTGCATCGTGTCCCCGACCACGTACATTTCGTGCACGAGACACATATCCGTGTTCTTAGCGAGCGGGATGGGGTAGAGGAGACGGCTGTGTGTTCGACCTGTCACGGCGACGTCGGATCGATGGAAAAGGTCAGACAAGTGCGAAACCTGAATATGAGCGACTGTGTGGACTGCCACCGAGATAACGGCGCACCCACCGACTGCACCACCTGCCATTACTAGAGGCTCGAGTTTACTATGGGCTTAACCAGACGACAGTTTTTGACACTCACCGGCGGCTCGGCTTCCGCGGCTGTGTTATTCGCCGCTTGCGGCGTACCTGAAGATGAGTTGCTTGTCGAATCGCCTATCCGGATGCCTGAGGACTTGGTGTCCGGCCGAGACAACTGGTACGCCACCTTGTGCAGGGAGTGTTCCTCCAGCGAGGGTCTGGTTGTGCGTGTCATGGAAGGTCGCGCGAAGAAGATAGAGGGTAATGTTGATTACCCTGTGAACGCTGGCAAGCACAGCGCGCGGTGCGAAGCGAGCCTTCAGGCGCTATACAATCCGGACAGAATTCGGGGTCCGTTGGTGCGCGCCGGAGAGCGCGGCGCAGCGCAGTTTGAGGAGATAAGCTGGACAGACGCCATAGGAAGGCTCACCTTCCAGCTTCAGAATCTCCAGACGAGCCGGCGTCAGCAGGGTATGGTTTTGGCGACTGGGTCCGGCGGTGGACACGCGGGACTTGTCGGGCGGCGTTTCGCGGAAAAGTTCGGCGGCAAGTACGCGCCGTATGAGACGCTGGAAAGCGCTAACCTAAAGATGGCTATCAGCGCCGTGTTCGGGCAGGAGCGAGTTCCGGATTTCGATTTCGCGAACTCAAGCTTTATTTTGTCTTTCGGGGCGGATTTCCTGAATACGTGGGGGTCGCCGGTACGCTATTCTCGAGGGTACGGCAATTTCAGACAGGGCGACAGAGAGCGGGGAACGCACTACCACGTTGATTCGCGCTTCTCGATGACGGCCGCGAACGCGGATAAGTGGTTGCCTGTCATGCCCGGAATGGAAGGGCTCCTAGCGCTGTCTATCGCTCAAGTGATAATTGAGGACGGCATGGGATCGTCAGAGGCTGCCGACGCGCTGACCGGCGGCGATCATGAGGTCTTGGCGGCTTTCGCGCCCGATATGGTCGCCGATAGGGTCGGAGTATCCGCCGAGAAGATTCACGATTTGGCGCATGATTTCGCCGAGCATGGGCCTGCGATAGCTATTGGGGGAGGGTCTGCGGGAGCGCATACTAACGGGCTATTCAACATGATAGCCATCTATTCTTTGAATCACCTGGTGGGCAGCGTCGGCCAGCCGGGAGGGATTGTTTTCAATCCCGCGCCGCCGCTTAGCGGCCTTGAGGACTCTTCGCCCATGGCTACTCTGTCCAACTGGGAGGACACGATAGCCGACATGCGAGCGGGCCGCGTCAACGCCCTGCTCGTAAGCGGAGTTGATCCGTTCTATGGTCTTCCCGCCTCCCTGGACATAAGGGGCGCATCTTTCGATGTGCCGTTCATGTGCAGTTTCAGCGATATTATGGACGACACTACCGCTATGTCTGACTTGATTCTGCCCCAGCATTCTCCTCTGGAGGATTGGGGGACTGACGCTCCGACCTTCGGGCCGGGATATGAGCTGATAGGATTCCAGCAGCCGGTGGTGAGGCCGTTCTTCGAGAATCGAGGCGCCGAACTTGGAACGCGCAGTTTCGTGGATGTGTTGCTCGCGGTGGCTCAGGGTCTGAATCTTGATCTAGAGCTTGGGGGAAACACATTTAAGGAAGCGCTTCAGTCCGAAGCGCGGAAGCTATTCGATCTGAATCGAGGTTCGGTCAGGGCGAGCGACTTCGGTTCGTTCTGGAACGGAACGCTTCAGCGTGGCGGCTGGTGGGATACGAACGCTCGCTCGACTGCCGGAGTGTCGAATCCGCCGGAACTACCTGAATTTGAAGAGCCGGAGTTCGATGGCGGCGACAGGTTCCAGTATTATCTCACGCCGTTCAGCCAGACCGGAATCGGGGAGGGCCAGCGGGCTCACCTGCCTTGGATGCAGGCCACTCCCGATCCTATCACGACTGCCACGTGGCGGACTTGGATAGAGATCAATACGCGGCTGGCCGAGGAGCTGGATATAAGAGAGGGCGACGTTATTAGGGTGACCTCGCCGCGAGGTTCGATAGAGGCGCTCGCCTATCCACATCCCGGCGTTCCTCCGTATGCGGTCTCGATACCGTTCGGGCAGGGGACATAGCGCAGGTGGGCGATATGCCAAAGATAGGGGCGCGAATGTATTCTCTATACTTGCTCCGCTGACTGACAAAGAGTCGGGAGCGTTCGCTTGGGCGGCCACTAAGGTTAATATCGAGAAGATGGATGATTGGGTAAGAGTTCCCAAGTTCGAGAATACAGTGCCTGAAACTCCTGTTGACCATGGCGGTCATGTTATTGAAATTACCGAGGAAGACAGCTAGGAGAGCTCGATAAATGGCTGAAAGCTGGGGAATGATAGTTGACTTGGACAAGTGCACGGGCTGCCAAGCCTGCGTTGTGGCGTGTCAATCCGAAAACAACATTCCCATCAACGAAGAGGAACATTTCAACCAGCGCCGCGCTATCCAGTGGATACGGGTCGAGCGGTACTGGGAAGGGGAATTTCCGGACGTGAAGGCCCGGTTCATCCCCATATTCTGTCAGCATTGCGCGGACGCGCCGTGCGAGCCTGTCTGCCCCGTATATGCGACGTATCACAATAGCGAAGGGCTGAACGTTCAGGTATATAACCGTTGCATTGGGACACGATTTTGCGCCAACGGTTGCCCGTATCACGCTCGGTTCTTCAATTTCTGGGAGCCGGAGTGGCCGGAGAGCTTGACTAATCAGCTCAATCCCGATGTTACGGTTCGCAGTCGCGGTATCATGGAGAAGTGCACCTTCTGCATTCAGCGCATACGGCGCACGGGTCGGAAGGCTGACCAAGAGAATATTGCCGTCACAGATGAGTCGCTGGAAAGACAGTTGAGCCCTGCGTGCGTAAATGCCTGTCCAACTGAGACTCTGGTGTTCGGGGATCTGTTAGATATGCTGTCGGCGAGGCGCTCGCATGAGCGTCTGCCCCAGCCGAAAAACAGGGCGCAGGAAATAGTGAAAAGGGAGTTGGAAGAGGGCCGAGGCTATCGGGTTCTAGAAGAGTTGGGGACGAATCCGTCAGTGATATATCTTCGCAAGGTTGACAGCGAATTCCAGGGGGCGGCGCATCATGGCTAGCAGCGCGCACGCGGCTCCGCATACGGGCGTTCATAGCGACCCCCGTGTGGCGGTACCGCCCACTACCCCGGAAGAGACGACTAGGTTCCTGATAAGCAGGCATCTGAATGTTGGCGACAACTTTCTTCTTTTGGCGGGCGGCGGCCCGCCTTGGGCGTTCTAACTATTCTCGGAGTAATCGGCTTCGTCATGAGGTTGTCGGATGGCGTGGGCGACAAGGTCGTGTGGGGATACTACGCGGCGATGTTCAGTTTTATGCTCACGACGGCGTCGGGCGGCGCCGATGGTCGCAATCGCGCCCCGGATGGCTAACTCCCATTGGCGCAGACCCATATCCAGGGCCGCCGAGCTGTGGAGTGTGGTGGGCTTGCTCAACCTTTTGTGGTTCATTCCACTGCTGTGGATTCTGCCGCCTCTAAGCGACGGTCGCCGGTCGTTGTGGTTTTTTGACATGGCGCATCCGAATGACGTGCCTTCCTATACACCGCATATATGGGCGTCGGCGGCTATACTGGCGCTGGTCGTAACCGGACTTGCGTTGGTTTGGATGTCCAGCCTTCCCGATTTCGCGTCCCTAGCGAAGCGCGCTCCTGAAGGGTCGCGTCACCAGCGATGGGCCGCGTGGATGGCGCGAGGATGGGTCGGGACTTCCAAACAGTGGTTTATGCTGAATCGGCGGATAGGAATACTCGGCGCTTTCTACTTTATGATGCTTGTATTTGTCCACTTCCTCATTAGCGTGGACTTTTTGATGACGCTTATACCGGGCTGGATAGACGCGCTGTATCCGGTCACGCACGCCGCGAACGCGTTGCAGGCCGCCGCCGCCACTATGGTGTTGACGGCGTGGGTACTGAGAAGGTTCGGCGGCTATGAGGACTACATAGGGCTTGATCAGATATGGGGCGTAGGCAAGCTGATGTTCGCGCTCTCACTGCTTTGGTTTTGGTTCTGGTTCTCGAGTTTCAATGTCTATTGGTATGGCAAGAAGCCCAACGAACTAGCGGTGATAGAGTTGCTGGTTAGCGGTCCGTATGTGTGGGCGTTTATGGCGGTGTTCATGCTGAACTTCGTGATACCGCTCTGGACGTTAGTTTGGAACCCGGTGCGATACAGTCTGTGGGGGCCGCCTATAGTAGCCGTCGGCGTACTGCTCGGCACGTTCTTGGACCGGATAAGGATGTATGTCGCGGCGTACTCGGTCGAGGGGATCGGCAACCCAAGTTATGATAAGCACGCGCTTGAACCCGGCCATTTGCCGAAGACGGTCATGCCGGATATAGCGGATATTTTCATAATGCTGGGCGCAATCGGCGCGATTATCTTGGTGTATATGCTGGCGGCTAGGCTGTTTCCGATAATGAACTTCTGGGAGCAGCGGGAGTTGCAGCTTTACGATAAGGGACATGTACCCTACCATCGCGGACATGTGCGAATAATGGGCAAGTCCGAGTAAGAGTGGAAGCGACGGACGAGAGGCGAATCGGCGGCCTGAGAAAGGCGATATGTTAGAACACGTACAGCTAGACCAGAAGACAATCAACGAGGAATTGTTGGGCGGAGTGCTTGGCACGCCCAAGTGGTGGTTGCCCTCTGTGATATTCCTGACACTGGTTGTGTTCACGGGCCTGGGCGCCTTCGGCTATATGATGAACAAGGGCCTTGGGGTGACCGGGCTGAATAGGCCGGTGTTCTGGGGATTCTTTCTAGTCAACTTCGTTTTCTGGATTGGCATCAGCCACGCGGGGATTATGATATCCGCGATTCTGAGACTGACACAGGCCGAGTGGCGACGCCCGGTGACGCGCGCGGCCGAAGTGATGACGGTGTTCTCGCTGATGGCCGCTTTGCATACTCCGCTGTTCCACGTGGGCAGGCCTTGGCGCGACTTCTGGGTGTTCCCCTATGACTTCGCTCGCGGAGTGTGGCCGAATGTCCGCTCCCCGTTCGTGTGGGATCCGAGCGCGGTTATGACGTATTTGATAGGAAGCTCGCTGTTCGTGTTTATAGCTCTGATACCTGACCTGGCGGTCATAAGGGACAGGGCGAAGAATATCTGGGTGAAGCGCATATACGCGGGTTTGTGCTTGGGTTGGCGCGGAACTCCTAGGCAGTGGAAGCTTCAGGCTATCGCCGGAATTCTTCTGTCCGCGTTGGTGCTGCCGGTGTTCGTTTCGGTGCACTCGATAGTGTCTTGGGACTTCGCGGTGGTGATTGGGGTCGAGGGATGGCATTCGACTATCTTCGCGCCATACTTCATTATTGGGGCTATCCATTCGGGAGTGTCGGCGGTGGCGATGCTGATGGCGTTGGCGGTGTGGATGTGGAAGCTGGACAAGTATATACGCCCGGACCACTTCGACGCGATAGCGCGGCTTCTGATAGTGGTGGCGACGACTTGGTTCTTCTTCTTCTTCTTGGAGTGGGTGTTCGCTCTGTACACGCTGGAGGCTCCGGAGATAGTGTTGCGCGAGCTTCAGGTGTTCCAGTGGCCGTATTCGGCGCTGTTCATAATCTTCATTGTGACGGCGTTCTTCATACCGGTTCCGATGTGGCTGTTCAAGAGCGTGAGACGTTCGGCGTTCTGGATGCTGATAACGACCATTTTGGTGAACATCGGTATGTGGCTTGAGCGCTTCATTATCATCATACCGGGCTTGTTGCGGCGTCAGCCGCTCACGTTCGACTGGGGCACTTATCATCCTAGTCTTGTGGAGATACTGATTGTGGCTGAGACGTTCGCGTTTGTGGCGCTGGGGATGTTGCTGTTCAGCAAGTTCTTCCCGCTGATACCGCTTTTCGATATTAAGGAAGGCATGACAAATAGACGTGAGTTCAAGATCGGACGTCGCACGATACCGGCGACTGTCCGGGAGTGAGGTTGACCGGAGATGCAGATGCTTGCTAAGAAAAGCGTTCTGGGACTGTTCACGGACGAGGATGCGGCCGCGGACGCGCTGGACGCTCTCCGAGGAGCGGGTTATACCCACTCGGAATATGAGATATTGACCGGCACGCCCTATCCTGAAGGGACTTTCGGGGAGGAGGAGCCGAAGCACACGTTGTTCCGATGGCCGCTGATGGGCGCGGCTTGCGGGTTCATCGTTGGCTTGGTGCTGACGAGCGGCACGCAGCTGGCCTACCCGTTGGTGACCGGCGGCAAGCCGGTGCTGTCCATTCCGCCGATGTCTATCATTATGTATGAGGGCACGATGCTGGGGGCGATTATATTTACGGTGATCGGCATCGTCATTGAGTCGCGGCTGCCGAGGTTGTTCATGGGCGCTTATGACGAGCGCATTACCGAGGGCTATATCGGTGTTACGGTTACGACGGATGAGGATAGGGTTGGGCGCGCCGAAGAGGTGCTGAAGGAAGTCGGCGCGGAGGAAGTAAAGCGCGGCTGGGAGTCTTAGGGCGTTGCATCTTTTGACTGACGATATACGGACGAAGGTCGGCGGCGCGACGAGAGCCGCGAGGCCGGTTGCGATCGCGCTGGGGTTGTTCGCGCTGCTGGCGGCGCTGGGTTGCTACAATAACAATACGGGCGAGACTCGCATTACGCAGGATATTCATTTCAAGTTGCCTGCGTTCCCGGAGACCGGCAGCAATGAGGTGCAGGTTTTCACGGAGATGCACTACCAGCCGTCGTACCGCTCTCAGGAAGGGCCTCGGATTGACGCGCCGGCGTCGGCGGTGCCTATTACGGGCAAAGAGGTTCTGCTGAAGTCTGTCGAGGAGTATCAGGCGCTGGAGAGTCCGGGAGGCGACGCGGGCAATGGGGAGACGCTGTATGCGGTGAATTGCTTGGTGTGCCATGGCGAGAATATGGATGGGCAGGGCAAGGTGATGACCTTTGGGCCGAACATGGCGCCCGCGAACCTGATGACGTCGCCCACCGCGGACCGGTCGGACGGCGAGCTGTACGGCATCATCAGTTTCGGGGGGAATACGGGCTTCAGCGTTCGGGTGTCTAATCTGGATGACCCGACTTATGACCAGGATCGCTGTGTGGGTCAGGCGGCCTGCCCGATGCCGGAGTTCCGCAAGCTGATGACTGAGCAAGAGCGGTGGGACGTGGTGGCGTTCCTGAGGGAGCGGCAAGGTCGGTAAGGCGGTAGGCTTTACAAAGAGAAACGACGGGGCGCGTCTTGGGACGCGCTCTTTTTGTTTGGCTGAGGGTGTTAGATAAATATGTTCGGATTATAGCATGATGGGGGAGGGGAGGGGGAAGATTGGGCCAAATGGCTAATCTAAACGAATCGTCCCACCATAAGCTTTTCTAACAAGGCATTCAACGCTACAGCCATCAATTTCCGCCGCTTTATTAGGAATTCTTCATATTTCTCCATCTTCCACAAGTTGCGGTCCCGTGGAATACAGTGAGCATCTAGAGTAGTACCCCCATCTTGGTCGTCTATCTCAGCCAGGTAACTTTCTGGAGGCGTGTCCGATATTCTTCGGTTCGTATCTCTGGAGATCAACGCTATATTCGCAACAGCGTTGATCTTTGGTGTTTCAACACCTTTCACCTGAAGATGTGTTCTAGGAAATATATGATGTTGCTCAAGTTCATCTGGAGGATAGCTCCTTATTGATAACCCTGTGTGCCAATCACACACCTTTTCGTCCATTTGCAAAATGTGAACTAGAGAGAACGCTCTTGACTGCCTCTGGCGTGAAATCTCAAAGTGGCCGGGAGCTACCTGAAGTACCCCAACTTTCTGTTCAGCATTTTTGTATATGGCATCCCAGGGGTGGCTTTGCTCAGATGCCACCCTTACATCGCCATCAATGTGACTATCTGTGGATCCGTGGAAAACTCCCCTACCAGATAGAACAAAGTATGCCAATGCCTTCGCTTCATCGGTATTCTCATATTTCAGTGATATTGAGTTTAAGCATCCGCAAGAACACCAGCGACAACAGATGCTCCAACATCTTTACGCTCTTGGAGTAGCCCTTCGTCCTGCGCGCCAGTCGGTTCAACTTCCCCCTCAACACCGAGTGCAGTCCCTCATTCCAGTTCACTGCGCCGTACTTCCCCACCTTGTGCCGGTTTCTGGGCAGCCACTGGTACACGCCGTAAGCGTCCGTCTCGTAGACGCGCGCGTCCGGCAGTCGTTCCAACAACCTCAACAAAGGCTTCTCACTGCGGTCTCCTACCTCAAAGTCCATCCAACGCGTCCCCTCCGGCTCTTCCACCACTGCTGTCCATACCCACAGGTCGTTGCGCCTTTCACCACGCCTAACCCACAAGTATGTCCACATCTCGTCGAACGCTATGACACCGGCTCGGATTACGCCTAAACGACCGCTTGTCCGCCTTTCAGTAAGTTCATGCAGCCTCTGCCGCGCCTGAACCCCCTTTTTTTCACCCACCCACTCACCGTAGGCACGCTTGCGCCCACCACTCGCGCAGCGGCCGACAAGCTCATCCCCTCAATGCACATCTCCACTGCCTGTTCCTTGACCCGCTCACTGAAGTGATGGCGCTTGGCGCCAGCCGAATGCTTGCGGTTACACTCTCCGCACTTGTAAATCTGCTCTCCGCGTGTATGCCCATCCTTGCGTATCCAGTTGGAGCCGCAATGCGGACAGCGCACATCATGGCGATATGAGCGTTGCCGCGCCATCTTCACCCTCCTGTCTGAGACTATTCGACAAGTATATATTATTTACACTGAAATCTAACAATACCCTCCCGTCGTGCCTTTTCAAAAAAGCTGCTATTGCTGGAAACGTAGAGAGGCTGGGGACTGCTTGCATGTCATATAGCCCAAAGCGCTTTTCCAGACTTTCTACAATAGCCCGATGGGCTTTACGCGTCTCGTGGAACGCTTGACGGAGTTCGTCTTCTTTGGCTGCTTCCAATCCATCACGAGTGTAGCGTCCAGAGTGGATAGCAGTCATCGTACGAATGATGGCCTCCTCATTCATGCGCTTGCCCACTATTGTTTTTTGGTAATTCTGGGCCTCACCTACTACCTTATCCCTAGCTTTCGACCACTTGATGGACATACGGGCCATTTCAATTTCCCAGCGTCTGACTGGCGTGCCCTTGGTGTTCATTCTCTCGAACATATCCATGACATCACTGGGGGTACGGTCCGCAGCAACTGGCAATATAGGAATGTCTATATCCCGGATACGCTTAATGTTCGCAATACAGGCTTCATAGTCGTCCTGGCATTCCTCTTTGTAGTTAGGGCTGTTTTTTATCTGGCTACGCCAAGCTTTTGCTTTGTTGCTGTTCGGGTCCACCAAAATGTCAGAAATCTTGACCCACATATGATCACGAGATCTGGCACTCTGGGATGCAAACTGGAATTTCTCAGTATGAAGGTTGAAGTACATACCAGTAAACGGTTGCTTATCTGAATTTATGTGAATGTTAGGTATGTCGTCCGTATAGCAGGCAAATATACTGCTTAACCGTTGTTGCCCATCAATTATCAGTTGCTTCCCTTGGTCTGTATGCCATATGGTGACGCTGCCGATTGGATATTCACGATAGAGCGAATCCATCAGATATACAGACTTCGCTTTACCCCACACGTAGCCCCTCTGGAACTCAGGCAGGCGAATTGTTCCACTCCTCATTCCACTTATAAATTCATGGACCTTCATGCCTAATCTCCAACTCTTAACCTATATTCCACAGAGGCCTTCACATTCTTCCAACATCTTATCGTCGTAGCTGGTTACATGATCGAAGTCCACTTCACTGAGAGGAACTCTTGAAGAGTGAAGATAGGCTTCGCCCTTAATTGCACCTTTAATAACTGGAATTTCTCTGAGTGAGCGATCAACGAAAACGGCTTCATAAAATGACTTTGGATCATTGTGCTTAAGATGCTTCCACATGGAATCGCTATGATAAGGACAGCCAATACAGGAGCTGGTGGGCAAGTAGCGTTCTGGATAATTTTCATTGAACCAGTTCAGTAGTTGCCCACGACTAAAGTCAAGATCTACAAGAGGGTAACGATTTGTGATCCACTCTTCACGGCTTGCTCTCTGACGGGCAACTTCGTCTGCACTGATACCCAGCCACATCTCGACCTGGGTTTCTATAGGTGCGCGACGTTTAGGTTCGATTTCAAGCATTTCACGGAGGTAACGTCTAATGGGATCAAGTTTATAGACGCGGGTACATTGCCGGGTTGTCACCCCGCGCTTACCGTCAGAGCCGATAACGTAGACAGGAATATCCAGAAAGTTGCGACCTTCAGGATTGGTCCCACTGAGAATACTTTCCTTAATGTTACCAGCACTGACGGTTATCACATCGAATGATAGCTGGGATTTCAGCCACTCAAGATGCTGATACACTGTAGGAGGCTCCCATCCCGTGTCTGCAAAAATTGCCAAATCGGGTCGTGTCAGTCCATTCTCACCCCGTTCAGACATTAACGCCAACACTGTGGATTGCACACCGGCACCCAGACTCAATACGGTGGTAGGTCTGCGATTCCGAAGTCTAGTGCGGTCGCGAACCAAGTCTGGACTGGACATTATCTCCTCAATATGGGAAATAATGTGTTGTCTTAATTCATTCCTCGAAAGAACGTCTAGTAGCCAAACTCCTCCAGCAAGATTCAATCGTCTCCAGAGCTGACGCACTCCTTCGCGATTGATTCCCTGCGCTTCTTTAATGAGAGCGCGAGTAAACTCGGCAAGTATGACTGAATTCCAAGTGAATCCTGCTCCTACCCCCATAAGCGTATGATAATGTTCAGCGTGGGTGGAGAAGTGTTCCAATGCATCGATAGGATTAAATGCACCCCCTGATGCCTCGGCAGACTTGATAGCCGTGTGCCCAATCCACCACGTACGAGACGCAGTGTTGCTATCCCACAAAGCACTACCCATATCCTCTACAAACCAATGGGATCTGAAGTAATTGCTCAGATTCGTATTACTTTGCCTACGCCAGCGCTTCAGACCATATGAGTGTAGTCGAAAATGCGTGATCCATGCCCCACATCCTTTCATCCGTAGCTGTATTGGGAGTCAATCCATTAAAAGATTTGTAGAAATCAAGAGCCTGTCGGTCTGCCCTGTTAAGTGAGCCTGATTCAATAGGAACGAGACTTATAGGGCGATCAGTAGATATACCAGTCTCTTCGGTATAGTTAGTTATACCCAGATCCAACAAGATTTGGTGGAAGTCCGCTTCTGGGTTCAACCAAATCTCTGGATCTTGTTCTACCTTTAGGCGCAAAGTGTCATATGCTTCCTGTGTAAGCCTCAGAACGGGGGAAGGTTTCACTCACCTCTTACTCCTCATCGCGATTGCTGAATGCTGTCAGAAAACGTCCGACCGGGTTTCTTCATGATTCTTTGAGCGTAATCAAGTGCGTTGTCCTTCAGCATCTCATCGTCGGCTTGAATATTGTTGGATTCGAGCGCGTGTCTAATCGTTCGAGTCCAGTTCCTATCCGAACTATCCGCTAGATTTCTCAACGCCTCTGTTACAGCGTGCAGATAGATGGAAGGGAACAGCGCAGCGTTATCCATACTGTCATTGGCTTGCTGTCTCAGGGCTTCAATCCAATCCTTATCTCTAGAGCTCACGTATATCTTTATTCTATTTTCGTTAGTGTCCACTTTGAAAATGCCATTGTTCAGACTAGGGTCTGCTACTAAGTCAATAACTGAATCGGGACTTGCCACCCTCTTCGAGGGTTATGCGAGTCTGTTTTCCTATTGCCAGCATCGAAGCCGGAGATATGCTGAATCCTTCGGGATTGATGTATCTGATCTCACTCGGCGTGTTCGTCTGAGATAAATCCTTCTATGGGACGAACGCTGACCACATACGGGGTGAAGATTAGCTCTTGGGCATAGTCGCCAGCATTAAGAACATGTATGTCTTCCTCTTGATCCGATGGCGAGGTGGTGATGCGAGTGAAAGTTCTAGCGCAGGCTATCAGCGAGATGTACTTGGCCGCACCGTCCGCGATTAGTTCTTTCAGATACTGGCTTGTGACGTGATATTTGATGATTAGACTGATTTCCTTTCCGTTATTGAGCATGACATGGGGAACACTACCGGAGAAGATGGCGTCTTCGTAATCGTCTGTCCACGGCGCTAACAATGGGTAAGGTAGGTGGCGATTGTTCCAAGTGGTCATTGTCTAGATACTCCCAGCGTGAACGCCATACCTTCGATGTCGCTGATTGTGTTGACTCTGAGCATCGTGCGCCCATTGGCGCGCGGCGTGAGAGCGACTCTTCCATTGCTGACACTCATAGGAGTTTCATAGTTCTCAAGAGACACTTGGGAGATCTCGATTCGGTTCTCACGCCCTCTTTCCTCTCCCGCCGGAATCAGCGAGAGATTGATCTGGTTCTGAGAATCTCCTGCGGCATTGAAAGCAATCACTGCCTGGCGCGGGGCAACAGTCATTATCCGAACATTGTTAAGGGTTATGCGCCTCGCTGTTCCTTGACCAGTACTCCGTCCTATTTCTCCGTTACCACCCTGACCTCCCTCATTGCTGTCTCCGTCACCTCCTCCATTGCCACCACTACCTTCGCCACTACCGCTTTCTCCATCCTCTCCTCCACTCACATCATTGTTTTCATCACCTTCGACGACGTAGTCCTCTTCTTCTCGTATTTCAGCCTCGGGTCCCCGTGTACTACCAGTGGGCGGGGTTATTATCTGAGTTTCTAGTTTTTTGTTACCGAGAACGTTAGGATCGAACTCAGGGAGCGTGGAAGCAAGTTCATCTAGGTTAGATGTATCCCCATACCGCGCAGTCTCGGACTTGTCATCAATTATCGCCCTGATGGAGTCTCTGGCTTCTTTGAATATCCTTTCAGCTTGTCTTATTTCACTGCGCTCCTGCAGTTGCAATGGAGACATGGAATCATGGCTGGGGTTTTCCATTGTCCGTATCCAGTTATCGCCAGGGTCAGATTCTGGAATCACCACGCCCGCGAAATCGGGCCAAAGACTTCTTCCTCGCGGGGCTATTGGGTTTATCTTCTGCTCTCTGCTATCTGTTATGAGCATTCCGTTTCTGTTTACATAGGCAATTCTTCTAGGACCTGATCCCATTGTGACATAAATATCAAGGGTGCCAATCTTAGTGAGTTTGGGAGTTTGTATGACTTCTTCATCCCGGATTGCTTTGTAGTAGTAGTATGCATTGGATGCTTTACTGTAGTGGTTGTATAGAGAGTCCAAATTTTCATATGTCACCGTTGTTGTGTTGTCATTCTCGTCTTTAATTTCAACAACAAGCTGTTTGTGGTGAATTGCATAGAAGAAGCTCTCTATTACAGCAGACGTTACTTCTTCAATCCAATTGTCAGAGCGAGGATTGAAACCCATTATGAACACTCCAGTTCCGGGTTCATCCAATCTGAAGAAGCTCGGTATGTCCCGCCCGAGAATCGGTTCGCTATCAGAATCCTTGTAGAATCCTATATGTTGTAGATTTTCTCTTATATCGCCAGGGGACGGATGATTCATCAATGTCGCTTTGCCCTGGAGTTTCTCGACCCTGCCTTTTCTACCATTAAGGTAACGAGTGCAGTAGAACACGGTTCGGAGGTCGCTCACATTGAATACGGCGTTCTTCCCAATGCCGTAGTTACCTCCGGGAGCGCCGCCGGACTTCTCAACGGCCCCCTCGCGATGCACAAGTCCGGCCCAGTGGTCGCCCTTTAATCCAGTAGTTCCTGAGTCCACAATTCGAAGGCAGCGAATCTGTTTCTGACTAAGCGCCTCCAGCGCGATATCGTAAACTTTCTGTAACTTGGTCCAATTACTTGCCTTCGCCCTATCGAGACAGGACGAGATGTGTTTTTCGAGATCGGAAGCTCCAATGAGTCCTCTACCTATCTTTTTCTCAGAAAATTCTACTTTAACTGGGGTTGTCAGACCGCTCTCCTTGGCGTCAAGCGAATTCTGGATGATCTCTCGAACCAGCTTCGCAGTAGGCGCATCGCTGAAATACGCGCTGGAAGGATCGTTGGCGTAATCCATGCCTCCGTTGCTTGGAGGGAACTGCCATGTGCCGTTTATACTCATGGTGAGGATCTCCTTAATAATAATGCAAGTAGGATTTTATTCAAAGTGGCAGGGATGTCAAGTATTTTAGGGTTGGTAGGCGAGGTTGGGGGCGAGCCAGCGCTCCGTTTCCTCGATGCTCATGCGCTTGCGGGCGGCGTAGTCGGTTATGATTATGTGGGATGGGTGTATGTTGGGCGGGACGGGTCCTTGCTCGTCTTCGAGGACGAGGGTGAGAGCTTCTTTGGCGTTGCCGAAGGTGATGGCTTGGTAGCCGTGGGTGTCGGGTATGGTGAATTTCTGCTTTGGCATTACCCCGTCGTTCATAGCGAATCTTCCAGTAACAGCGCGCGGAATCCGGCTTGTCTGAAGTGGTTGTCGGATGTCAACGCCGATATCAGGCCGTAGTCTTGCATTACTATGAAGGACACGCAGTCGGTAAGGCCCCAGTTCTTGTCGAGGCGGTCTCGGAACAGGCGCATGGCCCTTCGGTACAGGGATTCGGATAGCTGGACTATCTCCACGTTTGGGTCGCTTTCCAGATAATCGAGGAGCGTCACCGCTTGCTGCCTGAATCTCTGACGCGACAGGGCGTTCCCTATCTCCAGCATGACTCCTCTGGTAGTAACCGCGCTTATCGAGAGTTCTCTCATCTGGTTCGTCAGTATCCGTGCGCGGGCATGATATATATCGCTCGGTGACGCCATTGCAATGGCATGAGACGCATCCAGAAAGACCTTAGTCCTTGGCGTCACAGGGTTCTCCGTAGAGGTAGTCGTCCAGTCGGGCGGACCAGTCTGGTGGGCCGTCGAGGTTCATGTTTAGGGCAATGTCATAGAATGAGTAGGGAGCGCCAAGTGGCTTGTTGGACTGACTATCACCTTTTTTCTGACGGTCGCGTTCGGTAGTTTCTATCTTGGCGAGTTCGGTCTTGCTTATTTCGAGACCGAGAAGCCATATCTTAATGGCATCAGTCGCAAGTTCGTCAATGGGGCGTCCGGTGTCCTCTGCGTGTTCTTGCAAAGCTAAGTAGAGGTCGTCGTCCAGGGCAATGGTTTTCATGGGGAAGTCCTCTCTGATAGCGATTCTTCTATCAGTGTAGCACGGGGTTAGGGGTTCGTAGCCAAGTTTGGGCGCAGCCAGCGTTCCGCTTCCTTGATGCTCATGCCCTTGCGGGCGGCGTAGTCGGCTATCTGGTCCTGGGCGAGTCGGCCTATTCTGAAGCCGTGAGGGACTGGATGTGGTGGAGGAAGTTGTGGACGGCTGGGCGGTCGTGGTCGAATTCGTAGTCCTGCGTGAAGTCACGGTGGAAGTTCTTGGGGAGGCCGGAGGGGACAGGCCGGTGTATCAACCTGCCACTACGTCCTGCCTATCCTCGGAATACAGCCGCACTTCTTCCAGAAGTGGGTCGGGGAGGTCGAGTTCTATGTCGCCTATGATTACGTGAGATGGCTATATGTTGGGCGGGACGGGTCCTTGCTCGTCTTCAAGGACGAGGGTGAGAGCTTCTTTGGCGTTGGCGAATGCTTCTTCGGGCGTGTTGCCGAAGGTGATGGCTTCGGGGTAGTGGGGAATGATGGCTTGGTAGCCGTCGGTGTCGGGTATCAGGAATATGGTGAATTTCTGGTTTGACATATCACCTTTTGCCTATTCCCAGGTATGTTCTTGCTAGTCATTTCCGGCAGCCTCTATAACAGCGGCTTCCTCGACTTTTGGGGATGTCTCGTTGGATTCGCGCAACATCTTCTCTTCGGCGATCAACGCCTTCGTCATTTCTTCTATTCTCTTCTGACTGTCCGGGGGCAGTTGGGCAATCTTCTCTCTTATCGTAATCATCTTGAATTCTGCTCCTCACCCAGATTAACCAAGTACTTGTCGAACCTGTCATCGGCTTTCGTGCTAAATGTCCTGTAAAAACGCCTTTCGCTGGTCCCAGATTTATCTCCGGCTACAAGCAAGACAGCCCGGCGTTCAGGATCGAACGCAAACGCGACTCGCCATACACCATCATCGGCATTGAACCGGAACTCCTTCATGTTGGTGTGGCGTGAGCCATTCAGGGTATCGACGTACGGTCGCCCCAGTGCGGGCCACGCATCTCTAACAGATTCACGTATGCAAATAGCTTTTCTCGCACCGCGAGAGGCAATTCGTCCAACTCCAATTCAAAGTCTGGAGCGATGATTGTCTCCCAGTTCATATAGTCATTAGGTCCTGTACAGCATAACCCGTCAATCGTCTGCGTCTCTTATAATATATCATGGGGTTCAGGGTTCGTAGGCGAGGTTGGGGGCGAGCCAGCGTTCCGCTTCCGCTATGTCCATGCCCTTGCGGGCGGCGTAGTCGGCTATCTGGTCCTGGGCGATGCGGCCTACGCCGAAGTAGCGCGACCGGGGGTGCGCGAAGTAGAGGCCGGCGACTGAGGCGGTGGGCCAGATGGCGTAGGTCTCGGTGAGTCGGGCGCCGGTAGCTCGCTCGGCGTCGAGGAGCTGCCAGAGTTGGGCCTTCTCTGTGTGGTCGGGGCAGGCGGGGTAGCCGGGCGCGGGCCTGATTCCGCGATAGTGTTCCTTGATGAGTCGCTCGTTGGAGAGGTTCTCGTCCGGGGCGTAGGCCCAGAATTCCCTGCGGACGCGCTCGTGAATACGCTCGGCGAACGCTTCGGCGAGACGGTCGGCCAGAGCTTTGCTCATTATCGCGCCGTAGTCGTCGTGCGCCTCTTCGAGGGCGGCGGCGAATTCGTCTCCGCCCAGTCCGGCGGTGACTACGAACGCGCCGATGTAGTCGGGGACGCCGGATTCGCGGGGCGCGATGAAGTCGGCGAGGCAGAAGTTGTGTTTGGGCAGGTTCGCGCGCTGGGTGGATTTGTCGGCCTGCTGTCTGAGGAAGTGGAAGGTGGTGAGGATGCGCTCTCGGCTGTGGTCTGCGTATAGCTCTACGTCGTCGCCGACGGAGTTGGCGGGGTAGAAGCCTATGACGGCGCGAGCGGTGAATGCCCTGGCGGAGATTATCTTGTCGAGGAGGTTCTGGGCGTCCCTGAACAGGGTACGCGCTTCCCTGCCGTAGGTCGGGTGTCGGAGAATCGCGGGGTACGCGCCGCGCAGTTCCCATGTCAGGAAGAAGGGTGTCCAGTCTATGCGCTCCACGAGGTCTTCGAGGGGGTAGTCGTCGAACGTTCGGGTTCCGGTGAAGGAGGGAGCGGGGGCGGCGGTCGCGTTCCAGTCGAAGGTCTCACGCCTCGCTCGCGCTTCGTCTATGGTCAGCAGACGGCTACGGTCGCTCCCTGGCGGCGCGGTCCGCGCGGGTTTTCTCGTACCGGCGGGCTGCTTCTTCCAAGAATGCCTGTCGGTTGTCGTCGTCCAGCAGGCGGTTCATGGTGGTGACGGAGCGGGATGCGTCTTTGACGTGTATGACGCCGCGCGGGTACTCAGGCTCTATCCTGACGGCGGTGTGGGCGACGGAGGTGGTGGCTCCGCCTATCAGCAGCGGAATGTCGAAGTCCTGCCGCTTCATCTCGCGCGCTACGGTGACCATCTCGTCTAGGGACGGGGTTATGAGGCCGCTCAGGCCGATGACGTCGGCGTTCTCGTCTCGGGCGGCGTCAAGTATGTTCTGGAATGGGGCCATCACGCCCAGGTCAACGACGTCGTAGTTGTTGCAGCCGAGCACGACGCCGACGATGTTCTTGCCGATGTCGTGGACGTCGCCCTTGACGGTGGCTATCACTACTTTGCCGTTGGAGCGGGGCGTGTCGGTGTCCCGCCGCTCGGCTTCGATGTGTGGCACGAGCTCGGCGACGGCTTTCTTCATCACGCGCGCGCTCTTGACGACCTGGGGCAGGAACATACGGCCGGAGCCGAAGAGATCGCCAACGACGTTCATGCCGTCCATCAGGGGGCCTTCGATGACGTTCAGAGCGCGCTCGGAGGCGAGCCGCGCTTCCTCTACATCCGCTTCTATATGCGTGTCTATGCCGTTGACCAGCGCGTGGCGGATGCGCTCGGGGACCGGGAGCGAACGCCACGCCTCGTTCTCGACGCTCTCTCCGGACGCGCCTTCTACGTTGTCGGCCATTTCGAGAAGCCGCTCCGTCGCGCTCGGATTCGTGTTCAGAACGCCACGTCCTCGACGGCCTCGCGCAGGTCGAGCGGGATGTCTTCGTAGACGCGCAGCTGTCCGGCGTTGACGATTCCCATGTCCATTCCGGCTCGGGTGGCGTGATATAGGAAGACGGAGTGGAGCGCTTCGCGCACGGCGTCGTTTCCCCGGAATGAGAAGGAGACGTTGCTGACGCCGCCGCTAACATGGGAGAGGGGGAAGCGGCGCTTGAGTTCGCGCGCGGCTTCGATGTACGCGATTGCGTAGTTGTTGTGTTCCTCGATGCCGGTGGCTATGGCGAAGATGTTCGGGTCGAAGATGATGTCCGGGGGGGCGAACCCGACTCGCTTGGTCAGGATGCGATAGGAGCGTTCGCATATGGCGACCTTGCGCTCGACGGTGTCGGCCTGGCCACGTTCGTCGAAGGCCATTACGATGACGGCCGCGCCGTACCGCTTGATGACGTTCGCCTGCCGGATGAACTCGTCCTCGCCCTCTTTGAGCGAAATGGAGTTGACGACGCCCTTGCCTTGAAGACATTTCAGGCCGGCCTCGATGACGCTGAAGCGTGAGCTGTCCACCATGATGGGGACGCGGGATATGTCCGGCTCGGCGGCCAGCAGTTTCAGATAGCGGTCCATGGCGGCTTCGGAGTTCAGCAGCCCCTCGTCCATGTTCACGTCCAGGATCTGCGCGCCGCTCTCCACTTGCTGGCGGGCGACTTGCACGGCTTCTTCGTACCGCTTTCTGCGTATGAGACGCCTGAAGCGAGCCGAGCCGGTTACGTTGGCGCGCTCGCCTACGTTTATGAAGTTCGAGTCTTTGCGTATTTCCAGAGTGTCTATCCCGCTCAGCAGTGTGTTGGAGGCGGGAGCCGGTCTCCGGCGCGGACGGATTCCGGCGACAGCTTCGGCGATGGCGCGGGTATGTTCCGGTCTGGAGCCGCAGCAGCTGCCGACGATGTTGGCAAGTCCGCTCTCGGCGAATTCGCCTAGGTTGGCCGCCATATGCGCGGCGGACTCTTCGTATTCGCCGAACTCGTTGGGCAGGCCGGCGTTCGGATAGCAGGAGACGAATCGTTCGGAGACGTTGGCGAGGGAGGCGAGGAATGGGCGTATCTGGTCGCTGCCGAGCGAGCAGTTGATGCCCACGCTAAGCAGCGGAACATGGCTCACTGAGGCGTAGAAGGCTTCCGCTGTCTGGCCGGATAGGTTGCGCCCGCTTAGGTCAATGGCGGTGAAGGATACTATTACGGGAAGGCGCGCGCCTCTATGCTCGAAAACGCTTTGTATGGCGTAGAGGGCGGCTTTGGCGTTCAGGGTATCGAACACGGTTTCCACCAATAGGATGTGCGCGCCGCCGTCCATCAGGCCACTGACGGCGTCGGAGTAGGTTTGCGCCAGTTGGTCGAATGTCACGTCTCGGCGGCCGGGGTCGTTCACGTCCGGGGATATGGAGAGGGTCTTGTTGGTTGGGCCGAGGCTGCCGGCGACGAAGCGGGGTTTGTCCGGGTCGGCGTCGGAGTATTCGTCGGCCGTCTTCTCTGGCGAGTCGCGCGGCTTCGCGGTTTATCTCATATACGCGGTCTTCGAGGCCGAACTCGGAGAGTCCGTAGCGGGTGGCGGTGAATGTGTTGGTGGTTAGGATGTCCGCGCCGGCGTCTAGGTACTGCCTCTGGGCCGCGCGTATGAGGTCCGGCCGGGTGAGAACCAGGATGTCAATGCAGCCCTTAAGGTCGTGGTCGTGTTGGGCGAAACGTTCGCCTCTGAAGTCTTGTTCGGTCAGCTTGTGGGACTGCATCATCACGCCCCAGGAGCCGTCTATGACCATGACGCGCCGCTCGAGGATGCGGTTGAGGTCGGCGGCGAGGTCGGCGATGTGGGGGGCGGTCGTCATGGATGCTTCGTCCTTTGTTCATATGGTCGAAACATTGTACCCAAGTCGGGGCGGCTATTTCACACGAGCGAGTGTTATATGTCGGGGGAGCTTCCCTGATTGTTGTCCGGATTGGGGGCGGGCCTGTCGGCGCTTGACGGCCGGATATGCGAAGGGCTAGGCATGAATGACGGCGGGATGGTGTGTTCATATAGTTTGGTTTATAGGTTCGGTGGCGGCTGCAGGCGGGGTTGATATGCGGCGACAGGTGGAAAGGCTGCCTGTATTTTACCTGCAATGACCTGTAACAGCAGGGTAAAAATTTCTGGGGTTTCTGAGTTTTAATATCATGATCTATGCCTTATGTTAGTTGACATTCAATCCTACAGCTTAGGGCTTTTTTCGTTGACACTCTGAGCGGGGTGAAGGGTCTCACTTCGGTGGCTGAGATTCATCGCTACGCTCAGAATGATGGGTTCGGCGACGCTTTTGAAAAGGGCGCGCCATTCGATTGACCATCAGTCACTAGCTAGTATGTTCATATTGTAGTGAAAAGCGGGTGTGATGTGAAGGGCAAATAGGAACCGCCGTTCGGCGAGGTTGAGATGGGAGGTTTTGGGGGTGGAGCGACGCTGCTTGCGCGATTTTCTTATGTCGCCGATTTCCGTTTCTCATTATGTGATATGCTTTTCGCGCTTGTGATGGGCGGGAGCGCGCAGAGCGAGGTTGGCTGAAATACAGGTACGGAGGCGGGATATGATTACGCAAGCTTATGAATCCAACATGGTTATTTCTAACGAGGAGTTCGATGTTGTCGGCACCCGGCCTATACGGCCGGACGGATTGGATAAGGTGACCGGCAGAGCGCGGTACAGCGCGGATATTCATCTTTCGGGTATGCTTCATGGGAAGTTGCTGCGTAGTCCGCACGCGCACGCTCGAATCCGCTCGATTGACTGTACGCGCGCGTTGGAACTGCCCGGAGTCAAGGCGGTTGTGACTGCCGCCGATATGCCTGATGTCTCGGCCGAGTTTACGGATCAGGCCGAAGGGGCGATGGTTAATTACGGTTTCTATGGTAGAAACGTCATCGCGCGCGAAAAGGCGCTGTACAAGGGTCATGTGGTTGCGGCTGTCGCCGCGACCGACCCGAGCGTGGCGGAACAGGCTCTCGGCCTGATAGAGGTTGACTATGAGGTTCTGCCTCCGGCGCTTAACGCCGAGGACGCGATGAAAGAGGGCGCGCCGATTTTGCACGAACGTCTTCTGACTATGCACAGCCCTACTTTCAGAGCGGGCGGGTGGGGCGAGACCGACGATCAGACGAATGTGGCTAATCACTTCGAGTTCCGGATAGGGGATGTGGAGGCGGGCTTCGAGCGGGCCGACGTGATAGCTGAGCGCGAATTTCGCACCGAGTCCGTGCATCAGGGATACATTGAGCCGCACGCCGCGACGGCGCAGTGGGACAGCGATGGCTATGTGACTGTCTGGTGCAGCAGCCAAGGGCACTTCGGCGTGCGCGATCATACCTCCGCCATATTGGGTCTGCCTGTGTCGAGGGTGAAGATAGTCCCGATGGAGATAGGGGGCGGGTTCGGAGGGAAAGGGCAGGGTGGAGTCTATCTTGAACCGTTGGCGGCGAAGCTTTCCCAGAAGTCGGGTAAGCCGGTCAAGATAGTGATGAGCCGCTATGAGGTTTTCGTCGGCACAGGGCCTACATCCGGCTCGATTATCAAAGTTAGGATGGGGGCGACGCGTGAGGGCAAGATGGTGGCGGCCAGGGCGCGCCTTGTGTATGAGGCGGGCGCGTTCCCCGGCTCTCCGGTTGCCTCCGGGTGTAGGACGATGTTCGCTCCGTACAATATTCCCAACGCTCTGGTGGAGGGCTTGGATGTGCTGGTGAATAGGCAGAAGGCGGCCGCTTATCGCGCTCCCGGTTCCCCGGCCGCCGCGTTCGCGGCCGAGCAGGTTGTTGATGAGCTTAGTCGGAAACTGGGTATGGACGCTATTGAATTTCGGCTGCTGAACAGCTCCGAAGAAGGTACGAGGCAGGTGGCGGGTCCACGCTTTCTGCGTATAGGCAACCGCGAACTTTTGGAGGCGGCGCGCGAACATCCGCATCTTCAGACGCCTGTCGAGGGCAAGCTGAGGGGTCGTGGCATAGCCGGCGGCGCGTGGTTCAACGGCAGCGGTCCGGCGAGCGCGGTGGCTTCGGTGAACCCGGACGGCACGGTCAGTCTGGTGGAAGGTTCTCCGGACATAGGCGGCAGCAGGGCGGCTATGGCGATGCATGTGGCCGAGGTTCTTGGCATTCCAGTCGCGGATGTCAAACCCGCTATCGTGGATACTGATTCTATAGGGTACAGTTCGGGCGCCGGCGGCAGCGGGGTGACTTTCAAGATGGGTAGGGCGTGCTACGAGGCGGCTCAGGACGCGATGCGTCAGCTTATCGAGCGGGCCGCGCGGATTTGGGATGTTAGTCCGGATGATGTTGAGTACGACTCGGCTACGCTGCGCCACCGACAGGATACGGAGCTCAGCATGAGTTTCGCTGAGCTTGCCCCTCGGCTGAATGGGACAGGCGGGCCGATAGTCGGGAGGGCGACCGTCAACCCCGGCGGGGTCGGGAACGCATTCGGTCTCCATATAGTGGACGTTGAGGTTGACGCGGAGACGGGCAAGGTGGACATACTTAGGTACACCGCTATTCAGGACGCGGGCAAGGCGATCCATCCGAGCTATGTTGAAGGTCAGATACAGGGCGGGGCGGCGCAGGGCATCGGCTGGGCGCTGAATGAGGAGTATTGCTTCAGCGGCGACGGGACCATGGAGAATTCCACATTTCTTGACTACCGGATGCCTACCAGCTTGGATCTGCCAATGATAGATACGGTGATAGTGGAAGTGGCCAATCCCGGCCATCCCTATGGGGTGAGGGGTGTAGGGGAGGTTTCCATAGTGCCGCCGATGGGCGCGGTCGCCAACGCTATATACGACGCTACCGGGGTTCGGATGACCGAGCTTCCGATGAATCCGGCCGCCGTGGCCAAAGCGCTTAGCGAAGGGTCCTCATAGAGAGGCATGAGTCGCGGTTGCCCCAATCCCGCGTCGGGGCGGGCAACCGCTATCCTCACTTTATCCTATTGTCTTGTCCGCGAACTATGAATAGGGCGTCGTGGAGAGGGCGAAACTCGCGGTCGGCCAACAGCGTCACTTATAACTGAAGACCGGATGAAGTGGAATTCACCAATAGTTGCGTGTTATGTTATTTTCGCCTCGCGGGAGAGACTGATGATGCGGAGGCTTTCGGGTTGCGACAATTGAAGGGCCAAAAGGGAGAGACAGCCACACTATGAATACATCCGAGTTCCTTATGATTTCCGCAGCTATAGCGCCGGACAGGACCGCTATGGTGTTTGAGGGGAAACGCACGACTTTCGAGGAGCTTCAGAGCAGGGTAAATCGCTTGGCGTCCGCTCTTGCGGCTGTGGGGGTGTCGGCAGGGGATAGGGTGGCGGTTTTGCAGGTGAACACGGACTCGGTAATCGAGACATATTTCGCGGCGTCCAAGTTGGACGCGGTGTTCGTTCCGCTGAATTTCCGCGCGCGCGCCGATGAGGTGGCCTATATGCTCAACGATTCCGGTCCGAAGGCGCTTTTGGCGGGCGGGCGGTATATGGATATGGTCGAATCCGTTTACGGACAGTTGGAGACTGTTGAGAGTTTTATCGCGATGGACGAGCCGCGAGAGGGTTGGCTTTCTTACGCGGAGCTGATAGGTGGAAGGGAAGAGGAAGACTTCTGGCCGATGTCCGACGATGACGACTTGTCGGTGCTGATGTTCACCGCGGGAACGACGGGTTTTCCGAAGGGGGTGATGCTTAGCCACAATAGTTTTTCGTCTTACATTCTGAGCAATGTTTCGCCAGCGGATCCGGATGTGGAGGAGTCCAATATTCTGACAGTGCCGCTTTACCACATTGCGGGTATGCAGGCGATGATGAGCGCTATCTACGGCGGTCGGACGCTGATAATTCAGCGACAGTTCGAGCCGAGTGAGTGGATGCGCTTGGTCGAGACCGAGCGGGTGGACCGGGCTATGGTAGTGCCGACGATGATTAAGATGCTGATGGATCATGATGACTTTCATAAGCGGGATATGAGCAGTCTGCGGGTTATCACGTATGGAGCCGCGCCGATGCCGGTGGAGGTAATTAGGCGGGCGATAGTGGAGTTCCCGAACGCTCAGTTCATCAACGCTTTCGGCCAGACGGAGACGGCGGCCACCATAACTATGCTGCCGCCCGAGGATCATGTTCTGGAAGGAACGGCGGAGGAGGTGGAGCGCAAGCTGAGGCGGCTGTCTTCCATCGGGAAGCCGCTGTCTGATGTGGAGGTTCGCATCGTTGATGAGGACGGCGCGGACGTGAGCGCGGGGGAGACGGGTGAGATAGTCGCACGGGGGGACAGGCTGATGAAGGGTTACTGGGGGCAGGAGTCCGCGACGGCTGAGACGATTCGAGGGGGCTGGCTGTTCACGGGGGATCTGGGGTATGTAGATGATGACGGCTACATTTTTCTGGCGGGAAGGGCGAAGGATTTCATTAAGCGCGGCGGCGAGATGATCTCTCCTGAAGAGGTGGAGCAGGTGCTTCAATCCCATCCTCACATAGATGAGGCGGCTATAATTGGCGTGCCGGACCTAGATTGGGGAGAGCGAGTCAGAGCGTTGGTTGTGGCGAGGCCGGGTTGTGAAGTGGAAGAGTCGAATGTGATAGAGTTTTGCCGTGAGCGTATGGCTAGTTTCAAGAAGCCGGAGTCGGTGGTAGTTCTGTCGGAATTGCCGAGAAATCCGCTGGGCAAGGTTCTGAAGCGGGTTCTGAGGGAGGAACACAGCTACCCGGTAGAAGCGGTCTGAAATGGCTGAGGGGCAATCCAGACCGGGATGGCTACCTGATATCTGCGCTTCTTATATAGGTTCATCCTATGCAGTTGAAGCCTGTGTATGGGCGAAGGGCTTCGGGGATTAGTACCCTGCCGTCTTCTTGCTGGTAGTTTTCGAGTATGGAGATTATGACTCTGGGGAGGGCGAGTCCGGAGCCGTTGAGGGTGTGAACGAGTCTGGGTCGCGCTCCGCGCTCAGTTCTGTAGCGCACTCTGCCGCGCCGCGCCTGATAGTCGGTGCAGTTGGAGCAGGAGCTTACCTCGAGCCATCTGTCCGCGCCCGGCGCCCACATTTCTACGTCGAATGCCTTGACCGCCGGTGTGGCCATGTCTCCGGTGGCGAGTTCCAGCACTCGGTAGGGTATCTGAAGGGCTTTTACCACGTCCTCGGCGGCGGCAACGAGGGAGTCGAGTTCGTTCGCCGAGTCTTCGGGGGCTACGAACTTGTACATCTCGACTTTGTCGAACTGGTGAACGCGCATTATGCCGCGTGTGTCGCGTCCGGCGGACGCTTTCTCGCGTCTCCAGCAGGGTGTGTGCGCGACGTAGTAGAGGGGGAGGTGTTCGGCGGCAAGTATCTCGTCTCTGTGCAGACTGGTTAAGGCGGCCTCGGCGGTGGGCAGCATCCAGAGGTCGTCTTCTTGGTCGTGGTACATCTCTTCTCTGAAGCCGGGCAGGTGTCCGCTGGCGCGGACGGTGTCTCGGTTGACGATGTAGGGCAGATAGATTTCGGTGTATCCGTGTCGCTCGACGTGCATATCTATCATGAAGGAGATGAGGGCGCGCTGGAGCTTGGCGCCGAGCCCTCTGAGTATGAAGAAGCGCGACCCGGCCAGCCGGACACCGCGCTCAAAGTCCACTATGTCCAGCTTTTCGGCGATGTCCCAGTGTGGCTTGGGTACAAAGTCGAATGTGGGCAGTTCGCCGACGTTCTTGACGATGATGTTGGCGGACTCGTCCGGGCCGACGGGGGCGCTGTCGTCTGGGATGTTCGGGACTTGGAGCATGAGGGTTTCGAGCTCGTCGTCCGTATCCCTGAGCTTCTGTTCGAGTTCACGAATTCGCCGGCCTACGCTGCGCATTTCTTCTATCAGTTCTTGTGGACGCTCTTCCGAGCGTCCCATCCGTCGGCTGACCTGGTTGCGTCTTGCCCTGAGCGCGTCGGTCTCGGCGATGATGGAACGCCGTGCCTGGTCGAGGGATAGGATGCGGGGGATGGGGACGTCGGCGTATCTCTTTGTCATGGCTTCGGCGACGGCGTCGGGGTCTTTGCGGATAAGCTCTATCGAAATCATGGCGGGGGTCTACTCCAGAATTTCTCGCAGCCTGTCGGCTATTATCTGTTCCGCGCCTTCTTTTAGGGTCATCATGCGAATGGCGAATCTGTCGCCAAGTTCGCTTTCCCTGACCCATATGCTTGGATTGCCGTCTCTGAGCGATTCTACTATCTGCGCGCCGGTCATGCCGGTGATGTCGGGGTCGGAGATGACGGTTAGTCCTTCGAGCGGGCCTTCGGGAGCGAATTCCTCAAGTGAGACGCCGTCTATGTGGGCGAGTTGTGGTTTGAGTGCGGCTACCCTGCTTTCGTATGCGGCGAATCTGTCTTCGTGGTTCATGGTGAGCCATTCTCTGAGCGCGCCGTAAACCGCTATGACTTCCTGACGGTCCACTTTCATGGGGCGTCCGAAAGAGCGTATCGGCGAGGCTTCGAAGCCGATGAAGCTGTGCGCGCGGGCTATGTCAACCATCTGTTTTCGGCCTGTGAGCAGCCCGCTGGAGTTGACGGCTCCGAAATATTTCGCGCCGTAGGCTACGAGGTCAGCGCCCATCTTGACGTAGCGGTTGAGCAGGTCGGTGGGATAGACTTGGCCCGCGGCGTCCACGATGATGGGGATGTTATGGGAGTGGCCTATCTCTATGACCTCTTCGAGCGGCAGGGCGCCCGAATTCCTGTCGCCCGGCGCGAGGTAGTGTATGGCGGCGGTGTTTGGGCCGATGGCTTGTTCAAGCTGCTCGGAGGCGACGCCGTTGTCGTCGCCGATTTCGATTAACCGTCCGCCCGGTATGGTCATGCAGCGGTCGTACTTGACGCGGAGTTGGCGCTGGATGATTATTTCGTTGGGCATTCCGGAGGTGTCTGGGATGCGCTCGATTTTGTCTGCGTCGTCGCCGGTTATGCATGCGGCCGCGGCATAGGCGAGGGCGGCGGAGCAGCCGGAGGTGACGAGCGCGGCCTCGACTTCGAGCATATCGGAGACGCGCTCTCCCACCGCGTCCATAAGTTCGCTGAGGTTGACGTAGTACTCCTCGGCGTCGTCCATCATGGCGCGGACTTCGGGGGATGGGGTTCCTCCGCCCAATAAGGTGCGGTTTCCCTGCGCGTTAATCACCGGGCGGACACCGAGTTCTTCAAAAATCGTGGTCATTGGACACGGCTCCTTTGCATCTTTGAGTGGAATCATTTTATTGACAGGCGGGGCTGGTAGCAAGCGCTTGAGCGTTATGGGCTATAATGTGTCTCTGAATTACCTGAGTGGGGGCGCTTGCTGACCGGATCGGAGACGGTTTCTTGTCTAGTTTGAATACCTACGTTACCGAATACGCGGATGAGTTGATAGAGGCGCCGCGCGCGCATTTGCGGCTGACGCTGGCGCAGGATGAGCGGGGACTTGTGTTGACGTACCAGGACCGGGAGTTGTTGCGGTGTTTTCTTACTCCGAATGGGATGCTGGCCGGGGGGTTCGTGGCTAAGGCGCTGGGAGTGAGCCTGCCGCCGCTGGGCGAGTCGGTCGTAGCGAGGGTGTCCACGGGGGTTCTGTACCGGGTTCTGGGTGTGTGCGGGTTGGACTATTCGGAGGACGCTTCGTATGTGATACTTGAAAGGCTGTTGGAGGAGGCGGAGATGCAGCGCGGGGCGAGGAACCTTTCGGAATAGTTCCCGTTGCCTTGACTACGCCTTACGACCTATAATCTTCCCCAATTCGCGTCAGCGCGCTGTCGAGGTTGAGCTATTTTGAACTATGGAGATTTGGAACCCGGTCAGGAAGTTTCTAGGCGGCGTTATTGTCTCGATTCGGCGCTCGTTTCTGACTTTGTGGAGGCGGTTCAGGATGATAATGCGCCGCTGCTCGATAGCGATGGCAGGGAATTGGTTCCGGCTATGGCGGTCGCGGCTCTTAGCGTGAGGGGCGTGGTGGAGGATCTCAGGATTCCGGGCGGGACTCTTCATGTTGGGCAGGAGTTTGAGTTTTCGAGGGCGGTTGCGGTTGGAGAGGCGGTGGAGTGTGTGGGAAGGCTGGCGCAGAATTCGGCGCGCGGGGGCCGGAGGTTTCTGGTGGTGGAGTGTTTGGCGTCGGTTGAGGGGGGTATTGAAGTGATGAGAGGGAAGAGTACGGTGATGATACCTGCCGGACTCGGCGCGCGCGAGGTGTGAGAGTGATACGGAAAGGGGATGTTCTGCCGACTATAGAGAAGGTTGTCACCCAGCGCCAGATAGAGAAGTACGCGCGGGCGTCGGGGGATTTCAATCCGATACATGTTGACCACGAATTCGCGGCGTCAACTCAGTTTGGTGGGACTATCGCGCACGGGATGATGGTTGCCGCGACCATTTCTGAGATGATGGCGTCGGCCTTCGGAGAGGATTGGGCGGAGAGCGGCAGGATGAAGATAAGGTTCCGGTCTCCGGTGAAGCCGGGACAGCGCGTTGCGGCTCGGGGGAGCGTTCGTCGAGTGGTAGTATCGGATGGCGCGAGCGTAGTTTATTGCTCGGTGTCGGTGGTCAAGGATGACGGCGAGACGGCGATAGCCGGACAAGCCGAAGTGACGCTTTCCGAAGACTCGGAGTGAGCGTCGAAGGAGATAGCGCTTTTGGCTTCTGAAGATGGAATTGTCCGAATAGCCGTGGATGCGATGGGGGGCGATCACGCGCCGTCTGAGGTGGTGAGGGGCGCCGCGCAGTTCGCTTCCAGTGGACAGGGGTACGTGATGCTGGTGGGCGAGCCGTCGGTTTTGGAGAGGGAGCTTTCGGAGTATGATACTTCGCGGCTTCCTATCCGAGTGATTCCGAGCGAGGGTGTTATCCGCGAGGATGAACATCCGGCCTTGGCGCTGCGGCAGAAGCCGAAAGCGTCGGCGCTGGTTTCGGCGGGAGTGGTGAAACGCGGTCTTGCGGATGCGTGTGTTACGATGGGTTCGACCGGCGCGGCGATGGCGGCGGCGGCTGTGGTTCTGGGGCTTGCCAAGGGGTGTGGAACGTCCGGCGCTTGGCGGACCTGTTGTTGGGTTGGCTCCTCAGACCTGTATTTTGGATCTGGGCGCCCATGTTGACTGTCGTCCGCGCCAGTTGCTGAGCTTTGGGGCTATCGGCGATGTGTTCGCGCGCTCGTTCTGGGGTCTGGACAATCCGCGGGTGGCGCTTCTCAGCGTCGGGGCGGAGTCGGGCAAGGGTAACCGTCAGGTGCGTGAGGCGACGGAGCTATTTGGGCGAAGCGGGCTGAATTTTGTGGGCAACATTGAGGCTAACGATGTTCCGAAAGGGGCGGCTGATGTTGTGGTCTGCGACGGCTTCGTGGGCAATATTGTGATGAAGCTGACGGAGGGGCTTGGTCAGCGACTTAACGAGCGGCTGCGGGAGCGGCTGAGCGGCAAGCTGTCGGAGGGTGAGTTGGAAGGCCTGTTGAGCGAATTTTACGGGTTGAGCAACGTGGTGGAGACGAGGGGCGGCGGTCCGCTGTTCGGGGTCAATGGCGTAAGCGTGGTGGGGCATGGCTCTGCGCGCGCGGACGCTGTGGAGCGCGCGATCGGCATCGCCAAACTGGCGGTGGAGACGGATTTCATTCTGAAGATGAATCGGCAACTGGAAGAGCTTGATTCCAGGCTCGGAGTGTAGCGAGGATATGCGGTCCGCGGCTTAGCGTATGCGCAAGGAACACCGTTTGCAGGTTGGCAGGGAGGAATTTTGGACAAGTCTGATATAAGCGGCCGATTCGCGTTGGTGACCGGCGCGTCGAAGGGTATAGGCAAGGCCTCGGCCTTGAGGCTGGGCGAACAGGGCGTCAATGTGGCAGTCAACTACAACAGGTCGCAGTCGGAGGCGGAGGACACCGCGGAGACACTGAAGGGCTTCGGCGTGGACGCTTTCATCGTGAAGGGCGATGTAAGCAGTCTGGAGGAGGTTTCCGGCATGGTTGACGAGGTGACCGAGCGTTTTGGGCAGATAGACATACTCGTCAATAATGCAGGAATTATCAGCGACAGTCTGCTCATTCGGATGTCGGATAAGGCGTGGGAAGATGTGATAAACACCAATCTGAGCGGGACGTTCTACTGTACAAGGGCTGTGTTGCGGGGGATGATACGGCGCAGGTGGGGGCGTATTATCAATATAGGTTCGGTGGTCGGGATTCGGGGCAATATTGGGCAGGTGAATTACTCGGCTTCCAAGGCCGGTATAATCGGCTTCACCAAGGCGCTTGCCAAAGAGGTGGCTTCGCGCGGCATTACGGTGAACACAGTTACGCCCGGTTATATCAACACGGATACTGTTGACGTTCTTCCGCAGGCTACTAAGGATCGGATTATGACTTGGATTCCGCAGGGGCATTTCGGAGAGGTGGATGACGTGGCGCATATGGTGGCGTTTATAGCGAGCGAGAAGGCGGGGTACATGACGGGCCAGATTGTGAGTATAGACGGCGGAATGGCTATATGAGGCGGCGCGCTTGAGGCCGGATGGCGAGGTGGCTCTGGTAACGGGCGGGTCACGCGGAATAGGGAGGGCGATCGCGCTGGAATTCGCGGGTCGCGGAGCGGATATAGCCTTCAACTATCTTCGCAATCATCGGGCCGCGAGAGAGACTCAAGAGGAGATAGAGGCGCTTGGCGTCCGCTGTCTCAGGGTGAGGGCGCACCTGGGCGACGAGGATAAGATAGCGGGCTTGTTCGAGTCGGTGAAAGCTGAGTTCGGAAGGCTGGACATTCTGGTCAACAACGCGGCGACAGGGGTGCAGCGTCCGGCTCTGGAACTTGAATCGAGGCACTGGGATTGGACGCTGAATGTCAATGCGAAGGCGGCTTGGATGTGCGCGGTGGAGGCGTCGAAGCTGATGAGAGACGGCGGGCATATCGTTAATATCACGAGCGAAGGCTCGCGCCGCGTGCTTCCTCTGTATTTCTCGGTGGGTGTGTCGAAGGCTTCGCTGGAGGCTATGACGCGCTATCTGGCGGTGGAACTCGCGCCGCTGAATATCTCTGTCAACGCGGTGTCCGGCGGGTATGTTGACACGGGGGCTCTTGACTATTTTCCGACCAAAGATGAGATGCTGGAGGCGGGCAGGAATACGCCCGTCGGACGCATGGTTACCGTAGAGGATATAGCTAAGACGGTGGCCTTTCTCTGCTCTCCGGACGCGGAGATGATCCGCGGACAGGTTATAGTCGTTGACGGCGGGGTTACGCTGAAGTCGGCCGGATAGGGCGGTTCTGGCTAGTCGTTGTATTCCGGTGGGCGTATGTCTCTGACGATGGCGGGTATGAGCTTGTCGTCGAGTTGGAGAGTGACCTCTCGGCCGTCTTGGTAGAAGCGTTTTCGCAGGAAGGCCAGCGCGACGCCTTGTGTGGAAGATGTTACTTCGCCCACCGCTTTGCCGTCCACGATGATCGGGGAGCCGGGGGCGATGATTCTCGCGGGGTCGAGCTCGAGACGGCACATGAATCGCTGAACTCGGTCGTAGGTGTTGAGCCGGGCGACTACCTCCTGCCCTATGTAGCAGCCTTTGTTGAAGCTGATGTAGGGTTTGAGATTCGCTTCCAGCGGGTTGTGGTCTTCGTTCATTTCGGCGGGATAGGCGGCAATCGCCTGTTCTATCCTGAGTGTATTGAACTCGTCGGCGTCCAGCTCTTTCAGTCCGAAGTCGGGGAGCTTATGGTCTTTGGAGGCTATGATCCTGTACGCGGGCAGTTCGCCTATGTCGTAGCGCGCGACGGTGGTCTCGCCGTCTTGGGTGTGGGTGAGATTGGCGGCGAGGGTGTCTGTTAGATAGCGGGACTCTATCAGCGACTGTACGGCCGGTTCGCCTATGTATATGCGCTCTGAGGTGGCCGCGCTGATGTCGGTTACGGCGACGTCTTCGATGAATGTGTAGAATTCTATCCACTCGGCGACTTTTCGCTGGGTTCCGGGGCTGGTGAGAATCAGGAGGTCTTCCTCTTGATGCAGGACGTGTAGCAGGTCTATGACGCGGCCTTTGTTGGTGGTTAGGACGGTGCTCATTCCAAGACCGGGTTCGAGCTTTTCCAGGTCATTGGTGGAGAGGCGGTTCATAAGGTCAACGGCGTCGGAGCCGGACATAATCAGTCTTCCGAAGTGGGACATATCGAACAGGGCGGCTTGTGTCAGGAGGCCGGATGTGAGAGTGGGCGGTGTGGTGGAGGCGGTGGTCAAGATGGTTCTCCCTGAAAGCGGAAACGCCGCGTTTGTCGGGCGCGGCGCTTCGTTATCGGCTGGTCTTGTTTTTGGCTCTAAACGCTGAACGAGGTTCCGCAGCCGCAGGTTGTCTTGGCGTTGGGGTTGTTGAAGACGAAGCCCTTGCCGTTGAGTCCGCCGGAGTATTCGAGGACCGTTCCCGCAAGGAAGATGTAGGATTTTCTGTCAACGAACAGTCTGATACCGTGTTCTTCGATAACCTTGTCGTCTTCTCTGGGATCGTCTATGAGGTCGAGTACGTAGGTCATTCCGGCGCATCCTCCGCCTTTGACTGCGACGCGCAGGTTGGAGTCGGGTTTGCCGGACTGGGCGGCGAAGACGCGCACATGGTCGGCGGCCTCTTCGGATATGTTGATGGTGAGAGGAGAAGGCATCGTCTTGGTTGTCATTGTCTCGCGCTCCCGGAAGTTAGTGATTGTGCGACCGAATTCAGAATTGGGAAGTCAGATGAATTTTACTATGTAAGTGGTTCGGAGTCAATTTTATTGGCTCACCGGCCCAGGGCTATCGCATCTTATTGATTGAGGACCTTGAGGAGATGTTCGCTATCCCATCCAGCCCGCTGCCACATTCGCCAGCTTCGGCCACGCCCCATCCTCGTTTGGGCATTCGATGTGGGCAGGGTCTGAGACCACCCTGCATCGGCGGGTCTCCACCCGTCCGTGTCCCTTCTCCACCGTCTCGTACCAGTCGCTGTCCAGATCGCAAGAGCCAGTTCGTACCGCGCCATCGAACATCTCTGTGACATCCTCATAGAGCTGTCTCTGATTGCTCTTGAGCGCCAGCGCGTAGTCCGCTCCCCGCTCGATGATCGTCTTGGCGACCTCCTTCTGACATCCCATAGCGTCTATCGCCACTGTGCGCCCGCACACATACAGCGCTCGCAGCAGCTCGGGTATGGCCGTTATCTCGTTGGACTTGTCGTCCACCTTGACCTGTCCGAGTACCAGTCTGTTGGCCGCCGACCATGTGGATGGCCTCTTTACCTATGAATCTGTCGTGGGAGTGTCTGACGCTCTTGCCGTCTATGGCGACTATCTGACCATTGCACACCTCGCTGACTGCCTTGACCCATTCGATGAAGCGGCTTTGGAACTGTTCGGCGTCGAGCATGGAGAAGACTCTGCCGAAAGTGTCGTGCGATGGGATTCCGTTTGGCAATTCCAGAAAGCTGTCGAACCATTGTCTCTTGGAGTTGCCAAACATCTCCACGTCGGTCCACGAGTCGGCCCCGCCCACTATGGCGCATATGGCGATTGTGAGCGCATCGGTCAGGCTGTGGCGCTTGGCGCGGTCGATTCTCGGGTCTTCAAGTACTGAGAGGTGTTCGATCAGAGAGGCTGAGTGGGTGTTTCCCATGGGGTCACTCCTTTTCGAGGATGACCTCTATTCTAACCCCTATCTTATATTTTAGATGCGATAGCCCTGCGCTGGGAGACTATATCATAGGACTTGCGCCGCTATCTCTGAAATCGGAAGGCGTAGCCGGCGCCGGCTAGTCGGCTATGCCCTGATGGGTGTGGGCCTGGTTCGCCAGAACGCTGTTTACGCCATTGAGCCTAGCCTGCTCCAACTCGGAATCGCTGACTCTTTTGCCCTGAGCTTCTATCTTTTCGCCCTGAGCTTCCATCTCGGCCCTCAGTTCCCTGCCCTGAGCTTCCATCTCGGCCCGCAACTCCCTGCCTAGGTCATCTATCTTGGATTCGAGACGGTTGCTCTGGGAGTTGGTCTGCCAGATGAATACGACGGTCGCTAGGAATATGCCCACTAGAATCGCGCTTATCGAAAAAACTCCGGGATCCATATCTACGCTCCAAGGGCGATCTTCTCGGCGCCAGCTAAGGGCGGAACTCAATCGGATAAGCTTCGCCAGAATAGGATTGTAGCACATATGGATTTCGGCGCAGGAGTGAGATGCCGCGGGCGCTGTTCCAAGAAGTGTAGGAAATGTGTAGGAGTCGAAATAAGGCGAGACATCCTTAGAATTGGATTTAACACATACCCTATTCTGAGGAGTCCCGCCAGTGTACATCATACTCATTGTTCTCGAACCAGAGCCGACGTTCTCCGTTCGTGCTTCGGTAGTCCCTCATTCGTCGTCCTCCGGCTCCTCCAACTGTTCAAGCTTGTTCAGGAGTTTCTGGAGGCCCTCTTGGTCAAGGTTCGTTTCAGCTACTCTGCGAAATAGCTGACCCGCAAGTTTTTCTTGGCGGAGGTAGCGCTCGGCCTCTTCCCCGAGCCGACCTGCCTGCTGCATCAATGCATCGAAATCCAGGTCGAGTCCGGGGCAACTGCTCCCGCTCCCGGATCACCGCGTCCACCAGGTTGAGCAGCGACGCTTCCACCAGGGCCGACACGTCCCGGTCCACCGCTCCCTGCGCGGTGGAAACCAGCAGGACGCCGCCCTGGCGGATGGTCTCACGCAGGTTGATGGTGGAGCGGGGCCGGCCCAAGATGTCCCGGGCCTTCTTCGACGACGAGTAGCAGGCCAGCCGGGTCTGCGCCGGGGCTTGGGCCTGGGAACGGATCTCCCGGCTCCACTGGGGCAGTATCTTGGCCCACCAGCCGGTGATGGGGGAGTCTCCCGCGCCCGGTGGCTCCCAGGATCAGGAACACCGGTATGGCAGCCGCGCCCTCAAAAGCTGGGTTGGTACGCCTGTCGCCACAGGGCCAGGTTGAGCAGTTTATAGAGCAAGGGGCCATTGTCCCGGCGCCGGCCGATATGTTCCCGGATACAGCCAGCCAGAACCTCGTTGTCGAAAAGGCCGGAGCGCTGCGTTGCCGGGTCCAACAACACCGATTGCAGATAATCGGCCAGGGAAGTACGCAGCCAGTGGCTCATCGGCACACCGAAACCCGTCTTGGGCCGGTCCAGGATGTAATCCGGCAAAACACCGCGCAGGGCCTGCCGCAATACGTACTTCTTTTGCCGGCCCTTCACTTTATACTCCGACGGCAGTCCCATGGCATAGGCGGCCAGGCGGGTATCCACCATCGGCACGCGAACTTCGATGCCGTGGGACATCGTGGACTTGTCCACCTTCTCAAAATAGAGGTCGGGCAGGATTATACTGGCGTCGGTGTGCAGAATGCGCTGCACGTTATCGAGTCCCTTGAGACGCCGGTGTAGTTCCTTATAGCGCTGGAAGGGGTCGGTGGACTCCAGGAAGGAACGACCCTCTGCCGTAAGGAACCGGGACGGCAGCCGGTCCAGAGATTCAGTGGATAGAATGTTAGCTACCAGAATTTCCGGGTTGGATTGACTGAATGCTCTTGACTCTACCAGCGGCCGGTTTGCGCCGGTCAATCGGCGGACGAGAGGTTCCATTTTGACCATGAAACGGCTGGCCAACCGCCACCAGAACAAGTTCCTCATACGAGCGTACCGGGCGTAGCCGCCAAACATCTCGTCGCCGCCCTCCCCTTGCAGGATGACCCTGGTATCGCCGTCCAGTTGTTCGCTCATGAGGTACAAGGGAATGCTGGCCGGGTTGCCGAAGGGTCCATCATGGCGATTAACCAGCCGTTCAATTACTTCGGGAACATCCCCGGCGGATACATGCAACTCGTGATGTTCAGTCCCAAAGCTATCGGCCACCATTCGGGCTTGGGGCAGTTCGTTGACGCCCCGGTCAAAGTCAAACCCGGCGGAGAAAGTTTTCAGCCGCCCGGCGTAATGTTTGCTGGCGAAAGCCGTAACCGCGGAGGAGTCGATCCCGCCGCTCAAAAACACGCCAACGGGAACGTCGCTCACCAAGTGACTTTTGACGGCGGCCTCGAGGAGCGAATGGACGGTGCGCGTTGCGGTGGGCAGGTCGTCGGTGACGGGCGCCACATCGAGGATCGAGGCGAATGGCCCGGATTTTACGCCAGAGGCGTCGCTGGTCAGCAGATGACCGGGGAGCAACTTGCTGATGCCGGCGAACATCGTGTTGGCGCCCAGTGCAGTCTGGTAGTACAGGTATTCGTGCAAACCCTGCCAGTCCACCCGCGCCGGGACTTCACCGGAAGCCAGCATCGCCTTGATTTCCGAGCCGAATATCACCCCCCCCCCGAATACAGTGGTAGTAGAGCGGCTTGATGCCGAAGCGGTCTCGGGCCAGGCTCAGCCGCCGTTCCCGGTCGTCCCACACGGCCATAGCGAACATCCCTTCAAACTTGGGGAAGGCGGCCTCGCCCCACTCCATATAGGAATGCAACGCGACCTCGGTGTCGGAATGACCGCGGAAACGATGCCCCTTGCGTTCCAGGGACTTTCGCAAGGCGCGGAAATTATAGATTTCGCCGTTATAGGCAATCACGAAGCGGCCGTCGTCCGACTGCATCGGCTGGCGCCCCTGCGCCGAAAGGTCAATGATGCTCAACCGGGTATGCGCGAACCCTACCGGGCCGCTGGCGTACACGCCGCTGTCGTCCGGCCCCCGGTGGCGAAGGGATGCGGCCATGCGCCGGAGTGCGGCGCAGTCAACGTCGGGACCGTTCGGGTGGTGTATTCCGCTGATTCCACACATATCAGGCGAATTGTACACCTTTGCCATAAACCTCTTCCAGAGGGAGAGGGAGCTTTTTGAACGGAGAATAGCCTTGCCGTGCCGCGTATGAGGGATGATGGTACCTGTGCTATGCGCTAAGACCAAGGCCGGGATCCAGAAGGCGCTGTAGACGCTAACGAGGTTGGGCAGAGCGGTCAGAAAGCGTCTGCCGGGAGTGAGAGCGAAGGTTGTGGGAGTGGACGAGACCTGGTTGGCAGTGTGTAGTACGCATGAAAAGAACGCTCAGACGCGCGCGTGGCAGACTGTCCAAGACAACCCGCATCCGTTTCAAGGCCCTTTTCGCCCAACCCTCTGAGATGGTCAAACAGTTGCCTTCGGACGGAGGGCAGAGACTGCTCGAATGGTCGAAAGACAGACGGCTGCCCGACGAAGTGCGCTTGGAGAGAGTTGACTCTGCATCAACGACGCGCGGATGCGCTCAACAGCGCGAACCGGTTGGAAGGAAGGTTCGGACGGATCAGACCCGGACACAGAACTACTCGAGAACTGAAGTCCGACTGGGGCGCGCTCAACTTCATGGCGGTGGTCTGCGATGTTCTAGCTTGACGCCGCGCCAGTCTCATGAACCAATCACCTCTACCAATAGGTTGACTACACTAACTGAAACAGTCCCGGCTCACCGCAAGGCGGGGATGGGGTCTGAATTTGGGCGGTTTCGTATATGTTCGGTTATATGACAGGTGAGGACTGTTGATTTTGACCTGCGTTTCACCAGAGCCGCAGGTGGGTGATGGCTGGGCTTGTGTTTGCAGTTGAATGGGCGGGAGAAGTTTCCTGTCGGGTTAATTATATATTTATATATTATGGTTTATGGAGCGAGGACTTGGTTCGCGCCTGACGACAGTCTTCGTCAAAGGTGTTGTTCTAATCTAGCCCAGTCTGTTCTTAACTCCCCTCGACATGCCTGCGCCATATGAAAAGGCCTGCGAAACCAGAGGGGCATTCTTGACTGCGCTTTCGGCGCTATGCTAGGTTTTCAAAGATATTCACAGTTACAAAGGCTATGAACGGGAGTAGTAGAGAGAGTATCGGCCCCAGAGAGCCGGGGACGCTGAAATCCCGGCGCAGTGAGTCCCTCGAACTCGCCCCTGAGCCTCTGCCCTGAGCCGTGTAAGGTTAGGGGTTGACGGGATGCGCCGTTATCGCAAAATGAGCGTCCGCGCGGAGCGGAAACTTGGGTGGTACCGCGGGTGATATGTCCAGCCCGTCCCTTGATTGGGACGGGTTTTCTCGTTTGATGGGAATCGGAAAGACCACGTGAACATACCGGCATGGAGGAGCGGAGAAGCCATGACAACCATCGAGCAGTCTCGAACCGCATACGGCCACAGGGAGATGCAGACCAAGTGGCAGGAACGCTGGGAGAAGGACGGAATTTACAAAGTGGACGATGACGACCCGAGGCCCAAGTGGTACGAGCTTCATATGTATCCGTATCCCTCCGGCGATCTGCACATCGGACACTGGTTCGCCATGTCCGGCGCAGACGCGCGCGCGCGCTTCATGCGTATGAAGGGTTACAACGTCCTCCACCCCATGGGATTCGACTCGTTCGGACTTAACGCCGAAAACGCCGCGATCAATAACGGCGTCCATCCCTTCAAATGGACTATGTCCAACATCGAGAATATGCGCCGCCAGCTCAGGTCAATGGGGCCCATGTACGACTGGGAGCGCGAGGTGGTTACCTGCACCCCCGATTACTACAAGTGGAACCAGTGGTTCTTCCTGCAACTCTACAAGAATGGGTTGGCGTATCGCTCTGACGCTCCTGTCAACTGGTGCCTGTCCTGCCAGACCGTTCTGGCAAACGAGCAAGTGATAATCGGAGAGTGTGAGCGATGCGACACGCAAGTTGAACAGCGAAATATGGAACAATGGTTCTTTCGCATAACCCAATACGCCGAGGAACTGCTGGACAACTCCGGCATGGAGTGGCCAGAACGCATCAACCTGATGCAGACTAACTGGATAGGCCGCTCGGAGGGTGTGGAGATCGAGTTCGATATATCTGAATACGATCTGGAGCAGAAAGCCGTCTCCACCTTCACGACCCGCATAGACACAGTGTACGGAGTCACGTTCATCGTGTTCGCCCCTGAGCACCCCCTGGTACCCGAACTGACTACGGACGACCGCCGCGCCGAGGTTGAGTGGTACACAGAACAGGCGCGTCTTCAGACTGAGATAGAGCGTCTTTCCACCGAGAAGGGGAAGACCGGCGTGTTCACCGGGGCTTACGCGGTCAACAAGCTGAACGGTGAGCGCGTTCCCATCTTGGTCGCTGACTACGTGCTGCTGAGCTACGGCACGGGCGTCGTTATGGGCGTTCCCGCCCACGACCAGCGTGATTTCACCTTCGCCAACAAATACGGCCTGCCGATAAAGGTGGTTGTGGCCCCGCCCGACTGGGATGGTTCTGAGTTAGACGAGGCGTACATTCCTGAAGGTACGCAGGTCAATTCCGGGCAGTTCGACGGGCTGCCCAGCGCAGAGGGGAAGGAGAAGATAGCCGACTACATCGAAGAAAAGGGCTGGGGACGACGCGAGATAAACTATCGAATGCGCGACTGGCTAATCAGCCGCCAGCGCTACTGGGGAACCCCCATACCAATCGTGTACTGCGAACGTTGCGGCGACATCCCGGTTCCTGAATCCGACCTGCCTGTTTTGCTCCCCGAGGACGCTGAATTCCTGCCCACCGGCGACTCCCCGCTGGCTCTGAATGAGAATTTCGTCAACACAACCTGCCCCGACTGCGGCGCGCCCGCCAAGCGTGAGACTGATACTATGGACACGTTCGTTGATTCGTCCTGGTACTTTCTGCGTTACGCCAGCCCCAATTTCGATGACGGCCCGTTCGACACCAATGCGCTGAACCTCTGGAATCCTGTTGACCAGTATACCGGGGGCGTCGAACACGCCGTCATGCACCTGCTCTACGCCCGCTTCTTCGTAAAAGCCCTCAGAGACCTCGGAATGTTGAACTTCGATGAGCCTTTCGTACGCCTGCTGAACCAGGGCACGATACTCCACAACGGCCAGAAAATGAGCAAGTCGCGCGGAAACGTCATAGCGCCCGACGACTACGTGGGCGATTTAGGTTCAGACGTCGTGCGCGCCTATCTGATGTTCATGGGACCATGGGAGCGTGGCGGCGACTGGAGCGACGGAGGCATCAACGGCGTGGCGCGCTGGACGAACCGCGTCTGGGACATATCCAACCGCGATTCGCGCATCCTGGATGACCTGCCCACCGACGCCGACGCCGTCCGAAACCTGCGCCGCGATCTGCACAAGACGGTCCGCAGGGTGGGCGAGGACATCGAGGGCTTCAAATTCAATACCGCCATAGCCGCGATGATGGAATTCTCCAACACGCTCAACCAGGCCTGGGAACATAAAGATGTTGATTCCGACGTCTGGGACGAGTCGCTCAAGACTCTGGCGATGATGATGTCGCCTATAACTCCGTTCCTGTCCGAAGAGATTTGGGAGCGTCTAGGCCACCCGTATAGTGTCCATCAGCAAGAGTGGCCCTCCTGGGACCCCGATCTCGCCGCCGACGAGATGATAACCCTAGTTGTGCAGGTCAATGGAAGGCTGCGCGACCGAATAGAAGTACCCGCCGACATATCCGAGCCGAACGCGAGAGAGAAAGCGCTTTCCTCCGAGCGGGTCAAGACGCATACCGACGGCAAAGTAGTGCGGCGCGTAATCTACGTCCCCGGTCGGCTGGTGAACGTGGTAGCGAGTTAGGGATCAGGGTAATGTCCGCAAAGGATGCCTTTAGAGAGGCGCTAACCGCTCTTGCCACTACGCTATCAGACTACGCGAGTACAGAACCTGGCGAGTGGACCGTTAAAGGGTTCATAGATACTCACAAGGAGATCTATACGATTTCGTCGGACACGAAAGTCGTGTCCAAGATACTGGAAATTCACCTTTTCCCTAAAATCCTTGAATTCGCTGAGGAGCAAGGTTTCAACATCGTCCTTGCAGACCATCAGAACTACTATCCAGATATATCATTCGTCTCTAACATGGACGAAACTGTTAAATTCGCGGTGGACTTTAAGACGACTTACCGAAATCCTAGGAGATCATGGCTGTGCAATGGCTTCACTCTAGGTTCTCACGGCAGATACTTTACCGACCGTACCAGTACCAAGAACATCCAGTTTCCGTATGGATCATACTTGGGACATTTCTGCTTGGGCGTAATCTATGATCGCCTCACAGCCGACAGGATTGACGAGACTATATCGTGGGCTCTCTCGGAGTTGGATTCTATTGCCTCCGTGATTTCCAATCTTCAGTTCTTCGTAACCGAGAAGTGGCGAATCTCCAGTGATAGGAGAGGCTCAGGGAACACTGCGAACATTGGCAGTCTCCAAAGAATCGCGACATAATTTCTGGAAACGGGATGTTCGTTAATCTTGGTGAGGGATGGTTGGACGATTACTGGATTACCATCAAGACCCAACAAGGAGAGACCAAAAAAACACCTCTCTGGAAGAGTTCGTCGCCTATCGTGGAGGTGACACATCGTTAATAGTGCCGAGAAACAATTCCCAATGAAGAGCCAACGCACAATAGTCCCGCCAATCAAGTGCCAGGGCATCAAGACCAAACTCGTGCCCTGGATCAGGGCGTTGGTTCCCTCTGACTTTGATGGGACATGGATCGAGCCGTTTCTGGGTTCGGGCGTCGTCGTGTTCAATGTCCTTCCGAAACGCGCCTCGCTCGCCGATTCCAACCCCCACCTCATCAACTTCTACAAGGCGATTTCTGCCGGCTCGATTACCCCGGCTTCCACTCGTCGCCACCTCGAAGACGAGGGAGCGGAACTTCTTCGCTCTGATGGCGAACATTATTACGCTGTTCGAGAGCGATTCAATAGGATAAACGACCCACTGGATTTCCTGTTCCTGAATAGAGCCTGCTTCAATGGCCTGATTCGATTCAACCGCAAGGGCGAATTCAACGTCCCGTTCTGCCGCAAGCCAAACAGGTTTTCCCGGTCATATGTAACCAAGATTTGCAATCAGGTGAGAGTGGTCGAGGAAATCCTGACGACGCGCGACTTCACATTCGCCACTCAGGACATATCGGAAACCATCAGCATAGCGCAACCCCAGGATTTCATATACTGCGACCCGCCGTACGTAGGACGTCACGCCGACTACTTCAACGATTGGGGCGAACAGAGCGAAGTTGGTCTCGCTCGGCTGCTTTCGCTGGCGTCCTGTCGTTTCATCCTATCCACATGGCATAGCAACAAATACCGTAAGAACCCCTTCATAGACCGGCTCTGGTCCGAATACCGCGTCCTCACCCGAGATCATTTCTACCACATCGGCGCCAGAGAAGATAATCGCAATCCGATGCTTGAAGCCGTAGTGATGAACTACGAGACTCCATTTGTTGACGAAGCGCGGATTGAGCCGACTGCCCAGACACGGCTGTTGGAATAGTCCGTACCATGTCGCTCCGACCTTGCCGACTGAGATCGTCCCTACGCTATCACCTTGAAATTGTACTGTGTCGTATTCAGCGCGTCCTCTCTGAACCGTCCCATCCGTAGGGTCGAAATATCCACGAGTCTCGATTCCCCCTCAAGGATCAACTCTGCCATACACACGCCGACGGCGGGCGACAGTTTGAACCCGTGGCCGCTGAATCCGGTACAGATATACAGGCCCTCTATTCCGTGAACCCGGTCCATCACCGGGTGAAGGTCGGGCGTCGTCGTGTACAACCCGGCGTAGCCGTGCGCCAGTTGGCCCTCTTCGATTCCGGGGAGCCGCCTCGACAGCCTCTTCCATATATCCATCGTGAAGTCCGCGCTTGCGCGCCGGTTGTACGTGTCCGGGTCAACCTCCGACTCCCGGTTGCCATTGCCCACCAGAGTCAGGTTGTCCGCTTCCGGCCTGAAGTAGATTAGGTTTGTCATATCGCCGCCGCCGGGATGAAAGCCTATTCCCGTCTCCGCGCGCCGTATGAATATCACCTCGTGGCGCGTCGGCTTCAGCGGCAGTTCTATATCCAAATGTTTCAAGAACTTTGACGACCAGGGCCCGGTCGCAATAACCGCGGTGTCAGTCTCGTAGAGCTCATTCGCAGTTCTGACTGCCGTGACCCGACCATTGGAAGTCACCACTTCCAGCGCGGGAGACTCCAATGCTATTGAGGCGCCGAGCTCTCTTGCGCGAGAAACGTAGCCGAGCGCGACGCCGGAGGCGTCGCCATGTCCGGATTGCTCCTCCCACGCGAAATGCTCATCCTCGCCGTAGAGGAACGCCGGAGCCAGTTCGCGAGCCTCCATGTAGCTGACGATGCGGGTGTCAATCCCCACCTGACGCTGCATCTCGATATTGTGATAAAAGCCTTCAGCCTCCGCGTCCGGCGCGAACACCATGTATCCGGTGCGGACGAAGCCAGGCTCGCCGTCGCCGCCCACAATGTCATGCCAATTCTGGAATACGCGCAGGCTTTCCCATGCCAGACGCGCGTTCACCTCGGTCGAGTAGTGCATCCGAATCGCGCCAGACGAACGGCCTGTGGATCCCGATCCGAGCGTGTCCCGCTCCAGCAGAACCGGTCTCCTTACGCCTCGCGACGCCAGGTTATAGAGGATGCTCGCGCCCATCACTCCGCCCCCTATGACCACCGCTTCTGTCATTACTGCCATGTCAGCGCCCCTTCGTGGTGATTTGTTTGTATAATACGCGCGACGTGGCACCGATACAAACAAGGAGATGTATCCACATGGAATTCAAGATAGCCGTTCTGCCCGGAGATGGCATTGGGCCCGAAGTCATCGCCGAGGCGGTGAAGGTTCTCAACGCAGTCGGCAGACGTTTCGGGCACCACTTCGACCTTCGGCGCGGCAGCGTCGGCGGCAACGCGATTGACGATTTTGGAACGCCGCTTCCCGACCAGACAGTCGAACTGTGCAATGACTCCGACGCTATCCTGTTCGGCGCGGTCGGCGGACCGAAGTGGGACGCTCCCGACGCGACGACCCGCCCGGAAGACGGCATACTGGCTATCAGGAAAAACCTCGGACTGTTCGCCAACCTGCGTCCGGTGAAAGTGTATCCCGCGCTCATCAACTCCAGCCCCATCAAACCCTCGCTTCTGCAAGGCGTTGACATGATAGTTCTGAGAGAACTCACAGGAGGGCTCTACTTCGCCCAACCCAAGCGTAGGTGGGAGGATGAAACAGGGCGCATGGGCGTTGATACCCTCCACTATACCGAGCATGAGATAGAGCGAATCGCGCGGGTCGCCTTTGAGCTTGCGAGAGGGAGAAGCAGGCGTCTTACCAGCGTTGACAAGGCCAATGTTCTTGAGACCTCCAGGTTGTGGCGACAGGTCACAGAGGAAGTTCACGAAGACTACCCTGACATCGAACTAGACCACATACTCGTTGACGCGGCGGCAATGGCGTTGATTAGCAATCCCGCCGGATACGACGTGATAGTGGCTGAGAATATGTTTGGCGACATTCTGACCGACGAGGCGTCTGTACTGTCCGGCTCTATGGGGATGCAGCCTTCCGCTTCTCTGGCTGGGCTGCCCGGAGTGACCGAGAACGCCGAGTCAGCCGTCAGCCTCTACGAGCCAATACACGGTTCCGCTCCCGACATAGCGGGACAGGGCATAGCCAATCCTATGGGCATGATTCTCAGCGCAGCCATGATGCTCAGACACTCTTTCGGTCTGGAGGATGAAGCGCAAGCCGTCGAGCAGGCGGTGGAAGGCGTACTGTCAGAAGGCTACCGTACGCCTGACATCGCGAGCGACGGCGGCGACGTGATAGGAACTGAACGCATGGGCAGCGTTCTCGCGGGCAGGGTGTGACTTCTCCCCTTCACGACATTATCCCATCCGCTCTCCGGCGCGCGGGAAGAGCATCCACGGTTCGCGCCGCGAGCGACTTTGAGCTGAGCCGCGCTCCCCATCGGCGGTCCGCTTGGGGTTGAGCCGGTTCAAAGCTAGCCGGTCCACTGAGGCGTGAGGCTTGTCCAGATTCTATTCTGTGTCCGGGCCGCCGCGGAATTCCGACGTTTCGCTAGGCCCGACTCCAAATCGGTCGTCGCCGGGAGTGGGTCGGTCGCCGTTCCGACTTTCGGAGCGCTTCTCCACGCCCACGCCCAACCTAGTCAGCATGGCGTCAATCTGATTTACCGAGTCGGTGACCGCCTCCGAGGGCGCGGGAATGCCGGAGAGACGAGCTCTGGTCTCTAACAGGTCTCCAGTGAAAGCCAGCGCCATCTTGACGCCCGCGAGGTTGAGTCCAAGATCATCTACGAAGTGCTTGATAAGCCTCAATCGAGATACGTCCTTGTCGGTGTACGTCCGCAGAGTCCCCATCCGCAACGGAGCTATGAAACCTGCGCGTTCATACTTGCGAAGCGTCTGCGGGTGCATGTTCAGAGTCTCCGCCACCATGCTGATAAGGTACATTCCACGCGCCTGCGCCATCACTTTTCTCCCCTGATTTTGCTCAGACCGCTATATAGCGTGGCAATATGTATGTCAAGCGTGTGTCTGTGATTTGATTCACAAAGATTATTCTATTGACACAAGCTGCATCATATCATATACTCTAGTCATATACCATACAAGGAGGTTGCGCTATGAGACGGGTAGATACTCTGGAACGGCAACAGGACATTGCCAGCGACGCGCTTGATCCTTGGCTCGCCAGAGAAGTCGAGGCTCTACTTGAGGAGGCCGAGGATTCGCCGGAAGTCGAGTGGGTAGAGGCTGGAACGCGAAGAAGACACTGGTATTTCAGAATGCCCCAGCCCGGCGTTCGGTACTACTCCTTCTAGATCGTGAGGCCGAGGGCTGATTGAACAAGCCAAGCGCGACGTCAGAATGGTCGGCGTCGCGCTTTTTCCGCTACGGACAAGCAAAGTCACTAATCCCGATTCCGCCACCAGTTCACCACCATGGTCGCGCCCAAGGCTATCAGGATAACCGGCCAGTAACTGCTGAAGCCATTCTCGATTACGTCGAGTCGATCGAGAAGCAATATTAGGCCGATGAAGATTACAACTAGTCCGAGAAACATTGTCCGCCCCCTCAGTATTGCGGCATATTCTCTATGGCGTCTTGCCATGATTGTATAGCATTCTCAGGTGTTCCAAGTCCCGCGTATATCTTGAATAGCCTCTGCATCTTCCGATTTGATTGGCTCCCCCACGAAAGGTGGCCTAAGCCTTTCAAGCATCTCATCACCTACCATTCCCAAGAACCTACAGGCAGAACTCTCCCCAACCGCTCTCAGAAACAGGGACGGACACTTCAGAGCAAGGTGAATGCAGGTTGGGCGCAGGCGCCAGACCTCACCTGCACAACCTTGTTGGCCCGCCTGCATCGTCATCAGAATAACCCAAGACACGATAAACGAAGATATATCAGACCGCCGAAACGCAGACTGTGGAGCTATCGCATCTGCGTTTCGGCGGTCGGCGAATTTGACAGAAGCAACAAATTTGTGCTTATATGCACAAATACTTCTGGCGCTGTATCTGCGCTTGGAGCGCATCGTGGCAAACTATAGACTTAAGAGGGAGAGAAAATATGAAGCTTAAGCGTATTCAATCGAAATGGCGATTGGCGCTGGGCATGGCCCTAGCAGTGTCTCTTGTATCTGCGTTCGCGTTGGCCTGCAGCTCAGGGGAAGATGAAGAGCCTGCCGCGCCTGCGCCACCTGCTCCGGCTGCCGCCGCGCCTGCGCCTGCCGCTCCTACCGCAGCGGCAGCGCCGGCGGCTCCTACGGCCGCCCCCGCTCAGCCCGCGCCAGCGCCCACGGCCGCAATGATGGAACAGCCTATGGAGAGCGTGACCATTACCGTCGTGTTCGACAATGTCGGGACGCCGCAGTTCCGGAATGTAAAGGGCACTTGGCCGGATGTGTTGTTCCATGGCTTCTTCGGTTTCCAAGAGCCTCTGCTAGGCTGGGAGCCTACGTTTGACGACCAAGGCAACCCTATCAGGTCCACCGGAGAGGCTTGCCACGCGCCGTTTGTGGCAACGGGTTGGGAATGGGAACTGCCTTCCAAGTCGGGCGGCACTGTGAGGATGGACGGAAAGCAGCTTGAGAACTTCGACGAGGCCAACTTGGACGATCCCGACAATCAGGGTATCATACGAGTGTTCATCCGCGAAGGGATAGATTTTTATCGTTCGATTGATGGCGAGCTGACGAGAGTCGGCGAGCTGACAGCCGAAGACGTAGCTTGGTCGTTCAATGACGCGGGGTCCGAGAATACCAGTTCGGCTCACTCCAACTCGTCCCAAGCTTATGAATACTATAAGCCTTGGCGCGCTGAGAGCAAGTATGTAGCGGTAGCTGAGAACAGGGCGTTTCGGTCGGACGGTCTTCAGGACGCGTCTTCGATATGCCAAGACGCTATCTGGATGCAGTCTAAGCAACTGTTCGACGAACTCGGCGACACGTTCGGAGTCCCTCACGGATCCGGCCCGTTTGTCGTTCACGAATGGTTGCCTGCCGAGCGCATCGAAGCCGAGGCAAGGGTTGACCACTGGCGCGCGAACGCGGGCTTCGATAGGCTCGTATTTGTCCAGGCCAACGAAGCTCAGCAGCGCTCCGCGATGCTTCAGACCGGCGCGGCCGATATAGCCATGGCCTCTATCCAAGACGTAGGACGTCTGGAGGATGAAGGGTTCCAATTCCATGAGGGCCTTGACGCCATCAATGGCAATTTCTTCTACTACTCCGGGAACGATTGGGCGTTCAGATACCCGCCACAGTCAACCCTCGGAGATGAGGACCTGTCCGGCAAACCGGTCCTTCGCCAAGGGTTCATTCCGACGGATAAGTTCCCTTGGATTGGCGACCCTAGGCTTGAGTGTGTCGGCATAGATAGGTCAGACCCCGCGATACAGGATACCCCGGGCGCAGGTTGCGAAGTGGCGAATTTCGAACTGATCGAATTCGACGGCTTCGAGTCCCGCTTTACGGAAGATTCGGTAGGGTTTGACTATAACGACACTGATAAGTTCTCCTACGAGACACCTTCGATGCTGAGGGCAAAAGCGTTCCGCAAGGCGCTGGCCCACTCCATAGATCGCGAACTCATCGCCGCCTCGGTAACGGGCGGATATGGCGGGGCTGTTTATGGCGGAGCGTTCCCGGGCATGACGTTGCACCAGACGCACCCTGAATATAAGGAGCGCTGGAGCTACGCGTTTGACCCGGACTTGGCAAACGAATATCTGGCTGAGTCGGGGGTCGCCCCGGGCTTTGAGTTCGAGTTCTTCTGTTCACAGGGCAATGGCACTTCGCTGGAAGTGTGCGAGGCGACTGTTGGACAGTGGAAGGAGAATCTTGGTCTGGAGCCTTGGATTGACAGCACTCAGTATTCCTCTCGTCGCCCAACAATGTTGGGGCGTCAGCTGCATGTGCCGTGGATGACCCGCTGGGGACCCACGAGCAAGCATGGCCGCCTCGGCGAGGGTGGCGGAACGTTGCCGGGTGGCGGTCTCTGGCCTCTGCCCGCCGGTGGCTGGAACCCCAGCATCGAGGACAACCGATACTGGGACAACAGGGAAGAGACGCGTAAACAGGCCAAGGGCTCACCCGAGAACTTGGCGTCCCGCGAGAGAATACTGGACTGGGCGTATGACATGACACTCTCGACCGGCGTAGTTGAGGTTCCCGTGCTGATCGGGTTCAATCCCGATACCGTAGAGAGATGGGACCTTAATCCTTACGAACTTCCCAACTCGTTCGAGACCGTAATTCCCGCCAAGAAGTAGCGACTCTCGCTTGTAATGGCTTGCTGACATGAACAATAGCTGTCCCTGCGGAGGTTGCGCAGGGGCAGCTATTGAGTTCAGACGGCGCGTCTCGGATTGATGGGACTGGGGACATAATGGAATGAGGACATTTGTAATAAGGCGACTTATTTTTCTGGTGATGGCTATTCTGGCGGCCACACTGTTCGTATTCGCGTTGTCAAGGCTTCAGGGCGACCCGCGCAATGTGATGCTGAATGTTGGGTACGTTTCACCTGAGCAGTGGGAGCAGTGGGGCAAAGACCTCAACCTCGATAAGCCACTTATCTTTCAATACTTTATCTGGATAGGCAAAGGCATATTCCAGGGCGACTTCGGAGATTCCCTGAAAACCGGTCAGCCCGTAATGCAAATGGTCATGGGCTTCGCGCCCGCTAGTCTTCAACTCGGTCTGGCCGCTACGCTTTTCGTTCTTCTGACCGGCATCCCTCTAGGAATGTTGTCCGCCGTGAAACGTGGAACCGTTTGGGATGTTATAGGAAGAACGTTCGCTGTCTTCGGCCAAGCGCTGCCGCCGTTCTGGCTGGGCATAATGCTGATACTTATATTCTCCGTGAATCTGGATTGGCTGCCGTCCGGAACTCGCGGACACGACGCCACGAATATTGTAGAACGGCTGTCATATTTCATCATGCCTATGGTAACTCTCGGCTGGCTCGCCTCAGCGGGGCTGATGCGCCTTGTGCGTTCCTCCATGCTGGAAGTGCTGGACTCCGAGTTCGTCAAGCTGGCGCGCGCTAAAGGCGTAGGAGCGAATACTGTGGTATGGAAGCACGCTTTCAAGAACGCCCTGATACCTCCCTTGACTTTCTCAGCGCTCATATTGGTGGGATTCATTGGCGGAACAGTGGTGACAGAGACCGTGTTCGCATGGCCCGGACTGGGGCAGATGATCTATACGGCGGTTATCAACAACGACTTTCCGCTCATGACCGGCGGCGTGCTTGTGCTCACAGTAGCCTACGTCATCGCGGTCTTTATCATAGATATCCTGTACGCGATTATAGACCCGAGAATCAGATACTCGTAAGGATCAGCAATTGACCACTCCGGCGCGTTCACTGACGATTTCCGAACTCGATGAGATTGGAAAAGAGTCAGCTATTCAACGAACTCTGTACGTGTTTCGTCGGTGGCCGCTGATACCCTTCTTCATACTCACTGTCTTGGTTTTATGCGCCATCTTCGCTCCGTGGATCGCCCCCTACGAACCTGAGAAAGATCAGCTTCGGGCCGTTCTGGGCTCCCCTCCGTGGTATCCGGCTTGTGAGGAGGGACAGCTTACCAACAAGTTCCAGTCCTGCAATACCAACGGGATCCCGCTGGGTAGGAACCAAGACGTTTATCACTTCCTTCTGGGGGCCGACCAGCTTGGACGCGACCTCCTGAGCAGGATCATCTACGGGGCGCGCCTCTCGTTAAGCCTAGCGGCGATAGCCATCACGGTGGGGACGATATTCGGAACATCCGTCGGACTGATATCCGGCTATTTCGGTCGCTGGGTGGATGAGATAATAATGCGTACCATAGACGTGTTCAGCGCGGTGCCGTTCATCCTGATTGCGATTGCGCTCGTGTTCGTTCTGGGTCAGAGTTTCACTATAGTCGCGGGCGTACTGTCCCTTGGCGCATGGGCGGGAATCGCGCGGCTCGTGCGAGGGCAAACATTGCAGGTTCGCAATTTCGACTATATCGCGCTCGCTAAAGTCGCCGGAGCTTCTACTCCCAGGATAATGGCAAGACATCTATGGCCCGCCGTCGCCAACACGGTCGTCGTCGCCACCACACTTCAGGTCGGAAACACCATATTGTCCGAGAGCATACTTTCGTTCCTAGGCGCGGGCGTTCCGCCACCTACCCCATCTTGGGGAGCGGACATATCGAACGGACGGGAGTATTTGGGTTCGGCGTGGTGGGTCGCCTTCTTTCCCGGAATTGCGATATTCCTGACTGTGCTGTCGTTCAACTTCATTGGCGATTGGCTCAGAGACCGATGGGACCCGAGGCTTCGCCAGATTTAGTCACTAGTTTAGAGATTTGAGTGAACCAAGCCTTACTCTATGAGTGATAACAGTGACCGAGAGTCGTTGTGGACAATAGCAAGGAAATGGTTGCCATGGTGTATGGGACTCATCTATCTGATGACAGTCGGATGGATTGTTCTAGTAGCCCGTGTCGAGGTAGTTCGTGGAAGTCACGAGACATTCGAGGAGACCATTATCGCAACGGTTCTGAAAGGCTCTTCTGCAATTCCACTGATATTTATCTCCGGTATGCTCACTGTAACAATCTTGGATATTCTGGGAGGATTCATTGTGGTTACCAAGCGATTCCTAGAAGACAAATTCCTAAATCCGTACTTAGAAAGAAAGGCCAAAGAGAGGGAGGCAGAGGCAGAGAGACGCAGAGCGCAGGCTAGAGCGGAAGGCGAAGCGCAGGGCAGGGCGGAAGGCGAAGCGCAGGGCAGGGCGGAAGGCGAAGCGCAGGGCAGGGCGCAGGGCAGAGAGGAAGGCAGAGCGCAAGGCAGAGCGCAAGGCAGAGAGGAAGCTGACGCCGAGTGGGCAGCTTGGTACAATCGTATGGTGATTGCGAGAGCGAATAACGAACCATTCGACGAGCCTCCACCCTCGCACCGCAACGGCGCGGGACAGAATGCCGACATGGCTGATAGCGGTGATTCTGAATAATACGGCGCGGATTTTAGAATTGTCCCCGGAATTGGTTATACTGACGTTCACGCATCTTAATCGTCGCACTGTATCAATATTAGCGGGATTGGTCCCATGCTGAAATATGTAATAGTATTTGGCGTCGCGATAGCCATCTTGGTCATGGCCTCCGTGGGCAGGATTCCCGGCACTGAGCGTCAACTTGCGACATCTAAAGAGACCAGAGCCGCGGCCACATTGGCGAATACGCCCCAGTATACTCGTCAGCAGGCGATAGCGATGGTGGGTGATTATATTCGTGAGTCCTGCGCCTCGCCCGACAGGTATCTGCCTCATATTGATCAATTCACCGCCACTTGGCTGCGCGAACCCCGCACGAATGATTATTACGAGAGAGGAATGAGAGAGTGGACGGTTACCGACCCTCTCACCGGAGCGTTCTGGCGACTTTATGAAGATACTGACGAAATTCGCGGCGTAATCGGCGGAATTCTCGATACCTGTTGAAATGAATGTCCCCTACCCTCGCCGAGGGAATGGGAGTATGTCTGGAGAAGTTAGTTCAATTGCCTTCGCTATTTGACTTGCACGTACACACTAATCAAGGCAGCCCGGACAGCGGCCTGACACCGGAGGAGATGGTCGAGGATGCGCGGCGTCTGGGTCTGACCGGAATCATGGTTACCGAACATGATGGCTGGCCACGACACGACTTTGAGGCATTCGCGGCCACGGTGGAAGACATCGCGCTGGTTCGCGCGCTGGAGGTATATACTCCGCTCGGTCACGTTATCACGATGGGTCTCGAGGGTCATGTGGCCGGCTACGGAGACAGCATCGAGGTAATCCGCACGCTGAGGCGCGAGGTGGATAAGGTCGGCGGCTTCATGATATTGGCTCACCCGTTCAGGTTCCTGTTCGACCTGCCGCACTACACCCAAAATATGTTGTTCCAGGACGCTGACAGCATTCCCAAGAGCGCGGAGGAGGCGTCCCGGCATCCTGTTTTCGAGATTGTTGACGAGATCGAGGTGGTCAACGGCGGCAATATCGAGGTGGAGAACCGCTTCGCGCAGGAGGTTGCGGCGATCATGGGTTTCTGGGGAACCGGTGGCTCCGACGCCCACTCGCTAGACGGGCTTGCCAGAGGGGTAACCGCCTTCAGGGGCGACATTCGCGGCGAAGCCGACCTGCTTGAGGCTCTGCGCGCCGGCGATTTCGCGCCCGTGGAAGGTTTTCATGTCGGCAGGGCCGCCAACTATGGCCGCTCCACATGGCTGAGGCCGGAAATGGTGAGTATGGCCGGACACAGTGAGGCCGCGGGCTAAGGGTGAGCGGCGATACAAATCACAACCCGCGCTCCTCTCACTTTGACCGCTTGCAATCCCCCGCCCATACAACACGCCGTATGGGAAACCGCCGCGTCATGTCGCCGCTAGCTGGACTAGCTTGGCATTGTCCAATATAATCCGAGCGTTACGATGACGGCCTAGCTTCAACGACTATGGAGGATATGTCTTATGGCGGACGAAACTATTCGTATTGGCTATGTGGGCGCCGGAGGAAATACGAGGCTCAGACACCTGCCCGGCTTCGCCGCGATTGACGGTGTGGAAAGCGTCAGCGTAGCCAATCGCAGCCGCGAGTCCGGCCAGAGAGTTGCGGAGGAATTCGGGCTGAGTAAGGTTTATGACTCTTGGGTTGACCTAATCGAGGCCGACGACACGAACGCTATCTGCATCGGCACATGGCCGTATATGCACCGGAGTCTTGTTCTCGCGGCGCTGGACGCGGACAAGCACGTGTTGACAGAAGCGCGTATGGCAATGAACTCGGAAGAGGCTAGGGAGATGCTGGACGCGTCCCTGCTGAAGCCTCATCTGGTGACTCAGATAGTCCCGGCTCCGCATACGCTCAGGATAGACAGCTCTATCAGAGACCTCATTGTAGAAGGGTATTTCGGCGACGTGTTGTCTGTGGACATAACGGTGCACCAAGGCGGGTTTGTGGACAGGGACACCGAATTCCACTGGCGTCACAGCCGGGACCTGTCCGGAAACAACATCATGCAGATGGGGATATGGTACGAGGCCATAATGCGCTGGTTCGGTCCGGCCGCCGCGGTGACAGCCATAGGGCGTGTAAGCGTCAGGCGTCGCGCGGGGTGGGACGGCGGGCTGGCCTACATAACTATACCCGACCACATCGAGATACTGATAGAGTTCGCCTCAGGCCCAGTGGCTAGGATGCGCCTGAGCTCTGTCACCGGTCTCGCCCCCGACGACCAGGTGTGGATATTCGGCTCCGAGGGGACTGTCCACGTGGACTCCGCCACTATGATGGTCATGGGCGGACGGCGCGGCGACAGCGAACTCTCGGAGATAGAGATTCCGGAGGAGAAGCGAGGCGACTGGCGTGTCGAGGAAGAATTCATCAACGCTATTCGGGGGGTCGAACCCGTAACCCACACCAGCTTCTTCGACGGCGTCCGCTATATGGAATTCACTGACGCCGTGAACATCAGTATGCAGAGGGGCGAGAGAGTAACCCTGCCGTTGGTTTAGCGCGAGGCGCTGAATCTGAAACAGAGAAGTGGATAGACCTTTCGGCGAGTTTGTGTCGTATTAGAATAAGCGGGCGGGCGTCTTACATGGCGACCGCATGGAGGCGGCGCAGTATGAGAATCCGCAAACGGTTCATGATGCCGGCGCTCTTGGGGATATTTATCTTCTCTATTATCGCCGCTTCCCCCACGTTGTCCACCACGGGAATAGTCAGGTTCTATGACCCATCCGATACGAGCGAAGACCAGGAGTGGACCAGGCAGGGCGGGTTAATCGGCCTTGAGGTTGAAGACGACGACCTGAACATTATGTCCAAACTGGTGCACGTTCCGAACGCCAGCGCCGCCTGCGGCGATGATGACAACTGTATTGACGCTGAAGAGATAATTCTGAACAACAGCCATGTGATCTACCTGAGCAACATTCCGGTGCTGGACAGTGGAGTGTCGCACGGCAACGTCATCGAGGGTGATATTGACAGCTTCGTCAATGAATATGATGTGCGTCTAGTTGACGCCGACGGCTTTGAAGTCACTGATTCTAGCGGCAATTCTCTGGTGGACAGACTCAGCCGCGATGGTCGAGTTGACCTGACCGAGGACTATACCGGAACGGTCTATGCCATCTACTGGGGCTCTGGCATGGACGACACTGATGCCGCCGTGAGAGTCAGGTCGCAGGCGGACCCCTCCGGAATCACAGTAGTTTTGGAAGAGACCAGGATGGACAGCGGCGTTTTCCGCTTGGTTATAGGCGCCGATGACGACGAGTCTGACGCGGACTCCAATCCTCCGAGCTTGCAGGTTGGCGAGGACGACGTGGTCACGCTGACTTATAGGGATGAAGATACTTCCCAAAGCGTTTCCAAGACGCTGAAGGTGGAGACTACGGCTCCTGTCTTCTCAAACTTGCTGCCTGCGCATGATTCGGCTAGCAGGGTCGAGCCTACCGTGGAGTTCTTTGTTGCCGACGGCGGTTCCGGCATAGCGGAAAGTGATATATGGGTCATATTCGCTATTGACGAGAATGAGGACGGCATCATTGATGCCAATGATGAGTACGAGTTCCAGGTTAGCGAATCCGGCAAGGGCGATGTTGACGACGAGGATAATAGCGTTTTCAATGTTTTTCAGGGAATCCCCAATTCAGTTGATGTTGGAAGCGACGCTACAATTTACTGGTGGGCGCTCGCGCGCGATTTGGCGGGCAACCTGGCGGTCCTGGATAGGGAACCCCGTATTGACGGGAAAAGAGATACCTGTTATGTCGCTGATTTTCCGAGGGGGGATCTCGCGGGAGGCAATGTCAATAGGAGCCATTTCATAGCGGGTTGCCAGCCATATGTTGTCCGAATTGACAACACTGGGCCGGTAATGGAAAGAGTGATAACGGGTCGTTGGTGGGATACATCCAAGAAAGACGATGACAAGACTGAGTACGATTCGACCAAGGCGAGGAACGACAGTATTCTGGTGGACTTCAGCGAGGAAGTGGACGCGTCCACTATTCAGCCAACTGATTTCCGAGTTGATGGGAAAGTTCCGCTGAAAGCCGAGGTGTTTGACGGACGCGGAGATTACGTTTTCCTCACTGTCTCCGCGTTTGCGCCCGACGCGAGGCCCTCGGTTGAGGTGGTGGGCAACGTTCAAGATCTCGCGGGCAACCGTGTAGGGTCCGGGGGAAAGGACAACGATGATGAGACTCCAACTCCTGATGTTCCGGGGCCCGGAGGTAATGGAACAGATCAAGGGGGAAGGGACGGCGATGATGAGACTCCAACTCCTGACCCCGCGCCTCCGATAGACTCGCTAGAATTCCTTATAGACGTCCTGCGCGAGGCCCGGGCGATTGGAGTTCTTTCGGATACGTTGTCCGACCTGCTGTCGGACTGGTTTATAGTGAATCTGATAGCCCCTGACACGGGTGAGTTTCCGGACGAGGTGAGGAATAGGCTGTCCGCCCAATAGCGGACTCGACCCGAGGCACATCTGCGTATGGGAACAAGAGTGGTTTTATCCGCTATCGCGCTTGCGGCATCTGCCGCAATGGCGCTACTGGCCTGCGGAACGGAGGGGAACGCGCCGGATAGTCCGCGGGCAACACCGACATCCTCGCCCACTCCCCCCACAGCGTCCGCTACGCCGATGCCCGCTCCGTCCCCAAGCCCGACGCCGGCGCCAACGCCCTTTCCGTCTGTCACTCCCGCGCCGACCACGATTCCCAGCCCGATGTCGAACACGCCAATCACAAGAGCTACAGTCCATCCGACGCCCAGAACAGCGAGAGCGGAGCCGACAGGCCCCACTCCGCCCGATGTGTTAGGATTGGTGGGCGCGGGACAGATACCGGCGCCCGCGCCACAAGGGCTGGACGGTTGGATCAACTCTCCGCCTCTCACAGTGGATAACTTCAGGGGCAAGGTGGTCCTTTTCGACTTCTGGACGTACACTTGCGTGAATTGCGTTCGCACGCTCGCCTACCTCAGAGAGTGGCACAGAAAGTACGCCGACCAGGGTCTGCTTATTATTGGGGTGCATACCCCGGAGTTTGAGTTCGAGAAGCTGACTGAGAATGTCCAAGCCGCAACCGAGGAGCTAAGCATAGAGTATCCTGTCGCGCAGGACAACGACTACGTCACATGGAACATCTACCGCGTCCAGGCCTGGCCCACCAAGTACATTATGGACGGTAGCGGATTCGTGCGATACTACCACCGCGGAGAGGGCTCGTACGCCGATACCGAGCGGGTGATTCGCTTCTTGCTCGAAGAGGCTGGACGCGATCTGTCGAACATAGAGGCAAATTCCGATCCGGATCCGCAGTGGATGGCCGGCTCGCGCGCCACCGATCCCGAAGAATTCATCACACGCGAACTCTACGGCGGAACGCGCAGAAACATAGATTTCGGCGGCGCGTACATAGCGAACGAGGAGTACTACGAAGAGGCCGGTGTCGTGCGCGAGTACACGGACCCCCAGGAGCGAAAGAATCACTTCATATTCCTGCGGGGCCACTGGCTCAACGAGCCTGAGAATCTGCGCTATGCGCGCGCCACGAACGAGTATGAGGACTATCTGGGAATAAAGTTCTTCGCCAACGAGGTGAACGCAGTGCTGAGCGCCGAACCCGGCGTCGGGTATAGCTTCAGGGTAACTATGGATGGGAAGCCGGTCCCGGCTGAGTCCGCCGGGGCCGATATTGCGTTCGACGAAAATGGGGACAGCGTGGTTATGGTGGACTCCGCGCGTATGTATCGTCTGGTGAGCCAGAAGGAGATCTCCGCGCACGAACTTCTGCTCATGCCCAAGGACGAGAATTTCTCGCTATACTCATTCACATTCGGAGCGTACCCGCTGGAGGATGAATAGATACGCCGAGGGTGAGCGCGCTTACCTCTTTCCGGACGCCATGTTGGACGCTTCCGGCAGACGTCTGAGTATCAACAACGCCGCAACTCCAATCACGGCGAGCAGGCCGTTGAATCCGAAAGCCGCGCCCCATCCGGCCGTTCCTTGGAAGATGTCCAGAAGTCCACCCGCGACTATGGGCGCGATCGCTCCTACCGTGAACCCAATGAAGCTCTGGATCGCCTGTGTCGAACCTATCAGGTTTTGGGGGGCCAATTCCGTGACCGCAGTGGAGTAGATAGCCGAGTCCGCAGAGGTGGCGAAGCCGTATCCGAATCCGAGAATTATCAGGAGGGGCGGAGGCGCGCCCACAAGCCAGCCCGCCGCGAACGAAATGGCGCCGCTGGCCGCGAAGATGACGCCGCCGGCGGCGGTTCTGCCAAATCGGTCGGATAGCATCCCGCCCGCGAATACTCCGACTATCCCGGTCATGAACATGAAGCCCGACCAAGTGGCCGCCAGAATCGCCGCCTCTCCCGCGTCTCTTCCGCTGTGTATGAGCGACGCGGCGAGCAGTAGCGGAAGCCAGAGACGCGCAAGGTAGAGTTCAGCGGTGTGCAGAGCGTAGGCAAGGTTGATGAGCGTCATAGGACGGTGACGCAGGACACCAAGCTCAAGCCTGCCCGAACCGCTTGGGGGCGGCGGGGATTCACTGTCGCGTGAAGAGCCTGGCCATATGTGAGTGAGCGCTATCAGCACACCAACCAGTCCGACTAGCGCGGTAATCATGTATGCCGCTCGCCACGAGTCCGAGATGCTGAGCAACTGCCCCATGAACACGTAGGAGAGTGTGGTTCCGGCATAGCCCGCGCCGACGAATATGGCGACTGCGGTCCCGCGCATTGTGTCCGCGAAGCGGAGCGATACTATCCGTATCCCCGGTATATACGCGCCGACGTGTCCCGCGCCCGCGATGAACCTGAGCGCGGAGGCTGTCCATATATCCCGCGCCAATATGGGGAATAGTATGTTGCTTATGGCTATCAGCGCGACGCTGGCGAACATCACTTTTTCCGGCGGCAGCCTGTCGGTTACGGGTATTAGAAAGGCCGAGGACACCGCGTATCCGACTAGGTAGGCGCTGAATACCGCGGCCGCCTGCAAGTTGGTCATCTCCCACTCTTCTTCAACGAACGGAATGGAGGCGATATAGCTTGAGAAAGGCAGCAGAGTCAGAAATAGGGTGGAGCTTATGGACACAAGCCAAAATACATCCGGCCAACTGCCCAGCCCGAATATGGTTTTCTTTGGCTCTGATTCCACCCGCCGACTCCCGTGTTTACGATTACCGCGCTTCGTGATACTCTACACTACATGGGATATGCCCGTAAGCTTGTACAGGGTGGCGAGCCCTCGGGCTGGGCAACTCAGTATCGTTCCCGCTAACCGGTATATCAGTCTGTATGTTATGAAGTTACAATTCCTGACTTGATGGAATTGAGTCCATGCGCCTCCCCTTCGGCTTCAGCGCCGCTTTGAGAATTTCGGTTTTGGTTACGGGGCTAGTTCTGCTTGTCCTGCTGATGGTCTCCTGCTCCTCCGAAACGAAGGATGTTCCGGTCGCCGAACCGGACTCGACCATACCTGTGTTCACCAATGTCGCCAGAGACGCCATGGGCGGCGCGTACCGCGTCTCAAACTATCGTCCGGGTGTCGCTATATTCGACTATGACCGCGACGGCGATCAAGATGTGTATCTCACCCAGCAGGCAGGCCACCCCAACCGCCTGTTCCGGAACGACGGCGATCTGAACCTCACCGAACTTGCCGAGTCAGCTGGTGTCGCGGCGGTGGAACAAGGCTCCAGCGGCGTTGTGGCGTGCGACGTGAATAACGATGGATATCAGGACCTCTACGTCGGCGGTCGGGGCATCCAGGGGGATGGGCTCGACTTCCGGTCGGCTGATGCGCTCGGTGAGGACGGACAGCCTATCGCGTCCGCATACTCCGACAGACTTTTCGTCAACAACGGCGGCGGCTCTTTCAATGATGTCAGCGAAACCGCCTTCGGAGATAGTCCGAATCTGCGCGCGGCATCTACTGCGGCGTGCGCCGATGTTGACGGAGACGGCTGGCTGGACATCTTCGTAGCCAACCTGATAGATGAAGACTACTTCTTTATGGGTGAGACTAATCACCCCGGTCATTTCAACGTGATGTATCGCAACAACGGCGACCTGACCTTCTCCGAGGTGTCGGAGGAGTCGGGACTAGGGGGCGGTCAGGTATGGATGCGCGACCCGAATGGAATGCCGCTTACGTTCACCGACAGCGACGGCGTAATTTACGAGGGATACGACCCTTCGGTGGTGGACAAGCAATTCAATCGCGTCGGAGACCCGACCGGCCCTTCCCACGCGGCTACATTCTTCGACTACAATGATGACCTGTTGCCTGATCTATGGGTTGCCACCGACGGCGACTTCCTGCGCCTGTACAGGAATGATTCTACCCCCGGCAGCGTCAGATTCACCCCCGTCGAGAGAGAGATGGGTTTCGCGCGGGTCGGAAACTGGATGGGTTTCGCTATAGGCGACTATAACGCGGACTCGCGTCTTGATGTGTTTGCCACAAACACGGGCTATCATCTACGAATGAGAGAGCCGCAGGCTAATCCGGGCCCGGACTGCAAGTATAACGAACGCTTCTGGTGGGGAACGTGTCTCAATGTCCTTCTGCGAAATGTATCCGGAGAGATGTCCGCTGTGGGCTTCAAGAACGTCGCCCCCACCACGCAGGTTCGCGCCAGCGCGCTCATGCCGCCGGCCTCACTTGACCCGGCTAACATAAATCCGAGTTGGCCTGTTCCAACCGGCCTATCCGCATACGAGTTCGGATATGGCGCGACGTTCTTCGATATGGACAACGACGGCTACCAGGACCTCTATTGGCTGGGGTCGGAGATAGCCAGTGGGGACGGCCCGGGCGGCGACATCTACCAGTCCGCGGGCCGTATGCTCAGGAACATGGGCGGAGACGGATTCGAGGATATTACTGTCGAGACTCGTCTGATTGATGTCCAGGGGGTGCGCTACGATGAGATTGACACGTTGGAGCCTGGACAGGATCCCGCTTCCATCAAGCTGAGTCCGAGATACCATGAGAACGGCAAAGGACTGGCGCATGGCGATTTGAATGGCGACGGCAGTATTGATCTGATAGGGACGAACAGCGGCGGGATGATGTTCACCGGAGAGGGCTACGACGCAGACTACGCCCCGGGCCCCACGTTCATGTGGATAAACGAGCCGCTCGGCAACAACTGGATTGCGCTCAGGCTGGAAGGGCGAATGGCTGTGGACGGCTCCGGCAGCAACGCGGACGGTATCGGGGCGCGGGTTTATCTCAGGACACCGCTCTCCAAAGGCGAAGAACCGATTACACAGGTACGAGAGGCGCAGGCCGGTTCGAGCTATTTGTCTATGGACAGCGTCGAGCTGGAATTTGGACTCGGAAGCGCGGGAGTGGTAGAAGAGGTGACCATTCTATGGCCGAGTGGCCGTGTACAAACGCTCGCCGACCTAGACGTCAACCAAGTGGTAAAGGTCACTGAGCCGCCGGCGCCTTAGAGCCACCATTGATACGGAAGGAATGTAAGAACAAGCGGTATCGCCGTCCACAGGACCGCAAGCGCGAATGGCGTTATATATACTCTGTCCGGCGGACTGCCCATTGGCGAGCTATCCCGGTGTCTCCTCAGGAGTCTCCACAGCGAAAATCCCCATGTAAGCGCATTCACTGCCAGCAGCGCCGACAATCCTACCATCCACAGCAGCAATTGAAATCTGTCGTATGTGTAGATTCGATAGCTGTGCATAAGTATAAGAATCCAGGGAATCAGCCCGAACAGCCAGACAACTCCGTAAAGCAGGAAATATGTCGCGCGACCAATATTGCTAGGGATGGACTTCCCCGACATTTTCGCTAGAAGGTATATCCAGGGCAATATTAACAACGCCGAGTATAACGTTCCTAATACCCAGTGGCGTATGAGTTCCAGCTTCTTTCTGCGAGCGACCACAACCGAAATAATTCCGGCGAACGGCGCCCATGCAATCCCAGCAACCAGCCATGTGACCGAAAAATAGGCTAGGTAAAGGTTAGCGCCGACGACATAGCGAGGCGGAATAGGCCATGGTATGGAAGTAAAGATAGATACCTCTTCCGGCTGGCAGCGGCGCTGGTCGGGCGATACGTAGGCTCTCGTGTCCAGGAACTCTTTCGACAGCAATAGCGTGTAGTTGGATTTCCCGTGCGAGTCTGTCCACGCTACCTTGATTATGGCGTGATTTATGGCCTCGTCTAGGGACGCGCGCAAATCCTCTACCGCCGCTCTCTCCTCCGAGGTAGAATACCTGCCTCCCACTCCTACCGTTCCATCATATGCTTTGCTGTCGCCGGCAGGTATCGAAGCGGGTTTGCGCGATCTGGCGCGATACCACGCGCGCTCAGACAGGTCCATATTGGAACTGTCTGAAGTCAGTTCGACTGTCAGAGGCGGAGAGGCGCGAAAGCCTACATTTCTGACTTCAGCGCAGAATCCCCAACCACCAGAGATAGGAAGTCCATCCAATCCCCTTGTTCTATTCCACAAATATAGAGAACCGTCAATACGGACGCCGTCGCCTAGAAATTTTGACGGCGTTTCTATTTTCGCGTCTTCGCCATATCCCCATAGATCCAACTCTATAACAGGTTGAGAGACTCCGGCGGCGCTGTCATCCTCTCGGCTAATAGGTTCAACCGCAATCCGAGACAGCAAGTTGGTCCGGTCGTCAACCCATATTTCGATAAGGTATTCCTCAGAGCCACGAGAGTCGAGCCCAATGCCTGAGAACCGTCGAGCTTCCTCCCGCTCTTGGATTTCTGTCACATACACGGAATCCAGAGCGCGTTCCAGAAGGATTCTCGGATCATACTCCAGCGAATCGCGTCCCCGTTCTGCGCGCCAGAACTCCCGATCATCCATTTTGGTGAATACGAAGCCTTCGGCGGCGATTTGCCTGGTTTCACCTCCGTCAATATCAGGCAGTCTCCATCTCACACGATCCGGCTGTTGGAACGCGCCAGCGACAATGACGAACTTTCGCTTCGTCCCTGGTGAAAAAGCGTTCTCAGACGCAATACGGCTAACATAGCCCAGTCCAGCATCTGACATACCGATTCTGAAATGAAACGAATCAGACGCCAAGCTGTGCGAGATGGCGTCTTTCCAGACCACGTCCTCTTGGTTATCATCGCAAGCTAGGCTGACTATCGCTGATACGCCGCATAACGCGAAAATGAGCGAAACGACTCTCCAGTTATTGGCCTCGACTAATATCATCAATCAGGAAATTCACTGTGTCCGGCTATTGTCTTGCCAGTGCGCAGTGGCGCTACTAAGTCCAGGACAATTGCCGATTCGTTCTGTGTCTAAGAGGAACAGTGTCCAGCTCGCGCACGTACCGAGATTACATGCAACGCGAACGCACTCGACGCAAATCCAACTAATTACAAGTATCGGGACTCATATCGCAATCGGCAATCCCAGTATGTCTGAGACTCTGATATGTTTGATGCCAGCATTTACTGAGAACTCTGAAATATCATTCGAGGCTATATGATATTTACGCGTCTCATATCCAGCCTGTGCGTATCTGTCTGATAGCGCCGACGCTTGAGGCGACTAGGTTGGGAGCGATTGCCGCCCAGAGTATGGCGGCGGCAGATATTTCGCGTGAACTGAAGACCGCGGGATTGGGGTCTATCACCGTTTTGTAGTAGTAGGCGGCCCACGCTCCGACTAATCCTAAGAGTATCCATACGGTTACCCTGAGGACCTTCATTCGTTTCGTCTCCTCCGATTCCCACCAAGCTATCGCGGCGCCAAGTCCGGCGGCCGCGCCGGGCAACGAGAACCATAGCGTAACGAATACCCAACGCGGCCAGAGGTAGTCCATGTAGTAGTAGGCGGCCCAGGTCAGCATGATTGCACAGACGGACAGCAATGCGGACAGGCCGAATCCGGCGAAGATTCTCAGGCCGAGCGCTATTATGAGGTACATTTGGGAAGTTTCACACAGACTGATGGCTCGGGTTCACGCCGTGCGCTGGGCATCTACTCGCGTCTCGAGAGCTTGGGGTCGAGCGCGTCTCTGAGTCCGTCCCCGACGAGGTTGATAGCGAGAACCGTAATTGTGAGTACAAGCCCGGGGAAGAAGGCGACCCAGACGGCGGTTTGGAAGTATGTTCTTCCGAGCGCAAGTATGTTGCCCCAACTTGGAAGTTCGGGAGGTATGCCGAGTCCGAGAAAGCTGAGTCCGGCCTCGACCAGAATGGCGGTTGCGAATACGAAAGTGGCCTGGACCATAGCGGGAGCGAATGTGTTGGGGGCGACGTGCAGCAGGAGGACTCTCCATGTGGGCGCGCCTATCGAGCGGGCGGCTTCCACGAACTGAAACTCGCGCAGGGCGAGCACCTGGGCGCGCACAATTCGGACCATGCGGGGCGTGTCCACGACAGTAATGACGATAATCACGTTGTTTATGGAACTTCCGAGCATGGCTATGAGGGCAAGGGCGAGCAGGAGGGTGGGGAAGGACATTATGGCGTCCATGAACCTCTGAATTATCATGTCCGCGCGTCGGTCGTATCCGGATATTAGTCCTATGATCATTCCTGCGCACACTGTGAGAAGAGCGACTGCGAACCCCACGAGAAGCGAGACTCGGCCGCCGTGAATGGTGCGTGAGTACACGTCCCTGCCGGTGTTGTCGGTTCCGAACCAGTGTTGCGCGGAGGGAGACTGAAGCCTGTCGAGAGGCTCCAGTTTTAGAGGGTCGTATCTATCAACGGAGCCTGCGAAGATAGTGAAGAACGAAATGATGGACAGGATAACGAATCCTGTCAGCATATTGGGGTTTTTGAGCAGGGCGCGTCGGGCGTTCAGGAAGCCAGACGTCAACCTTGAGCGAGGTTTGAGCCTTTCGGCCGCGCCTGTCTCTTCAGTAGCCATCAGTATCTCACTCTGGGGTCGAGGTATGCGTACACTATATCAACGGCCAAGTTCACGAATACGTAAGCGCCCGCGAATATCATCATGAGGCCCTGTATAACGGGGAAGTCCCTATCTCCCACTGCGCCCACGAAGAGTCTGCCCATGCCTGGGATAGCGAAGACCGTCTCGGTGAGCACGGCGCCGGTGACGGCGCCGGCGAAGCTGAGTCCGACGATGGTGACGATGGGCATGGATGCGGCGCGAAGCGCGTGTCTGAACAGCACAACGCTTTCCACGAGGCCTTTGGCGCGCGCGGTGCGTATGTAATCGTCCCTAAGCACTTCCAGCATACTGGAGCGTGTCATTCGGGCGTTGAGCGCCATGAAGGACACGCCGATGGAGATGGCGGGCAGTATCAGATGTCTAAAGAATTGCGGTATGTCGTCGGAGAACTCGGCGAAGCCGAACACGGGCGTCCATCCGAGGGTTACGCTGAACAGCCATATCAGGTTGAAGGCGAGCCAGAATCCGGGCATCGAGAAGCCGATGACCGCGAAGACCATCACGCAACGGTCTATCCATGAGTTGGCTTTCCACGCGGCCAGAATTCCCATGGGAATACCGAAGACAATCGCGATGAATATGCCCATGAGGATCATGGAGATGGTTGGTTCGATTCTGGGGGAGATCAGCTCGGAGACGGACTTTCCGGTGAACAGCGAGGTTCCTAGATCGCCTCTGAAGAATCCGGATATCCAGTCCAGATACTGGACAATCGCAGGTCGGTCAACGCCGAGCGCGGCCCTTGCCTGGGCAATGTCCTCCTCGGTAGCTATCTGAAGAAAGTCGCCGCCCAACAGTATGGCGGCGGGGTCTCCGGGCGCAAGCTGCATTATGGAGAAAGTTATTACCGAAACCCCGATGAACACGGGTATCGCCATAACGACTCTTCGGAAAATGTAGGGCAGCATACAGCTGAACCTCGAAAGCTATGGGCGCGATGCGAAAAACGGGTGTGAAGGCGGAGGAAATCGCGCGCTCCCCCGCCCCATCCTTGTCTAACGCCGGAGCTCTACCTGTCTATCCACACGTTGTGCAGTATCGGGAAGAGGCAGTCTATACAGAATCCCTTCACGTCGTCGCGGATAGCGCGAGGCGGAGAGAACATGAAGTGGTTGATCGAATGTGGGTTATTGTAAATTGTACGATTCATGTCGTCGTACAGTTGCTGCAAGACCATCGGGTCGGTCTCAGTAAGGAACTGCGAGCGCAGATCGTTTATCATCGGCTCGTTCCAGCCGAGACTATTTGGGCTGGCGGGCATATGCGGCGCGAGTGGATTCAGGCCATTGGCGAAGTTGGACCATGTTGTCGCCACTTCCCATGGGCCGTCAGATCCGGTAAGGGCGACACGGGAGGCCCAGTCCAGCGATACAAGCTCCACGTTGGTGAAGCCCATTTCCTTCATCGCTTCCCACATCACAAGACCGGCCTCGGGCATGAAGGGCATATCCGAAGCGGCGACGATGCGAACAGGTAGGTCTTTTATGCCCGGGTTGAGGGCGTCGGCCTCGTTCAGGAGGCGCTTGGCGGTCTCAATGTCTCCGCTTCTGGTTTTGATGCCCTGCTCTTGCACTTCGTCAGCGGCCACGGATCCCCAAGGGGTGCCGCAGTGTATCACGAGGTAGCACTCTGTCCACATACTTTCGTCGCCGACGGCGGCTTGCATGATTCTGTCATTTGGCGCGGCCGCGTAAACCGCCCGTCGCGCCAGCCTGCCCGCTTCGCTGGTATCGAAGGGGGCGTGCGCTGTGTTGAAGCTTGTGCCGCCGTAGTTGCCGTCGCGGATGGGCGACCACTGGACGCCGGACGCGTCGGTGAGGGTCGCCGCAAGGTCAATTCTGAAGTCGTCCAGGACATCTACTTCCCCAGTCTGAATAGCGGCCACGCGTGTGGCGTGGTCCGGAATGTCCAGCGCGTCGAAGCCGTCCATGTACTGAGTTATCTCGCCCTTGGTGAAGTCCCAGGGTTCCCCTGTGTTGGGGACATAGTCTGCGAACTTCTCGAACTTGAGCACCTCTCCGGGTATCCACTCGACCAGCTCGTACGCGGCGGTGCCTATGCCGACATCTACGGGCTGACCCGGGGCGACGGACCAGATGTCTTCGTGCATGATGGATGGTTGTCGCGGGTCGAGCTGCGCGAGGAATTCCAACACCATAGCTGTTGGCTGCTCGAACGTCATTACTATTGTGTTATTGGATTCGTCAAGGGTCTGGTTGAACACTTGGTCGGAGCGTTCTTTGCCCTCGTTTCCGGCGGATATTCCGAGTAGCTGGCGGCCAAGCGGGTCAACGCGCGCGAAGCGGTTGTGAGACTCGGCGATATCTACCATGCGAAGCGGGTCGCCATTGTGGAACATCTGGCCCGACCTGACTTTGAAGGTGTATTGCTTGCCGTCCTCGCTGATGCTCCAGCTGTCGAGCATCTGCGGGAATATCTCGTAGTTGGCGTTTCTCCAGAAGAGTTGATCGTAGGAGTGGCGGCCGACTGTTCCGGTAACGATTGCGCCGGTTGCCATAGGGTCTATGAACTTTATGGAGCCCTGCGGCACATATTTTAGCGTTCCGCCGAGCTTAGCCTCTCCGCCCATAGCTATGGGTCTGGAGGCCGGTCTCATGGAGGCGACTGACGGCGCCTGAACCTGTGTCCCGGACGGCGCCTGAGCGGCGGGCTCTGCGGCGGGCGCCGGGGCTGGCGCCTGTGGCGCGGCGGGTTGCTGCATTGAGGTGGCTTGAGCCGACTCTGCGGGCGCGGCGGGCGCCGGGGCTTGTGGCGCGGCGGGCGCAGCCGGTTCGTCGCTAGTTGCGCAAGCCAGCGCGAATACCAGTACGACCGCTAAGGCCATTATCATCCAATTATAACGTCGCATGAAAATCCTCCCTGCTGACTGCTTGTTTCTCTCGGTGTGTTAGAAACCTAGACTAAGGTGAATCGGGCTTGACGCTCCGATTCACAATGCGGTCTAACTTTAGAATTATCGAGATTATATGTCTGAAATATATTTCAGTCAACAATCATGTCTGAATTTATGGTGATAGGATTCGGCGTTTAGAAGATGTAGGGCAGATAGCGGGAATTGTAGCTTTGGAAAGCTATTATGGCATTCAGGCTCGTCTGGCGAATCTGGGGTCCAGGGTATCGCGCAGACCGTCGCCGACGAGGTTGATGGAGAGGACGCAGAGAGAGAGGAAGAGTCCGGGGAAGAAGGTGACCCACACCGCTATCTGGAGGTAAGTGCGACCCTGTCCCATGATGTTGCCCCAGCTTGGGATGGAAGGCGGAACGCCCGCGCCCAGGAAGCTGAGGTTGGCTTCTACGATTATGGCAAGCGCGAATATGAAAGTGGCCTGCACCATGACCGGCGCGAAGGTGTTGGGAGCGATATGTCTAAGCAGTATCCTCCACGCGGGGGTTCCAATCGCGCTGGCCGCTTCGACGAACTGCTGCTCTCTGAGAGAGAGTACCGAGCCCCTGACGACACGCACCATTCTGGGAGTGTCAACGACGCATATGACTAGGATGACGTTCAACACGCTGGCTCCAAGCACGGCTATGAGAGCAAGGGCGAGCAACAACGACGGGAAGGCCATCAGGCCGTCCATGAATCTCATTATTACATTGTCTACCCGACGGTAGTATCCGGCTATCAGTCCTATGCCGAGTCCGGCGACTGATGTGATGATTCCGACCGAGAAGCCCACCAGAAGGGATACTCTGCTGCCCACGAGGGTTCTGTCAAAAACGTCTCTGCCGAGGTGGTCGGCCCCGAACCAATGCTCAGAGCTGGGCGGCTGAAGGCGGTCGAACGGGTTGAGTTCCGACGGGTCGGTGCGGGTGAGGTAGGGCGAGAATATGGCTATGACTAACACGACCGAGAGTATTACGCAGCCCAGAAGCATGTTCGGGTTTCTTTTGAGCGCGAAGGCGGAGCCGCGAATCAGTCCGCGATTGGATCGAGTCTGAATCTGTTGACTTTCAGTCAATTGCCATTCCTTCGGATAAGCCGCTTTATCATTCGCGTTCGCCCTACGGCCTAATATCTTATTCTGGGATCCAGATACGCGTAGAATATGTCAATCACCAAGTTTACAAATACATAGCTGACCGCTGTGACCATCAGCATGGCCTGGACGATGGGATAGTCTCTCCTCACCACTCCGTCCACCAGCAGTCTGCCAAGCCCGGGAATGGCGAATACAGTTTCGGTAACCACCGCGCCGCTCACAAGGGCCGCGAAGACCAGGCCGATAACGGTCACTATCGGTATGGAGGCGTTTCTCAGGGCGTGTCGCCCAATTACTCCGAACTCGGCCAGTCCCTTCGCCCGCGCCGTCCTTATATAGTCCTCCTGCAAAACCTCAACCATGGTTGACCTTGTCATGCGCGCCACTAGCGCGGAGAAGGGTATCGCGTTGGCCAGCGCGGGCAGGGTGAGGCTTCTCAGGTATGGGAACAAGCCGTCTGATATAGGAACGAACCCAACTGCCGGAAATATCCTGAAGTTTACGGCGAACAGCCATATGAAAATAAAGCCGAGCCAGAATACGGGTACTGAGAACCCCAGCACCGCGAACACCATGACGCTCCTATCGGTCAGACTTCCCACTTTCCATGCGGCCAGAATTCCCATCGGGATGCCCAGCAGTATGGACAGTACTATGGCCAGCAGTCCGAGGCTAAGCGTGGGCTGCAATCGGGGCGCCATGAGGCTTGTAATCGAATGTTTGGAGAATATGGATGTGCCTAGGTCTCCTCGCAGCAGATTTCCCACCCATACGCCGAACTGGACATAGAAGGGCTTGTCGAAGCCCAGCGCTACGCGCATCTTTTCCACATCTTCGGGCGTCGCCTCCTCCCCCGCCATCAGCACGGCGGGGTCGCCGGGCGCTATGTGTAGGATGGAGAACGTGATTATCCCCACAAGGAATATCACCGGTATGCTGGCAATCAGTCTTCTTATTATGTAACCAGACATTTAAGGCGTCACCATGTATGGCATAGGGATTGGACTTGCGCTAGAAGTCGTCGGGTTGTCGGGAGTCATCATATAGATACTTAGGAGAATTTACCACTCGTCTTGTGTGAATCGGCTATTCTCCTTGAGGCGGCTACTCTCGCGGCATTCGCAATCTCCCATCAGCGATTCCAGTCAGAAGGCGTCGGGTCAAGCGACCGCGACGCCTTCCTTCACCATTCCTAACTCCTAGTTCCGAGTTGAAGAATGTCCCGCTATTCTTCCTCTATCCATGTATCCCACAGCACCGGGAACGGTATCGGATTCCATCCTTTCACCTCTTTTCTGGAAGCGAGAGGCGGATAGAAGTCGCCGATTCTTATAGTCGGCATATCCTCGAAAGCGAAGGCGTTAATCTCTTCCCAGATCGCGAACTGCTCTTCGGCGGTCTTGGCCCTGGCGAACCTATTCATCAGGTCGGTCATAGTACCGGTGGTATCTTGGTATCTGTTGAACCAGCCGTCCTTCTGCAAGGATGTGTTGGTAAGAGGTCCGAGCACTCTGCCGGTGCCGCTCCATGTGTGGAAGGCTTCCCACAGTTCGGGGTCGGCTCTGCGGGTGCCGAGCGTGGCCCAGTCCATCGGCTGTAGGTCCACGTCGAAGCCAAGCTCGTCGAGCACCTCGGCGGTTACGGCCGCGAGGTCAGGAAGGACCGGCATATCCAGCGGCTGCATCACACGCACCTTCATGCCCTCAACTCCGGCCTCCGCGATAAGCGCCTTGGCGGCCTCAATGTCTTGGACGTTGTAGTGTCCATCAGACCCGGCTTCGGTGTCCCATCGTGTGAAGCACGCTTGGTAGTTGGTGCACAAGCTCCAGAATTCGGGGTCGCCGACCGCGGCGGTGAGCGCGCGTTCCATCGGGTAGGCCAGCTGAAGGGCGCGTCGGACGCGTTTGTCATCGAAGGGCGGCTTGAGGTGGTTCACCCATACGGCGGTGCCGTTGCCCGGCTTGTTTATGAACAGGTTCAGGTCGGGGTTTTCCTTGATCTGCGGAACAAAGTCCGCCTTGAACTCATCAAGCGCGTGGACCTGTCCGACGGTCAGAGCCGCGATTCTGGAAGCCATGTCCGGTATCTCGATCCACTCGATGGCATCGAGGTAAACCGTGTGTCCCCCGGCGAGCGCGGAGGTCGGCTCATCTCGCTTAGCGTAATCCACCCAGCGTTCGGCTATCCACCTATCTCCGGGCGCCCAGCGCACAAACTTGAACGGCCCAGTGCCTACCACTGTCTGAGCTGATTCGGACTGGGGCAACGTGTGTATCTCTTCGGGGAGTACATACGGAGCGAAGCTCTGGTTAGTGTGTATCGAGTCCAGAACCAGCGCGGTAGGCTCCGCAAGAGTGACAACTATGGAGGAATCGCCGTCTGCGGTCATGTCAGCGCCGAACTCGCCCATAAGCCGCTTGTACATTCCGGCCTTTTCTTTAACCCTGTCGAAAGAGCCAACAACGTCGGCGGCCGTAACCGGTCTGCCGTCGTGATACATCAGATTGTCACGCAGGCTGAACTGCCAAGTGAGGCCGTCTTCGCTGACATCCCAGTCTTCCACAAGCATGGGCGCGGGGCTGAAGGATTCGTCCAGTTGGAACAACCCTTCCATAGTATGGCGCGCCACGTGCGCCGTGACGATGAGCGTCGTCCACTGCGGGTCAACCGACTTAAGGCTGCCCTGTGGAACTATCTTGAGCGAGCCGCCGTACACTGGCATACCAGTGGTGGCCGGTGTAGGAACGGCGGAATACACTCTGGGTGTGGGCTGCGCGACGGGCTGAACTACGGTCGGGACAGCCATGGCCGGAGCGGCGGCTGCGGCGGGCGCCGGAGCCGAGGGAGCCTGCGGAGCCGCGGGAGCCTGCATGGCGGGCGCGGCGGGCGCGGCGGCAGGCGCGGCGGGCGCCGGAGCGGCAGGCGCGGCGGGCGTTGACTCGTCCGCTCCCGAGCAGGCCAGTACAAATACGAGAGCTCCCATAAGCCCCAGTATCGTCCAATGGATTTGTTTCATATTCTTTCTCCTAGACTTGATTGATTGCAGAACCCTGACGGCGGTTCGGTGTAGTCACCATGATTATATGAGGGTGGGAATTCTCAGTCAACAACCAGCGTCTGTTCGCCAAGTCATCAACTTCCGCAATCTCGACACACGATTGGGTCAGTGATAAACTGCGTTCATCATCAAGCGGCGGGGGAGAGATTATGTTTATAGGTCATTTCACCGAACAGCCATGGCAAGACGACAAGACTGGGCTGATGGGCACTCAGACAACCGACCTGAGCATCAGCAATGAAGTGTACGACCCTGAAGTCGGCGCGGCGCTCTACAACAGATATCTTGACGAAAAGCTCTACGCCGAGGAGATGGGCTTCGACGGCCTAATGCTGAATGAGCACCACAGCACCCCATTCTGTATGCAGGGCGTGACCAACATCGGCGCATCCATCCTCGCCCGACAGACCACAAAGGCCAAGATAGTCATACTCGGCAACATCCTGCCCATCTGGGACGATCCCCTCTGGCTGGCGGAACAGCTTGCGATGATAGATATGATAAGCCACGGCAGGCTCGTGTCCGGCTTCGTGCGCGGCGGCGGCCGGGAAAGCGTCTCCCATAACTCGCCCCCGGTATTCAACCGCGAACGCTTCGAGGAAGCGCACGACTTCGTTATCAGGGCGTGGACAGACCCCGGACCGTTCCGCTGGGAAGGCAGGCATTACCACTATCGCTACGTGAACCCTTGGATGCGCCCCTACCAGAAGCCGCACCCGCAGGTGTGGATTCCCTCCACCGTCAGCGTAGAGACTGTGCGCTGGTCTGCCCAACATCGCTACCCGCTCGTGCTTCTCGCCACCCGTCTAGGCCCAACGAAGGACGCCTTCGATATGTACCACGACGCCGCGGCCGAGTTCGGCTACGAGTCCGGCACCCAACACGTCTCCTACCTCTGGAAAGTCCACGTGGACGAAACCGAAGAGCTTGCCGAAGAAGTCGGGCGAAAATACCTTTCAGGCGTATCCAACCCATTTCTGAGCGGGAACGAAGGTATGGTCAACCCCGCCGTCATGTCCCTCCCCGGACACACATCCCGCACCTCCCGCCGGCTTGAGGCCTCCAGATTCGGCCCTACCGGACGATTCGGCACAAACCGCCGCACTTACGAGGAACAGGCCAACGACTACACAATAGTCACAGGAACGCCGGACACCGTCATCCCCAAAATCAAACACGTCCTGGAAACCCTGCGACCCGGCAGCGTTTTCTTCTGGGACGGCGACGGCGCCATGACCCACGAAGACCAGATGCGCAGCCTGCGTCTCATGGGCGAATACGTCATCCCCGCCGTCCGCGAAATAGGCGACGAACTCGAGCTCAAAGGCCCATTTGAGCTAAGCCCTTGGACCAACGAGCCGATGGAAGAGTCCAACCATGTGGCTGAGACAGCGCCCTCACAGCAGCCAGACGCCGAAGAATAGGTCGTCTCAGCGACTCGTCTGAATTCATCCCTTGCAACTGCGCTAGAAGTATACATTGGTAGGAGTCCTTGGATGGATGATAACGGGCCGGACAAGTTGAATTCCCGCCTTCTGAGAAGGAAAAGAGCGGATACATGGCCTACCAGATTTCCTGAGGACGACGGCCTTGCGCTCCGCATACACCGCTCTATCAGCTGGCTCGCTCGCGCCGAGCGTGAACAAGACGACCCGGACGCCCAGTACGTATTCTATTGGATTGCGTTCAACGCCGCCTACGCAAGCCTTCTCGAGAATCGTGAAACAAGAGAGCGCGACAACTTCAGCAAGTACTTTAAAGCGATTGTCCCGCTCGATTCTGACCGCAGAATATACAACGCCGTTTGGAACATATACTCAGGACCGATCAGAATCTTGCTAGATAACAAATTTGTATTTCAGCCTTTCTGGAACTACTATAACGGTATGCTTGGATACAATAATTGGGAGGAGCGTTTCCAGAGAGAAAAGACTAGACTGAACGACGCGCTCGGAAGCCGAGATACGGAATTTATCCTCTCAACCCTCTTTAATAGACTCTACGTTCTTCGCAACCAGCTTATTCACGGAGGAGCCACTTGGAACAGCTCAGTAAATCGAGAGCAGGTTAAAGACGGCTCAAGAATACTTGCTACCCTTGTCCCTATCATGGTTGATATTATGATGGACAACCCACGCCAAGACTGGGGGCCGCCATACTATCCTATCGTGAAGCCTTAGCGCGAATTTACACTCCCACCTCCCTTTCACTTCTTTCGTTCCAACCAAGCCGATAGAAATTCACAATTTTCGAGTTTCGCTCCTGATTCCCTTTCCGACAGCAGGCCATATCCAAGACACCCCCGCCGGCTTCCTCGCCGCGAACGGCAACATCTTCGCCACCTTCGATCACCGCACCCAAGACTCCGGCAACATCTCTTTCGGAGTTCGTATCGGACGGGAGCGCTACTTTGTCAAGACCGCAGGGCTTATTGACAACAACAGCCCCCATCTCGACCATGCGGCTCGGGTCGAGCTTCTCAGAAACGCCGCCCGCATCACCCGGAGTTGCGACCATCCGGCCCTGCCCCCGCTCCGGCAAGTTATAGAATCTCCCTCCGGCCCGATGCTTTTCTACGATTGGGTCGAAGGCCAACTGGTCAGAAACGCCTTCCGGCAGGTTCGCAGTCTGCCCATCAGCGAGATTGTCACCCTACTGAACAACCTCTATGATCTACACGCCAATCTGGTAAACAGCGGCTGGATAGCCAACGACTTCTACGACGGCTCAATGATCTACAACTTCGAGCGGCGCAAACTTCACGCCGTAGATCTCGACAGCTACCATCGCGGCCCGTTCACCAATAGCATGGGCCGCATGTTTGGCTCAACGCGCTTCATGTCGCCCGAAGAGTTCAAGTTGGGCGCGATGATTGACGAGCGAACGACCGTTTTCACACTGGGCCGAACCGCAGCCGTCCTGCTCTCCGACGACTCTCTGCGAAGGAAGCCTTTCAGAGGAAACGAAGCGCAGTATGATATTATGCTGAGCGCGTGCAGGCATAACCCCAATGATCGCTTTAAGACCGTCGCCGAGTTCCGCGACGCCTGGCTGGCTGCAAGCTCCAACAAATAAAAGCGAGGAAAAGACCCCATGAACATAGGATTTATCGGACTTGGGACAATGGGCGCCTCGATGGCCCTTAACGCTATACGCCGCGGACACAACCTAGTCGTCCATGACATCAGGCGCGAGTCCGCGACGCCACACCTAGAGATGGGCGCGGAATGGGCGGACACGCCGCGCGAGGTGGCCGAGCGGTCTGAGATCACGCTTACATCGCTGCCCGGCCCTGTCGAAGTGGAGGCGGTCGCGCTGGGCGAGGACGGACTTTGCGAGGGTCTGACCGAGGGCAAGGTGTATCTCGACCTCAGCACTAGTTCGCCCGACCTGATTCGTCGGATACACGCTGAGCTCGCGCCGCGCGGGATTCACGTCCTCGACGCGCCGGTGAGCGGCGGCCCCGACGGAGCGCGCGTCGGTAGGCTTGCCATATGGGTTGGTGGAGACAAGGCTGTTTACGAGCGGGTAAAGCCCGCGCTGGACTCGATAGGAGACCAACCCTACTATGTCGGGCCTGTAGGCGCGGGGTCGATCGCCAAGCTGGTTCACAACTGCGCGAGCTACATTATTCAAGCGGGGCTTGCGGAAGTGTTCACTATGGGAGTGAAGGCGGGCGTGGACCCGCTCGACTTGTGGCTTGCCGTCCGTCAGGGAGCGCAAGGCAGACGCGGAGCGTTCGAGCGGCTGGCCGACCACTTCCTGATAGACAGCTACGACCCTCCGGACTTCGCTCTGCGACTGGCGAGAAAGGACATGGACCTGGCCTGCCAAGTCGGAAGACAATACGACGTGCCGATGAAGTTGGCGAATCTCGCGCTCGCGGAGATGACTGAGGCGCTGAACCGCGGCTGGGCAGACCGCGACTCGCGTGTGGCTATGGTCTTGCAGGAAGAACGAGCCGGCGTGAAGGTGAGCGCCGCGCCGGAAGCTATACGCGAAGCTCTGGACCACAACGCCGACTCGCCCTGATAATCCGAGAAGAAACCAACGGCGGGCGAGACATCATCCGCTTCCTCAAACACGTCACCGACGTTCAACTCCACTCCGACGGCTTCAAAAGCCCGACTACTCAATGTGGGAAATCATAGCCAACCAGCCCCGCCGGTCATCACCTCCGAACACGCCGAGATAGGCGCGGTCAGATTCAACGCAAGGATCGAGCGACGGATAAGAGCGCAGGAGTATATGGAGGTTGAGGCGGAGCGAGAGGCCAAAGCGAAAAGGGAAGACCTCGACAACGACGACAGCTAGTTACCCTCTCATCGCAAACATTCTGTTGCGTCCGATTGGCGGGTATGAGTACGGAAACGAACAATGCGCCACATTCTTCACGCTGATTTCGACGCCTTTTACGCCTCCGTAGAGCAGTTGGACAATCCCGAACTGCGCGGAAAGCCGCTGGCCGTCGGCGGAAGCCCGGACGTGCGTGGAGTCGTGGCTTCCGCCTCTTACGAAGCGCGCAAGTACGGAGTGCGTTCCGCCATGCCCATGAGAACCGCCTTCAATATATGCCCCACGCTCACGCGGGTAAGCGCCCGATTCGAGCGATACCACGAGGTCTCCCGCGCGGTCATGGAGATCTTCAGGGACGTAACCGAGCTCGTCGAGCCGCTTTCTCTAGACGAAGCGTACCTGGACGTCACCGAATCCGTTTCCAGAGGCCGGAACATGATGGATATCGCAAGCGATCTTAAGCGCCGCGTGAAACACGAACTTGGCCTTACCATATCGGTAGGCGCGGGAAGCAGCAAATCCGTAGCCAAGATAGCTTCCGACCTCGAAAAGCCGGACGGTCTGACCATCGCGCCGCCCGACGAGGAGGCATTTCTAGCTCCGCTTCCGGTAGGCGCTCTTCCGGGTGTCGGCCCCAAGACCCAGGCGTATCTGAAATCGCAAGGCGTCCTCACAATCGGAGACCTTGCGGTCTGCGACGACGACTGGCTGTTGAGCAGGTTGGGGCGCAGCGGCGTGTACATCAAGCGACTCTCTCTTGGGCGCGATGATCGTCCCGTTCAGACCGAGCGCGACACTAAGTCCGTCAGCTCTGAGACGACCCTCGCCTCCGACACCGGAGACCCGGACGCCCTCCACGAGTTGGTCGCGCGGCTCAGTCGCGACGTCGCTCACTCGCTTCAACGCCGTGAACTACAAGGACGAACAGTAAAACTGAAACTGCGCCTGTCCGACTTCACAACCTTCACCCGCCAGATAACGCTTCCCCAGACAGTGCGGACATCGGACGAAATAGTAGAAGCCGCAAGCGGGCTGATGGACGCCGAAATTGGCGGCGGGCGTGTGTTCAGGCTCATCGGCGTCGGGGTATCAGGCTTCGGTATCCCCCAAGACCCCGACTCGACGATCCAACCCCGTCTGCCCGGAATATGACTACACTTCCAGTTCGTCGAATATAGACTTGTATGAGGCTATCCGGGACCCCGATACACGCCCCTTCTTCTCCGCGTCTCTGACAGCGCAGTCCGGCTCTTCCAGATGCGCGCAGTTGCTGAACCTGCAATCGGCTGCCAGCTCATCGATCTCAGGAAAGTATAATGGCAGTTCTCCCAGCGTCAGCCCGGCCAGACCGAACTCCCTAATTCCGGGCGTATCGGCCACGTATCCTCCTCCGTCCAGCCTGTACATAGACGCCTGCGTTGTCGTGTGCCTGCCTTGACGGTGCGCCTGACTAACCTCCCCGGTACGCAGATCAAGTCCGGGCTGCACCGCGGACATGAGCGAACTCTTGCCGGCGCCGGAAAGTCCCACAACTACCGTCAACTTGCCTATCAACTCACTTCTGAGACTTGATACTCCCTTCCCCGTCAGCGCCGACGTCGCCAGCGTCCTGTACCCCATAACGCCGTATATATGGGTAGCGGCCTCATACTCCCGCGCATCTTCTATAAGGTCCGCCTTGTTTACGCACACAAGCGGGTCTATATCCGAAAGCCTCGCCGCTATCAGATAGCGATCTATAAGCTCAGGCCACAGGTCAGGTTCTCGCCACGACGAAACCACCAGAAGCTGATCCACGTTCGCCGCTATGACCTGCTGACGCGGCGCGAGAAAGGGGTCCGGACGCGCCAGAATAGTCTTCCTCGGAAGCGCTCTCTCGATTGCCCACGCGCCCGCGCCATCTTCAGTGACGATAACCTTGTCGCCCATAGCGACGGGATTTATGTAGCCGGTATCCAGTTCAGTCAGCAAGCCTCGGATTGTAGCCTGTCTCTCCTGTCCGAGCATCTCTATTCTGGCGGACATTCCCGAGACCTCGGTAACCAGCGCGACTTGCCCCTCCGCTTCTGCGCTCGCGGCCACAGTCATAGATTCAGCCTCTTGAGGAGACGCCGTGAGAGTCTGGTCTATAGCCTTACGGCGGTCGCGCTCATCTCTGGGCATAATGCGCTTCAGGGACTCATGCCCGATTTCGTCCCAATCCCGCTCCAATCTGCCCGTCCAGTCCTTCTGGCGCGCGCGCGCGCGCTTAACGCTGCCGCTGCGTCTAAAGGTCTTTCTCCCGCGGCTAGGTTGCCGCTTTCTTGGTGATCTTGCCATGTACCTTTTATGATTTCGTACCGATTCCGTCTCCTTCCATTGATAGCGCGGATTATACGGAAGGCACATACTAATGACAACTTGAACTACGGATTGTAGGTAGAATGATCGAGAGAGGACAGCTAAGGAATCAGCTAACCCGAAGGAGCGCGGATTGACCAAGATTGAAGATACGCCCCCGAGAACCAGACCCAACGGACTTAAGGCGGCCGACGATGGGCTGTGGGTGATAAGCGGCGGCGATAGCCGTCTTTACAAGCCGGACTACTAAACAGGCGAAGCCCTGCTAGACGTTCTTATGGACACCTACAAGTCCCGCGGAATAGCCCGGGACGGCGGGACAATCCGGCGCTCGGACCGCCTTTTGCGGAAAATACACCGCCTGACCCCCAAATAGGCGAAATCATGGAAGAGATCCGTGTGCCAGAGATTGAACTGCACGGTCTCACTATGCGCGACGGCGCCCTGATATTCTGCTGCGGTCCAAGCAACCGCGTATGCAGAATAGAATTATGAATCCGCCGCGACAAGCTCGCTAGCGAACTCCGGCATAACCTCAGTCGCGAACATCTCGATAGACCTCAGCCACTTCTCCTGCTCCAAGCCCGCGGCCCCGAACTTCCCGAAGATTCGGTTTATGCCCTTCGACCTCAGAACCTCCAGCCGCTCGCACACGACCTCAGGAGTCCCTACCAGCGGACGTATGCCCTCGCGCCGCGCGTTTTCAGCGGCCTCCAGCCTGTCCCTGTCGCGGTGTACCCAGTGCTTATAATTGTCAGGTATGTTGCCATCCTTGTCCGCAGGATTGCCTATCCGGTAGAACTCCTCGTTGATCTTCGCCTCCAGCCCTTTGATGTCATTCTCGGCCTCTTCCATCGTGGGCGCAACATACACACTCGCGCTCACAGGCAGGTCTATATGCTCATGCGGATGTCCATAATGCTCCATACGCTCGTGCCACATCCGCACCACGCGCGGAGTTTGCCCCAGCGTAGTCGTCGGCCCGCCGACAAGTATAGGGACGCCTTGGCTCGCCGCGTAGTCCACGCTCTCCGGGCTGGTGCTGACCGCGATGTAGATGGGCGGACCCGGCTTTTGGACGGGCTTCGGTATTACCCATATGTCCTCTACGTCCACAAACCGGCCCTTGTATGTGAGGGAGCCTTCCTCCCACGACTTGGCGACCACCTCCATGTACTCCCTGAACATCTCCCGCGACCGTGTTATATCCACGCCCATGCCGTGAAACTCCACCGCCTGGTATCCCGCGCCGATGCCTAGGTTGAACCTTCCGCCTGAGATAATATCTATCGTCGCGGCCTCCTCGGCGACCTGCACCGGGTTGTGGAACGGCAAAACCACGATAGATGTGCCAATCCGCGCCTGAGTCGTTCTGGCGGCCACAGCGCCCATGAACGAGAAGATGCCGGACAGGATGCCATGCCTGGAAAAGTGATGCTCGCCCAGCCATATGTCCTGAATCCCAAGACGATCGGCGAACTCCGCCTGCTCCAGTGTATTGGAGAGCGTCTGTTCACCGGACATACTCTCATGCCACCGTATAGTGTCGAACATCCCAAATCTCATTGTTTACTCCTTGACATATGCCTTATACCCGCAGATGCGATTTTCGACAGGACTACGCCCCCGATCCTGTCGAATTCCCACCTTGTCTATTATGAAGCGTGAATGAATATCTATCAAACGCAGGCTCATCGCGAGGACTGTTCCATAAAGTATAGGAAACTTGAGGTTGGCTCGGGCGCCTTCCACGATGTGAAAACCTGAGTCGCCGAATATGACCATCAAGACGGCTCTATGAGCCGGGATGACAGCCGCAAGCCCAGATATTCGGACGCTCCTAGAAGCCCTAGTTGTCCCTGCCGGATATGAAATCCTCGACCATCTCGCGCGCTACCGAATCCGTGTATTGTACGGGGGGAGACTTCATAAAGTACGCGGACGGGCCAAGAATCGGACCGCCCAATCCCCTGTCCTTCGCTATCTTCGCGCAACGGATGGCGTCTATGACCACTCCGGCGGAATTAGGACTGTCCCACACTTCCAACTTCAGGTCTATGTTCAGCGGAACGTCGCCGAAACTGGTCCCTTCCAGCCGGATGTGCGCCCACTTGCGGTCAGACAGCCAGGGAACATGATCCGAAGGCCCTATATGAATATTGTCCGGTTCGAGTTCAGCGTCAATCTGAGACTGGACAGACTGGGTCTTGGAGATTTTCTTGGAGGTGAGTCGAGAGCGTTCCAGCATATTCAGAAAGTCGGAGTTGCCGCCGAAATTAAGTTGGTAGGTGCGCTCAAGCTCCACCCCCCGGTCCATGAACAACCTCGTCAGAACGCGATGCACGATAGTCGCGCCAACCTGCGACTTTATGTCGTCCCCGATGATAGGCGCGCCCGCGTCCCTAAACCTGCGCTGCCAGTAATCGCCCTCGCCGCTCGCTATGAACACCGGAATACAGTTGATCATCCCCGCGCCCGCCGCCAGAATCTGCTCAGTGTACCACCTTGTGGCGTCCTCCGAGCCAACCGGCAGATAGTTGATAACCACATCAACTTCGCGCTCTCTGAGAACACCGGCTATATCATCCGTCGGGCCGGGCGCCTTCTCGATAACATCGGACATATACTGCCCAACTCCGTCCAGAGTCATGCCCCTCTGCACAGTCACGCCGGTGTGCGGCACATCGTAGAACTTGATAGTGTTGTTCGGATGCGCGTATATCGCATCCGATATATCGAGTCCTACCTTGTTGGCGTCAACATCGAAGGCGGCCACCACCTTGATGTCGCCGATTCCGTACTCGCCCAAAACCGGGTGCATTATCCCCGGTATATTATCCTCAGGTCCCGCGTCCGCATACTTGTGAACCCCCTGAACCAGAGAGGAAGCGCAATTGCCAAGACCGATTATAGCTACATTGATGTCAGCCAAATGAACCTACCTGCCTCATTCTGACTTAGACGCTCGGCCTGAAACGGCTGCGCCCGTCTATTCATCTTACGGCTTTCAGAATTCAAAACCGCTAGTCAAATTCTAGCGCAACGGCGCAAGCTCTCACAAGCTAGGCGTGGGAGCGGAGCGGCGAAGGAAACCGGCGTCCGACTCTACCGCCACTCGCACAATCGTATAAAGGGGAGGATCGGGGCAGACCTCTCCCACAAAGCAAGAGATGTTGGAGATCACCTTGTCAATATAAGCGTCATCAGGTAGTTGGATGATTGTGTCGTCGGGAAGGGATATGTTCGACCCGCGGTTTCGGGGCCGTCTGCGGGCATGATTGTCGCCCCGGCGTTTTCCCTCGCCATGGCACGGGGATACTCCATGAAGTACGCGGACGGGCCAAGAGTCGTACCGCCCAATCACCTGTCCTTCGCAATATCTTCAGTCAATATAAGTAGTTGGATGATTGTGTCGTCGGGAAGGGATATGTTCGAAGTCTGCGGGCATGATTGTCGCCCCGGCGTTTTATTGCGCGGGGATACTCCATGAAGTATGCGGACGGGCTAAGAATCGGACCGCCCAATCACCTGTCCTTCGCTATCTTCGCGCAGCGAACGGCGTCTATGCTTCCATATATCTAAAGACGCGACCGGTTCCGCTGTGTCAGTTGCAACGACTACAAATACGACAGCTTCTCAGCCCACGCCAGCGCGTCCCGTATGCCGTCCTCAACGCTCAGGGCGGCGCGCCAACCCAGAAGTCGCGCCGCCCTGTCCGCGTTGGCGTAAGCGCCCGCCACATCGCCCGGCCTCGACGGCGCGTCTTCCTTCGGTATAGGCGAACCGCGAACCCGCTCGAAAGCCTGCACTATCTCCCGCACAGTAACCCCCGCGCCGGACCCAAGATTTATAACCACGAACCCCGGCTCGTCCGGAAATATGTCTTCTATACACTCGACCGCCTTCACATGAGCCTGCGCCAGGTCCCAAACGTGAACGTAGTCCCTTATCCCTGTGCCATCCCTAGTAGGCCAATCAGTCCCAGTGACCCGAAATATCGGCCTGTCCCCGTTCGCCACAGCGACCAGTACGTTCACTATCTGCGTCGCTTCTCTCTGCGCCTGCCCCGACCTCAACTTCGGGTCCGCTCCTATGGGATTGAAATACCGCAGAGATATCGCCTTCAGACCATAGCTGAACGCCATATCCTCCAGCATCATCTCGGTCATCAGCTTGCTTCGCGCGTATGGACTTTGAGGGCGTGTCGGCGACTCCTCCGTAACCATAAAGCCCGAATCTGAGGCGTAAACAGAGGCCGACGAACTGAAGACGACATTTCTGCATCCATGTTCCGCAAGCATTCGGAAAAGTTCCGCCGAGCCTGCGACATTATTGCGGTAGTACTCGTATGGTCGTTCGACCGAATCCGGAACCACCGCCAGCGCCGCGCAGTGAATCGCGAAGCTGATGTCAGGATGATCAGCGAAGATCCGTGAGACTATCTTGGGGTCGGCGATGTCTCCGAGGTACAGCGGACGCGACCCGGCGAACGCTTCGCGACCGTTGACAAGAGAGTCCAATATCACAGGCGAGTGTCCCGAATCCTCCAGCGCCGAGCATACCGTGCTGCCGATATAACCCGCCCCACCGGTCACAAGAACTTTGCGCGGAATCGCTTCTACTTCACTCATAGCGCGAACATAGTAAATGAACGAAACACCCACCTTCAAGCGCAACCGCAATTGAAGGCATCTTGTGGGAGCGTAAGGGGCGAGTTCGCCAAAACCGGGACGACTCACGACGGAGCAAGTAGGAGAGCGGGTCAGGTTCTTGACCGGGAAATGTGAGTTCCTCTCGGTCTCAGCCGTAAGAGACGTCGTACTCACAGCGCCGCTCGGGGCGTAGTCGTTCTGGGTATGTTAGGAGGCGAGACTAAGAATCTGCGAGCGAGATTTCGGTCCTTGTCCAGTATGGTGTGGCAAGGGAGGGACTAATCTGATGATCAGCGCGTATCGTGAATACTCAAAACTTGACAAGATGCGGTATCTGAGTTATTTTGTCCTGTGCCGATGGTATTAGAATGGTTCTAATTTAGTGGAACTCTACTAACTCTCTCCGACCATAGGCTTGGGTCAGGAGATGATTTTGGACTCTCAGGTTCATCATCGCGTAAAAGAGATGCGCGCTTCCATGTTGGAGTTGGGCGTAACAGTAACCCCGCGACGCGCGAAGGTGCTGGAAACGCTGGCGTCTACCGACTGCCATCCAACCGTAAATGAGATTCACTCCGAAGTGCGTCGCATATACCCCTCCACTAGTCTCGCTACTATCTACAACACCATCGAGCTGCTCAAGGAAGCCGGTCAGGTTCTCGAACTTGAATTCAGCGGCTCCGCCAATCGCTACGATGGACTCAGGCCAGACTCTCACCCACACCTGATTTGTCTGAGTTGTCGGTCCGTCGAAGATATGGACTTATGCGACGTAGAGGATGTTTCCCTTGACCGCGTGTCTGACGCCACTGGGTACAAGTTGGCGCGACGGCGCACTGATTACTATGGCGTATGTCCCAGATGCCAGGAAAACTCCGAAAGCTCTTCTTCGTCCGTGAACCGCAAATAGCGTTAACGTATTTACAATCATAAGCTATAAGCCGACCTTTGATTAGAAAATTGAAAAGGAGGGAATATATGGCTAGCAGAGAAGACATTGCTCTAATATCCCACCTCATGCGTCGGGCCGGATTTGGCGCGACAAGGGAGGAGGTAGAGCGTTACTGTGAGATAGGTTATGAGGCAACCGTTGAGGAACTCCTCAATCCGGAATCCAAGCCCCCAGTGGATGAGTATTCGCTGTATCGCTACCATCCCATCACCGAGGTTCCCGGGGGCGCCGCCGCGCCGGGCCAGGCCAACTGGCTGTATTGGATGGTTACCACCCAGAGGCCGTTGGAAGAGAAGATGGCGCTGTTCTGGCACCATGTTTTCGCTACCGGAAACGCTAAGGTGGACAACTGCAATCACCTTCTTGAGCAGATAGATATGTTCCGCGAATACGGCATGGCGAACTACCGGGACCTTCTGATCGAACTTGCGAAGAATCCGGCCATGATCTACTGGCTGGACAATAATGAGAATCATAAACACGCTCCGAATGAGAACTGGGGACGCGAGCTTCTGGAACTGTTCAGTCTCGGGGTCGGCCACTATACCGAGACCGATGTATTCGAGTGTTCCCGGGCCTTCACAGGCTGGACAATTGACGCCAAGATGCCCAGATATCCTTATGGACGCCATCCGTGGAAGTTCAACTTTAGGCCGGAAGACCATGACTATACGGAGAAGACGTTCCTCGGCCATACCGGCAACTTCAACGGCGAGGACATCATTGATATAGTTCTCCAGCAGGAAGCCTGCCCTAGGTTTATAACGCGGCATATGTACAACTTCTTTGTCGCCGATGAGCCGCAGGTTCCGGCGTGGAACATAGAGGAGCCGCGCAATCCCGAGGCTATCAATGAGTTGTCCAAGACTTTCGTGGATAGCAACTACGAGATCAAGCCCGTGCTGCGCCAACTGTTCAACTCTGACTACTTCAAAGAGGCGCAGTACCAGAAAGTGAAAAGCCCCACCGAGGTCGTCGTAGGCACACTTCGCCTCACCAAGGATATGACCGGACCGGACCCGCGCCTTGAGGGGCTGGGCAAAGAACCCGGATACATGGGACAGGATATCCTTGACCCTCCCAGTGTTGAAGGCTGGCACACCGGGCACGAGTGGATAAACAGCGGTTCGCTGGTCAAGCGAGTCAACTTCGTTTCGGATAGGGTGAGCAATCCCGAGCTTCCGGGCGTCAGGGGAATGCTGGATTACGTAGGCTCCAACGGCGCGACCATGACAGCGGAGGAGCTTGTGGACCGATGCCTCGATGTCATGGGGCCGATGGAAGTTGATCCGCTCACACATGGAGAATTGGTCTCCCACGTGGCGAGCGGCGGCGATGTCAAGGTTCACTCGGACGACTTTGAGTCCCGCGCCACGGAGACATTCGCCCTTATCGCGGCAACGAGAGAGTATCAGTTCGGATAGACGGAATTTGTACGAACCGGGAAAGGCCGGATGTCGGAATCGGTACCGCGTCCGGCCAAGGCCCCACAGATAAAGGAGAATAAAAATGGCTGCCAATGGCAACGGAAATGGGAAGCCTCCGGTTTTGGTTGTGCTCCAGCTCACCGGGGGGAACGACTACTTCAATACGGTCATTCCCTACAACGATGGACACTATTACGACAGCAGACGTTCGCTCCAGATCCCGCAGGATCGTGTTCTGAAGTTGGACGATGAGCTGGGAATGCACCCTGCCATGGGCCCGATGCAGGATATATACCAGCAGGGCGACATGGCTATCATACACGGCATCGGCTACGCCAATTCGCCTAGGTCGCACTTCCGATCCATGGACATCTGGCATACTTGCGAGCCGGACAAGGTTGGAACAGAGGGCTGGCTGGGACGCGCGACACGAGAAATTGACCCTGCGGGGGAGAATCCCGTAACTACGGTCAACATCGGACAGGCTCTGCCTAGGGCGTTGGTGACTCCGGGCGTCTCGGTCGCCTCGGTCGCCGACCTTTCCACATACGGCCTGCTCACCAGCATTGAACAGGAAGACCAGCGTAACAAGATGCTTGAACGCTTCTCGAATATGTACGGTCCCGCAGTCGGCAGCGGCGCCGTTATGGACTATCTCGGACAGACCGGACTGGACGCGCTCAAGGGCGCCGACATTCTGAAGGTCGCGCCCGGTATATATGACTCCAGCGTTGAGTACGGCGCGACGCCTATCGCGTCCAAACTCCGCGACATCGCCCAGATTCACACCGCCGACGTCGGCACACGCATCTTCTACTGCGACTACGGTTCCTTCGATACTCACGCCGCGCAAGCAACCACACACGCCAAGTTGTGGCAGGATGTCTCCGAGGCGGTCGCCGACTTCTGGGACGACCTCCGTGAACACGACGCTGATCAGAACGTTATGATGTTCATGTTCAGCGAGTTCGGTCGTCGCGTCCGCGACAACGGTTCGGGGACTGACCACGGCGCAGCCGGCGTAGCGTTCGCGCTCGGACCCAGGGTCAAGGGCGGGATGTACTCCGAATATCCGGAAACTAGGCCCGAAGCTCTTGAACAGGGCGACCTTGTACCCAACCAGGATTACCGAGGAGTGTATTCTTCCATACTTGAAGATCATCTCCACTTGGAGGCGTCGCCGATAGTTAACGGCAACTTCGAGGCGCCCGGCTTCATACAGACCAACGGACACTAATCTCTGTTCTCGTCCCTTACAGCCCCTGTTCCCGGGGCTGTAAGGGACGGACAATTTCTGTTTGAAAAACTATCGGCGACGCTGAAAGGCGTTTGTTGGGATATCCAGTCTAAAGCTAAACTAGGGGTGGCGCTATGCTTACTACGACCGTAGCCGGAAGAACATGGAACTTCAGTCACGCCATCGGCAGAAACGCGGCTGCAGGAAACGGTTTCACACAGCCGTGGGACGTGGCCGCCGGAGCCGACGGCGTGTTGTACGTCCTCAGCCGCGGACAGGAGGGGGTCGGCGGCGTTACCGCTCAGAACAAGCGCATCGGCAAACTTACTATGGACCAGGAATTCATAGGCGACTTCGCCCGCGGAATGACTTGGCCCGCCTGCCTCGCGCTGGATTCGAGCGGCAACATATACTGCTCGGAGGAGTTCGATAACAAGATCTGTATCTTCAATGAGGATGGGGAAGAAATCGGGCAATGGGGCGAATCAGGTTCTGATGATGGCCAGCTGAACGGGCCATCGGGGATCGTGATTGACGCCGACGGCAACCTTCTCGTCGTTGACGCCAAGAACAACCGCGTCCAGAAGTTCACTACCGACGGGCAACACCTCGCCACTATCGGGGAGGGCCAACTCGACTCCCCTTGGGGAATTGGTCTTGACTCGGACGGCAATATCTATGTCGCCGATTGGGGGAATAGTTGCGTTCGCAAATTCTCGCCCGACGGCGATTTGCTGCTCACCTTCGGAGGCGCAGATCTGGACAACGGGGGCGACCTCGATCATCCGGCCAGCGTTGCCGTTGATAGCGAGGGTGATGTCTATGTTTCCGACTGGGGCAATAAGAGGATTCAGATATACGATCCCGATGGTTCTGTCATAACCGCGCTGTACGGCGACGCGGTGGAGTTCAGTAATTGGGCCGCTGAGGTCATTAACTCCAACCCAGACGCCGGAAAGGCTTATAGGCGCGTTAAGGACAGGACTCCGCTTGGACTGTTTGAGCGACCTGTTGGCCTCACAGTGGATTCGGAAGACCGTCTCATTGTCACTGACTCCACCCGAGGCAGGCTCCAGATATACGCCAAAGAGAAGGACTACATGGACCCCCAGTTCAACCTCTAGCTTTCTCAAAATATTGAAAGCCCAACACGAGGCGGCAACTATAACAGCGTTGCCGCCTCGTTTCGTCCATGCTTAGTCATCCGTCCACTTTGACGCGTACGCGCATGGGATGGATTCGCGAGCGGGTTAGGACTGTTCCATGCCCGTATAGTGTCGGGCGTTAGTCCGGGGTTGCGCTCCAGACAGTGAAGTTGCCGCCTAGAGGCATCGGGCCGCCGGATACCGCAACTTCGGGCTTGACGCCGGTGACCTGTCGCGCTCCGGCGCGTCCCTGCAATTGCTGGATGGAGTCGGTGTGCATCCAGAAACGGCTGCGCCCGCTGCCTATGTTGCCGCCGCTCGGGGATATAGGGTTCGGGCCTTCGATGCTGATGTCGGTCTGGTAGAAGTCGAGCGCGTCTCCGAAGCCCATGCCGCGATAGCCTAGACCCTCTATGTGGAACTGGTGGAACTGCGCGAATCCGTCGTACATATTCTCGAAGGATAGGTTGTCCGCAGTGATACCCGCGGCCTCGTATATTTTTCTGCCGGCGCTGGCGGTTTCCGCCTCGACTTCGGCGAGGGTTGGCGTGATACTTCTGGGCGTTCCCCTGCTGGATGCGTGTCCGAGGATATAGACGGGCTTCTGTTTCATGTCCTGGGCGCGCTCTGCGGTGGTGAACAGATAGGCGGCGGAGCACATGATGGGGATGTCGTTGTCGAACAGGTTGGCGGGCTTGGCTATCCAGCGCGAGGATAGGTAGTCTTCGGGCGGCAACTCCTCAGGGCGATGCTGATACCAGTATCCCTCCGGGAACATCAGCCCGTTTCGCCTAGAATTCTGCATGAAAGGAGCCATCATGTCGTGGCTTTTGCCATACTTGCGGCAGTATTCGGCGAATTGCAGGGCTGTTCCGTAGCATCCGGGCGGCCCCCAGAGGGTGCGTCCCGGTCCTATGGCGACTGTGCCGGAGACGGCTTCCGCCGCGCTTGAGCCGCCGTGGTTGTAGCGACCCTCCAGGTTGTGCCAGCCTTTGACGACAAGGCAGGTGTCGGCTAGGCCGTCGCCTATGGCCTGGGCCGCTACGACTATGGCAGCGGACATACAGCCGGGCGCGTGCATTTTGAGCTTGATGTTGGTGAGTTCGGGCATATTCAGCTCTAGCCAGTCGGCGCTGATCCGACCTAGGCCGTCTAGAGGGTCGTCGGTCTGGTTGAATGCGTTGACGACGTCCATCGGCACCGGAATATCCTCGGGCCAGTGGGCTCCGGTGGTTGTGTCGGGGACGATTATCAGGCCGTCAACCTGGTCGGGAGAGACGCCGGCGTCTTTCATAGCGTTTCTCATGGACAGGATGCAGTCTGCGCCGACGGTGGTTTCGGGTCTGCCGTCCCATCGGCGGGATGTGGGCGAGTGGCCTATGCCGACGGCGGCGACCTTTCCGCGATGTTCCCAAACTCCTAGCCCCTCGGTGGATCTGTATATGGACTCCGGCGCGTCTATCGTTGTCATTGCTCACTCCCTTGTTATTGGTCTGAAAAGGATTTGCGGTATGGACAGGATGCGGATTCTGTCGTCAGCTCGCTATCCGCCACTCCGGGACAACCTGTCCGTTGGCGGTCTTCTCGAATATCACTTCCACCGCCGCGCCCACAGGAACGTCGTCAACCGGGACTCCGGGCAGGTGAGAGTACATTTGGATGCCCGGGTCGTCGTCCAGCATGATGACAGCGAGGTTGAAGGGCTGGTTCTCATGGAGGCTGGCGATGGGGGTGTCGTACACAACACAGTAGTTGTATATAGCGCCGCGCCCACTCATTCGCTTCCACTCTAGGCTGTCCGGGGAGCCGCATTGTGAGCAGACGGCAAGGGGCGGGTGCTGAAGCCGGTCACAGTCGGTACAGTTCTGGATTACGAGCCGTCCGTCGCTGGCGGCTTCCCAGAAGGGTTTTGTCAGATCGTCGGGTATCACACCCTGTTTTACCATGTTTCATCTCCTGTCGCGGACGGGCGCGCCGATTCTCGGCGGCCGATGTGGATTCGGTGAGATGATAATACAGGGCGGTGGAGATGCCAAGTCCGGAGGCGATGAGCAGTTGGTTCTCAGTTGTTAGGATGAGTTTCTTTTGCAGGTGAGAGAAGAGGGTTTATATATTCAGATTTATGGTTGTCCGGTGTATCCGATGCGCTCGTAGGTGGGCGCTCAGGTGTCTGCTGATGGCCTGCTGGTGGGGTCTGGCGCTTGCATATCGCTTGCATAGTCCAGCATTCACCTGTTCCGAGGATTTTTCCGGGTTGGCCGGTATGTCATTGATAAGCGAGGCCTTATGTATTTCTTGAAGAGCTTTTGTTCTGTCATATGGGTATTGTACCACAGCGTTGAGAGGCGTGTGTGGTTGGGGAGGATGATGTGAGTATGGTTTTTGACTTACGCCATATGGCTGTGGGCGGTGGCGACTGATACCTGAATGTCGTAGATGGCCTGGGACATGGCTTGGCCTATTAGGTCGAGTCGAGCCACTTGCGAGATGCGAGGGGTGGCCCTGTTGAGTTCCTGCCTAGACAGCATCCCGCTGAATATGTCGCAGGCGTCGGCAAGGCAGATTATCATAACGTCGCGCGGGGAGGGGATCTCGTCGCTGAACAGCACGCCCATGATGCGGAGCTTGACTTCGCGCTCGACGGAACCGTCTATAACCGGGTAGCGCCTGGACCGAAAGACCCACAGGAAGCGGTCGTCTTGTCGTTCGAGGATGCCGCGGCTGACGAGTCGGGACAGGGCTTCCTCCTGTATTTCGTGGGAGCGCCTCGCGGTGTGTTCTACCCAGAAACGGATGTCGCGGCTTTCGTCCAAGGCGGCTATTTCGGCGAGAGTCGGGTCGAGTAGGCTGTCGCCGACAGGAGTGGAGTCTATGAGAACCAGACTTTCCAGATCGGTGTCTATACGATTCTCCAGAGCCAGTTCCATCAGGACAGCGCCGGATATGGCGTAGTCCAGCGACCAGCTTGGCACGCTAACGAACCTGCCGTCATCGTCGTTTAGCATGAGAAGTATGATTTCCTCTACGAATCTTAGCATTGGGCTTATCCTCCATTAGTACGGGGCATGGATTAAAATAAAATGAACCTTAACATATAGGGGTCTGAATTTGCATAACCCGGTGGGTTTAAGCGGCGGGGCGCTTGATTGTCTCAGTTTTGTCAAAATTTTTCTTGACAGGGGTGAGGAGTGTGTTATAGAATGAGTACCTGCACCTAAGAAATGCACCTTAACAACTGGATAGTGGAAAGAACCAAAACCCAAAACAAATCCGTAGAGTTTGATCCTGGCTCAGGACGAACGCTGGGCGGTGCGCCTAATGCATGCAAGTCGAACGGGCGAAGGGCTTCGGCCCCTAGCTAGTGGCAGACGGCTGAGTAACACGTAAGTGATCTGCCCCGGAGAGGGGGATAAGCCGGAGAAATCTGGTCTAATACCCCATACGCTCCCTATATTAAGGTATAGGGAGGAAAGGTTCCGGCGCTCTGGGAGGAGCTTGCGGCCTATCAGGTAGTTGGTGGGGTAACAGCCTACCAAGCCTAAGACGGGTAACCGGTGTGAGAGCACGATCGGTCAGAGGGGGGACTGAGACACGGCCCCCACTCCTACGGGAGGCAGCAGCAGGGAATCTTGCGCAATGGGCGAAAGCCTGACGCAGCGACACCGCGTGGGGGATGAAGGCTTTCGAGTTGTAAACCCCTTTTCCCGGGGATGAGAAAGGACAGTACCCGGGGAATAAGGTTCGGCTAACTACGTGCCAGCAGCCGCGGTAATACGTAGGAACCGAGCGTTGTCCGGATTTACTGGGCGTAAAGTGCGCGTAGGCGGTTTGTTAAGTCTCATGTGAAATCTCCCAGCTCAACTGGGAGGGGTCATGGGAAACTGGCAGACTGGAGTGCAGTAGAGGAGAGCGGAATTCCCGGAGTAGTGGTGGAATGCGTAGATACCGGGAGGAACACCAGAGGCGAAGGCGGCTCTCTGGGCTGTAACTGACGCTGAGGCGCGAAAGCGTGGGTAGCAAACCGGATTAGATACCCGGGTAGTCCACGCCCTAAACGATGGATACTAGGCATGGGGGGTATCGACCCCTTCCGTGCCGCAGCTAACGCAATAAGTATCCCGCCTGAGGAGTACGGCCGCAAGGCTAAAACTTAAAGGAATTGACGGGGACCCGCACAAGCAGCGGATCGTGTGGTTTAATTCGATGATAAGCGAAGAACCTTACCAGGGCTTGAAATGCATCTGACAGGCTGTGAAAGCAGTTTTTCCTTCGGGACAGTTGCACAGATGTTGCATGGCTGTCGTCAGCTCGTGTCGTGAGATGTTGGGTTAAGTCCCGCAACGAGCGCAACCCCTGTCGCTAGTTAGGATGTCTAGCGAGACTGCCCCCACTGGGGGAGGAAGGTGGGGTCGAGGTCAAGTCATCATGGCTCTTACGTCCTGGGCTACACACACGATACAATGGTCGGGACAGACGGTCGCGAAGGCGCGAGCCGAAGCTAATCCCATAAACCCGGCCTCAGTTGGAATTGCAGGCTGAAACCCGCCTGCATGAACGCGGAGTTGCTAGTAACCGCAGGTCAGCACACTGCGGTGAATACGTTCTCGGGTCTTGTACACACCGCCCGTCAAGTCATGGAAGTCGGTAACACTTGAAGTCGCTAGGCTAACCTGAAAGGGAGGCAGGCGCCGAGGGTGGGACTGGTGACTGGGACTAAGTCGTAACAAGGTAGCTGTACCGGAAGGTGCGGCTGGATCACCTCCTTTCTAGGGAGACAGGGATCGCCCGCGGTTATTGAACCAGCGGCGTGACTAGGTCGGTCGGCGGGTGAGTGGAATATAGGCAGAGGGTTGAGCAGGATTCGGCGTTGGGCATATGTCCGGCGCGCAGAAGGAGTTCCCCGAAGCTGAAAGTCCGCTCCCTGAGAAAGCCCGCCGCAATTTACACACATGGAAACTATGGTGAGGCTCTTTCCACTATCCAGTCGTTAAGGTGTTTTCTTTTGTAAGGCGTCCAGAGCAAGGCGGGGCGCATCCTCGCCTTGCCTGCGAACTGAAGCCGTTTCCGCGTGGGGCTGTAGCTCAGTCCGGGAGAGCGCCTCCTTTGCACGGAGGAAGTCAGGGGTTCGAATCCCCTCAGCTCCACCACAATGGTTACGGTGTTTCGCAACGAAACTGATACAATTGGCAAAGTCCCGTCCACCGCCTGCACCGGCAGATCCACCAACTCCAGGGACACCGCCATACGCGCGGTGCGCTTGAACAGCTCCCTCATGCTGTGCCGATGGCGATGGTAGAACCGCACAGGGTGTTGTGGTCGGGATGCTGCCACCCGGTCAGCCAAAGGTACGGCAGCCGGTCGCGGCAGGCCGCCTCCAGCTACCGGCTGAGCGCACCCCGGTCATGAAGCCGCGCGGCCACACGCAGAGCAGAGCCCGGGGATGATATGCCGGCGCTCCCATCGGGTCCCCTTCCAACTCCACGCCCAGCTCCGCCCAGCCCTTCCGGTCCAGCGCATCGGCAAACTCAGCCACGAAGCGGCGATAACTCGTCAAGCGTCGGCGGCAACAGCCACATCCGCTCCCGGTCCATGTCTCGAAGCGGCATATTCTCGTCTCCTCCCGCCGCTCTTGCTAACTTTTGAGACAGGCTCGTTTCGAGCGTGGGCCTCCCCGCTTGCCCGTGTATGCCGCCCTTTCTTGGGTTGAAGACGCGGACGCCCCTCGGGCGGGTCTGACCCGCGCACTTTCCCGCTGTCCCGGAATTGACGGTCGGTGTAGAATTACGCCCTTCCGAGAGAACCAGAGCGCGGCGGTCTGACGGCACAAGCGGGGCGACGCCGCCGGCAACCGCCAGGCGCGACATGAGCACGCCCAACGTCACGTCCGGAAACATTGCCAGGACCGCCCAAGCCCCGGGCCGCTTCCGGCTGCCGGACCCGCCCGAAGACCCGGAAGACAGCGGGTAATTCGCTCCGCCGTCACCGGAATTCAGTCGGCGCAAGGGCTGATTTCCGGCGGAAATCGCAAGCTGAAAGCCATGAATTGCCCGCGAAAAACGTTTGACACGCTGAGCGGACTGTGATACTGATACTCTCTTGGGATCGACCTTGACCTCGTAGTGGTGATACGCAGTATCAGAACTGCGGCGACAATATCAACAGTACAAGAGAGAGAAAATGACTGACACATTGCACAGGCTCATCCAACTGCGAACCCCCTTCCTGGCCTTGGGGATGGCCGTATGGGGAACCAAGAGAATCCGACGGACGACCCGGCTGTTGGGCCTGCTCGCCGTACTGGCGGCGGCCTTTGCCTTTGCCGCTCCTCTCGAGGCCTAGGAGGGGCCGGAGCCCCAATACGTCGACTTGATCATGCTTCATGATTATGGTCGACGTTCAGAAAATGTATACAAAGTCCAAAATGTTGGGACCGCGACGGCCACTGGAGTTACCGTATCATTTCTGCTTGAGGGCTTGGAAAAAGGAGGCGATGCCTTTCCAGACCAGAGGACTGTGGACGGTACCAACCAGGCGTTCACATGGGAGATTGGGACTTTGCCACCGGGCCAGGCCAGTGCCGCTGTGGAATTCAGTACACGTGTCCACCCCGGTATCCAGACCCCTGTT
>CBDCBF010000017.1:0-12568 GCA_965214185.1 Dehalococcoidia bacterium | reverse complement strand
TGAATCCCCACGATGTCCAGAGCGGTCGTATTGCTGCGGCTTGCGACGAAGATCCGTCCATCCGAGCGAATCGCGAAATCCGTAGGCAGGTGAAAACCGCGCCCTCCCTGGTCTGCCACAAAACCGACTGTGGTCACGGGCTTCAGCGTGAAACTCTTTGTCCTTGTCTGTGTAACCATGTTTCAGCCCCAATTAAATTGCTCACGTATATGGAACGCAAGCTCCGCAATCTATGAACTATTACTCTATTTCGAGGATAGACCTCGCGCCCCACATCGCGCGATATATACTATGTTCCCCCTAAGCCAACTGGTACTCCTGCGTCGTCACCACCAACTGAATCAAGGTCACTATATTCTTCCCCGCCTCGGAGGCCGACTCTTCATCTCCGAAGTCGAAGTCCCCCCACTTGGCGGCGTAGTCAACGAGGCCCTGTCGGACGCTGTCCAGAACGGGTAGCGGTCCAAGTATGTCCAGTACCGCGTTCACCACACGCTCAGCCGGCATCGGCTGCCCCCCCGGCCACGCCCTCGACGCGCTCGATTATGGCTCGAATGCCGCTCTTTGCGGGATCATTCAGAACTCGGCTGGCGAAGTTTGACTCGCTGCACGTAGGCGCCGGTATTTATCCACTCGCTGCCCCCCTGCCAGCCTTCAACGCTGGGAGGGTTGAGCAGCCCCTGCCCCATGGCGGCGCAGGCTCCCGCGGCGGCGTAGGTGTCGGTCGAGGGCAGGGAGACGGGGCCCGCGATTCTCATTGTGCCGACAACCATCTCGGCCGGGCTCTTGATACGAGCGAACCGAGAGGACTCGTCCTTGAAGAAATCAGAGTTGAACATAGCGCGCAACATCGCGGATACGTCGTAGCCGGACTCGAAGTAAGCCTGAGCCATCACCTCTATGGCCTCCGGGGCTTTAGGCTCAAAGTGCGGCCACTGGGGCACCGGCAGTTCGTCCGCCACGAAGAAGTGGTACAGGTGGCGCGCGATAAACCGCGCCGTCGCCGGCTGCCGGCAAATGATCTCAACGACATCCGCGCCGTTGAAGTCACCGGTCTCTCCCAGGAATAGCTTCTCATCGTGATCGTGATCATCGTCATCATACTCAAACTGCCAAGCGATGTAGCCGTAAGGCCGAGCTGTATTATTCCGCATCTTGATGGACATATAGTCGGGGTTGACCACGCGCCAGCCCGTGAAGGCGCGCGAGCACTCCTTTATATCCTCCTCAGTGTAGTTGCCCACACCCATCGAGAACAGTTCAAGTATCTCGCGGCCATAGTTCTCGTTGATAGACTCCTTGTGATTATCTTGGTTGTCCAGCCACATCAGCATCGCCGGATCTCTGGACAGCTGAACCAACAAGTCCCTGAAACTGCCCATCCCATATTCGCGGAACATATCAACCTGGTTCGTGACCCATCCGCGCCTGTATCAGCTTAGTCGCCGCCGTAGCGAAAACTCGATGCCAGAACAGGCACATCTTCTCCCGCAGAACAGCCTCCGTGTTCACCATCCTGTAAACCCAGTGAGCCGCCGCCGCCTGTCCGTTGCGAAGGTCAGACTGATCCACGTGATAGCGGCGGATCAGGTCAGTCGGCAGTTCGTCCGGCTCCGGGCGCGCGCTCAAAAGCTCTTCGACGGCATCCTCATAGCTCATGCTCATATAGTAGTCCAGCTCTTTGGCGGTAGCCCCGAACCCTGCCCGCCTGAGCAGATGCGCCATAAGCGCCACGTCTTGCTTCTGTTGAACCGTCGTCATTCGCAATCTCCTTGGCTCGATCAGGTTTCGACAAGAAGTATATCAAAGGAATCCCAAATTTAGAATCGCCAATCTCCTATCGAGCCCTACATCGCTTTAGCCACTGTGTTGCGCGTTCACAAAATAGAACACTGAGGTTCTGACGCCTACCCGGACAGCGATATGCTAACATACTCGCTTTAGGGCAAAGATACCATATCCTTCGGGATAAGCGACTCGACTGCCGGACCAAGCCGGAGGCCGATTACAGTGCCAATGCGAACCTGATGTGAAAGGTTCTTGATTTTATCCAATTTGGTGGGCCTGAGCGTACCATACTGCGAACCTTTCGCTGGGAGGTCTTTCTGTAAAAGCTCGCTTGCGGTTTGCCGCCGGGGACACTCCAAGTAGCCCCCGCGGTTGTTCTTTGCTCCCGCTACTTGGACGGAGTGACCGGCCCGACTTTCCGCCGCCGTTCGTGTTCACCGCCCCGGACCTGCGCGGTGTAGGCCGCTCCGTTGACCAGACCCGCAAACGCGCCGGTCGTCCTGGGGAATGTTCCACCCCTCCACCCAGGGACCCCAGGAACTGCCAGCCTGGCGCAGGCGAATCTGATAGCCCGTGATGCTCTCATCCTGCGGGTCGTCCCAGTTCAGGGTAATCTGGCCGTCGCCCGGCGTCGCCGTCAGATTACCCTGCGCTGCCGGAAGCGTTTGAAGCCTCCACCGTGATGGTCACCTCGTCGCTGTTGCCCCGGCCGTCCGAGACGGCTACCCGGAAGGTCAGCGCTCCCTCCGGGGTCATGGCGAACTTGGCCTCGTCGGACCCGGACGCCGCGTTCGACCACTCCCCTCCTCGAAGACGGGCCGGTCGAGGAGCCGAAGGCATGGCTTCAGGCGATGCCCGGCGTCGGCCGGGAATGCCGCCAGGTCGCGCAGCGGCCCGGGAGGCATCAGCCGACGACGGTGACCCGGTCGCGAGCCCACTTGCTGCTGCCATACTGGTTGGTGGCCCGCACCCGGATACGGTACTCGCCGGGGGACAGGCCCGTGACGGTGACGCTGGTGGCCTCGCCGTTATCCAGGGCCGTCACCCACCCGCCGGCCGCGCCCGCAAGGTTGTAGTCAACGTCGTAACCGGAGGCCGCGCCGCCCTCGTCGGGGGATTCCCAGGAAATCGTCAGACTGCCGGCCCCGACAGAGACGGACAGATTCCGAACCGTGCCGGGTTTCTCGGCCGTCTCTGCCGCCGCTCTGCTCACCGTGATGACGTAATCCTGGGTGGCGCTGCCGTCCTCCGCCGTAACGGTGACGGTTGATCGTGTTCTCCCCCTCCGCCATGGCCCGTGCCGCCGGTTACGGCGACGGCGGCGTCCGGGTGGTTGGGCGTGGCCGTGGCCGTTACGCCGGTCACCCGGTTGCCCACACCGGCGGTGTAGGCCGTGGTCGCCGGGTCGAAGGCTCCGATGTCCACCGGGTTGCCGTCCTGGTCGGCCAGGAACAGCGCCTTCAGGGTGGCGTCGGTCTCGGCCGCGTCTGTCACAGTGACGGTAACGGTCTGGTCGGCGGTCAGGGAGCCGTCCGAGGCCCGCGCCACCACCTCGTAGCGGTTGTCACCGCCGGAGTCGGCGGGCCGCTCGTGGTCCGGCGCGGTCTGGAAGCTCAGCGCCCCCCGCCGGGGTGATGGCGAACTTGGCCTCGTCGGCGCCGCCGCCCAGGGTGAAGGTCACGCTGTCTCCGACGTCCGGGTCGGTGGCGGTCACCCGCGCCCACCGCCGTCGTGTTCTCCGCCACGCTGAAGGCGTCGGTTCCGGCGTCGAAGACCGGCGGGCTGTTGGACAGCTCTGCCGCCGCCCGGCTCACCGTGATGACGTAATCCTGGGTGGCGTTCCCATCCTCCGCCGTAACGGTGATGGTGACCGTGTTCTCCCCCTCCGCCAGGCCCGCGCCGCCGGTTACGGCGACGGCGGCGTCCGGGTGGTTGGGCGTGGCCGTGGCCGTTACGCCGGTCACCCGGTTGCCCACACCGGCGGTGTAGGCCGTGGTCGCCGGGTCGAAGGCTCCGATGTCCACCGGGTTGCCGTCCTGGTCGGCCAGGAACAGCGCCTTCAGGGTGGCGTCGGTCTCGGCCGCGGTCGGTCACCGTGACGGTGATCGTCTGGTCGGCGGTCAGGGAGCCGTCCGAGGCCCGCGCCACCCACCTCGTAGCGGTTGTCACCGCCGACGTCGGCGGGGCCGCTCGTGGTCCGGCGCGGTCTGGAAGCTCAGCGCCCCCGCCGGGGTGATGGCGAACTTGGCCTCGTCGGCGCCGCCGACCAGGGTGAAGGGTCACGCTGTCTCCGACGTCCGGATCGGTGGCGGTCACCGCGCCCACCGCCGTCGTGTTCTCCGCCACGCTGAAGGCGTCGGTTCCGGCGTCGAAGACCGGCGGGCTGTTGGACAGCTCTGCCGCCGCTCTGCTCACCGTGATGACGTAATCCTGGGTGGCGTTCCCCATCCTCCGCCGTAACGGTGATGGTGACCGTGTTCTCCCCCCTCCGCCAGGCCCGCGCCGCCGGTTACGGCGACGGCGGCGTCCGGGGTGGTTGGGCGTGGCCGTCGCCGTTACGCCGGTCACGCCATTGCCCACGCTGGCGGCGTAGGCCGTGGTCGCCGGGTCGAAGGCTCCGATGTCCACCGGGTTGCCGTCCTGGTCGGATAGGAACAGCGCCTTCAGGGTGGCGTCGGTCTCGGCCGCGTCGGTCACCGTGACGGTGACGCTTTGGTCGGCGGTCAGGGAGCCGTCCGAGGCCCGCGCCACCACCTCGTAGCCGTTGTCACCGCCGGAGTCGGCGGGCCGCTCGTGGTCCGGCGCGGTCAGGAAAGTCAGCGCTCCCTCCGGGGTAATGGCGAACTTGGCCTCGTCGGCGCCGCCGACCAGGGTGAAGGTCACGCTGTCTCCGACGTCCGGGTCGGTGGCGGTCACCGCGCCCACCGCCGTCGTGTTCTCCGCCACGCTGAAGGCGTCGGTTCCGGCGTCGAAGACAGGCGGGTTGTTGGTCGCCGCATCGTCGCTGGTTATGCTTACCGCAACCCAGTCATTGTTGGGGTCTATGGTGGCGTTGGACGCGTTGGACAGGTCGATGTAGAAGGTTTCTGGGTTTGGCTCGTGCTCGGTATCGTCAAGGATGGCGACGCTGATCTTCTGGGCAAGCGGCCCGCCCGGCGCGAAGGTTAGGGTGGCGGCGGCGGCGGTGTAGTCCTCGCCGGCGTCGGCGGTTCCGTCGGCGGTCTGCCAGTCCACGGTAACGGTCTCGTCGCTGGGGGCGCTGAGGCTGACGGTGGCGGTTGCCGCGCCGTCCCTCCCCTCGGCAACGTCCCCGTTGACGGCGGTTATGGCCAGCGCTGGCGGGGCAATCTCCTCCGGCAGATTCCTCTGCTGGAGGCCCTGGGCCGCCGCCACCGGCCCCGATACGCCGGTCTGCGCCCGCCTGCGGTTGCCCTCGCCGTCGGTGTAGTGGACATGGGCGCGGAAGAACTTGCCCTCGTCGTTGCCGGTCAGCGGGTACTGGTGGTCCCCCAGGTTCTGAGACGCAACGCAGTCCTCGTAGGTGATTGTGGGGTAGCCCCAGGTATCGTTGCTGTCGTCGTTGTCATCGGTATAGTCGCTGCTGACCTCCCACTGCCAGTCGCCCAGGTCGGTGGCCCCCGGCGGCCGTCAGGCTGGCGGTCAGCGTCTGGCCCACCACCGCCGTGCCGCCGAGGCCGGCGGCGGTTTCGGACGCGGACGCGGACGCCCCCACCGGGCCGACGACGCCGGTGGTCACCGTGGCCGGGGGGGTTGCCGTAGGTCAGGGTGGCCCGCAGGAACTTGCCCTGGTCGCCGGCCGCCGGGACGTAGACGTAGCTGGGGCCGGTGTACCCGGTGCGGTCAATGTCGGTCCAGGTGGCGCTGTCGGGCCTATTGGAATCGCCGGACTGGGCGTCGGCCCGCTGCCACTGCCAGCCCGGGATGGAGACGCCGGGACGCTCGTCATAGCCGACGCAGGGGTCGGTGGCCTGCTGGTTCGGATTGGCCTCGATGCGGGCCAGGTAGTCGCTCTCCCGGTCGTCCAGCCGGACGTTGACCGGATCCCCCACCACGAGCGGGTCGGGGCTCCGGATGAGGCCCATGGGCGCAGGGCTGGGGTCCGGGGGCGGGGTGGCCACCCCGGCCTTCCGGATCACCGGCTCGGACAGGCGGCCTTTGGCGCCCCACAGGCTCGCCGGCTCGAGCAGTGAGCCGGTGGCGCCCCACAAGCCCACTGCCCGCACCTGGTAGGCGTACAGGCTCCCGGTTGCCACGTCCGTATCTACGTACATTGGGTCGGCCACCCCGTCCGCCACCCCCACCTGGGCCGCTTCCCCGGCGCACGTTTCGTAGTCGGCGCAGTTGTCGGTCCGCCATACCTCGTAGTGGAGCACGGGGTAGCCGTTCACCTCAGCCACCGCGTCCCACTGGAGGACCAGGCTGGCCGTGTCGGGTTGGTCGCTGGGCAAGGTCACCAAGTGGACTCCGCTGCCGTCTGCCGCGGTGATTGCGGCATCGTTGTTGTCGCTGCGGTAGTCCAGCACGGGCGTCGTGTGCCAGCTGGCGCCGGTTACGGCCTCGCAGGCGGCCTGGTCGCTGTGGTCCAGGTCGTCGCCCTCGCTATCGATGCAGACGGAGTAGTTCACGGTGTTGACGATGCTGGCGGCGGCCGTCCCGCTCCCGGCGTAGTCGACGATGATGGTCAGTACCTCCCCATCCCGACCCTGGCGGTTCCGGATAGAATCCGTATGCCGCAACTCGCCGACGGTCCAGACCCCGCCGGTGGAGTCGTAGGTTCCCGCGCTGGCGGTGTGGGACTGGTAGGTTGCGTTCGCGGGCAGGGTCACCGTCACCTGGGCGGCGGAAGCCGGGTCCGGGCCGTTGTTGACCGCGAGGATGGTGAAGGCCCTCTGGCCGGCCGGCAGATCCAGGTTGGGCGACCCGTCCCGCACCGCCAGCTCCGCGACGGGGCCCACGTGGAAGGTGTATCTTCCGGTAGCTGTGTAATCCACGTCGTCCGTGGTGTCGCTGGCCGTGCCGTTGTTGTTTCTGGATACCTGGGTGAAGTCAACGACGTAGGTACCGAGAGTGTCGAACTTGAGTTCAATCGGGTAGTCTGCTTTAAAGGCTGAGTGGAAAGGGCCTATGGTGCCGTCAGCGGGGTATGGGAGGCCGTCTGTGTTAAGGATTTCAGTGGTGCGCGGCGTATTGAAGATATGGGCGTGCCCGTCGCTGGGCCGTTGAACCGAGGCCATTTCCCACTTCAGATGAGTCCAGTCATCGGACGACTGTAAACGGTTACCCAAAGTTATCACCAAGTCGTTTGTCGCGCGCGCCCACCATCCCAGGTTGCCATCAACTCGCCCGTCGGGGTCCTTGACCTGGACGATTACGCTTCCGGGCCTCAGATAGAGGTATCCGTATCTGCCAGTGAAGTGGCTGCTTCGTCCTACGCCTTGGCGCCGTGGCGCATATTGCCGATCGGTCCGTAAATGCGCCGCCACTTCCATGCCGTTATCCGCCGTGTTGTCGCCGTCTTCGTCCCGGCAGGGGTATGCTATCGTGGCGACTCCGACGCAGGGGTAGAGCGTGAACAGGCCCAGTTCCCGGTCATTAAACAACACCGGCGGGTCGTCGCCCAGGCATTGCGTGAGCCGGCGTAAGGGGTACCCCAATGTTGGGGGAGGCTTGCTGCTGGATACCCAGGCGGTGATGCACCGCTCCTCCAGCGGGATGTCGCCCAAGCTGTCCGACTGGGTCAATTGGGCCTACATGGCAATTTCCTGAAAAGCGGGGTTACTATTTCCCGTCCGGTTCGCCTTTGTGTCCACTGCCGCCGGCTGCCAGGTTGCCGACCGGCCCGAGAACGCAATCGCAAATTCACCGGGCGGAACCCAGCCGGATTTGAATTGCAGTCCATCGGATAATTCCACCTGGATATTTATATCGGCGATGTGGCCGCCGTAAAAGGCGCCGATAGCTCGCCCCGTATTGTAGTTTTGGGCGGATAAGCCGAAGTTCACATCGCCTCCTGCTTCCGGCTCTAAGTTGTCTACGGACAGCAGGAGCGCCAGGCGACTGCGCCACATGTGATCAGCCCGATGGAGGAGGCCCCTATGAGCGTATGCATATACTGCCAGGTGGTTATTGGCCAACAAGATGCTCGGTCCAGGCTCAAGGGCGGAAGCTGTGGCGTTTATGACTCCGACATGGCCCGGCCAGTCAACAGGGGTCTGGATACCGGGGTGGACCCGTGTACTGAATTCCACAGTGGCACTGGCCTGGCCCGGTGGCACAGTCCCAACCTCCCATGTGAACGCCTGGTTGGTACCGTTCACAGTCCTCTTGTCTGGAAAGGCATCGCCTCCTCCTTCCAAGCCCTCAAGCAGAAATGATACGGTAACTCCAGTGGCCGTCGCGGTCCCAACATTTTGGACTTTGTATACATTTTCTGAACGTAGACCATAATCATGAAGCATGATCAAGTCGACGTATTGGGGCTCTGTTCCCTCCTGGGCCTCGAGAGGAGCGGCAAAGGCAAAGGCCGCCGCCAGTACGGTGGCAGGCCCAACAGCCGGGCCGTCCGTTGGATTCTCTTGGTTCCCCATACGGCCATCCCCAAGGCCAGGAAGGGGGTTCGCAGTTGGATGAGCCTGTGCAATGTGTCAGTCATTTTCTCTCTCTTGTACTGTTGATATTGTCGCCGCAGTTCTGATACTGCGTATCACCACTACGAGGTCAAGGTCGAGGCCAAGAGAGCATTAATATCACAGTCCGCTCAGCGTGTCAAACGTTTTTCGCGGGCAATTCATGGCTTTCAGCTTGCGATTTCCGCCGGAAATCAGCCCTTGCGCCGACTGAATTCCGGTGACGGCGGAGCGAATTACCCGCTGTCTTCCGGGTCTTCGGGCGGGTCCGGCAGCCGGAAGCGGCCCGGGGCTTGGGCGGTCCTGGCAATGTTTCCGGACGTGACGTTGGGCGTGCTCATGTCGCGCCTGGCGGTTGCCGGCGGCGTCGCCCCGCTTGTGCCGTCAGACCGCCGCGCTCTGGTTCTCTCGGAAGGGCGTAATTCTACACCGACCGTCAATTCCGGGACAGCGGGAAAGTGCGCGGGTCAGACCCGCCCGAGGGGCGTCCGCGTCTTCAACCCAAGAAAGGGCGGCATACACGGGCAAGCGGGGAGGCCCACGCTCGAAACGAGCCTGTCTCAAAAGTTAGCAAGAGCGGCGGGAGGAGACGAGAATATGCCGCTTCGAGACATGGACCGGGAGCGGATGTGGCTGTTGCCGCCGACGCTTGACGAGTTATCGCCGCTTCGTGGCTGAGTTTGCCGATGCGCTGGACCGGAAGGGCTGGGCGGAGCTGGGCGTGGAGTTGGAAGGGGACCCGATGGGAGCGCCGGCATACCATCCCCGGGATCTGCTCTGCGTGTGGCCGCGCGGCTTCATGACCGGGGTGCGCTCGGCCGGTAGCTGGAGGCGGCCTGCCGCGACCGGCTGCCGTACCTTTGGCTGACCGGGTGGCAGCATCCCGACCACAACACCCTGTGCGGTTCTACCACCGCCATCGGCACAGCATGAGGGAGCTGTTCAAGCGCACCGCGCGTATGGCGGTGTCCCTGGAGTTGGTGGATCTGCCGGTGCAGGCGGTGGACGAGACTTTGCCAATTGTATCAGTTTCGTTGCGAAACACCGTAACCATTGTGGTGGAGCTGAGGGGATTCGAACCCCTGACTTCCTCCGTGCAAAGGAGGCGCTCTCCCGGACTGAGCTACAGCCCCCACGCGGAAACGGCTTCAGTTCGCAGACAAGGCGAGGATGCGCCCCGCCTTGCTCTGGACGCCTTACAAAAGAAAACACCTTAACGACTGGATAGTGGAAAGAGCCTCACCATAGTTTCCATGTGTGTAAATTGCGGCGGGCTTTCTCAGGGAGCGGACTTTCAGCTTCGGGGAACTCCTTCTGCGCGCCGGACATATGCCCAACGCCGAATCCTGCTCAACCCTCTGCCTATATTCCACTCACCCGCCGACCGACCTGGTCACGCCGCTGGTTCAATAACCGCGGGCGATCCCTGTCTCCCTAGAAAGGAGGTGATCCAGCCGCACCTTCCGGTACAGCTACCTTGTTACGACTTAGTCCCAGTCACCAGTCCCACCCTCGGCGCCTGCCTCCCTTTCAGGTTAGCCTAGCGACTTCAAGTGTTACCGACTTCCATGACTTGACGGGCGGTGTGTACAAGACCCGAGAACGTATTCACCGCAGTGTGCTGACCTGCGGTTACTAGCAACTCCGCGTTCATGCAGGCGGGTTTCAGCCTGCAATTCCAACTGAGGCCGGGTTTATGGGATTAGCTTCGGCTCGCGCCTTCGCGACCGTCTGTCCCCGACCATTGTATCGTGTGTGTAGCCCAGGACGTAAGAGCCATGATGACTTGACCTCGACCCCACCTTCCTCCCCCAGTGGGGGCAGTCTCGCTAGACATCCTAACTAGCGACAGGGGTTGCGCTCGTTGCGGGACTTAACCCAACATCTCACGACACGAGCTGACGACAGCCATGCAACATCTGTGCAACTGTCCCGAAGGAAAAACTGCTTTCACAGCCTGTCAGATGCATTTCAAGCCCTGGTAAGGTTCTTCGCTTATCATCGAATTAAACCACACGATCCGCTGCTTGTGCGGGTCCCCGTCAATTCCTTTAAGTTTTAGCCTTGCGGCCGTACTCCTCAGGCGGGATACTTATTGCGTTAGCTGCGGCACGGAAGGGGTCGATACCCCCCATGCCTAGTATCCATCGTTTAGGGCGTGGACTACCCGGGTATCTAATCCGGTTTGCTACCCACGCTTTCGCGCCTCAGCGTCAGTTACAGCCCAGAGAGCCGCCTTCGCCTCTGGTGTTCCTCCCGGTATCTACGCATTCCACCACTACTCCGGGAATTCCGCTCTCCTCTACTGCACTCCAGTCTGCCAGTTTCCCATGACCCCTCCCAGTTGAGCTGGGAGATTTCACATGAGACTTAACAAACCGCCTACGCGCACTTTACGCCCAGTAAATCCGGACAACGCTCGGTTCCTACGTATTACCGCGGCTGCTGGCACGTAGTTAGCCGAACCTTATTCCCCGGGTACTGTCCTTTCTCATCCCCGGGAAAAGGGGTTTACAACTCGAAAGCCTTCATCCCCCACGCGGTGTCGCTGCGTCAGGCTTTCGCCCATTGCGCAAGATTCCCTGCTGCTGCCTCCCGTAGGAGTGGGGGCCGTGTCTCAGTCCCCCCTCTGACCGATCGTGCTCTCACACCGGTTACCCGTCTTAGGCTTGGTAGGCTGTTACCCCACCAACTACCTGATAGGCCGCAAGCTCCTCCCAGAGCGCCGGAACCTTTCCTCCCTATACCTTAATGTAGGGAGCGTATGGGGTATTAGACCAGATTTCTCCGGCTTATCCCCCTCTCCGGGGCAGATCACTTACGTGTTACTCAGCCGTCTGCCACTAGCTAGGGGCCGAAGCCCTTCGCCCGTTCGACTTGCATGCATTAGGCGCACCGCCAGCGTTCGTCCTGAGCCAGGATCAAACTCTACGGATTTGTTTTGGGTTTTGGTTCTTTCCACTATCCAGTTGTTAAGGTGCATTTCTTAGGTGCAGGTACCCATTCTATAACACACTCCTCACCCCTGTCAAGAAAAATTTTGACAAAACTGAGACAATCAAGCGCCCCCGCCGCTTAAACCCACCGGGTTATGCAAATTCAGACCCTATATGTTAAGGTTCATTTTATTTTAATCCATGCCCCGTACTATCCATGCCCCGTACTAATGGAGGATAAGCCCAATGCTAAGATTCGTAGAGGAAATCATACTTCTCATGCTAAACGACGATGACGGCAGGTTCGTTAGCGTGCCAAGCTGGTCGCTGGACTACGCCATATCCGGCGCTGTCCTGATGGAACTGGCTTTGGGAGAATCGTATAGACAACCGATCTGGAAAGTCTGGTTCTCATAGACTCCACTCCTGTCGGCGACAGCCTACTCGACCCGACCCTCGCCGAAATAGCCGCCTTGGACGAAAGTCGCGACATCCGTTTCTGGGTAGAACACACCGCGAGGCGCTCCCACGAAATACAGGAGGAAGCCCTGTCACGACTCGTCAGCCGCGGCATCCTCGAACGACAAGACGACCGCTTCCTGTGGGTCTTCCGGTCCAGGCGCTATCCGGTTATAGACGGTTCCGCCGAGCGCGAAGTCAAGCTCCGCATCATGGGCGTGCTGTTCAGCGACGAGATCCCCTCCCCGCGCGACGTTATGATAATCTGCCTTGCCGACGCCTGCGACATATTCAGCGGGATGCTGTCCAGGCAGGAACTCAACAGAGCGACCCCTCGCATCTCGCAAGTGGCTCGACTCGACCCTAATAGGCCAAGCTATGTCCCCAGGCCATCTACGACATTCAGGTATCAGTCGCCACCGCCCACAGCCATATGGCGTAAGTCAAAAACCATACTCACATCATCCTCCCCAACCACACACGCCTCTCAACGCTGTGGTACAATACCCATATGACAGAACAAAAGCTCTTCAAGAAATACATAAGGCCTCGCTTATCAATGACATACCGGCCAACCCGGAAAAATCCTCGGAACAGGTGAATGCTGGACTATGCAAGCGATATGCAAGCGCCAGACCCCACCAGCAGGGCCATCAGCAGACACCTGAGCGCCCACCTACGAGCGCATCGGATACACCGGACAACCATAAATCTGAATATATAAACCCTCTTCTCCCA
>CBDCBF010000016.1:0-13381 GCA_965214185.1 Dehalococcoidia bacterium | reverse complement strand
CTCCCTTGATGACCACCTGCACCAGAACGCCTATCACCGCCGTTACGACAGCGCCTATCCCGGTCAGCAGAATCCCTTGCAGAATCCTGATTATCCGGTCGAGCTTGCCTTCCAGAATATCGGTGTCATTCTCGAGTATCGCCAGACGATTCTCCATCTCCATATGCCTCCTCTGTTCAAATCGGCTGGGTAGTTGTCTCATATCATCATCCTTTCAGGCCCAGCGCCCATGGTTCTACACGCCGACAGCCAGGGGCGTCAGTGTCGCGGCGACTCTGAACTTCACCCCGGACGGGTCTGAAACGTCGTCCCTCGCTATATAGACGCGCGTGTCCTCCGGACCTATCGTGAACGGCGCGCCCTCAAAGTCCGCGACTCCAATCGCAGCGCCCGACTCGTCCAGCATAAATACGCCCGGTCCTGCCTCGCTCAGCGTGTCCAGCAGCATCCGCTCCGACGTCCCCACGCTATTCACAACCACCTCCCCTTCGTCAATCGGCAGCAGCATGACGTAGTCAACCAACCACCTGAAGTGGTGTGCGCCAACGCCGTTGGCAGCGTCGCCTCCACCCAGAACGCCGTAAACGTCCAGGTCAAACCCGGGCGTCGCGTATCCCTCCGGCGCGGACGTCGTCGGCAGCTTCAGTTCACCCAAATCCAGGGTTCTGAATTCCGACGCCGTCGCAGGAAAAACCGCGTCGCCTTCCTCCGGCGTCTTCGAGCTTGACCCGAGAGACCAGCCCAGCGCGAAGCCCAGCCGTCCAACCTGCAGTTCCGCGTTGTCCGTTTCCGACCGCGCTCTGACCAGAACCCTGAATCTGCCCCGCGGCGCGCCGGCCGCCGCTATAGCAATGCGCGCGCAGCCGCAAAGCGTGAACGCCGAGCGAGTCGTGTAGCTTCCGGCCCTCATCCATTGCATCCGAGCGTACTCCCCGCCGCTCGCCTCCGAAAGAAGCTGTACATCGCCCGACCATATGCCTCCGCCATCCTCGAATACAGAGCTGCCTCGCTCGATTCTTCCATCCTCAGCCTGAAAGAACAGGTTAATCGCGCGCCTATAGCCTGACCTCTTCCCAATCCACATCTTTCCCGCGTCCGACCATGTACCGGACGGGTCGTCTATCCTGATCTGGGGCCGGAGCGCTATGAGATCCGGGAATGTCAGTGAAGTCCATGTAGTTGCGGTTTGCCCCGTCCCGCTCGTTCCACAGCGTGGCCGACGACTCAACCTCCGTCAGCCTTCCCAACGCCTCGACGCTCAGACTCAGCTTCACTCCAAGCGCGGAGTCATCTTCGCCGGAGCGGGGTATGAGTTCCACTCCGCCCCCCAGAGTCCTGTACTCTATCGTCCTGCTGTCCGCTCCGCGCCTCAGCCTCACAGCCGAACCCCATTCCGACCGACTCCGTCGCTCCGCCCGCGCGCAGATCGCGCTGAGCGCGTTCAGGCCTTTCCCGGGTTGTCCGGCCCCGCTTTCCCTCATGGCCAGCCCTATCTCCATCGTGCGCGGAACATAGCCGCTATCCACAAGTCCCGGTCTCGGGTCAGCGCTCGCCGGCTCGCGTTCCACAGGCCCGAACTTCACCTCGCCGCTTCCGAAGTACGGCGGCCCCAACAGGTCAATGACGCTCGAACCATCATACAGCTCCAGTACCGCCCCGACCCCGGTTCGCTTCTCGACACAGAGCCTGAAATCCGCGCCCGCGTAGCGTCCGCCGCCCAGGCTCACGATTCGGATGTTCTCTACACCCGTCAGACGCGCCACGCGCGCAACCCCGCCCAGCGTGGGGTCAGCCTTTATAGCCGCCTCTACGCTCATCGCTCCGTCAGAGGCGATGTAACTGTCGAGCGTGTCATAGGCGTCCCGCGCCTTCGACCCGCCCACCATTACGGTGACCACGAACTCGGCGTCAAATGACGACCCCGCCACTCCCGCGCGGGATGCGGTTCTGTTGTCCAGTCTGACGATCGCAACCGGAAAGTCTCGCCAGTCGTCCGGCGCGAAAGTGATGACTCTCAGACCGGATACGCTCTCCAGCCGCGCCTTTATCGCCCTCTTTATCTCTACTATTTCGTTTGTCATATCCTCTCCAGCCTCGCTTCCGGTGTCCTGATTTCTTCCTATCGCGCGATGAGCTTGCGATACGGCGCTAGTAGTTCGGCGGCGTCCGGGTCGAAACCGCCTACAAATCCCGGCGTGTCCGTGAACGCCGAATCCCTACGCTTCCACAGCCGAGACGCCTGTATGATCACCGCCTCGCTCACAAGCCCCGGATATTGGTATATCCAGATATCCTCGCCCGACGTATGCTCAGCGGCCTCGCTCCCATTCACCCCTCGCGACACCACCACACTGTCATCCCTTCGTCTGTGAACATACATCTGCTCCGAACCCACCAATAGCGTATGCCCCACTCCGATATCCTCGCCCGCGCCGACCCCCATAACGCTCGACCCCGCGTCGAACGATCCGGCCACACTCTCAGCCGCCCGCCTTATCCGGCGCCAGTATCCCCATTCCCCGACTATGCGCACCCTACGCATCCCTGACGCGAACGCGCTCTTCGTTCCTGACTCGGTATCTACCACGATCCCCGTGTACGGCGACGACAAGTCATGTCCTCCCGTCGGGTCCGCGTTCGCCGGATGCAGAAGGTAGTCCGACTCCGCCCAGACACTCTCAAACGTCCGGTCTCCGTCCTCGTCCGTAGCCAGACCCGCCGCGTCCACAGATACAAGGTCCGGAATACGCAATGCCGTAGAGCCGTCTCCGTCGAACACCATCGCCGCCCGCTGTATAAAAAAGTGCCTATTGCAATGGAAATCCACCTGTCGCGAGACGTTCTCCAACAGCATCAGCAGCCGTTCATCGTCCTCCGACCCCGCTATATCCAGAACCGCCACGCTCTTCAGAAGATCCAGTGTTGTGTAAGCGTTCATGTATAAAGTCCTCCATGTATCCCGCTATGAATTGAAGAACGGGTTTGGGGCGCCTGATCCCGGCGCCCAAACCCGTCGCCCCGCCGCTACGCCACGCCCGTAATGTTGTACTGGAGAGCAGTGTGCGTTGCCTTAGAGCGCGTTCCGCTCCGTTCGGTCAGCGCGTGCCGGAAGCTGACCGTCACCACCGTCTGACGCTTCTGAGCGTCGCGCGTCACATCCACCCTCAGAGGCCGCCTGAAGCCCTGCGCCCACTGAGAACGATTCACCAGCAGCAGACGTCCCGTGTTGGCGACATTGCCTCCATCCGTAACCTTGCCGTCCGCGTCAGCCAGACGCATATGCTCCGATACGATCACCGGGATGCCCTCCACCGCGCCCAGCATTCCGCTCAGCAGTGTCGCGTTCGGCCCCAGCTTATCCATTGTTCGGAAGGCTTCGACCGACTGCGCCCGGATAAACGTATTCACGTCCATAATCCACGCAAGCTCCGACGGCCTCGCGCCGTACCGACCCATCTTCGCCCTTATCTCGTTGAACATATCCGCCGAGACTCCCGCCCCGTGGTCGTTCGACATAGACGTGTTCTCTTCCAGCGGCAGGTGAATAAGCCCGTCGTAGCCCACCAGCCAGTGAGCCTTTCCCGCGCTATTCTTCCTGACACTCGCCTCGTCCGCGTTGATATTGTTCGTCTGCGTCGTGTCCGCGTTCAAAATTATGTCGTCCAGGACCTCCGCGCTGTTCCTGACCAGGCTCTCTCGTATCTCGCCCAACAGCGACGGCAGCACGTTGTCCTCCTCCAGCGAGAAGCTGAACGGCACTTGCGCCACCAGTTCGTAGGATGTGAGACTCACCTTGGACGTGCCGGGCGCGGACGAAGTGACCGCGACATTCTCGGCTCCGGGGAAGAAGTTCACGTCCCCAAGCTGGGTCGGTATATCGAATGGCTGGCTCGGCATAGCGAACGCCGGTATCAGGCCCCCGACCAGCGTCTGAAGGCTCACATCCCTCCACAACTCCGCGCGCTCCAGCGTCGGAACAAGCTCGTCCCCCGAACCCGTCGTAGTCGAGTCCAGCGCCGCCCGTATCGCCAAATCACGTAGATACGTCAGCATCGGCAGTATCGCCTGCCTGTACTGAAGCTCCGGGTCCCGCGCCAGCGGTCCCGGGAAGCGACTCTTGGACATACGCCTTTCTCAGACACCTCTCCATGCTCTGGAAATGGCGGTCAACGTCCTCCGCGCCGATCCCTCTCCTGAGCGAGAGTGTGGCCTCACGCAGCTGATCCACCCAGACCCGCGCGTGAGGCGCGTCCGGATCGTTGCGGTGGTTTTGCGCCACCACCCGCATGATGCCCACGTCCAAAGGACTGTACCCGGCGAACCTTCCCTCTCTCACTCTGATGCCGCGCTCCGCGCCATCCACCCGCGCGACCTCAGCGCGACGGCGCTCCCGCGACCGCTCCTGCGCCTTAACCACGCCCTGCTTCAGCCGCTCGCTCTCCTCCTTCAGCAGCGCCACTTCGCCTCTCAACTCGTCAGTGCGCTCTCTCACAAAGCTGCCGATCTCCCCGATGCTCCGGTTCATAGCCCTTATCTCTTCAAGCGTGTTTGTCATCTGTCTCGCTCCTTTCTTAAGCTATCCGCGTACTTTCGTCATTTTCTTCCTGAAATCCGCCAGCAGGCTCCGCGTTTCGTCCAGGTCCAACCCGACCGCATCGCGCCTCGACCCGCCCGACTCGTCGCGGTGGTCGAATATCACCGACTCTCCCGCATCCGTCCCGTCCGGGGGCGGCTCCAGCATCGCCCTGACCACTCGCAGATACACGTCTCGCAGCGCGTCCGGGTCCGCCGGAACAGCCACGATTGACCACTCCAACAGTTCCGAACGCACCGCCCTCACCCCGCCGCCGTATGGCTGAGTCTCCATCGGACGCCATCCGATAGAGGCTCCGCGCAGAAACCCCTTCTTCCATGCGTTCCGCACCCGCTCCGCGAACGCGTCCCCCGCCAGAAACTCGAAGTCCGCTCCTGATATGCCCGTCCCGCGTCCGCGCCAGCCTAAGCGTCCGACCTATCGGCAGACCGCCGGATTCAGTTCTTCCCAAGTGGTCATGCGCGTACAGCACCACCGGATTCTTCTCGTAATTCGAGAAGTCCATCCCGTCCAGGTCCACGTTTACGCCATCCCTAGACATCTCGTTGGCGAAAATCGTCACCGAGTACACATCGCCTCCAATCGGTCTGCTGTCTCCGATAGCCGCCGCCGACCTGAAAGCCGTCCCGACATACCCGTCGCCGCTTCCACGCCGCGCCGCGGCCTCCGCGCTCCTCTCTCCGCCACATACTCCGTCGCGCCTCATAACTCCTCCTCTCTTCCCTTTCCCGGACACTTCCGACCAAACGCAGAACGGCCCTCCAAGGCGATTCGCTCGCCAAAGAGGGCCGTTTACAGACCTGATTGGGGGACGGTAACCCCGTCTCTACTTGGTTATCATATCGTTGCGGCTAACCCGCCGCGCCGCCCAACTCCACATCAGGCAGCTAACGATTCACTACATTATCACGAACAAAAGTGCGCCTGTCAAGAGCGATTTCTCACTGTCTGAGTATTAGCGGCCGCCTTTCGACCTGACCGCATCTTCAGTATGTTTGTACAGACGACCTGAAACTTCGGGCGACCAATCGTGTAGCGCAACAGCTCCTGTCGCGCCCACATCCAGTTGTTCTGAGCGCCGTAACCCCGCTGATTCCTAACAGTGATGAAATTCCGGGGAGTGAGAGTCGGGAAGCCACGCATCATCAACATCAAATCCGGCAGAGGTTGGAAGTTACCCCGATAATCAGCGCCGGCCGGCGACTTTCCACTCGCATCACAAACCTCCTTGGTTTCACCAACCCTCATCCCGACAGGGACGCCCACCCAAAAGCCGGACTCCCCCATCCTTTCACCCTACTCCGCAGTCCCAGTATATTCCCGCTTCACCAGATCCCAGTCTATCTCGTAGCCCAGACCCGGCTCAGTCGGCGCGTTAACCACGCCGCCCGTCATATCTATGTCATTCACCAACCCGTACATATTGTCCCCGGTGCACGGGAAAAACTCGAAGAATTCGCAATTCGGAACCGCCATCGTCACATGCAGATTCGCCACATTATTCAGGGAATTCCCCCCGTGATGAATCTCGCACTTCATGTTGAACCCCTCCGCCAGATGGCACAACCGCACCATCGGAGTTATTCCGCCCGTAACCGCCACATCCCCGCGCAGAATGTCCGTCGCGTACTGCGTAATCCACGAAGTCATTCCATAATATCGCCCGGGAGCGTACTCCGTGGACATAATCGGTATATCCAACTTCTGGCGCAACTTCACATAATTGTAGATGTCCTCCTCCACCAGCGGATCCTCATACCAGTAGTAACTCAGATCCTCGATGGCCCTGCCCACTCGCATCGCGTCCTCATACTGGTACGCCCACATCGAATCCAGCATCAGCTTCATATCGTCGCCCACCGCCTCCCGCACCGCCCGGCATATCTCGATGTCATACATCGGATTCCCGTGCGGATGTATCTTGTGCGCCGTCCAGCCCATCTCCTTGAACCGGATAGCCTCCTCGGCGTACTCCTCCTTCGTCTCATGATACGCGGTGCTCGAATACACCGGAACCGAATCCTTGCACGTTCCCAGAAGCCTGTGAATCGGCTGGCCCGCTATCTTCCCGTTAATGTCCCACAGACAGATGTCAATCGCCCCGATGACGTAGGTTGAAACCGACCGGTTCATCTTCCACATATCCCACCAGATAGCCCCGATGTCCTGTGGATTCCGGCCCATCACGATAGGCTTGATAAACTCGATAAGCCCGGGCGCGAAATGATTCGCCCCCATACGCGAAGACCCCAGAAACGCATTCCCCTTCACCCCCTCATCCGTCTCCACCGTAACGATCCCAAGCTGCCGCGTATCCCCGAACGTCGTCCCCACCCCCGTCATCCACGGCTCCGACCTCCAGTTGAACATCTCCACCTTCACATTCGTTATCTTCATGTTCAGTCCTTTCTCCGTTTGGGCGCTTTACTCGAATAATCTCCTGAGCCAATTCACGAACTTCTGACAAAGTTCGCCATCTACATCCAAATCCCCTGCCTGAACAGCTTGTCCCATCTGTCTGGGGTTTTGCCTGGCTGCCAGCCAAGCGTGAACCTTCGCCCGCTGAGTCTTATTCTCAGCGAACTTTCTATCTGCTGTGGGAATCCCTTCGATATAATCCTCAGACAACGGCCACACAGGATCATCGTCAGGTATCATTCGAGATACAAAATCCTCAAGCTCGCCCAACGATTCGTTGTCCGGCATCAGCCAGATGCCCACACGGGGAAGGTCTTCAGTCTCGGGGATTATAGTGCCATCAGGACAAGGCTGCGGCGGTAGATCACATCCCTCATTTCGCAACCTGTCTCGCACAGCGTCCCAGCGCGACGAAAGATTCGTGTCCCTATCAACAATAATCCCGACGACCTCACGAGATGGCTCTCTGACTTCCTGCCGAATGGAGTCGAGCAATGGGTCAATGCCCTTTTTGTCAGAAATGCAGAAATCAGGCATTGCCTGATAACGTTCTTTGATTCGCAAGATTACATTAACGTCATCCGTACCCTCAACCAATAGGATACGACTAGGTGGCTCTGGATTGTGGAGATTCAAAGACTATCGAACCTCAATGCCTTGCTCAGCCACAACTCTGAGATCACTCTCAGAATACTCCACCGACTTGACTTTGTTATCTCTCTTGTAAAGCCTGACAAGGGAACCTTCCACATCTTCCAGTTCCATAGCCGCGTAAGCGAAACTTCTAATACAGTCCCAGCTATGAGTAGTGGCGAAAATTTGCACGTTGTTCTCGTATGCCGTCTGCATAACCATCTTCCAGAAGTCACGCTGCAACGAGTAGTGAATCCCGTTCTCCACCTCGTCAATGAGCAGAAAGCCGTCCCTGCTGTTCGCCAGCGCTAGCGCGACCCCAAACAAGCGCACTGCGCCGTCGCCGAGACTCTTGAGGGGAACCCGGCGATCTTCAGCCCTGAGCCTCGCAACCGCTCTAGGTCCGCCTAAGGAGGTTCTATTATTGCCCACAATTGTGACCCGCTCTACCACATCGTCGAATATCAGATTCAGAGTTTCAACCGCTAGAGCTTCATCGTCAGTGAGTGCCACCTTGTCCCAGAAGCGCGCCATATCCGAATTGCTCAGCAAACCCGGCCCCAGGGTCTCGCATAGTATCCTAGACGAGAACTCTGATTCGCCGTTCCTAGCCTGTCTCGGCAAACCCCGACGGGGTAGGCGATACCTGTGAAGAAGGCGATCTATCGGGGTTTCTGATGATGCATTCTGGAATTCGACTTTGAGCGCCCTTAAGTCTTCCGCCAAAAGACCTTCTCGCAAAGAAAATCGCTGTCGGCTAAGAAACTCTTCGCTCAACGGAGCGATCTTCATGTCGAGCCGCAGAGTATCGTCCTTCGGGCCTATTGAGATGTAGTAATCTGTTGGAAAACCTCCGTCATAGAAAAGGCGCTCCAAGTCGGGAACAAAAAATTCATCCCCTTCTTCGTCGCTAGAGTCGGTTAGCTCTTCTCGTGTCTGCAATATGTCCAATAGGACACTGTAGTTTCCCCGCGCCGCATACACCCGGACGGCATCAAGCAACGTAGTTTTCCCCACACTGTTCTTTCCCGAAATCAGGTTCACCCGCCCCAGGCGCGAGACCGCAAGATCCTCAATCCCTCGAAATCCCCTGATCACCAAATCAGGAAGATGCAATCCTCTGCTATCCGATACCGCTACGGACATGGCCTCCTCTCCTTCCTCTGGTGTCGCCATTATAGTACAGTCCCCCAACAAAGAGACAAAGAGTAAATCATCCTCTCACCCCAGCCCCGCCTCCGCCCGAGCCTCCTCAACCGTCATAACGCCGGCCGACAGGTACATCTTGATGCGGCGCGCCCGCTCTGTCTCCGACTCCCGCAGCGCCTCGATGTGCGTCGTATCGAACTCCGCCGTCAGCGACGCTTCCCCGAACATCGGCAGCAGACGCTCCCGCAGAACCTCCTCGAAAAACCTCAACTCCGGCACGATGCAAGTCTCCCAGAACATCCGCCTCGTCGTCTCGATATTCGCGTAAGTCGCCCTCTCCAGATCATGCAGCAGCGGCTTCGGAACATTGAACGCCCGCGCCACGTCCTCCACCGTCCACCGCAACGTATTCAGATACTCCATATCCTTCGGCGAAAACCCCACCTGCGACGCCTTCATCCCCGGCGACAGCACCCCCGGCCGCAGCTTATTCTTCGGTCCCCCGTGCTTCAGCGCCCAATTCTTGTAGAACGCATCCATCTCGGCGTCAGTGAACGCGGTATCCGTCTCGAACACAACCCCCGGCGTCGTATCGTTCTCTATCCCCGACCTGTTTCCGAGCAGCGCGTCCCTCCCCATGTCAACCGACAGCCTCACCGGCCCGATTGGCGACAGTCCGGCGTACTCATCCAGTGGGTTGAAATACCGCATCCGCACCACCTCATCCGCCGCGAACGCCACAGACCCGCCCGACGGTCCGGTATAAACGTACCCCCGAATGTAATCATTCTCATCCGGCACAACCCTGACCCTGTCCGGGCGCAGAGGCCACAACTCGAACGGCGTCCCCGACTCATCCCGCTCCACGGCCCAGTACGCCGCGCCCCACAAATTCAGATACGTCTCCGTCGCCCGCCACAAATCGCCCCCGGTCCAGTGCGGATTCACCCTGTCCACAAGCGACTGCGCCGGATGCTCAGGCCCCACCCACTCCTTGCGCTCCTGTCCGTTCACCGCCCTCACGCGGTACACTCTCAGCGGCGGCCTCGACACCGCGTCCGCCCGCAACTTTATCGCCGCGTACACCGGAACCGAAGTCGTGAAATAAGTCGCGTAATCACTCTGAGCCCAGCCATACTCCACATCGAACAGCGTCTCCAGCGAATTCTCCGGAGCCGGAGACTCCTCAACCCTCCCGCGTCTCTGTCCGAAACGCCGCGAAATCCATCCCTTCAGCCCGCTGCCCATTCCCTTATGTCCCTCCGCCTGTTTCATTCCCCAAACTCCTCCCGCCTTCGGTTAACAGAATATATGTTCAATATAAGCTAACCCATCCACCCAAATGCGTCAAGAGGAACTTACCCGTCCGGCGGCGCGCAAGTTAATCCCCCGCGCTCAAGCGCTCTTCCAAGCGGCTATGAAAAACCTCTGAGTTTATGTAGTATGAGGCGCGTGAAGACACCCCGCACAGTGAAATAGCTTATGACTCTCCAATCACAGACCGGCGCGCGCCGCCCCAGGGCGGTCTTTCTGTACGACCGGCGGATGGCTGAGCACACCCTGAGCGACACCCACCCGATGAAGCCCGTCCGGCTCGGATACACCCGTCAACTGCTCGACGCCTACGGCGCGTTCGACGCCGACTCGTCCAGAATAGCGGCTCCGCGCGAGGCGACCAAGTCCGAACTCGGCTGGTTTCACACCCCCGAATACGTGAACGGCGTCGAGGCGATAGGCGCAGGACGCTCAGGCGCGAACCCCGCCGTCTTCAACTTCGGGCCGGGCGACAACCCGCACTATCCCGGCATCTACGAAGCGGCCGCCCTTTCGACCGGCGCTTCAGTGGCCGCCGCCGAAATGCTGATTTCCGGCGAGGCGGACGCTGCATTCAACATCTCCGGCGGACTGCACCACGCCATGCCCGACCACGCATACGGATTCTGCGTATTCAACGACCCGGTAATCGCCATCCACCGCTTTCTGCGAGCGGGCATGAAAGTAGCCTACGTGGACATAGACTGCCACCACGGCGACGGCGTGCAACACGCTTTCTACTCCACCGACAAGGTACTCACCATCTCGATTCACGAATCGGGCGCGTTCCTATTTCCCGGCACCGGCTTTGTGCAGGAAACAGGAGCCGGCGTCGGCAGAGGATACTCGGTGAACGTGCCGCTATACCCCTACACATCGGACGACGTGTACCTGTGGGCATTCCGGCGGACTATCCCGCCGCTTCTGGAAGCGTTCAAGCCCGACGTGATGGTTACCCAACTCGGCATAGACTCACACTACCGAGACCCGATAACCCACCTCGCGCTGACAACGCAGGGCTTCGCGGAGGCGGTCTCCGAACTCGGAGCGGCCTCGCCCGGCAGATGGCTCGCGCTGGGCGGTGGAGGATACGACCTGCAAGCCGTAGCCCGCGCTTGGACGATGGCCTACGGGGTTATATCTGAACAGCGTTTCGCCAACGACATTCCGAGCGGATACAGACTCGAACACGGAGTAGAGTCGTTGCGCGACCCCGACAATCTCGCGCTGGACGAGCGCATCGTCGAAGACTCCCGAACATTCGCCGAATCCAGCGTCCAGACCGTGCATCGTCTCATCTTCCCCACACACGGCATACGCGCGGGCTAGACGTCCGCTCCCACCGCAGAATCCGTCCTCACGCTTCCGTATCCGTCAATGCCCATCGAAGCGCATCCTCTAGGCGCGGGTGTAGAAACTCGAAACCGCTCGCGCTGAGCTTGGCAGGCTCGGCTCGCGCGCTCGCAAGCAGCATATCCGCCATCTCGCCCTGCGCGATCCTCAGCGCGAAGCTCGGAACCGGAAACAGCGCGGGCCTTCCCAGCGCCCTGCCCATCGTCCGGGCGAACTCCGAGTTTGTGACCGGGTTGGGAGAGCAGAGATTCAGCGGCCCGCGCAAGTGATTGTGTCGAAGTATCCATTCTATGGCGCGGACGAGGTCGTTCCTGGAAATCCAACTGAGGTACTGCGCCCCGGAACCGAGCCTCCCGCCAAGGCCGAGCTTGAATATCGGCGTGACAGCCGCGAGCATGGAGTCCGCCGCGCTCATAACGACGCCTATCCGCATATTGGCGACTCGGATGCCGGCGTTCGCGGCCGGCGCCGTCGCGCCCTCCCACTCCGCGCACACCTCCGCCAGAAAGTCCGAACCGGGCGCGGCGTCCTCATTCAGAATCTCGTCGCCCCTATCCCCATAATACCCTACGGCCGAAGCGCAGGCGAAAACTTCCGGCGGACTGTCCAGACCCGCCAGCGCATTCGCCAGCAGTTCCGCGCTCTTCACCCTGCTGTCCCGGATGCGCGCCTTCTGCTCGGCGGACCAGCGCCTCGCCGCGATGTTTTCGCCGGACAAATGAACCACCGCGTCGAATCCCTCCAGCCGACCCGCGTCAAGCGAGCCGGAAGAGGGGTCCCAGACTATGGCGTCCGACGCGAGGGTAGAACCCGGACGCGTGAGCCGCGTTGCCCGGTCCCCGGAGGATTCGAGACTTCTGACCAAAGCCCTTCCGACAAGCCCGCTCGAACCCGAAATCAGGACTTTCATATCCCACCTCCAACACGCGCTGATTCGATAGACTGATGTATTCTGATTTATAGCCCAAATAGCGAACTTCCGCAATCATCTTCTTATCAGTGTACGCTTCAAGATATAGCGACTATGGGCAGACCGACTGAACCCATACATACCTCTTTGAAAGACGATGCCCTAGACCCCCACACAAACGAACTGTAAACTAACAAATGGCAACTTACCGAAAGAGTTATCCCAAATGGCATCCCAGACTTGTCTGCCGACCACCGCTTGGTTCCTAGTAAACGAAGCCGGCGGCCCGGCGGGGCAGATACGCAGGCCCGACCTGCCCGAAGCCGGCGCGAATTTCGCGGTGGAAGGCAAGTTCGACGACGCCCAAATAGTCGAATTCACCGAACTGCGACCCTCCTGCTCCATGCGCCGCTTCAGAGTAATCATAAAAATAATCCGATAACCGCCGTCGCTCAGGTGAAACCTATTGAGAATTGAAACCACTATAAATATCAACCGGCCCGCGGAAGAAGTAATGGAATTCGTGACCAAGATTGAAAACCTCCCAATCTGGGTCGAGAACGTAATCCAAGCCAGACAGACATCCCATGGTCCCGTAGGACAGGGAACAACCTGCCGCATAGTGAGCGAGGTTATGAGCCGCAGGCTATCGCATGATTTCGCCGTTACCGAGTTCAGACCGGGACAAAGATACGCCGCCCACAGCGTCGGCGGCCCCTTTCCCATGAGCATGATGTACAACATCGAGCCGTCCGAGGACGGTTCGCGGCTCCACTCCGTGTCCGAGGTCGAGCTTACCGGGCTGATGGCGCTGACCGCCTCCGCCCATGAACACGAGAATTCAGGCCCCGCTTCGAGTCTGACCACCGCAACCTCAAACGCATCCTCGAATCCTGAGACGACAAAATGCTGCTTTCCGCATCACAACTCAAACTCTTCTACGGCGACATAGAGGTGTTCGCGGACGTGAACGTCGAGGTGGGGGAACAGGCGCGGATAGGCTTAGTCGG
>CBDCBF010000015.1:0-27986 GCA_965214185.1 Dehalococcoidia bacterium | reverse complement strand
GGAGGAAGGCGCGCGCGTATTTCGCTTCGCGCTGGCGTCCTCGCTTGGGTTTGCGCTCATTGCATACGTCGTTATTGCCGTCCTCGCCCTCACCGCCTCCGACCTGCTGGAGATTGATGAGGAACACAAAAACGCTATGCTTCTGTACGGAGTCGGCGGCGTTTTGACGGCTGTGTATGATGAGTCACTGGGGGCGCTGAGGCTGGCCGACCGGATGCTGCTCTACCTGCTTGTCACGATTGTAGCCAGACTAGTCGGAGTCGGACTGCTCGCGGCGGTATGGCTGGCGGAGGGCGGGTTGACCGAAGTAGTCCTAGCGCATATGGCAGTGTCTGCGGTGAGCGGTCTGGGGATGTTCGCGGCCGCCGCGCTTTCAGCGCCGCAGGCGGGACTGGCGGGTTTCCTGCGTTCGGCGTCCCTTAAGATACCGCCGGATGTGGCGCGATTCACCGGAACCGGCTTCTGGGAGTCGAAGATAACCGCGCTGGTTGACAACATAGACATCATACTGCTGGCGCGGTTCACCGGAGCCGCCGACGCGGGGCTGTACCGCGCCGCGCGAAGGATCGTGGACGTGGGAAGACTGCCAATCGGACTGATGCCCCATGCGATGAGCCCTGAGTACAGCAGGCAATGGTACTCAGGTCAAGGAGCGGAGTTGCGCCGCGCCGTGTTCCGCATGACTATCATGTCTATGACGTTAGCCGTCGCAGGACTAGGACTTCTTGCCCTCTTTCGAGAGCCTATAATCCGGCTCTTCCTGGGGGATGCGTTCTCCGGCGCGTCCTCGCTTTTGCTGATTTTAATTTTGGGCGCGCTCCCCGTCGCCGCGGCGTTCAGAATGCTGCCCTCTGCGACGGGACGTATCTGGTCGCCTCTGCTATCGAGGATAGCGGGACTAGCGGTCTTCCTTGTTGGGATGGCGTGGCTGGCGCCGGCATACGGCGCGGCGGGAGTGGCCTGGGCGAGGACGATGTTCGCCTTAGTCTCTTTGCTGGCGATTACTCCCTTTGTTATCTTGATACTGCGGCAGAGTTACGGGCTGAGCGCTCCGAAGGGCGAAGGGGAGGCGGATTCGCGTGAGCTCGGTTTGCCGTAGGGGTGGGTTTAGTTTTTACGAAGTAAGCTCTGTATAATCAATACGCAAAATCAGGATATGAGAGCGAAATTTTGAAAATCACGATCATCGCTACCCTCTCCGCCGCTTTCCGGAATCCACTGCGTTAGGTGAATGTGGGTCGCGGAGAGGCTACATATTGAGAGGCGTATGTCTTATCATTAGTATATGCCACCGGAAATGAAGGTTAAAATGACTGATATAACGGGTAGTGAAGCAATCGCATTGAGGTCGGATGAGGCCTCGACGGCCGGGCGAGCGCTGGTTGCCGGATGCGCCGGCATGATTGGAGCTAGGGTCGCTGAGCGGTTGCTGGCGCAGGGTGTGCCTGTGGTCGGGGTGGATGACCTGAACGAATCTTATGACGCGCGGCTCAAGCATTGGCGTATGAACCGGCTGATAGGCGAACCCGACTTTGACTTTCATCGCGGGGACATAGCCGACGCCAATATTGTGAAGCGGCTGTTCGCTCGATACTCCGCATCCGGCGGCGCGCCCTTTTCGGCAGTGGTGAACCTCGCCGCGCGCGCCGGGGTTCGCCAGTCGGTTCAGGAACCTGCCGCCTACTTCCGAACCAACCTGACCGGAACCCTGAACCTGCTGCAGAGTTGCGTCGAGTGCGGAATTCCCAAGTTCGCGCTGGCATCTACGTCCTCCGTGTACAGTCAGACCTCGGAGGCGATTCCTCTGTCCGAAGAGATGGCGACTTCCTGTCCTTTATCTCCTTATGCCGCCTCCAAGAAAGCCGCCGAAGTTTTGACCTACACTTACCACCACCTCTATGGTCTGGACGCGTCCGTCCTGCGCTATTTCACTGTGTATGGCCCGGCGGGGCGGCCGGACATGAGTCCGTTCAGGTTTGTGCAGAAGATCGCCGAAGGGCGGCCGATAACGGTCTATGGAGACGGTCTGCAGTCCCGGGACTTCACTTTTGTGGAGGACGTGGCTGAGGCCACGCTGCTGGCGCTCAAGCCTATGGGCTATCAGACGATCAATGTGGGCGCAGGTTCTCCGATAGCGTTGCGCGACGCTATAACGATCATTGAGTTTGCCACAGGACGCAAGGCGGAAATTGATTATCAACCCCGCCATCCGTCTGATGTTGCCGCCACCTGGGCTGACATCGGCAAGGCCCGGCGACTGCTGGGCTGGACGCCGCGGGTCTCATTCGAGGAGGGTGTGGAGCGTCTGGTTAAATGGTACCGGGAGAATCGGGACTGGGCCATGGACATCGCTACCAGCGATGCTCCGGGCGGCAAGGCATAGCCACCGCCGCGGTTCACCCATTCGTCAGTTTTCGCTCGGTCCGGCGGTCCCAAGAGCCTGATAATCGAACCCCAGCAGTTTCATCTTTTGAGGGTCGAAGACCCGCCGCCCATCAACAATCAGCGGGACCGCCATCTTCGCCTTCAGCCGGTCGAGGTCGGCGTTGCGGTATTCATCCCACTCGGTGACAATCAGCGCGGCGTGGCTGTTCGCGGCGGCCTGGTACATATCATGATGATAGTCCAAACGGGGATGGTCTCCGAAGGTGTCCTGGAAACGGGCGATGGCCACCGGGTCGTGACAGACAACCCTAGCTCCGGCGTTCAGCAGCTGGCGAACCACTTCGAGGCTGGGCGCTCTTCGCACATCGTCAGTTCCGGGCTTGAAGGATAATCCCCAAACCGTTGTCAGCCGTTCGTTCACTGGGTCGAGGCCGCGAAGCGCCTTTTCTACCATAAGGTCCGGCCGCCGCCGGTTTATCTTCTGGGCTTCTGCCAGCAGCGACGCATCTACGCCGACCTCAGTGGACAGGTGATAAAACGCCTGCACATCCTTGGGCAAGCAACTGCCGCCATAACCTGCGCCGGGATTGAGGAACGAAGGCCCGACACGGGGGTCGCCGCCAACCCCTTGCAGCAGCTTGTCGAGGTCGGCTCCGGTGGCCTCGCTTACGTCGGACAGCAGGTTGGCGTAGGAAATTTTCAGCGCCAGAAAGGCGTTGGACGCGTGCTTGGATAACTCTGCGGTGCCCGGGTCGGTCCAAATTTTTGGGCAGTCGAACCGCCCATAGAGTTGTTCAAGCAAATAGCGGCTGCGCTCTCCGACCGCGCCGATAATGACGCGGTCGGGTTTGAAGAAATCGTGGACGGCATTTCCTTCGCGCAGGAATTCCGGGATGCAGGCCACGTCGAAGTCGGCTTTCGAGCCGGCGCGTTCTTGAATAATGCGTGATATACGGCGGTGGGAGCCTATGGGAACGGTGCTTTTTTCTATCAGCAGCCGATAGCCGGGCAGTTCGGCGGCGATTGACGCCGCCGCCTCTTCCACCTGCGACATATCGGCGGCGCCGTGTTTGCCTTCAGGGGTTCCCACGCATATCAGGATTACGGTAGCAAAGCGCATAACCTCTCTCAGGCTGGCGGTGAAGCGCAGCCGGCCTTGGTCAACGCCTTGCTCCACCAACTCCTGCAATTCCGGCTCGAAGAACGGTATTGTTCCTCCGGTCAGCCGCTCCAGTCGGTGGATATCCTTTTCGACGCATATAACTTCGTGGCCGAGGGAACAGAAACCCGCCGCCGTGACCAGTCCTACCGGTCCGCCGCCAATTACTCCCAAACGCAAGGTTTCGAGCGCGCGGTCGGGCATATCGCCGTTTGGAGGGGCTTCAATTTTCCGGTGGGGGCGTGTCATGCTGAGACTCCGTGGAAATACGTGGCGGAATGAAGAATCCAATTCCCCAGCTCAGGTGCATGGTTGCCAGGACCAGGGGGAGGAGTATAGCGGCGGGGTTGCGATGGCGGACGCCGATGGCCGCCGACCCCAGCGCCAGGATGACAAGATACAAGAGGGGCAGCGGCGCCGCCGCCCACGTCAGCCCCATCAAACCCAGAACGACGGATGCAACCAGTCCCAGCACCAGCAGGGGAGTGGCCAACTGTCTGAGTTGCAGCGACGATGGGTAAATCCTCAGCATCGCGGTCTTATAGCGTCCGTAATTGAAATACTGACGCGCCAGCTCCTTTAGGCTGCTCCGGGGCCGGTAATCAACCATTAAATTGGGGTCGAACCATACCGTTTCGCCTCGCTGACGTAGCCGCCAGTTGAGCTCATAGTCCTCATTCCTAAGCAGGTGGTTATTGAACCCTCCCACGGATTCCAGTTTATCTCGGCGCCAAGCGCCGAGATAAACTGTGTCGGCTGGCCCCGGGATTCTTCCCACCCGGTATATCGGGCCTCCTGAGCCCAGTAGTGAGTTCATCGCTAGTCCGACCGCTTTCTGGAAGAAGGTCGTACCGGCAACCTTCTGATACCCGCCCACACTGGAGGCGCCGGTCCGCTTCAGCACATCTACTACGCGCCGGACGTATGTGGGAGGAAGTTTCGAACTAGTGTCGCAGCGGATTATGAATTCGCCGGTCGCTTCCCGGATGGCGTGATTGAGTCCGGCGGGTATACTGTGTTCCGGGTTGGGGATTACTCGAACATCGGGGTAGGATGCCCGGATAATTCCTGTCATAGCGGGTGAATCCGAGGCGTCGGCGACGATGATCTCAATATGTCCTGGGTAATCCTGCGAGATGACCGAATCGAGCGCGTCGGAGATAGTGGCTTCCGCGTCGCGCGCCGGCATGATTACGGATATGTTGTGGTGGTCTAGTTGGTCTGGTCGGGGTGGGGTCATGCTCGGCGCGGACGCTCTCTGTCGCGCCTCCGCCTGTCCACTGCGCGCTCCGGCATATGTCCACACTCGGCGGTACTCGTCGGCGTGCCGGTCCGCGACCTTGCGGTCGTCGAAGCGGGCTTCGGCCATTCTTCGTCCGACGGCGCCGTACCGTCGGCGAACCTCCTCATCGGCGAGCAGACTTTCGATTGCCGCCGCCAATTCCACCGCATCCCGTGGTGGGATGGAAATTCCGTTCACGCCGTTCTCCAATATCTCCGAGACGCCCGGGGTTGTGGTGGAGATGATCGGTCTTCCCATAGCGGCCGCTTCGATGAGAACCCGAGGCACGCCCTCTCGGTAGTAGGTGGGATGGGCGATCACGTCGGACACGGCAAAGATGGCTTGTATGTCGTTGCGGTACCCGATGTACTTGATGTGGCCCTCGCTGGTCCATTCTTGGATGTCCTCGGCGGTCACCGTTCCCGGGTTGCCCGGGTCAGGCTCACCGGCGAGGATGAAGCAGACGTCCGATCGTCGGCTTCTCACCAAGCGCGCCGCTTTCACGTATTCGGAGACTCCCTTGTCGTAGAGCAGACGCGAGGCCATGCTGACCACCAGCGTTCCGGGCCGTATGCCCAATTCCTCTCGAATCATCTCCCGTTGACGGTCGGATACCATATCGGGGTTGAAGGTCTTAAGTTCGACTCCGGATCCACCGCTGATAATCCGCGCTTTCCCGTTCAGCGAATTCGCTCCAAACAAGGTGTCGATATCTTGCTGTGTTTGAAAAGTTATGCAGTCGCTCATATTTGCGGCTAAGCGATACAGCAACAGCGCGTATGAACTCAGGAAGCGGCTTACCGGGTTGGTTGTTGAGAACGTATATCCCAAGCCGGTGACGCCGCCGAAGACCGCCGGGACACCGGCCAACCGGCTCGCAATGGCGCCGTATATATTGGGCTTGATGGTGAAGTGGTGGGCAAGGTCGGGCTTGAGCCGCCGGTAGATTCCCCACAGGGAGAATACTTCCGCAACGGCGGACAATGGATTCAGGCTGCGCCGGTCCACGCTCCACGGAATGAACACGACGCCCATTTTCTCTATGCTGGCCACGTACTGTCCGGGCGGAGCAATAGCGTACACGATGACGCCCATTTCCAAGAGCTTTCGCGCAATGGGCGCGCGGAAGCGGTATATGTTGGTATCCGAGTTGGCGACTATCGCCACGGAGCTAGGAAATTCGTTCATCTGGCTAACTAGTCTTCATCCTTATCGAGACCTGTTTGTGGACAGCTCCGACGGCGATGGCCACCACTAAACGGCGCGATGCCATGGCCTCTAATATTACCACTTCAACGTCGCGAAGGGAAAGTCGCGCGGCGTCACGCTGACGGCGCGATGCCATAGTTTCCAATATTACCACAGGCATACCCTCTCACGCAGAAGATAATGCCAGCGTTTTGCCGGCCGCGAACAGCTCCGGCATATCCCGACGCGGTCGGAGCGTCCGAACACATTCGGACAGTTCTTCCTGACGAGTGCGATGCGCCCGGCGGATTCACCGGGGCGATTCACGCGCGGCCACGATTCTCTCGATGCAGAACACCAGCCCAATGATGAAGAAGTGGCTCCATCCCATTAAGAACGGTCCTCTGGTATGAAACAAGGTGACGATGGTAGAGGCCGCCAGCGCTCCGACTATGGCAAGGCTAGGGAAAAAGAACGTCCTGTCCGAGGAGGTCTTGACAAACCTCGCGGAGTGAATTAACGACCGGAATATGAGCGCGTAGAACAGGATGAGCAAAATCAAGCCGGGGAATCCGAAAAGAACCAGCATATACATAAACTGGTTGTGCGGCTGTTCACTCAAAAGCCAATGCTTAAGTGTCATATCCGTTCCATCGCTGATATGCGAATCGTTTGGGACATATACGCCGGTTCCGAGAGGATAGTCCAAAGAGTAGCGCAATGCCGTAACCGTCATATGTATCCGGATTTGGGCCGACAGGTCGGAAACCGTGAATATGCGGCTGTCTATTTCTACCCAGTCGCTGAGGTCAGAGAAGAGGGTATCGTCCGGACTGTTCGACGTATCCAATTGGGAGATAGTGAAGTCCCTCCACGGCCGCCACAGAGTTTCTTGGGGAGTTCGCAGGCGGAACTGGTATCCGGTGACGCTGGCTGGGTCGTCGGGTGGCAGCCAAGCAAGAGCGATGTCGCCGTTCTCCTCAGATATGACGTCCAGTTTGGTGGAGGCTCCGAAGAAGTAGTCGTTCTGAGCGCGTATCTGCACTTCGAAGGGTCTTCCGGAGCCGCTCATGCTGATAGTATATCTGATTCTGGGAGCGGTTCCTGTGTCGGCGCGCGGCGGCGGCCAGCCCCGCGACCGGCGACGGGATGTTGAAGTCGCCGGTTACAGTGCGCGCGGCGGGGTCAAGGCCACGCCATTTACTCCATTGGGTTTGTCCGCGTTGGCGGAGACGCAACTGGTAGCCGGCGCCACGGACAGGGTCGTGGGGCGAGCGCCAGGTCAGGGTCAGGCTGCTGTCGTCCGCGGCTCGGCTGCGCGCCGCGCTGGTCGCGCCGTACCCGAGCTCTCTGCCGGCGCGCAGTTGCGTCTCGTACAGCTTTCCCGGCGTCAGCCCGATAATGGTGGCGTGGCGGACAGTATTGTCGGCCATGGCCGTCATGCCGGTCGAACTTCTCTCGCGGGCGTACTGGAACGGCAACGCTCCCTGAGGCATAATGGCTGCACCTCGTTGGTGATGGCTTTGTCAGCTCAACAACCATCTTAGCCCGCTTCACAGCGGGCGCCAACGAGGGACCCCCTTTACTTAGGCGGGGGATTTGGGTAGTGTAGGGCGGATAGGGAACCTGGAGCACGGCTGTGACAAACATAAACCGCCAATCATCGTTGCGGGCTGATGCCCCCGCTGATGCCCCCATAGTACCACCCCCCCCCCGACTTTTGCCCTTCGATCGCAAAATTGCGGTAATCGGTTACATATTCTTCTGCCTGAACGCGCTCTTCTTCGGCTACCTCTCTGTTGCTAGCCTTTGGGGTTATGATGTGCTGACCCGGGAAGACTCTTGGGTGGAGGACCTCACCGCAGTCTGGCTTCTCTTAACCGGCTTAGTACTGTTCATCACTGCTTTAGCAGAGCAAAATTTCTTGCGCCGTTGCGCTTATGTTCTTGGCGGTATAGGTTTCGTGTTCGGCGCAGGCGAAGAAATCAGTTGGGGGCAGCGAATACTCGGATTTGAGACACCCGATTTCTTGCTGGACTTGAATGCCCAAAACGAATTCAACGCCCATAATATCAACTTGGGGACTTTTGAAACAATCTACATAGTAGGAACGCAGATGTTGTGCATCGTAACTTGCGCCGCTTTCTTTGCCCGCAAAGACAGGCTGTTGGGAGTCCCGTTGCCGTCAATCCTGCTGGTGTTGGGATTCCTAACAGCGCTGTCCTATCAGGCAATCGCACAACCGAATTTTGTGAGATTTATTATCCGAGAGGAGAAAGGGTTGCTGCTGCTCTTTGCCATCTTCAGTTTGCTTTCCGGGCAAAGCAAATTGTTTATCGCAGCCGTGGCAACCGCAGCTCTGGTAGCGGCTCTCTCATACGCGAATCATTTTGGCGACGCGTCCAGTAGAGGGATTGGGGAAGTGCGAGAATATCTGTTCAGCCTCCCTTACCTTTTCTATTCCCTCCAACTGCTGCTGGCCCAGGAACCGGCGCGGACCAAGTTATCTGTCTTTTTATCTGGCTTCAGACTGTCGGGTGGACGGGTTTCATTGCTGCGAGGTATCGAGGTATCAAGCTCTGGACGGACAGCACTGTTGCGGCGCATTCCAATCCGGCGAATACCCCTTCTATCTCCCAATTTTATGTGGACGCCCTGGCTGGTGGTGTGCCTTGCAATTATCGCGGCTAGTATCGGGTTAGTGCCTTTTGAGTATTTCATTGACAAAGCTAAAGCAGCCCGCATTGAGGAGGGATATCAGGCGATAATGTCGAGAGAGCCGTCCCTTCGCTCCGATTTCGACGTCTACCTCATCGGGAACGAATTGACTTACTTCAAGAACCCGTGCGTTCCGGCGGATACGGATCGCCGCTTTTTCTTGCATGTCGTCCCCGCCGACGTGGATGACTTGCCCCGCCATCGCAAGCTGCACAGTTTCGACAACCTTGACTTTAACGGCAGGAGAAAATTCGAGAGCTTTGACGGGAAATGCCTGGTAATCATCCCACTGCCGGATTACGCCATCGTCAGCATCAGAACCGGCCAGTACATACGCGGCGAAGGCCGGATATGGGAGGGAGAGATTACCGTCGGGCGGTAAGGGGAAACCGGCCTTCCTCGACGCCAAGTTCGCTTCGGGCGCGCTCGCGGCTCCGAGCCGCCCTGAATCGGGCAATGTCTTATGAACAAAACATGGACGGACATTATTTCAGCGATTCCCGCGATCCCCGCCAAGGATAATACCTAGTTCGCCATTTTACTTTCCATACCCACAGGCCGATTCTGACAGCTAAACTCAGCAGGGCCATGAGAATTATATACCAGTCCCCGAGATGATGTATCCTGACAGCGTTGATTTCGCGGGGCGGCGTCCAAGAACTCCGCGCCCAAGATGATCCTGGTTATGGGTTGATGGAAGATGGCGAGCAGTCTGTATCCGCCGACGGACAAGGTGAATGACGCCAAGGTGAACCGGATGGACGCCCTTCGCAACTCCTTGTCCCGACCTGAGTACCACTGTCTGCTGTACTCGGGCTACACGGCGTTCATCAGCGGCAGGAATGGGTATCCGGTGGAGTCTATGATTTGGCGCACGCTCCGGTACAGGCCGGCGTCGGTTGCGCCGGCGAATTTCGCCAGAAGGATGGAGTCCATGTTATGGGCCACTACTCAGATGGCGGATTTACCGAATGCGCCGGTCTGGAATCGCACGACATCCGGCGGGACTCTCAGCGACGGCGAGCGCAGGAGGCCTGTCATTCCCGCCCGAGGCGCGGACACCGCTGCGGCAGCCAGCATCCCGGCCCAGTTCACGGCGGCGCCCGCGACATGAGCCAAAACCACGGCGAGCATCCCGCCTTCCGTCGGCTAACGGAGGAGGGTGTTGCAGCGGGGTTGCCAGTCGGCGATGAGGCCGGCTTCGAGTTGGCGTGTCTGGCAGTCGTCGTCGGTGTGGACGGCGGCGAAGCGCAGGGAGTCTCGGAACATGCGCAGGTGTCGTCGGAGTTCGGAGTTGGCTTGGCTGGAGAGGTGTTGGAGGAGTCGGCGGCGGACGCAGGTGGTGGATATTCCGACGTAGAGGCATTCGGGGGCGTTTCCGGATGGGAGCCAGAGGGCATAGACTCCGCGCTTGTCGCGGGGCAGTTTCATGACCTGGTCGCGTTGGAATGGTCGGGTGTCTGTTTCGAGTCTGTATTTGAGTGAGAAGAGGTTTATCAATTGTCTGAGTCGGCATTGGGAACAGGGTCGAGGTGGGGGATGTGTTAGAATTGAGCGCAGTGAGGAGGATTCCATGACCACCACAGCCGTAGTTTATCCTGAATCGGACGATATGCCAATGCCTGACGGTTTATATCAGAGCAGACATTTCTTGGAGATCAACTCGGCGCTGCAGGCGTTCTTCAGTGACCGGGAGGACGTGGTGGTCGCAGGGGACGTCTTCCTCTATTACGAAGAGGGCAACCGACAGGCCAGACTCGCCCCCGACTGCATGGTTGTCTTCGGGGTGAGCATGGAGTCGTTCGAGAGAAACAATACGTATCTGATGTGGGAAGTGGGGAAGGCGCCGGACTTCGTTCTGGAGATAGGCTCTCCCAGCACGGCGTCGAACGACCTCGGCGGCAAGCGCGACCTGTACGCGCGTCTGGGGGTGGGGGAGTACTGGCGTTTCGACCCGAGCGGAGGCGAGCATTATGGGGATGCGCTGGTGGGGGAGGTTCTTGTGGGAGGGGAGTATCGTGAGCTGGAGATGGTTCGGGAAGCGGATGGCGGGATGTGGGGACGCAGCGACGCGCTGAATCTGGAGCTGCATTGGGTGGGCGGGCGTCTGCGTCTCTATAACCCGGTCGGAGGGCGCTGGCTGGAGAACATGGAGGAAGCTTTGGCTCGGGCAGAGACGGATCGGGCGGCGCGGGCGGCGGCGGAGGCTAGGATAGAGGAACTGGAGTCGGAGCTTCGCCGTTTGCGCGGCGAGTAGCGCGTTCTGTAAGGGCTGCTCCGACTTTTTGATGGGAGGACCGGCGCGGGCTGTACGCCTAGAGCAGTCTGTCGGTCTGGGGTTCTTGGGTCTGTGTGAGGATGTCCTGCCAGGATGTGACCAGGTTGTTGAAGATGACGGCGTTGGGGGAGTCGTTGCTGCGGTCGTAGTGGTTGTAGAGGATGCGGGCCAGGCGTTCGACCGAGTCGGGTTGGACGCCGGTTTCGCTCATCCGGAGGGCGACGTTGGCGGCGCCTGCGACGCCTTCTCCGTATTCGCGGTTGAGGTGGTACGCCATTCTCATGCAGGCTTCCCATGCGGTCATCGCGCCTCGCGAGAGTGGTCTGTCGGGGCCGTAGTCGTCCATGCGGCGGAGTTTCACCCTGCCCGCGTCGGCGGTGAGCAGGCCGCTCATGGTGTCGGAGTCCAGGGCGACGTTCATGGCTTGTGAGAGGACTTCGGCTTCGCCGTATTCGCCCTGAGCGAAGCCGTGTCTTCTGAGCCAGTCCAGGCAGAAGCGGCTTTCGGGGTCTATCTCGCCTTCCTGAGCCTCGAAGTAGTTTTCGACTGTGTTGTTGATGGCGATGAGCGCGTCGCGCACTGGGACGGGTTGTCCGCTGACGGTGTTGACCGCGGAGTACTGAGAGTAGATTTTCATGCCGGGCCCGATGGCTGCTTGTCTGAGGTCCGTGGGGGCGATGTGTCCTTCGCGGGTGAGGTGGTCGAGCGCGTCGGGGAGTTCTGTTTGGAGCGTGTTGAGGAACCGGCGGCGTGTGGCGGCCGGGGCGTTGTCGGGACGGGGACGGCAGACGAGGATGACTGAGGATGCGAGGGTGTTGGCGCCGAGTGAGTTCAATCTTGCCGAACCCTCAGTTCGCATGGGCCAAGTACCGACTATCTGGAAGCCGGCGTTGACCAGAGCGGTGAGCATGGTTTCCCAGCCTGTGGATGCGCTGCCATCCCGCTTCTCCTCCTGTTGCTTGTAGGCGTAGAAAATAGAGGATGGAAATTCGGGCGAACATCTCCGGCGTATCAGGCTCAGGGTTTTGTTCATGAGGTCTTCAAAGCGTTCTCTGGAGTTCTCGAACCGGGGCGCGGCTATCATCTCCTCTTGAATGGGGACGAGGATGCCGGAGAAGAGTTCCGGGTATATGTCTCGGAGCAGGGGGCGCAGCCATACGTAGAAGAAGTCGGAGAGTTCGGCGTAGCTGATGTTGTCGTAGTATGGCGGGTCGGTGACTATGACCGGACCGCTTTCGGCGTGGATTGTAGTGGAGGCGTCGGCTTGGAGCGCTTTGCCTACCGGCGCGTCTGGGGGCAGTCGTTCAACGGTTTTGGCTATCCATTCGATGTGCGCTACCCAGTTTCCCGTTTGGTTTGAAAACGGATTACTTTCAGTGAAATCCCATATCATCGGAATGGCTTGACGCGCGAAGACTTGCATAATTGCCTCGAGAGTATTAAGCCATCTGACAAAGCTAGAGCCTTTATTCGCATTTCTGCCAATGGCAAGAGCTAAGTATGTTGCGACTGAGTCGGCGTATCCGTGGTCCGAGCTTCGATCTTAGATCGAAGCTCGGACCACGGATACCAGGTCGCTGAATACATCAAGCGCCTTGAGCTGACGTTCGGTAAACAGCTGGTGCCAGTGAGTGATGCCGTAGCCACGACCGCTTACAAGGTAAGCGGTCGTGGGCATTTTCTGCATTGGACGTTTGTTCGCTCTGGCGGACAGGGCCGTTTGTACATGTTCATCCGTCGGGGACAGGAATAGACGCTTGCGGTCGCCTTCCGCGACTATGCCGGTCATCTGCTCGCCCATGTTGCCGGCTCTGGACTGTTCTCGGATGTATGAGTGCGGAACTGTTCCATTGCAGCTTACGCAGACCGCGCCCTTGCCCCCGCGAATGACTGTGCGCTCCATGGGAATGCCCGCGCTGTGATTCTGAACGACGAAGGTTACTGTCTTCGTCTCTCGGTCTGTCACCGGTCTTGTCCAATGCTCGTTTCCCCTCTTCTTCGAGAGCTGGAATGTGGTCATCAGCGGCATCCGGACGCCGCAGGCGGGGTTGGGACATGGGACGGTTCGCGCCCAGAGCCAGGCTATGACTGTGGCTTCGCCTCCGTCGGGGAGCCTGGCCTTCGGGTACAAGTGGCCTATCTTCTTGTAAGCTTCCTCTCGCATATGGCGTCCGTAGTAGCGGATGTCGGCGGCGAGTCCGGCGGCTCCGCGCCAGGGGATTCGCTCGGGCTTTCGGTTCTTTCCTCTGCCCCTGAACTTGCCTGTGGTCATGCCCATCGGGTCGGCGGCGGGGTTCACGGGAGGGCGGTTGTTGAATTTCGGCGGGAGTTCGATGAGCGCTTTGTTGATGAGGACCGCGACGGGGTTTAGGTCTGAGGCTATGGCGCGGAGTCCGAGACGCTGGGCCTCGAGGGGGATGGAGCCTCCACCCGCGAATGGGTCGTAGATGGGGAGGGCTCTGTCGTTGAGGTAGGCGAGGACGGCGTCGGGGTCGGTTGGGGCTTTCTCCGCGCGGGAGCGGGCGACGGAGCGCGCTATCTCGTAGCGGGCGTCGGCGATGAGCTTGCGAACTTCGGGCTTGGTCTCGTCTGTGTTTTCCCACCTGACGAGTTGTCTTATCATGTTGTGGAGGCGTTCGCGTTCGGATTCTTCGTCGAGGTCTTCCGAGGCGGCGTAGGATGAGGGGTCGTCCACCAAGCTGGCGAAGATGACGGCGCGACAGGCGGCGAGAGGGCGACGCGCCCACCAGAGGTGGAGTGTGGAGGGGTGTCCGTGTCGGATGGATTTTTCGCGCGCGGATTCGCGGTTTATGTCGTCGAGGGGTAGGTCTACTTCGATGAGTTTTCTGCGGCGCGAGGGCTCGGGCATGGGTGGCTTTTCTTTCTTATAGGGATTGGCTCGGGCGGCGATTGGGGATACGCGTTACAGGGGCGGAGGGTTAGAGGAAGAGTCGGAGGAGGGTAGCCACTATGGCTGTTATGCCGAGCATCATGCCGGCGACCCATTTTATTATGCGTGTTTCGGAGGCTCAGATCTCGGATACTAGGTCGCCGCGCGTTGTTTCTATCTTGGCTTCGAGGTCGCCACGCGCTATTTCCAATTCGCCGGGGTTCTTTACTATCTCGGTCACCAGCTCGCCACGCAGTTTTTCGAGGTCGGCCTTGTTGGCGAGATGTTCGTATGAGCCTTCGAGTCTGCTGACTCGTTCTTCAAGCATGGTCATGCGCTTCTACTCCACAAATGTTGTCAACTTTGGGGATTGTATCATATCTGTTCAAAGTCGAGGCCGAGCTGGTTACTGTTCTCACGGATGGAGCGGGTGACGTTTTCGGAGAAGCCTTCTTGCTTGTCGGCGGAGATGGTTACGCTGACGGTTACGCTGCCGCCGTCGGAGTTCAGGTTTCGGATGATCTCGTCGCGCAGCTGGCTCATGTCGTCGAGGGATAGGTCTTGCCGGAAGGTTTTGTTGACTATTATCCGTGTGGCGGCGCGCTGAGTCGGGGATGAGGGATGAAGCGTGGAGGGGATGTCTTCTTCTACGACGCCTATGTCGGTTTGAGTCGGAGATGGGAGGGTATCTTCCGTCCGGCGGTTTTTAGCCTGTTCTTCTTTTACGAGACGCGCCATTTCGGGGTTGACGATGAGGCCGCGCGCGGGGTCTGCGATTCCGGAGGGTTGTTGTTCGATCGGTTCGTTGAAGCGCAAATGGGTGTAGAGTTCTTCGGGGGCCATATTGGGGAGGTACGCTTCGGCGTATCCGAACTTGGCTTCGGGGATTCCTCGCTCGACGCAGGTTATGAGTACGTTCTTGTTGCGGAGTCTGTGCATATAGACGTTGGAGGTCATGATGTTCCAGAGCTCGTCTAGGCTGATGTGGTCGCGGTCGGGGTTCCAGATGTACTGGTGGAGCATATCGGCAAGCGCGCTGGGCGAGAGGGTATCTACGAGCGCCTCCTCTTCGATGAACTTGTCGAATGCGCTCCGGACAATTTGGCCTGCGTCGGACGAGTCTATGAGTGAGGGATTGGCGTCGAAGTGTGAGGAATCCTGTGGGTCGGTCTGTAACGGGGCGATGGCCGAGCGATATGCGTTGACGAGGGCGGAGCGCACTTCTCGTTCGGACTGTCTGACGTTGTCAACGACCTGTGTTAGGCGGTCGCCTTGGAGGTTTTCGACGCGGCGGTCGCCGCTTTGGACGGAAGTCCATGCGAGGTATTTTCTGACGTCTCGATGAAGGTTGCGAATCTGGTCTTTTCTGGGGGCGAGGAAGAGGAGCGTGTTTTTTCGGACTCGTGAGGCGTCATCGCGGTTTTGGAGGATGTCGAGGACGGCGGGGGTGGCGTCGTCGGTTTCGCTGGCGCGGTTGGAGAGCGATTTGTCCGGCCGCAGGATGACGAGGCGGACGGTATCGGTGTCGGGGACTTCGCCGGATTTTTGCGGGAAGATGATGACGCCGGGCTCACGGCCGACGGCGTCTTTCATGACTCTGTGGACTTCGTTGTACACTTCGCGGTCGCTGACTGTCCCCGCACGGTCGGCGGCTACCTTGTTGAGGTTCTCCTCAGCGTGGAAATAGTATCTGCCGTCGGCGGAATAGAGGTAGTATAGGTTGCCGGTCATTCGGTTGAGCGCTTCGTTGTAAATGGATACGCCGTGTCTGGGCTGAGCCGTCCCGAGATGAATTTGGCGTATGTCAATTCCCCGGACACTTCCGCCGGTCGCGCTGCCGAAGAAGATAGTTCGGGCAATGCGCCGGGCCGCGCCTCCCACATCCGCGAATCGCTGCATAGTTTTGTCAATGCCGTCAGTTCTGGAGTTGTCGCTGTCCACTTCGGACAGAACGGCGGTCCAGTTGCTGCCCAACAGACGGGTGAACTCGTTGGCGAGAGCGGGGTCGCTGAGAGTGAGGTTGGCGGGCATTATCAGTGGAGAGGCGTCGCCGCTCAGGTACAGACGGCTGATGCAGGTCGCCATCATTCGCAGCGCTCCACGGGTGCGCTGGAACTGAGGGATTGCGGACCAGTCCTCGTAGAGGCGGTCGAAAATCTCGGGATGTATGGGGTAGCAGTCTTTCATGCGCTGGAGGTATCGGCTCTCGCTGACGCCTCGCGGAAAGTCCGCGCGGCTGCGGTTGTACATGGTCATAAAGGCTTCGCAGGCGTGGTCTCTGGCAGTTTCGTTAGTGAGGTTGCCGAACAATCTTCGGCGGACAACCTCAAAGGCTTCGTTGACCTCAAGCGGTTCCCATGTGGCTTCTATGCGGCCGAGTATGTTGTCAAGCCTGCCAAGAGCCTCTATGCCTATATCGCCTCCGGCCTCAATGGCGTGTTCGGGCAGCGTAACGACAAGCGCCGCGCGCCTGTTTCTTCGGACGGCCTGGGTGAGATTTTGGATGAACGTGTATATGTTGTCCTGCGCGCCCGTCGCGTTACGAACATAGGAAACAAGCTCGTCTATGAGTATGACGCAGGGTCCATAGCGTTGAAAAAGTTCGTCGAGTTGTCCGGCGGGCGCAGTGCCTCGCCGCGCGGCCTCGCCTACTATCTCGTAGGCTTCCTGGCCGCCGAGTTGGTAAGCCATCTCGCCCCAGAGGGTATTGAGCGGATCGCCGTTTTCAGTCTTGGAGGAGCTTGTGGGGGAGAGGGAGGTGCAGTCCAGCACAGCGATTTTCGCTTCCAGCGCCTCGTCCGGGTCCAGTCCGGCTTCTTCCATAATGGCGCGGATGTCTTGCGCGGTCTGTTCGGAGTCTTCGCTCCGGGCGGCCGGATTGATCAGCGCGTCGGTGTTGGCCACCAGGTGGTAGAGCGCGATTAGGCTGTGGGTCTTGCCGCCGCCGAATCCGGTCTTTGTTTGGATAACCGGTTCTCCTCCATTGCCGTCCAAACGTCTGAGAGTGTTGACGAGGAGGGTGCGGATGCCCGGAGTGATGTAGGTATGATTGAAGAAACTGACAGGGCTGCCGTACTGGGTATTCTCAGCTCTTCCGTCGTACACTTGCTGAAGGTCGGCGGCGAATTCGGCTTGCTGGAAACTTCCATCGGCCACATCCCGGTTAACCTGTATCACGCTGCGCCAGGGCGCGAGAGCGCTGGAAGGACGAGTGCGCGGCTGAGACGGCGCTCTGTCTGCGCCGGAGCTTGGCGTGGGTTTCGCTTCAGCGGTATTCTTATCGGGCCGACCCGGAGGACGAAAGAGCCGGTCTCTTATGTCTTCAACCGCTCGCTTTTCATTGGGAGCGTTGATCTTGCCCAACATATCCGCTATATGGAAAAGGTGGGCCCTGGTGAATTCTGGATCTATATCCCGGGACGACGGATGCGCCGCGCGGTTTCTGGCCTCCTTAATTTGCCAAAGCGCGTTCTGGACGGACCTGTCAGGAGCGAATGCGGACGAGAAGACATCGCGCCAGTAATCCCTGATCAACAGGGGGAAGTCATTTATGTCTATGGAGTCTTCTAGGTTGTTGTAGTTTCGGGGGGCGTTTGTTCGAGATTGCAGTGAATAATTTATCAGATCGGTCGCCCGCCTGCCTGGGACACGGCTCAGATTCCTGATTATGAAGGGTCGCATGGCGTCTCGGAATATATCTAGAGCTTTGTTGAGGGCGTCTTTATTGGGTCTGTTGATGGTGGTCATCGGAGCCTCCACTCGAGTGTGTAGGGAATTATACACGGGGGTTCTGATTTTGCGCGATTGGCTTGTATCTATTATGGGTGTACGCCCCGGTGAAGCCGTCATTCGTCTCGATTAAGGCGCCGGTTCGGTTTGTAGTGGGTCGGAATTATGGCGTCGGCGACGCGGTTGTGTTCACTCGCGGTCCAGAGCCGGATGCGGCAGGTTCAGGTCGTCTATGCCGGCTAGGGCGGGATTCCAGCCGGGGGTTATCTTGTCGGCGCGCGCGAGGAAGTAGTCGTCGGACATATGCCAGGTGTGGCGATAGCCATGACGGACTAGCATGAAGCCCGCGCCGTGCGCGCTGTAAAGCCGCCCGCCGGCTTTAGCTACGTCTTTCCACAATGCGAAATCTACGTGTCGCGGCTCCGGTCTCCAGCCGCCCGCGTGGGCAAGGTCCTGACGGGAAATCAGCAGAGCGCCCCCGTCCAGGTTGGACATTCGATAGCGCTCGATGCTTTCGCCACGCGCGTTGACTGTCTGGTCGGAGCCGGCCAGATAGACGAATTCGTGGGATTTCCCCACCAACTGCGCTTCTGAATATTCGCGCGCCAGAACGAGGTCCCACAGGTGGTCCGCGCCATAGACGTCATCGTCGTCCATCTTGCTCAGAAGCGCGCCGCCGGAAGCTTCGGTTGCGGCGCGCAGCGCGCAGCCCAGCGGTTCGCTTGCGGGAATCCGCAATATTTTGACCGGATGCGGGAATTCGGCTACTTGCGGCTCGCTATTTCTGAAGTCCTCGCCGTGCAGAGCCAGAACCAGTTCCAAGTTGGGGTATGTCTGTCTCGCGACGCTGTCCAGGGCGTAGGGCAGAAAGCCGGGGCGTCTGGTCGCCAGCAGGACCGATACGGTGGGCAGTTCGCCCTGTCCACGCCGCCGGGCGCGCGCCCAGGACGAATGGTCGCGTAGGGCGGCGCGGCGCATCCTGACGCTGAGCAACTTGCGCCGGGAGGTGTCCATACCACTTATGTCGGCGGTCATCATCAGGTAGAGGTCGTCGCCGAGAAGGGGACGAAGGCGCTTGTCGTGGTCTGCCAGATGGGTTACCACCCCTGCGGCGGCGAGGCGCGCCAGTTCGCCGGCCCGAGTGACGGCGTCGGGGGTGGTAGGCAGCTACGTCCTCTAGGTGGTGGATTTTGCGGAGTCGTCGTAGGTTGCGCCGGTGAACGACGCGGCGCGCCTCGACCCCGGGGGGCAACCATTCAGTGGGACCGAGCGTCGCCGCGTCGTCGGTGGGAACGCTCCTCAATCCAATCGGGTTATAGGCGCGCAGGTCGAAGGCCGGGACCGATTTCTCATGGATGACCGTCGTCCGAGGCGTTTTGGCTCGCAGCCGGCGGCTCCGCGTCTCGGCGAGGAACTGCCACCAGGCCGCTCGCCGACGGTCAATCTCCTGTCGTAGAAAGACTTTGGACCATTGCCGGAACGCCGCCGCTCCGCCGGGCTTCCGGATGGCCCATACGCGGTCGAGCAGGCGGCGCCATGCGGGAGGGCGGGGGGGCGCCTTCGTTGCATACGGGCTGTCTGGCATCATACTTCAGTCCTTCGTCCGGCTCTTTGAGACGCTATTCGGTCCATAAGGTGGATGTACCGGTCCGAGGAGGCGCTCTCGGGGCAGCGCACCCGCCCCGGCGTAAGAGCGGGACCACATCGGGGTGGATGCGTTTCCATGCCGGCCGGTTGTCATGTCTCTCATTGCCTCATGACCTATGCCCGGTTTCGGCGCCGCAGATGCCAGCGGCGTGTCCGATACCTTGTGAGCCACCTCCTATGAGCCACTTCGGCCAGCCATTTCAGAAAGTGCCATGCCTCTCGCGGGCCGCGTATGTCCCGCGCCCTGTTGAGCAGGCGCTCCCGCGGAGTGAGAGGGGCCGTCCACACCTTCGGTTCAACGCCGACGGAGGGCCTTGCCTGCTTGAGTTTCAGACTCGCGGGCCGTATCGTCTTCGTGTCTCCGAAGTGGGCGGGGCTGCCTCCCGCGCGGCGCGCGCGGTGGAGCGCCCATGCCCGCGTGAGAGATAGCGCGCTCCCGTTGGGGAGGGTGGAGACCGCGATTGCGGCGTCTCCCAGCCGCGCGCGCAGACGATGCACCAAGCCTCTGCGAAATACGACGCCGGCGGGAATGGTTATGTGGAAAGGCGACGCAGGAAATTCGTTGAGGGCGGAGCGCGTGGGAGCGACTCGGACCCGAGGGTCGGGACCGAGCTCGTCGCGGAGTCGCGCGAGCCGCTCATCGTCACCGCTCACATCCGTTTCGATTCTCACCACCAAGTCGTGCGCCCGGTCGGCTAGGATGTTCACAGCCGCTCTGAGAACATCGTCCAAGGGGCCTCCGGCGTCTTCTATGGTTACCACGTACTGCGGCGCTGTGAAAATTCGACCCGGGCTGGAGACACGGAAGTCTGGGTGGGCGATGAGATGCGCCACTTTCCCGCTCTGGAGCCGTATATTCTGAGCCTTGTCGGACTCTTCTTCTGGAAGTTTCTGATGATGCCATGCACAGGCGTCGAGGCTCGGCACAAGCAACCCGCCGGCGGTATAAGCGCGGTAGGAGAACTCGGTATCCTCCGCTCCGTATCGCGTGAACGATTCGTCATGGCCGCCCACCGACCAGTAGAACTCCTTGCGGATCCCGAAGTTTCCGCCCATCATTATCCGGAACAGGGCGTCGGCTTTCGATTCTGCGCGGCTGGCAACAAGCTTTCTGTTTTCTAAGTCGGTCGGGTCAGCCGGTCGGTCTGAAAACAGTTCTTCCAGCGACCCTTTGTGTCGGCGGAGGATGTCGGCGTTGACGCCCTCCACCGATACAAAGATGAGTGGTCCGAGAGTTATGGCGTCGGAGACGGCGTGATGCCAGCGGGCGTGCGCCGCTATCCAGTCCGCTTCGGCCATGATGTCGCTGTCGAGAAAGAGCAGGATGTTATGGGCGGCCGCGCGGGCGCCGGTGTTGCGCGCCCTGGCAAGCCCGAATCCACGACGCTCCTGTCGCGCCACCTTGACGTTCAGCGGGGTAGGAATGGGCGGCTCCAGCGGCGGCTCCGACCCGTCGTCAACGATTATGACCTCGAAAAGTTCGCGCGGGTAGGTCTGGCGTTCCAAAGTCGCCAGAGTCCTGTCGAGAGTCTCGGCGGGGGTCTGATAGTATGGGATGATGACACTGACCGGCATGGCGGGCATGAAGGTATCCAGCGGCTCCACCGCCACCTGACTCCAGTCGTTGTACCGGACGGATGCGGGCTTGGGAATCATTAAGGTCTCCTACCCCGTTTGATTGCCGCCCGCCAGCGGAGCGCGATGGCGAGACCTTTTGAGAGCCGCCATACATCCGCCGGGCTGCGAATGCGCCGCATCCTGCCGAGCAGGGTATCCCAATTGTTGTAGTAATGCACAGGGGCGGCGCTCTTGAGCTTCAGCGCCTTGGCGGGTATCGTCCGCGCCTCTCCGAAGTCTGTGGGGCTGCCTCCCGCGCGACGCGCGCGATGGAGCGCCCATGCGCGCGTGATGGATACAGTGTTTCCGTCCGGGAGAGTGGCTCTTGCGCCGGCGGCGCTCCCCAGCAGGGCGCGCAACCGATACACTAGGTTATTGGCGGATATGGACGCGGGAAGCGTAATTTGGAACGGCGACACGGGGAACTCCTCAAGCGCGGGGCGGGTGGGAGCGACGAGAACCCTCGGCTCCGCGTCGAACTCATCGTGGAGCGGCTCCATTCGCTTATCATCGTCTCTTCCCCTCGTTTCGATTCTCACCACCAGGTCACGCTCCCGGTCTGCCAGTATGTTCAGGACGGCCCCGGCAACTACGTCCGGCGTCGGGGCTTCCCTCTCGCGCGGAGAGCCTCCGGTATCCAGGGACACCACGAATTGCGGCACCTGGAATATACGTCCGGGCTGATTGCCGCGAAACTGAGGATGCGCGATGAGATTCGCCGCCTTCCTGCGCTGAAGCCGGTTGCTCCGGCCCTTGACGTCCCTATCTTTATTGCTCCACCTACTTTGGTGCCAGGCGGAAGCATACGTTTCCGGCACGAGCAACCCCCCGCGGGTATAAGCGCGGTAGCCCAACTCGATGTCCTCCATCCCGTATCGCGTGAACGATTCGTCGAACCCGCCTATCTCCCAGTAGAATGTCTTGCTTATGCCGAAGTTCCCGCTTGCCACCGTACGGAACAGGTCGTCGTCTCTCGACGTCAGATTGTTGGTTCTGGCCATGTGGGATTCAGTCCAAGACGGGTCGTTGGCGCGGTCCGAAAATAGTCTTCTCAGCGACCCGCGCCTGCGCCGAACCGTCTCAGCGTCAATGCCATCCGCCGACACAAAGGCGAGGCGGCCCAAGGTTATGGCGTCGGAGACGGCGTGGTGCCAGCGGGCGTGCGCCGCTATCCAGGCCGCTTCGGCCATGATGTCGCTGTCGAGAAAGAGCAGGATATTATGGGCGGCCGCGCGGGCGCCGGCGTTGCGCGCCCTGGCAGCTCCGAAACCGCGACGCTCCTGTCGCGCCACCTTGACGTTCAGCGGGGTGGAAAGGGGCGGCTCCAGCGGCGGTTCCGACCCGTCGTCAACGATTATGACCTCGAAAAGTTCGCGCGGGTAGGTCTGGCGTTCCAAAGCCGCCAGAGTCCTGTCCAGAGTCTCGGCGGGAGTCTGGTAGTATGGGATGATGACACTGACCGGCATGGCGGGCATGAAGGTATCCAGCGGCTCCACCGCCACCTGACGCCAGTCGTTGTATCGGACGGATGCGGGCTTGGGATTCACTCACTCGCCCCGCAGTAATCTTCATTCAATATTTACTACGCTTGCCGCGTTGAGACTCGTTTTCAGCGTCCGGCCGGATGATTGCCCTCTCCGGGTGGAGGAGAGGCGCATTAGCAACGTGAAGAACGCCATTCTAGTCCCAGATAGATTAGCATTTTGGTTTTTCGGGCGACAAGGGCGCAGAGGCCGGCGGCAGTGTCTTTTAGCTCTTGTCGCTTTTCCGCGCTTGGCCTGATACGGTTTTCTCTAATTCTGGGACAGTAGCCGGTTCTGAATTCTGGCGATGGGGGAGGCTCGATGCCGGATTCGCTGTCGTCGAGCTGATAGCTCTTCTCTCGCGGGCGAAATCGTCTGGAAGATCTCGCTTGCATGACACGGCGATTCGGGAGGTCAACAAGGCGGCGCTTGGTTATTGCGCAAGCTGGTGGGCCATCGTGGACTCGAACCACGGACCTCAGTCTTATCAGGACTGCGCTCTAACCGTCTGAGCTAATGGCCCACTTTGGAGGCGGGGAGGCTATTGCGTCGGCGCGCCGGTTTCGGGGTCGAATTCGACGACGATCTCGACGGGCGCGTTGCGGGCGACGATGAGTTCCATCGTCTCCAACAGGCTGTCGTTCACAGGCTGGTGCACGGAGTCGGGCGGAACATATATAAAGTCGCCCGCCGCGATGTTGAGGGTCTTCTCCAAATTCTTGCCGGTGAGGAAGCGCCCTTTTCCCTTTGAAACGTAAATGGCGGACTCGCAGTTGACGTGATAGTGCGGGCTGGATGCGCAACCCGGCGGGATGGTGGCTATGGCCAAGTGTATCCCTTCGGCTCCGCCAAGCGCTTTGGACACGCCGGCGAGCCTCGTCATACTGCCGGAGGCTATTTCGACTTCAAGGCCGTCCGGGTGGACGACCATGCACTGGGCTGTCAGTTGCGAACTCATGGATGTGAGTATATCTTTACCCTGAAATCAGTGTCAAGAAAGAGATGGTCGGACTTCCACTCTCACAACCACCGCGGCGTTCGCTATGACGGTTTTGTCTCCCGACCCCTCACGCGGCTCGATCTCCATTCCGCCCCGAACGGTGGTCAGCCGGCCTTTTCCATGCGGAAGAACCGCTAGAACCGGATCCGGGTCAACCGCGTCCGGTCGGGGTATCGCCACTGTCACGTCCACTATCATCTCTTTGGAAGTGTCCGGGCCCAGCAGCCCAAGAAACATAAGGCTGCTCTGATGCACGGCGTTCCAGACCGCGCGCCGCGCGGCCTCCGTGTAGTCCTGTCCGTGCAGATCGATTCCTGTTCCGATTTCTAGTATCGCAGGCTGAAGCGCCATGTTTTCCCTCTCAACTTGCGCTTGTTGGTTTCGGTTATCAGTTGTCGCGCGGACGACATTATAACATGGCGCGCCGGGGCTTTTTCAAAGACACTGACTTCGTCGAGGCCGAAGTTGTCAATCCGACGCGGCGCTGATAGAATCAGCGCATACTGGGCGGGTGTAACTCAGGGGTAGAGTGTTTGCTTCCCAAGCAAAATGTCGTGGGTTCGAATCCCATCACCCGCTCCAAGGATACCTTTCTTGGCGCTGACTGAATCACAGCTCCATCAATAGCTAACCGCCGATCCCGAGCCGGCGCGCGGTTTCGCCCGGCAAGGAGCGCCCCGTATGGCATATGTCGTAGATGAAAACTATCAGAGCAAGGCGCGCAAGCCGGAGGATTTCGATGTGTTCTGGAACGACGTGAAGGCGCAGGCCGCCCACGTTGATCTGAATCCCGAGGCGGTGGCCGAATCCATGCGCTCGGATGATGAGGTCGAGGTGTTCCAAGCCTTCTATGATAGCCTGGACAATGTGAGGATAGCGGCATGGTACTGTCTTCCGAGGGGCGGGCAACGCCCACTGCCCGCGATCATGGTCGTTCCGGGCTACCAGAGTGACCCAGGCATACCCAAAGAGTGGGCGAGGCGAGGATACGCCGCCTTGGGGGTCGCTCCGCGCGGCAAGCTGCGATCCAATAGCCAGTTCAATCCCGGCTATCCCGGTCTGCTCACCTACGGGATGGTGGACCGCAACGCATATTCTTATCGCGGTTTCTACGTGGACGCATGGCGTGGAGTGGACTTTCTTCTGTCCAGGGATGAGGTGGACTCCGATAGGATAGGCGTCACAGGCAGCAGCCAGGGCGGCGGCCTTACGCTCTGCGCCGCGGCGATGCGCTCCGAGATACGCGCGGCCGCCGCGGGCGCGCCGTACCTGACAGGGTTCATGGACTCCATCGAACTGACCAGCGCCTATCCTTACCAAGAGATAAACGACTATCTCAGGCTTCATCCGTCCAGACGCGAGCGGGTCGAACGGACGCTCAACTACTTCGACTGCATCAACTTCGCGGACAAGATAACCTGTCCTATCATCGTGAACATCGGACTTCAGGACAACGTCTGTCCGCCGGAGACGGGTTACGCTCTCTTCCGCCGGATAGCGAGCGAGGACAAGCGCCTGTACGCCTACGACGGACAGGGACACAGCGCGGGGCGAGACGAACATGGCGCGATAATCAACGCTTTCTTCGATCTACACCTTGCCCGGGAGCGTTCCAATGACTGATTCGACATACACCGCGCCGGACGGATTGAACGAGTATTGGGACGCGGCTCTCGCAGAACTGGACGCCACGCCCGCCGAGCCGGAGACCGAGCCGATTCCGCTCAGGGAGACGGATTTCGCCACTCTGTTCGGGGTGAGGCTGACCGGTGTCGGCCCGTATCGTCTGTTCGGATACCTCAGCGTTCCCAAGGGAGAGGGACCGTTCCCCGCTATATACTGGCCTCCCAGGTACGCCAGCGTTCTTGAGATTATTCCGCAGGGAACGGCGAACGCGGTCCGGGGGCGAGTTCGTTGCCTTCTCGCTGGCGGGCAGAGGTCAGCGCAACTCGGACCAGCCGTTCGCGGCGATGTTCCCCGGTCTGCTCACCCATGGAATAGAGTCGCCCGATGGGTACATATTCAGGGGCATAGTCGCGGACGCGATACGCGGTCTGGAGTTTATGAATTCGCTAGACTTTGTGGACCGCTCCCGCGTCGTGGCGATAGGAAACGATGTGGCGATGCAGGCGCTCGCATTGCGCCCGAACGCCTCCCATCTGGCGTGTACGCCGGAGCTGTTCTTTGATCCTCTGAACAGCGCGGCGAGGACTCGGGGATATCCGCTCGAAGAGTACAACGATTATCTGAGGAAATACCCGTCCCGCAAGGAGTCGGCGGCCAATACTCTGTCCCACTTCGACCTGCGCGCCTTCGCTCCCCGCATCGGCGCGACCACTCTTCTCAATGCGGGTCCGGAGGGCTCCGTTCTCGGTCCCGAGGTTTTGCGCCCGCTGTCCGACGCCATCGCGGGAAGGGTGTCGGTGTACGCTTCTGAGCGTTCCAGCTATAAGGACGGCTTGCACATGGAGCGCTGGGTCGCTTCCAATCTCGGGCTGGACGCCCCCATCCTGCCTGAACACTGGCGATAACAGCCCCTCCGTATATGGCTCAGATGGCTCTTCGCTCCATCAAGATAGAAAACGCTCAGTATGTCCTTACTATGGATAGCGACAGGCGCGTAATGGCTGACGCGTCCATCCTAGTGGAGGGCGACGCCATTACTCGTGTCGGCAAGTCTCATGAATTGGCTGAAATATCGGTTGACCGAACGATTGACGCGAGTGATTGCGTCGTTACTCCGGGGTTCGTGGGCGGACATACGCACATTAGCTACGCCCACGCCACACGGGGCATCTTCCCGGATGACCTGGGGCCGGCGTATCTTCCAAACGTGTTTAAGCTTCAGAGCATAATGTCCGCTGAGGAGGAGCGGCTTACTTCTCTGCTTGCGATAACCGAACTGCTCAAGTATGGCACAACCACCTTGCTGGACCCGGGCAGCACAAAGCATATAGCCGCCTGTCTGGACGCCTACCGAACGGCGGGGTGCCGCATTGTTACGGGCGTACAGGTCGCCGACAGGCCGAATCCCCTGAATGTTCCCGTCTATGATACGGATGAGGCTCTCGCGATAACCGAGCGTACAATTCAGGAGTTCGACGGCGAACTGCGCGGCATGGTGGAGGCTTGGGCGATGCCGTTCTCGTCGGAGTACGCTTCGCCTGAACTGCTGTCCGGGATAGCGCGGATAGCTAAAGACCGAGGGACGCGGGCCACGATTCACCACAGCTTTTCCAGCGTGGCGACAGAGGATTGGATCGGACGAACCGGGAATACTCCCACCGGATTTCTGGAACGGATCGGGTTCCTCGACGGAGATATACTGCTCGCGCACGCTCTGGGTATAACGGCGGACGATGTTCAAGTTATCGCCGAATCGGGCGCGTCGGTGGCGATGTGTCCTCCGGCCGCCGCGAAGGGCGGTTCCGGAATGACCAAGAGCGCGATGTTGCCGGAGCTTCTTGACGCCGGGGTCAGGGTCGCCCTGGGGACCGACGCGCCAAACAACTCCAACCTGATAGAGACGCTGAGAGCGGTGTACCTTGCGGCCATTCTGTACAAGGACGGCAGGGAGGACGTGTCCATGATTCCGGCTGAGACGGCGCTTGAGCTGGGAACAATCAGGGGCGCGGAGGCGCTGGGAATGTCCGACCGCATAGGTTCAATCGAGGCGGGTAAAAAGGCCGACCTGGTGATGTTCGACACCATGCGACCCGAATGGCGGACGCTGTTCAATCCCGTGAACAATTTGGTTTACTCGGCGGATGGACGCAGCGTTCACACGGTAATGGTGAACGGAAAGATAGTAGTGAGAGCTCATAAGCCGACATTTGTTGACGAGCGCGAACTGATAGGCGAGGTACAGAGAGTCGGGGAGAATATGCTGGGGCGATTGGGGATTTCGTTCGTGTCTCGCTGGCCGGTGATATAGCCGCAAACCACTCCGAGCGAGTTCGCGGGCAGGGGAATCGAATGGCCGCGCCGCAAGCGAAAATCACGTCCGAAAAGCGGTTCTCCGACCTTTGGGAACGTTCTCTTGACCTGCGCCCGGATGTGGTGGACGCCGATGGCAACAGGTATGAGATTATCTTCCCGGGTCTCAGGAACCAGGGGCCGGGGGCCGGACTTCACGGGCGCGGTTCTCAGGCGCGGGGGCCGGGAGTTCGGCGGCGACGTAGAACTCCACCTCGATCAATCCGGCTGGAGGGCGCATGGGCATCACGCGGACCCCGCTTACGACGGGGTGGTTCTGCAGGTCGTTCTCCGGCTGGCGCGCAACGCGAATCGGCGACCCGGTCCGCCGACCGCGATAGCGTCATTTCCGTCCGAACCGCCGCCGCCGCGTCGCGCGCCAGACATGACCGCCGCCGAGTTGGAGGCTCTGGGAGTCGAAAGGTTCAAAGCCAAGGGCGCGGGCTTTCTGCTGGAGATGGACGCCGGGATCGCTCCGGACCAGGCGATGTACCAGGGAATGATGGAGGCGATGGGGTACGCCAGGAACCGCAAGCCGTTCCTTTCACTGTCGAAGACGGTTCCGGTGTCGCTGTTCTCGCGGCTTCGGGACGAA
>CBDCBF010000014.1:0-24368 GCA_965214185.1 Dehalococcoidia bacterium | reverse complement strand
ATTGGGCCGCTGCGTATGTCAGTCCATTTGGCGCAGGACGTTGTACATATGCAGATATAGCTTGAGCAGTTCTCTGACGTAGGTGGGTCCGGCTCACAGGACGAGTGGGGTCGAGGTGCTGGAACAGGGAGAATTCTGTGTGATATACGTCGCCTCGCTCGGAGAGCGCGTCCGCCAAGCGACGGGATTCCTCGGATGGCACAAGTTTGTCTTCCCTGTCGTGCATGAGCAGGACGCGCCGCGCGCAGGTCTTCTATGTTGGCGGCGGGCGATATGGCGTTCAACTCGGGCCATCATTGAGTCCGGGAGACTCCCAACCAGTTCTTGCGCCTCGGCGAGGGTGACGCCGGGATAGCAGGCGGTGAACTGTTCGCGCGTCGTCCGATATCGAGGACAAGAGAGCCTCGTCCACAATCGCGTCCCGCTGTATGAATGCGCCGGTGAGCAGAGCGCGCTCTTCGGGGTCCGGCAGTCCTTCTATGAGATGCGCGGTTACGACTTCGACAACTCAGCTTGTCCGGAGACCATGCTTCGATGGCATCCTTGTAAAAGCGGCTGCGCGAGGAGACCGAGGCTACGAGGTCGCGCGCGTCGTAGTATCCTCCGAAGAAGTTGACGAACCGCACCTTGTCGCGGATCCTAGGATCCTGCGCGGCCGACCGCGGCGAAGGAGGCTCCGACGCAGAATCCGCCCATACCCGACCTTTCGGGGTCAACACGCTCGTGGGCCAGCAAGTAGGTGTAGGCGTGTACGAGCATATCTATCTCTTTGGAGGATACTCGCTTCCTAGGTCATAGTGTCTGACCATTGGTATCATTACTACCTATGCCTGATCGCGCGAGCCCGTCGGCGAGACCCACGACTCGTGGGTCGTTCCGCCCGGCGGGATTGACGCCTAAGAATATGAGCGCCGCGCCGTGAATCCGATCACCGGCGGGTGTATAGAGATCTGCGACCGCCTCAACCGCTCGCGGTGGAGAAGGCGACCTCCTCTACTATCGGGGGATCGGTGACCCATTCTTGTGGCTTTGAGTGGAAAATCGGGCAACACCTGTGGGATAAACATGGCCGTTCTGAGGGAGGCGCGCCCGGGATGGGTTGCGATGAGAATCAGCGCGGCGAACGGCCGCCAACGTCAGAATAGTTAGAGATATGCGTTTGAGCCACCTACGCACCGCGATTCAATTACCTTTCAGGGTTCAGGATGCTGTCTTCGCCGACGCGCAAAAAAGGAGGGCGCCTTTCCCGTTCCGCACGGCTATATGAAATACGAATGGGGTTCCGGTTCGTATATTTAGTAACAACGCCGCCAAGAAAATTGCATGAGCGGGGTTGGGGTGGTCTAACGGCCGCGAGTTTCCGGATTGCCGAGCGTCGGGCGTGTTCGAGGGTTGACGCTCCCTGTTTTTGTAGAGGCGATCCCGCATCGGAGTAAGAGATGGGGTCGCTTCGCCAGTATGACAGGTTTGAGCGATGGAGCGGTTTTGCAATTTTCTTGCCGCTATTCACCAATGCATTTGCTAGGAGTGTCCTGTATAATAGCTTAAATTGCGCTATGTCGTACTTCTCCACCGGGATTATACCAGTGGAGGGTGTGGCGTAAGTGTGGGGTTGCGTCAGTCTAGCTGCCGCCGGTTTCCGGATTTCCGGGCCTCCGAAATTATTCAAAGGTTCCCCTTTGCGCAGGTATGAGGAGCGAATGGGATGGGGGCTTTGGCCATTTTCGAGAATTGTAGAGCGGGAGGTTCTTTTCCGGGTGAGACTGACAGGCAGTGGTTATGCGCCTCCGTTTTCTAATTCGCAACTTGTTTTAGTCGAAGAGCCTAGAAATCCGAACCGTTGAATTGAGATCGAGAGGGATCTATCGAAACAGTGGAAGAGATCTGAGTATGGTCGCGGATATAGTTTCCCGTGTCGTTGGGGGCGCTCTCCTGGCCATTGCCGGATGGAGTCTCGGCGAATATATAACAGATATATGGGGACCGGAGCGCTATGTGCTCTGGGTCTTCGGTCTTGGGGTTTCCGGCGCAATAGTTGGCGTTCTGGCGACTCCATATGTCCTAGGCGGATTGCATCGGAGCATCTCGGAACAGACTCGCTCGATTCCAACGTCGAGAATGCTGTCCGGAGTCGTCGGCCTGATAATGGGCCTTTTGGTAGCGTTGCTCTTCTCTGTCCTGTTGTGGCGCATACCGGGTTGGCTTGGTGTGATTCTCCCAATCGTGTTGAGCCTGCTATTGGCGTATCTGGGATGGATGATTATGTTCTCCCCGTCCCGGGACTTATTTCATAGGTTTGTGTCTGAATCATCGTCTTACTCACAGAACGGCGCGTCTCACGTATGGGATAATCGGCCCGGCGTTATGCTTATAGACACAAGCGCTATCATAGACGGTCGCATAGCCTCGGTTTCCCAGACAGGATTTCTGCAAGGCACGTTGGTTATACCGCGCTTTGTGCTGAATGAACTTAGACATGTAGCCGATTCCGGCGACTCGATCAGGAGAGCGCGTGGAAGACGAGGTCTGGAGATTCTGAATGAGATCCGCATGGATAGCAAGGTGCATACCGAGGTGTTGGAAATAGACTATCCCCGGGCGCGAGATGTGGACGCCAAGCTGGTTGGACTCGCCAAGGACATGGGAGCGGCTATAGTCACGACGGACTTCAACTTGAACCGGGTCGCACAGATTGATGGCATAACGGTTCTGAACGTCAACGAACTCGCGGGTTCGTTGCGCCCCGTCGTTATTCCGGGTGAGAATATTCGTCTGAGAATAATACAGGAAGGCAAGGAAGCCGGACAGGGAGTCGGGTTTCTCGAAGATGGCACGATGGTCGTGGTTGAGTCCGGCATAAGGTATCTGGACACTGAATTGAGCGTGACCGCGACTCGCATATTGCAGACCGCGGCGGGCCGCATAATCTTCGCTCAGCCCAGCCAGAACTAGTCCGGGTCGGCGAAATCGGATGCAGAACGTCTTGCGTGAGGAACCTGCGAAAGTGGGCGTGGGCGTCGTCGCGGCAGGCGAAAGCCGGCGTATGGACGGCATTGACAAGCTGTTCGCTCCTCTGGGAGGAATTCCCTTGCTGGCCCACTGTTTGAAAACTTTCGATAGCGCTCCTCTGGTTCAGAGCATATCTATTGCGTCTTCTCCGAGCAACCAAGGGGATGTGACAAGCCTTGTAAGGGAATATAGGCTGGAAAAGGTGGTATCGGTCGTCGAAGGCGGGGGGCGCAGGCAGGACTCGGTTCTGAAGGCGCTGCGGGAACTTGGCGGGAGCGATATAGCGCTGATACACGACGGCGCCCGTCCGTTTGTTGATCATCGAATGATAGAGAGGGCGGTGTCCGCAGCGGTTGAGTCGGGCGCGGCGTCGGCTGCGGTTCCGGTCAAGGACACAATAAAGATAGCCGACGCCGGCATGAGGGTGAAGGAAACCCCGCCGAGAGATTCTTTGTGGGCGGCCCAGACCCCGCAAGCGTTCGCATACGATCTTATTCTGAAAGCGCACTCGCGGGTCGGCCACGACGCCACGGACGATGCATCCATGGTAGAGTTTATGGGGCATCCGGTCGCGCTTTTCATGGGTTCATACGACAATATCAAGGTGACCACGCCCGAAGACCTCCATATCGCCGAAGCTATCATCCAATCTCGGAAGGGCAAGGCGGCGAGGTGATGGCGCGGACAGGGATAGGCGTGGACGTTCACCGGCTCGTCGCGGGTCGTGAGCTCGCGCTTGGCGGCATCATCATTCCGCACGCTCGGGGACTTGAGGGACACAGCGACGGCGACGCGCTCGTCCACGCGGTAATAGATGGTTGCCTAGGCGCGGCGAATATGGGCGACATAGGGACACACTTTTCGTCGGGCGATCCGCGCTACGCGGGGATTCGCAGCACGAAGTTGCTCTCGGAGACTGCGCGAATCCTTGCCCGCCGCGATTGGCGAGTGCAATACATTGATGCTACAATACTGGCCGAACGTCCCATTCTCAGGCCTTACATAGCCGATATGCGCGCCGCGCTGGCGAGGGCCGTGGGCATAGACGCGGAACTGGTTAGTCTCAAGGCGACAACTACCGATCATCTCGGGTTCGTTGGACGCCGCGAGGGAGTTTGCTGCATGGCAGTCGTAACTATCGCTAAAGCATGAAACTCTACGATACTCTGAGAGCGCGAGTCAGCGATTTCGACTCACCCAACGGACTTGTCCGTATGTATGTGTGCGGTATCACTCCCTACTCGTCCTCTCACATCGGCCACGCGATGTCCGCCGTAACGTTCGACGCTCTTCGGAGGTATCTCGAATTCAGAGGGTTCGAGGTCAGGCACATTCAGAACTTCACCGATATTGACGACAAGATGATAGCGGCCGCGAATGAGCGGAACATGACGGTTTCCGAACTGGCTGAGTCCAATATCGAAGAATATATCAGCGCCATGAGGGCGCTGAATGTGGCCCCGGCGCACGAGTATCCCAGGGCCACTCGCGAGATAGATAAGATAGTCGAGATAATCGAGAGTCTGATTGACAAGGGTTTCGCCTACAATGTGAACGGCGATGTCTATTTCAGGGTTAGGCGCGATGAGGACTACGGCAAGCTGAGCCATAGAAGTGTGGATGACCTGCTCTCCGGAGCGCGCATCGAGGTTGATGAAAGAAAAGAGGATGTTCTGGACTTCGCTCTGTGGAAGTCGCAGAAGCCGGGCGAGCCCGCGTGGAGTAGCCCGTGGGGAAAGGGCAGGCCCGGCTGGCACATCGAATGCAGCGCAATGTCAATTAAGTACTTGGGCGAAACTATTGACATACACGGCGGCGGCGAAGATCTTGTTTTCCCCCACCACGAGAATGAGATCGCCCAGTCAGAGTCGTACACTGACCGGACCCCGTTCTCGAGGTTCTGGCTGCATAATGGGATGCTCCGGCTTGGCGAAGAGAAGATGAGCAAGTCGCTGGGCAACATCATATCTTTGCCGGAGGCGCTGGAATTCTACGACCCGCAGGCGCTGAGGTTGTTCTTCCTGAGTTCGCACTACCGCTCCCCGCTCTTCTACAGCGAGGAGAACGTCCGCGCCCAGGAGCGCGCTATCCAGAGACTGAGACAGTCAGCCAACGCCATGTCTCCGGATGGCCCCGGACTTGACGCCGCGCAGTATAGAGAACGCTTTATAGGGGCTATGGATGACGATCTCAACACCCCCAGGGCGCTCGCGGCCTTGTTCGATTTGGCGCGAGAGGTGAATCGCGCGCGAGAACGGGGTCTGGACGTCAGACGCGCGCAAGGCATACTTCGAGAACTGGGTGGAGTCCTTGGTTTGGATCTCGAGGAGCCTGAACCCGACGCCGAGGCGGAGGCCGCCCCGTTTATACAGACTCTTGTGGATGTGCGAAACGAACTGCGCTCAGCCCGCCAGTACCAACTTGCGGACAGCATTCGCGACCGGCTCAGCGAACTAGGGGTTGCCTTGGAAGATAATCCCGACGGGACGGTCTGGCGACTGGGCTGACATACTTTCGAGGCAGAGGCGCGCTTTGTCCGGAACAGGAAGAGCGTGTGGAGCCAACGGGCGGATTTGAACCGCCGACCTGCGGTTTACGAAACCGCTGCTCTACCACTGAGCTACGTTGGCTCTTAGCCGAATCCCGATTTTCCGGCCGACTGAGGTCACCATAGTCGCTATTGTACTATGCTCCATACCGCCTTGTACAATCTTGGCGTGGGCTCCTGACAGGATTTTTCCACAGTTTCTGGACCCTCACTTTCGCCGGGATGACGAGCGGGTAGGGAACTTCCGCTCAATGGGACCTCACTCTTTTGAGTGGGGAAACGCGGCCTGCGCGGTGATTGGCGATTATCCTTACCGGCTGGCTTCAATGGGGTCTTAGCCTAATATTATAAGATAAGCGCTGATTATCAGATTAGTTCCTCTTTCAACCACGCCGTAGCCAATGAGCCTGCCAGCGTATCAACGCCTTCATATGAGATTCCCGGTCTCTATTTTAGATTATCCGCGCGTGTTGGGAATACCATCGTCTGACCCGCTTGTTCATATCATCGAGTGATGCTATACTCAGGATATAATTTATTGATTTACTGGAAGTGGGCCACGCCCACTTTCTTTGTTCAATAGGATGTGCGGTTCTCGTAGGAACAGTTAAGGAGGTGGCTGAATAATGAAGAGTGACTTCGTGATCGCTTTAACGCAGCTGGCCGCCGAGCGGAATCTGCCCAAAGAGATTGTCATCTCCGCCATAGAGGCCGCTCTGGCATCCGCGTATCGCAAGGATACTATCGCGTCCGGGCAGAATATCTCGGTTAAGTTGGACCCCGGATCGGGGGACGTCACAGTCCACATACTCAAGACGGTGGTGGATGCCGTCGTTGATCCGGAGACAGAGATATTGATGGCCGACGCCCGGCAGATTAGTCGCGGCGCGGCGCTCGGTGATGTCATCTCTACCAGCAGTATCCCCCACAGCGCAGGTCGCATAGCCGCGCAGACGGCCAAGCAGGTTGTTATGCAGCGTCTTCGAGAGGCTGAGCGCGATCTGGTTTACCAGGAATTTATCGAAAGGGTTGGCGAGGTATTTCCCGTAACTGTGCAGAGAGTCGAGACCCGCCATGTGGTGGTGGATATGGTCAGGGGCGAGGCCATCATGCCTCACTCTGAGCAGATGTTCTCTGAGCGTTACCGCCAGGGACAGAAATTCAAGGTGCTTCTGCGTTCGGTGGAGCGCACGCCCCGCGGCGCCGAATTGATAGTGTCCCGCGCCGACAGAGATCTTCTGCGGCGCTTGTTCGAGATGGAAGTGCCGGAGATATATAACGGCGCGGTGGAAATTGTCGCGATCGCGCGCGAGGCGGGCTCGCGGAGCAAGGTTGCCGTCCGGGCTCGTCAGGACGGCGTGGACCCCGTCGGTTCCTGCGTAGGTCTGCGCGGAGTTCGAATACAGAATATCGTCAATGAGCTTCAGGGCGAGAAAATAGATATTCTTGAATGGAACAAGGACACCTCTCGATTCATCGCCAACGCTCTCAACCCCGCGCAGGTGATGCGGGTCGAGTTGGACCCCACCACTGATGTGGCGATTGCCGTCGTTCCGGACAGACAGCTTTCGCTGGCCATAGGCAAGGAAGGACAGAACGCCCGGCTTGCAGCCAAGCTAACCGGCTGGAGCGTGGATATAATGAACTCAACCGACGCCGAGGCGGCAGCGCTTGAACGCGCAAGAATCGCGGCCGAGGCTGCGGCGCTCGCGGCGGCCGAGAAGGCTCGTCTCGACGCTGAACAACGGGAATCGGCGGAGGACGTGGCGGCGGAGGATGCGGAACAACTGGATGCGCAGGTTGTGGATGCTGTCGCGGAGTCGCCCGAAGTGGTCGCCGATACCGCAATTGATGAGATAGCGCCGGAGCCAGAGATAGTCGAAGCGGCGGCGGAAATTCAGCCGCCCGAGCGTACTCCCGAGGAGATTGCCGCTGAGGAAGCGGCTATCATGGCTGAACTGGAAAGGGAGGAAGCCGAACTTCGGGCCGCTCTCGAAGAAGAAGAGCGTGAGCGTCAGTCTGAAGAGGATGCCTCCGCCTCCGAGGCGACGTCGCTTCGCAACCTGCCTGAGGACATCTGGACAATCCCCACGGTTCCGGGCCAATCCGAACCCAGCGGAATAAGGTTTGCCGAAGACATAGACGGACTCAGGGGCGGGGTTACCGCGAGACGCTCTAGAAGGAATGCTGTCGGAAGCGGTGGAGGCCAGCCTCCTCAGACCGCCGCTAGGGGAGGGCGCAGACGTGGACGCGGCAGAACGGTTAGAAGACGACGCTAGAACCGCAGAAATGAAAGCCGGCTCATGCCCAAGCGTAAACACTTTCCACAAAGAACCTGTATATGCTGTGGCCTCAAAACGGACAAGCGCGACCTGATTCGCATCGTATCGGCTGCGGATGGGAAGGTTGCTGTTGATACAATCGGAAGGCGGAATGGCAGGGGAGCTTATATCTGCGCGTCGTGCCGCCGTTCCGTCGGCGGCCTGAGCCGCCGACGATTGGAATACTCGCTGAAAACGAAGATAGATGAGGACGAGTGGAAGGTTCTGATAGAGATGTTGTCAGTGTAGCCGGACGGCGTTCCCGCATCTCGATAATACTGAACCCGGCGCTCCCGAATTAGGAGGTGTATGTGGAACTATGACAACCAGCAACATATCTCAACCCGCCCAGACCTCTGCCTCTGTACGCGAGCATAGCCTGGAAGAGATAGCTACCGCTATAAAACTTCAAGGACTTGAGCCGCTCAATATACCCGCCGCAATAACCGTGGCCGACTTGGCCAACGCCATGGACGTGGGACCTGTTGAAGTAATAAAGGCCCTTATGCGCACCGGTTATATGTTCACTATGAATGATGTTATTGAGCACAGCGTCGCGTCGGTGATCACTCCCGCTTTCGGATACGGGCTGCTGCCGCTGGATGCCGAGTCCAACGCCGATTCCGGTTCCACCTCTTTGGTATTCTCTTCCGAAGAAGAAGATGACCAGGATGCCCTGGAACCCCGTCCGCCCGTCATAACCATTCTAGGACACGTGGACCACGGAAAGACTACTCTTCTGGACACCATAAGAAACGCTAATGTGGTCGAGGGTGAGGCCGGCGGCATCACTCAGCACATCGGCGCGTACCAAATAGAGTACGATGGCAGCCCGATGACCTTCCTAGATACCCCTGGACACGAGGCTTTCACAGCCATGCGAGCCAGGGGGGCGCAGGTTACCGATATAGCTGTGCTCATCGTTGCGGCGGATGATGGAATAATGCCCCAAACTATAGAGGCGATAGATCATGCCCGCGCCGCCGAAGTTCCGATTGTCGTCGCCATCAACAAGATTGACTTGCCTAATGCCGACCAGGAAAGGGTGAAGCGCCAGTTGGCCGAGCAGAATCTGTTGATCGAGGAGTGGGGCGGCGACACCATCGTAGCGCCGGTATCCGCGGTCAACGGCGCCGGTGTGTCCGATCTCTTAGACAACCTTGTCGTCCTGTCCGAGATAAGCGAGCTCCGCGCGAACCCGCATAGAGACGCCCTAGGCGTAGTGGTCGAGGCTAGGCGTGATAGGAGTCGGGGCAACGTAGCCACCTTGATAGTACAGACGGGAACTCTCGAAGTTGGCGATAACATCGTCGCCGGCGGTATAAAGGGGAAGATAAGGGCCATGTTCGACCACGATGGTAATAGGATAAAGTCCGCGGGACCATCCTACCCGGTCGAGATTCTTGGACTGAGCAGTCTTCCCGAAGCGGGTGAACTGTTTGAGGTTGCTCGGGACGAGCGTGAGGCGCGCGAGTGGGTGCGGGAATATGAGCTTGAGCGCAGAAGGGAGCGACAGAGCGGGCCGACCCTGGAGGACGTCCACACGCGGATTCAACTCGGCGAAGTCGTAGCGCTCAACCTAATTGTCAAGACCGACGTCCAGGGAACTCTCGAACCGGTGCGCGCGGCGCTCGAACGCCTGAACACTGAAGACGCTCGCGTCAACATCGTGCACATCGCCAGCGGCAGGATAACCGAGAGCGATATTCTCCTTGCCGTGGCGTCGCAGGCGATAATAATTGGTTTCAACAGTCCTCCTGAACAGGGAGCCGAAACGCTTGCCAACCAAGAGGGCGTCGAGATACGAAACTACAACGTCATCTATCATATGACAGAGGATGTTGAACGAGCGCTGACCGGAATGCTCCGGCCTATTTTCCAGGACGTATTTGAAGGTAGGGCCACTGTTCGCGCTGTCTTTAATCTTGGCAGACGCGCCAAAGTCGCCGGCATATACGTCAGCGATGGACGCATCGCTCGAGGCAATACGCTCCGCGTTGTCCGCACCGGCAATGTTATAGCCACCGGCGTTCCCGCCAGCCTGAAACGCTTCCAAGACGATGTGCGTGAGATCGCAAACGGATTTGAAGGCGGCTTGACTATTGAGGGCTTCAACGATTGGCAGGAAGAAGACATCATAGAATCCTATCGCTCCGAACAGGTGAGATAGGCGAGTGTTCTAACTCCGGAAAATGCTCGGTCTCGCAGGATATGCGCGCATCTTTCTTGCCGTTGGTCGTGTTTGTCTGAATGCAACCTCACCGTACACGGAGGTCCCATAGTGTCCAGAAGAATCGAAAGGCTCAACTCCCTCATACGCCGCGATGTGAGTGAACTATTGCGCTATGAGGTAAAAGATCCCAGGGTGTCGGGAGTCGTCAGCGTAACCCGAGTCAGCGTTTCCGCGGATGTCCAGCACGCCAAGGTGTATGTGAGTGTCTATGGCACTCTACGCGAAAAAGAGAATACAATCGCCGCGCTGCAGTCGGCGGCGGGTTTCATAAGACGCCAACTCAGGGGCAGGCTCGAGACTCGCCAGGCGCCTGTTCTGAGGTTCATCCTCGACGATACCCTCACCGAGGGCAACCGGATGCTTGACCTGCTGGACAGCTTGGCTGAACAGGCGCCTGCCTCAACCGAATCCACCTCCACGCAATGATGACGAACCCTACGGACGGCATTCTTGTTCTGGATAAGCCTCGCGGAATATCCTCTATGGAAGCCGTTCGCAGGATAAAGCGATTCAGTGGCATAAAGCGTGTTGGACATGGGGGCACTCTTGATCCTATGGCTACGGGCGTCATACCAATCTGTCTTGGTCGCGCCACCCGCCTTATGGAATATATGCTGGATAGTTCCAAGGAGTATGTTGGGGAGATACGCCTTGGAATATCTACCGACACATATGACTCCGATGGGCAGGTTGCCTCCGAATGCGACCCTTCATTCGTAACTAGCCAGCAGTTCGAGGATGTTCTGAAGGGATTTCTGGGACACATAGAACAGGTGCCTCCCATGTACAGCGCTCTCAAGCGCGGTGGAAAGCGTCTGTACGAACTAGCGCGTCAGGGGATCGAGGTGGAACGCAAATCGCGTCCCATGCTGGTCCATGCCATCAGGCTCTCCGACTGGCGTCCACCTGTGGCCACCGTCCATATCGAGTGCGGACGGGGATTCTATATGCGCTCGCTCGCGCACGACATCGGCGCTCTGCTCGGATGCGGCGCGCATCTTCAATCTCTCATTCGTCTCAGGACCGGGCGCTTCCATATTGCTGACGCCGTATCTGTCGAGACGGCGTGTCGGAGCTTCGAGAAGGGGTCTTGGCCCGACCTGCTGCACGCTCCGGACAGTGTACTCGGAGGGTTGCGCTCCGTAGTAGTTGGGGGGCGGATACGGAATCTGATACAAAATGGCCGTTCCGTCTCGCTTGGAAAAGCCGGCGGGGCCGTTCGACAGAATGAACGTTGCCGCGCCTATGGTGTGGACGGGGAGTTTATCGCCATCATGCGCTTCGACTCTGAAAACCACGTCTGGCGTCCCGACAAAGTGTTCAGTCCCTATAACGCGCCGCGCGGTTCCAGGTATTGTTAGATTTCAGTGTAAATAATATATACTTGTCGAATAGTCTCAGACAGGAGGGTGAAGATGGCGCGGCAACGCTCATATCGCCATGATGTGCGCTGTCCGCATTGCGGCTCCAACTGGATACGCAAGGATGGGCATACACGCGGAGAGCAGATTTACAAGTGCGGAGAGTGTAACCGCAAGCATTCGGCTGGCGCCAAGCGCCATCACTTCAGTGAGCGGGTCAAGGAACAGGCAGTGGAGATGTGCATTGAGGGGATGAGCTTGTCGGCCGCTGCGCGAGTGGTGGGCGCAAGCGTGCCTACGGTGAGTGGGTGGGTGAAAAAAAGGGGGTTCAGGCGCGGCAGAGGCTGCATGAACTTACTGAAAGGCGGACAAGCGGTCGTTTAGGCGTAATCCGAGCCGGTGTCATAGCGTTCGACGAGATGTGGACATACTTGTGGGTTAGGCGTGGTGAAAGGCGCAACGACCTGTGGGTATGGACAGCAGTGGTGGAAGAGCCGGAGGGGACGCGTTGGATGGACTTTGAGGTAGGAGACCGCAGTGAGAAGCCTTTGTTGAGGTTGTTGGAACGACTGCCGGACGCGCGCGTCTACGAGACGGACGCTTACGGCGTGTACCAGTGGCTGCCCAGAAACCGGCACAAGGTGGGGAAGTACGGCGCAGTGAACTGGAATGAGGGACTGCACTCGGTGTTGAGGGGGAAGTTGAACCGACTGGCGCGCAGGACGAAGGGCTACTCCAAGAGCGTAAAGATGTTGGAGCATCTGTTGTCGCTGGTGTTCTTGCGGATGCTTAAACTCAATATCACTGAAATATGAGAATACCCGGTTCCAATTCGGGTTGACTCTGCTTCGCCGGCGTTATTAGAATATGTTCTTGCGCGAGAGGTTTCTAAATTGACTAATTATGCGATAGTTCAAACAGGCGGAAAACAGTACAGGGTCGCTACCGGGGACACCATACGAGTGGAGTCCATACCCGGAGACATAGGCGACACAGTTGAATTGACTGACGTTCGGTTGGTGTCTAGGGACGGCGAACTCACTCTTGGCGCGCCTAAGGTCGATGGCGCCAGGGTTGTAACCGAAATATCGGACAGCGGCAAGGGAAAGAAGATAGTCGTCTTCAAATACAAGGCCAAGGTAAGATATCGCCGCAAGAAGGGTCATCGTCAACGTTACACCGACCTGACCGTCACCGACATAATATTGGATTGAAAACTCTCTTACAAAGATCGGAGAAGCGACCATGGCACATAAAAAGGGCGGCGGCAGCACTCGCAACGGCCGTGACAGCAATGCCAAGAGGCTTGGGGTCAAACGCTACGATAATGAGCTGGTTCGCGCCGGTACGATTATCGTCCGGCAGCGCGGCACCCGCATCCACCCGGGAACCAACGTTGGACTGGGCAGAGACCACACGCTCTTCTCGTTGATAGACGGCTCGGTCAAGTTTGAGCACGGACGTCTGGGCCGCAAGGTCGCCAGCGTCTATCCGTCTGGAAGGTTTGCTGAATGAAAACCGGAATACACCCCACTTACTATGACGAAGCCCGCGTGATATGTAGTTGTGGAAACAGCTATGTCACCGGAGCGACCAAGCCCGAACTCCGCGTCGAGATATGTTCGCAGTGCCACCCGTTCTTCACGGGCGAGCAACGCATAGTTGACACTGAGGGTCGTGTAGAGCGACTCATGCGAAGGTTTGGCCTGCAGTAATCCTCGAATGCCCGCAAACTATGGAGGGGTGGGAGCGTATCTCACCCCTTTTCTATTTTCCGGAGGATATGAATGGATTTTGAAGACGTTCGCCCGTTCCTAGAAACGCATCACAGGGGCGTTGTAGCGACGCGCCGGCCCAACGGCGCGTCTCACTCCAGCATTGTGGTATGCGGCGCGTATGACGGACACGCGGCGTTCGTGTCCGTCTATCCCAAGTCTCAGAAGATACGAAACCTGAGGCGAGATCCCAACTGCACCGTCTTGGCTGTAACGGAGGATTGGCGGCAGTATGCCGTCATAGAGGGAGAGGCGGAGCTCTTCGACTATTCCAACATGGACGCCGAGGAGATGAGGGTGATGCTGCGCAGTGTCTATATGGCTTGCAGCCATACCGAACATCCCGACTGGGAGGAGTACGATCAAGCGATGATAGACCAGGGGGCGGTCATAGTTCTGGTCGCGCCTGAGAGAGTTTATGGCCTTCTGCGATAAGAGCGCGACAGGGATATGGCCACACAACAGAGACCTACATATGGCGGCCAAGCCGTTCTGGAAGGCGTGATGATACGCGGGCAGCGTCACATGGCAGTGGCGGTTCGCAGGCCCAACGGCGCGATAGCGATACAGAGACAGCCTCTCTCGACGTTGTACACGGGGGCTGTCAGAAGAGTCCCTCTGCTCAGAGGCGCTATCGTACTGGTGGAGACGCTTAGCCTCGGAATGCGGGCGCTCAGCTACTCGGCCAACGTGAACATGGAGGATCCGGACGCCGACCCGAACTCCGAGGTGGAGTCGGAGGAGTTGGGGCCGGGCGCGGTGGCGTCCATGCTTCTCGTCTCGTTCGGATTCGCCATAGCGCTGTTCTTCCTGTTGCCCCTGTTCGCCAGCAGGCCGCTGGAGGGGGTGTTTGGGAATGACATCGTGTCCAACATTGCCGAGGGCGTTATCAGGCTGGCCGTGTTCGTTGCGTACATCTGGGTGATAGGGCGTATGCCGGACATAAGGCGGGTGTTCATGTACCACGGCGCCGAGCATATGACGGTTCACGCGCAGGAGAGGGGAGACCCACTTGTCATAGATGCTATCAGGAAGTATTCTCCAGCGCATCCGAGATGCGGTACGGCGTTTCTGCTGACGGTCATGGTGGTGGCCATAGTTGTGTTCGTTCTTGTGCCGAGAGATCCTGTGTGGTGGATGATATTGTCTAGGGTCATCTTCATACCCGTCATAGCGGCGCTTGCCTATGAGATTATCCGGTGGAGTGGGAGGTATGAGGACAATCCCGCGGTCGGGCTGATAATCGCTCCGAACCTGCTTTTGCAGAGGTTGACAACTCGCCAGCCGGAGGACGACCAGATAGAGGTGGCTGTCGCGGCGATGCAGACGGCTCTGGAGGCGGACGCAAATACGCAGCCCGACATGGATTCAGGCGGCGACGGCCTCAGCCGGACGGGTATGCCGCTACCCTGATTCTATGTGATTGTTAATGTTCCGGGTTGTGCCGTTCATAGTTTGACCTTGGGCTTCGACTCGATGGGTGATGGAGCAGCTGCAGCTCTCCGTAGATTATTTGTGCAAGCGCGTCTGGCATTGGCGCTCATTGTAATGAGCTGATCATCAGATTAGTCCCTCTCTAAGTCATACCGTAGCTAATGGGCATACCGGCATATCAACGGCTCTTGCCGCATCCCTTCGTCGGACGCGCCAACCTGCTGTGTGGTATGGTGTTGCCGGGGGTCGGGCGCTTATGCTCGCCGGGTGGGAGGGAGGCGTTGGTTCGACTCTCGCGGGTTGTCTGAGGCGGCGTCTAGGCGCGTCGTTCCCTGAGGACGGACCATACGTCTTCGGGGCGGAGGCCGGCGGCGGACATGAGAACGAGGGAGTGGTAGAGCAGGTCGGCGAGTTCGTCGGCGAGTCGCTCGGGGTTGTTCCGTGTTACTCCGGCTATCGCGGCCTCGCCGGCTTCTTCTATAACTTTTTGGGCGATGCGTTCAGGGCCGGCTTTTAGCAGGTCGGCGGTGTAGCTGTCTTGGGGCATTGATTCTTTGCGGTCCTGTATTAGGGAGAACAGTTCCTCGAGTATGCCCGGGCCTTTTTGGGGGGCCTCGAAGTCGGGCAGTTCGTTGAATGGGGTGAAGAAGCAGGTGGGGTTTCCGGTGTGGCAGATTGGGCCGTCGGGGACGACCCGGAGGAGTATGACGTCGCCGTCGCAGTCAACGTAGGCGGCGGTGACTCTCATGTAGTTGCCGGATACTTCGCCCTTGTGCCATAGGTCGGAGCGGCTGCGGCTGTAAAACCAGACTTCGCCGCCTTCGAGCGTGCGTTTGAGGGCGCCCGGGTTGACGTATCCGAGCATCAGCACCTCTCCGGTCTCGATGTTCTGGCATATGGCGGGAGCGAGTCCTTTTTCATCCAGCAGAACGGTGGTCATTGTTGTCTCCTGTGGGTTTTGGGTCGAGTCCGTTTTGTGGGGATGGATTATCGAATTGTCCCGGTTCTATCGGACGGATTGGCACGCGGTTTTCGTGGAGGTAGTCTTTGATGTCTTTAACTCTGTATGTTCCGAAGTGGAAGACGCTGGCGGCAAGCACGGCGTCTGCCTTGGCGCCGTTAAGAGCTTCGAGGAAGTGTTTGGGTGAGCCGGCGCCGCCGCTGGCGATGACGGGTATGGTGACTCTTTCGGAGATTTGCCTGATCATGTCGAGGTCGTAGCCGGTCTGGTGTCCGTCGGTGTCCATGCTGGTGAGGAGGAGTTCTCCGGCGCCGAGTTGGTTGGCGCGCGCGGCCCATTTGAGGGCGTCAATGCCGGTGGGGGTTCTGCCGCCGTGGATGTACACTTCCCAGCGCGAACTTTCGTCGAGGGCGAGGGTGGGGTCGTCGCAGGCGACGCGGGTGTCGCCGGTTCTGATTGCGGTGGCGTCTATGGCGACGACGATGCACTGGGCGCCGAAGTGGTCGGAGGCGTCTCTAACGAGGTCGGGGTTCTGGACGGCTGCGGTGTTGAGGGAAACCTTGTCGGCGCCGGCTTCGAGCATACGGCGCGCGTCGGCTATGCTTCTCATGCCGCCGCCGACGGTGAAGGGGATGAAGAGCCTTTCGGCGACTTCTCGAACGACGTTGACCATGATTTCTCGGGAGTCGGAGCTTGCGGTGATGTCTAGGAGGACGAGTTCGTCGGCGCCCTCGGCGTCGTAGTAGGCCGCGAGTTGTACCGGGTCTCCGGCGTCTCGTATCTCGATGAAGCTTATGCCTTTGACGACGCGGCCGGCGTCAACGTCGAGACAGGGTATGATGCGCTTGGTGAGCATTATGGGTCAGGTCCTTCGATGGCGTTGATGGCTTGGGCGAGGTCTATGTCGCCTGTGTAGAGGGCTTTGCCGATGACGGCGGCGGCGACGCCTGTTTGGGCGAGACGTTTGAGGTGCTGGATGGAGGCTATTCCACCAGCGGCTATGACTCCTTGTCCGGCGACTTCGACGAGTTGGCGCATGAGGGTGTAGTCGGGGCCTGCGAGTGTTCCGTCTTTGGATATGTCGGTGCAGAGGAAGGTTCTGGCTCCGGCGTCTTGCATATGTAGGATGAGGTCGGTTGCGGGGACGCGGGTGTCGGATGTCCAGCCGGAGATGGCGGCGAAGCCGTTTCTGGAGTCTATGGCGACGATTATGGCCTCGTCGCCGAATTCGGCGCAGGCTGAGCGGACGATTTGGGGGTCCTGGACTGCGACCGTGCCGAGCATTACGCGGCTTACTCCGGCGGCGATTACGCGGCGGGCGGCGCTGAGGGTTCGGATTCCGCCTCCCATCTGTACGGGGACTCGGACGGCGTTGTTTATGCGTTCGACAACGTGGAGGTTTTCGGGCCGGCCGACGCGGGCGCCGTCGAGGTCCACGATGTGGATGCGGCTTGCGCCGAGTCTCTGCCATCGGAGGGCGACTTCAACGGGGTCGTCGGGGTAGATGGTTTCCTTGGAGTAGTCTCCGCGGAAGAGTCGGACGCATCGTCCGCCAATGAGGTCTATGGCCGGAATGAGTTGCAATGTTTTCTCCCGGTCAAGATTGGCGCGCGAAGCGGACGAAATTTTCGTAGATTTTGAGTCCGACGGGGCCGCTTTTTTCGGGGTGGAATTGTACGGCGGCGACAGAATCCCACGCGGCGGCGCTGCAGAATTCGACGCCGTATTCGGTGGTTGCGGCTATGAGCGAGTGGTCTTTGGGGTCAGCGTAGTAGCTGTGAACGAAGTAGAAGTGCGAGTTGTCTCGGACTCCGTCGAATATAGGATGTTCTTTTTTTCAGGGCGACTTGGTTCCAGCCCATGTGCGGTATTTTGCGTCCTTCGGGTAGGCGCCGGCAGACGCCGGGGACGATGCCGAGGCAGGGTTCGTCGCCTTCTTCGGAGGTGTCGAGGAGGAGTTGGAGTCCGAGGCAGACGCCGAGGAAGGGTTTGCCGCTGTGTATGAATTGGCGGATTGGGTCAATGAGTCGGCGGGCGCGTAGGTGTCGCATGGAGGAGTCGCAGGCGCCTTGTCCTGGCACGACGAGGGCGTCGGCGTGGTCTATTATTTGCGGGGAGGATGTGATTTCGGCGCGGACGCCGAACATTTCGAGAGCTTTTTGTACGCTGCGGATGTTGCCGGCGTTGTAGTCGGCTATGGCGATGGTGGGTGTCATAATCAAACAGACTGTCCGGTGACTATCTCCATGGGGAGGTTGCGGTCTTCGTACCTGGCGAGCATGAAGAGCAGGTCGGAGAGACGGTTGAGGTATATCATTATTTGGGTGTTGGGCAGCATATCTTGGTTTCGGAGTTGAATGACTCTGCGTTCGGCGGCGCGCGTCTGGGTTCTGGCGACGTCGAGGGCGGCTGAGACGGGTGAGGCGCCGGGGACGATGAAGTTCGGGTGGAGAGCGATGTCGGCGTTGAGGCCGTCTATGAGCGATTCCATCTGGGCGATGTGTTTTTCGGAGATTATCTGAAAGCGTTCGAGAAGATGGTGGCGGTTGGCGGAGTCGGTGGCGAGTTCGGCGCCTATCATGAACATTTCGCGCTGGACGCGGAGCAGTATGTCCTTGACCCTGTCGTCGTTGGAGAGGGCGCGAGCTAGTCCGATAGCGGAGACGGCGTGGTCGGTTGCGCCGTAGGCCTCGACGCGGATGTATGTTTTGGATACGCGGCCTCCGAAGAGGAGGCCGGTCTCGCCTGAGTCTCCTGATTTTGTGTATATCTTCATGGGAATTTGGAGTTTAGGATAGTGGATTTAGAATTTTTCAATTGGCACGTCCTTCAAGGGTATTGTAGCAGGTTGTTAGCGGTTAGCGGGGTCATGTCCATGTTCGGATGGAGTGGAAGTATCCGAGTCTGGGCGGAGGCTATCCTAGGGTAATATTCTAGCGTCCCGGGTCGTCTTCGGTGTAGTATTTTTCACCTTTGGCCCCATGAGGGTTCGTATGTCCGGAGGAATAGGACTTGCGGGAGTGTTCGGCGAGTCCGGTTATGGCCCATACGAGGGCGTCCATGCGGTGGTTGGGTTTGAAGTCGTCGGAGTGGAGTCATCCGTCGGCGACGTGTTTGAGGAAGCGGACGATGTCTCGTCCACCGTCGGTTTCTTCTCGTACGATTAGGGCGAGTTGGCGCTGTGGCGTAGTGGATGTGTCGCGCATTGGAACTCGTCTCCGTGTAGAGTTTCGGAGTAGCGGGTAATATGTTCGTTGATGTATGTGTGATAGTATAGGCGTTCTGTGGCGTCAAGGGGAGTTGGGGGGAATGGTTGGTTGGGCTATTTGGCGCGGTGGCAATGAGGCGAGAGTGGAAAGGCCACGCGGACGGCGGAGGCGGTCTTTGGCGTGGTGGGGTTGGTGTGATATACTGCGGTAGCTATTTTGGAAGATGGGTCAGGCGGGCGGACATGGGTTTTCCAGTCGTAGGCTGCATCTCTATCTGAGGGTTGGATATGTCAGAGGGCATCGAACTTATTGAAGGCGGATCAGTGACCTCGCCGCAGGGGTTTAGAGCGGGCGGCGTTTATGCGGGCTTGAAGAGCGCCGGGGAAGGGGTTTTGGATCTGGGCATATTGGTGTCGGAGCGACCTGCCGCTGTGGCCGGGACTTTCAGCACTAATAAGATACTGTCGCCGTCGGTGACGGTTAGCAAGCGTCGGATCGAAAGCGGGTTTTCTAGGGGGGTTGTGGCGAATAGCGGGTGCGCGAATTGCGCGGTGGGGGAGCAGGGGCTTTTGGACGCGGAGGATATGACGAGTTTGGCGGCGGCTCATGTTGGGGTGGAGGCTGAGGATTTGTGCGTGGCTTCAACCGGGATGATAGGGGTGGAGCTTCCGATGGCGCTGATTCGGCAGTCCATTGGCGGGGTGGAGTTGAGGGAGGATGGGGGGGAGGCGTTCGCGCGCTCGATTATGACGACGGACTCGCGGCCTAAGTATGTCGCGGCGGGGTTTGAGGCGAACGGGCGGAGGTACACGATTGGCGGGGTGGCGAAGGGTGTGGGGATGATTCACCCGGATATGGCGACGATGTTGTGTTTCATCACTTGCGACGCGGAGGTGAGGAGGGGATTTTTGCGGCGGTCGCTGAGCGAGGCGGTGAACCTGAGTTTCAATATGATAGATATTGACGGGGACCAGTCCACGAATGATACGGTGCTGTTGTTCGCCAACGGCGCGGCGGGGGGAGAGGCTATCGGTCGGGATTCGGATGGGGCGGGGGAGCTTTCAGGACGCGCTGAACGCGGTCTCGACATACTTGGCTAAGGAGTTGGTGCGGGACGGTGAGGGCGCGGGGTCATGTGATGGCGGTGACTGTTGATGGGGCGGTGAGTGTGGAGGACGCGAGACGGGCGGCGCGGGAGATTTCGTCGTCGAACCTTGTGAAGGCGATGGTTCATGGGCGGGACCCGAACTGGGGCCGGATTATGATGGCTCTGGGCAAGAGCGGGGTGGAGTTGGATGAGTCGAAGATAGATATATTTATAAACGGGATACATATAGTTCACGAGGGGAAGGCGATTCCGTATTACGCGGACGCGGTGATAAGCGGTATGGCGGCGGCGGAGGTGAGTTTCAGGGTGAGTCTGAACATAGGGGAGGCGAGCGCGACGGGGCTGGGGTTCGGACCTGACCGAAGAGTATGTAACGTTCAATTCGGCTTATTCGACATAGGCTCGCAATTAGGCAGGGTCTTTATTTTGTCAAAGGAGCGCTTCCCTAATGGGACGATAGTAGTGAAGATCGGCGGCAGCACTCTGGGCGAGCATGACACTACGTTGAAGGATATAGTGTCGGCGCGAGAAGAGGGCTTTAGTCCGGTGATAGTGCATGGCGGCGGCAGGATAATCAGCGACTGGATGGCGGCTCAGAATATCAGGCCCGTATTCAGGAATGGGCTTCGCGTTACGGACGGGGATAGCTTGAAGATAGTCGTCGCGGCTCTGGGCGGACTCATAAATAAGCAGCTGGTGGCGGAGTTGCGCGCGTTCGGGGCGGATGCTGTCGGGATGAGCGGGGCGGACGGGGGGATGCTGTTGTGCAGGGTGAAGGATCCGAGTCTGGGGTATGTGGGAGAGGTGGTTTCGGTGAATACTAATGTTATCAGTTCGGCTATGGAGTCGGGCTTTGTTCCGGTGGTGGCGCCTGTGGGGATATGTTCGTCCGGGGAGGACGGATACGCCAATTCTCTGCTGAACGTCAACGCGGATACGGCGGCGGGTGAGATAGCTAGGGCGCTGGGGGCGGAGAGGATGGTGTTTATGACGGACGTGGAGGGTGTCTTGGACCGGAACCGTCGTCTGATACCGAGGCTGACGGTTCGGCAGGCGAGGCGGTTGAGCGGTTCGGGGACAATATCGGGCGGTATGATTCCGAAGATAGAGGCGTGTATCACCGCGCTTGGCAATGGCAGTGAATCTCACATAATAGACGGAAGAAGTCCGGGCGCGCTGCGTCGCTCACTGTCGGGTGAGAGTATCGGCACTCGGGTGGGCTAGGAGAGACTGATGTCTGAAGAATTTTCGCGCAGTAGGGACGATAATGACAACTATACGCCGGAGGCTATACCGAGGCCGTCCGGGTCTTCTTTTAGGTGGGGCGCGATAATCGTTGGGTTGATAGTTCTGTTTGGGATAGTTTCGTTCGGTCGGGGCATCTATACGGATTTGCTATGGTATGACGCCCTGGATCTTCGCAGTATCTTCGTGAAGGTGGCAGTGACGCGGATAGCGCTGTTTGGGATAGGGGCTGTTGTGGCGGCGGTGGTCTTGTCGGTGAGTTTCAGGATCGCTTATGTACACACTAGGGGAGCTGTGACGCTGCCGCTGCCGGAGGATGTGACGGGTTTCGTATCGCGCTTAGTGGTTTGGGGCTCGGTTGTAGCGGTGGTTTTGCTGAGCTTGATATTTGGGTCGGTGCTGTCGTCGCAGTGGGAGTTGTTTCTGAGGTTTACGAATGCGGCGTCGTTTGGTCAGACGGATCCGGTGTATGGGAATGATCTGAGTTTCTATATATTCAATTTGCCGGTCTATTCGTTTGTCCAAGGTTGGATACTGGGATTGGGCATCGTAACGCTTATAGGGAGCGTAGCGGTGCATTTCTTGAATTACACATTGCGTGGGACAGGGTATGAGTTCAGCGGCCGGGTGATAGTTCATCTATCTATAATCGGGGCGTTGATGATGCTGACTCTGGCGGTTGGACATTGGTTGGACCGTCTGGCGCTGGTGCTGTCGGATGAGGGGGCGGTGTTCGGGGCTGCATACGCGGATATAAACGCGCGTCGTCCGGCGTTGCTGATAATGACGATTGTGGCGGCGGCGGCGGCGGTTTTGATGCTGGCGAATGTGTACTTTCGAGGTCTTCGGATCGTTGTGGGCGCGGTGGCTCTGTGGATAGCGCTGGGTCTGGTATTGACTACGGCGTGGCCGGCGCTGATACAGCAGTTCTCGGTAACGCCGAATGAGTTCGCCAGAGAGCAGACGTATATAGCGAGGAATATCGAGTTTACGCGGCAGGCGTTCGCGCTGAATAGGATTGAGGAGGACTTCTATCCGGCGGAGACGGATGTGGACGAGGAACTTATTCGGGATAATCTGAAGACGGTGAACAATATACGGTTGTGGGACTATCGTCCGCTGTCGGATGTGTACCGTCAGATTCAGCTAATCAGGTTGTACTATGATTTCAAGGACGCTGATGTTGACAGGTACAACATAGCCGGCGAGTATAGACAGGTGCTTCTGTCGGCGCGCGAGGTGGCTCCTGAGAACTTGGAGCCGGAGTCTCAGAATTGGGTGAACAGCAAGCTGGTGTACACGCACGGAATCGGGATCGCGATGAGTCCGGCGACGGAGTTTACGCCTGAGGGTCGGCCGGAGTTTTTCGCTAAGGACATACCTGCGGACGGCGCGATTCCGATTGGATTGCAGGACGGGGTTACGCCGCCGGAATTGGTGGTGGACAATCCGCGGATTTATTACGGCGAGAATACGCTGGATTACGTGATAGTGAACTCCAATACGGACGAACTGGACTACCAGACGGAAGAGGGAGTGCTTTTTAGAACTCGGTACAGCGGCGAGGGCGGTGTGAAGATGTCGTCTGTTTTCCGAAGGCTGGCGTATGCGTGGCAGTTCGGCGACTTCAACATTCTGATAAGCGGGGAGATAACGCCTGAAAGCCGGCTTCAGTATCATCGGGCGATTCAGGAGCGTGTGTCGAAGGCCACGCCGTTCCTGGCTCTTGACAGAGACCCGTATATAGTGGCGGCGGACGGTCAGCTGTTCTGGATTCAGGACGCGTATACAACGTCGGACCATTATCCTTACTCGGACCCGATCGGCGATCCGGCGACTGGCCAGATAAACTATATGCGGAATAGCGTGAAGGTGGTGATTGACGCTTATGACGGTTCGCTGAGTTATTACCTCTGGGATGAGACGGACCCGGTAGTACGCACCTACGCGCGGATATTCCCGAATTTGTTCAGGAGCGCGGAGGAGATGCCGGAGGGTCTGAAGTCTCATGTGCGCTATCCTCAGGATTTCTTCTCGGTACAGGCGGAGAGGTATCTGAAGTACCATATGCAGGATCCGCAGAACTTCTATAACAATGAAGATCTGTGGGCGATTCCGAATGAGAAGTTCGGTCAGGAGGATAGGGTTCAGGAGGTGGAGCCGTACTACGTGATAATGCGGCTTCCGGGCCAAGAGAATGAGGAGTTCGTTCAGTTGATGCCGTACACTCCGAGCCAGCGTCAGAACCTTGTGGGCTGGCTGGCGGCTCGGAGCGATGGGGAGAATTATGGGAAACTGGTGGCGTTCAATTTCCCGAAGGACCGCCAGATAGACGGGCCTGAGCAGGTGGAAGCGCGTATAGACAACGACCAGGATATATCGGCGTGGTTCACGCTGAGGTGTTCGGAGGGTTCGACCTGCACCCGTGGCAATCTGCTAGTAATTCCGCTGGGCAATAGCCTGCTTTACGCCGAGCCTGTGTATATACGGGCGGAGGGGGTGAACTTCCCGGAATTGAAGCGGGTGATATTGGCGACCGGGGACAAGGTGGTAATGGAGGATTCTTTGGGCCAAGCCCTCGCGGCGTTAACCGGAGTCAGTTCGCTGGTGTCCGTGGGCGAGTCCGAATCGGCGCGAACGGAGGAGACGCCGGGCGGCGCAATTGAGCCGGGCAGTGAATTGGAACAACAGATTCAAGTTCTGACGGATACTATCGAAGAAATGAGGCTCGATCTGGACTCTCTGGATGAGGCAATCGAGCGGCTGAAGGAACTCACCGGGGGTGAATAAGGATGAGCACAGATTGGAAAGACGTAGAGAGCAAATACTATATGTTCGTGGTTCGTCGTCAACCCGTAGTGATAGTGAAGGGCGAGGGGACGAAGGTATGGGATGTTGACGGCAAGGAATACCTGGACTTCACGTCGGGGTGGGCGGTGAATAACGCGGGCCACGCGAATAAGGCGATCGCGGACGCGATTTCTGAGCAGGCGCGGACGTTGTTGCAGACCTCGAACCAGTTCTACACGGTTCCGCAGCTTCAATTGGCTGAGATACTGGTGGAGAACTCGGCGCTGGACAAGGTGTTTTTCTGCAACAGCGGGGCGGAGGCGAATGAGGGGGCGATGAAGCTGGCGCGGCGCTATGGGGCCAAGAACAAGAAT
>CBDCBF010000013.1:0-33558 GCA_965214185.1 Dehalococcoidia bacterium | reverse complement strand
CCCCGTCGCCGCCCCTGTAACGATGGCCACCTGATTATCGAACCGCGCCAATTCGCCCCTCCTTGTCTAATGAATATCTAAAGCGCCGATTCCGCCCTCAGGTCTTTCAACGACTGCGAGAAAGCCTCGATAGTGCGGTCTATCACACCCTCATTGTGCGCCGAAGACACCAAAAACGCCCGTCCGCCCATCATATCAACGCCATTCACCAGCATCGCTCGCCGCAGCGCCCGGGTCTTCTCCTGCGGCATAGTGCGGTAAATCTCATCGTAGGACATATCGCAAAGGTCGCGGTCACAGCCGCACTCCGCGCCCAAGTTGACATGGATAATAGACGCGATGCCGTGCGCGTGTCCGGTCACCTCGTTCTGGATGAACGCCTCGTTCAACCCGTCCCTCAGACGCAGCGCCATCGCATCCGCCCGACTGTTGACTTCACCCGTCGCTATCGCATCCAGAGTGGCTATGCCCGCGGCCGCCGTCACCGGTTGCGCGTTGAAAGTTCCCCCCTGCGGCACCCTCAGAACCGAGTCCCACTCCGGGTCGTCTCTGAACGCCATCAGATCCATAATATCCCCTCTGCCGCCGACCGCGGCGCCCGGCTGCCCCCCGGCCACAATCTTCGCCATTGTGGTCAGGTCAGGCTCAATGTCCCAACGACCCTGCGCCCCGCCGGGAGACAATCGGAATCCCGTTATCACCTCGTCCATTATGAACAACACATTATGCCTCGCCGCAATATTCCGCACATCCTGAAGAAAGTCGGGGTTCCTCAGCGGAAACGTCCCGTAATGCGCGCCGTTGCACTCCACGATGACCGCAGCTATGTCGTCGTCGTCCGACAGGATTCTGTTCACCGCCGCCGTGTCCACCGCCGACACTATCACCGTATCGAGAACCTCGCGCGGCACTCCGCCCAGCGATTGCCCCGATTCCGGAGCAACATAATCGTGCCAACCGTGGAAGTGCTCATGGAACTTGACTATCTTGGTCTTGCCCGTATACGCGCGCGCCAGTCTGAGCGCAAGATACGTGGACTCCGTGCCGGACGTGGTGAATCGCACCCTCTCCATACTCGGCATTAGCCGTTTCACGGCGTCCGCGTACCTCACCTCGTGAGTTGACGCGCCGCCCAGATGCGTCCCTCTCACAGCCTGCGCCGTCACAGCCTCCGTAACCGAGGGCGGATTATGTCCCATAAGCAGGCTGCCGTTGCCCATCACGTAGTCAACCAGTTCATTGCCGTCCACGTCGAACTTGAACGGCCCGTCGCCATGCTCAATATAAACCGCGAACGGCGACGTGAAGCGCGTCTGGTGCGTAATGCCGCCGGCAAACAACTCGCGTCCGCGCCTGTGCCAGTCTTCAGACGCGGCGAACTTCTCTCTGAAACGCTCTTCTATCCTCGACATATCCGTACCTCCCCAAATATCATTCCCTTAATGCAATGGGCAGACTATGAAGGCCGCCTTCTGAAACCAAGCCCTGTCCGACGCCCGCTCGCCGCCGTCAGACACTCCGACGGAGGCCAGAGGCGCGCCATATATTTGTTCGTTGGAGACTGTGTTAGCCGATATAGCGTAAGCGCTGGTGAATACCAACATCAGCACGATTATCGCTAAAGATATTGGGAACACTATCGGAAGTTCACGCATTTCCAAACACCTCATTCCCTCGTTCTGAGATACTCTTCAAGATGTTTCCTCAACAGAGTTCGCCCCCTGTGCAGACGCGACTTGAGCGCCGACACGCTTATGCCGGCTATCTCAGCCGCCTCCGCGCTGGAAAGCTCCTCCATATCGCGCAATACCACCGCCGCTCTCATATCGGCGGGCAACATGCCGATCCCCTGCCTCAGACGCTCTCCAAGCTCCGAATTAGTGGCGGCCCTGTACGGAGAGTCGCTCCAGTCCGGTACCACCACATCATCCAGACCGGTTCGTGTCAACATCCGGGCCTTCTTCTCCTTGCGCAGTCGCATCAGCGCGGCATTCACCGTTATCCTATAAAGCCAGGTCGTTATCTTAGACTCGCCCCTGAAACGTCCGAACGCCCTGTAAGCCGAAATGAACGCCTCCTGCGCGACATCCTCAGCGTCCTGCGGATTTCCCATCATGCGAAAGGACACGTTGTACACAAAGCTCGAGTACTCCTCGACAATCCGGTCAAAGTCCGCCGCCGTGTCCGACTCTCCTATCCCCTTTGAGGCCTGTTTCGACATAATCCGACTCTATATCCGGCGCCGATTTGAAAGAGTCGCATCGCCGCCCTGAATCCATTTACCTTCACGGCGCACCTAATTGTAACCAAGCGCGTCTATTTGCGAAAGCCTGTTGACGCGAGAGCGACCTTCAACTACATTTGAATAGTCTTCTATCATGTGGTGTTAGATTTGCGGTTTTTCAACCTCTTCAAAAGAAAAGACCTAGACTGCCGGGAAGTCCGAGCGGCTTCATCCGACTTCATTGACGGCGAAATCGGAGACAGAGCCCGCGCCGGAATAGCTGTTCACCTAGAACGTTGCGCGCCATGCAAAGCTTTCGTCGACACGTTGCGCTCCACTGTGAATCTGTTGCGCTCTACGCCTTCGCCCGACCTGCCCAAGGGCTTCAAACAGCGAATCAGAAACAGCCTCAGCGGTCCCGGCGCCTAAGACAGACGGCATGGCCCAAAATCGGAGAGACCCGCTCCGAACTCGTCCGGAAAAGACGACGCCCGCTCAGATTCACCCAAAGGTCATGGGCGGTATCGGACACACCGAAGGCTTCGAGCGCCGCCGTCCTATAGGCGCGGCCGGATAACTTATAGAAATCGGCTTCAGACCCACATCCTCGGTCTCGATAACCCCCGGCGCCGCTATCCCCCTAGGAACAGTTCCGGCAGCGAGCGAATGATCCTGTCCGGTCGCGCCTCGGATCCTTGAGGAAGTCCCACGCCCGCGTGATCATGCCATATGGCTGTTATCCCAAGCCGTTGAGGCGCCGCGACCTCCCACTCCAGGTTATCGCCCACCATCCACGCCTCGGACGGCTGCGCGCCAAGCTGTTCGAGCGCGTGAAGATACACCCGCTCATCCGGCTTCCCGACGCCGAACTCCTCCTCTACGAGAATGTAGTCGAAATACGGCTCAAGGTTGAAACGATTGATCTTGCCCCGCTGCGAAGCCGTATTGCCGTTCGTCAGCAGCGCGAGAGGCACCCCCGCGTCGTTCAAGGTCTCCAGAGTCTCTATCGCTCCAGGAAACACGTGAACACGCCTTTCATGCTCGTGAACGTATTCCTCGGCCATCTCTCTCGCGACCGTCGGAGCGTCTATGCCCAAGCGACCAAAAGCGCCCCGCACCATCTCATACCGCACGTTTATGGTATTCATCCGTCCTATCTTGTGCCGTTCGGGATCCGACCAGAACCACCTGCGATACGAGTCTATCCCCTCCACCAGCCGCTCCACGCTCCAGCCGGGCAGGTCGCCTGCGTGATCCTCGCAAACCTTCGCCCAAGTATCCATCGAAACCACCCCGAAGGCCACGATAGTGTCATCCATATCGAAAAGTATCGCCTCAGGAAGTTGGCTATCCATCACGTTCCGCCTTGCACCGCTCACACTGGCACAGCTTTCGCAACGCCTCAAACGGATATATGCCGGTGTAGTGCGCGTCGCTCCACAGGAACTGGAGCGCATAGCGTCCGACAAGCAGGTAATCCTCAGCCCTCAGGTCAGCCGGCACGCTCGCCGGATCCAGCAGACGGCGATTCGTCCACTCCTCCACACACTCCGCGCAGCTGCAATTCACACGCAGGTACGTCGCCGTGAAGTCCGAGACATGACCGTCTGCCCAATCCACGCGCACGTTCTGACCGTCTATCTCAACACCCGATACCTCTAAGCTGGCCGTCATCCCGCAAAAATCCTCCGCGCTGTCTGAAATACGCCTGTATATGGTAGCTTAAGCATGGTCGCAATGCGAGACTCCCTCACCGCTGAATCAGGGCAATCGCATCTAAATTGAATATAAGACAGGGGTTAGAATAGAGGTCATCCTCGAAAAGGAGTGACCTCATGGGAAACACCCACTCAGCCTCTCTGATCGAACACCTCTCAGTACTTGAAGACCCGAGAATCGACCGTGCCAAGCGCCACAGCCTGACCGATGCGCTCACAATCGCCATATGCGCCATAGTGGGCGGGGCCGACTCGTGGACCGACGTGGAGATGTTTGGCAACTCCAAGAGACAATGGTTCGACAGCTTTCTGGAATTGCCAAGAGGTCGCCACAATCACGTTGCCGCCGCCTCGCAGGATGTCTATCGCTCTGGCCTGATGCTCATAAAGTCGGGTGATGCCGCGCGATTGTAGCCGACGGCCTAATGCCTCAGACAGCGGTCCGTCCAGCCTCCCGTACCTGGCGCCCCGCGCCGGTATCCTCTCCACATGCGCTATCCTGTCTCTTATCTGTAGCGTGCCATACAGCCGCATGAAATCGGACAGGATATCAGTCGCGTCTCCACTGCCTTCAACCATACGCGTCTCCTGATATCGAGGGCTTGACCATAGTATCAAACTAAGACTAGCCCGGATTGCAGGAGAATGCCAGTTTAGGAGGGCATTCCAATGGTCAGCGCAAGCTGTGAATCAGATCTTCGATGTCATTGAATGAGTCTGCCTGTTCTGGTATGTGTATGGTGCAGATTATTGTTGCCTGCACTGGGCAGGGCGCCTCCTGGGTTATCTGCTACTTCCAAGAGTAAGGCCAATCCTCGCCGATAGGCGGTCCCGCGCTGTGATACCCGATAGTAAAGTAAAAGTCCTCATCACCGGCGCTGCAGGATTTGGCGGCTCCAGTCTTGCCAGAGCATTGCTCGCGCAAGGCTACGGCGTGACCGGATTAGACGTTGTGCCGCCTGGTCACGCCGACCTGCTTCGCCGAGAGATGTCCACTCTCGGCTTCCACTACCTCTGGAAGAGTATCCAGGACATCCAGCCCGAGGACGTGGTGGGTCATTCGGTCGTGGCGCATCTGGCCGCCCAGCCGGATACTCCCCTCGCCTTCGAATCGCCCCGCTATACGGTGATGCAGAATATCGAAGGCACGGTCGCGCTCTTGGAGGCGGTACGTCGGGCGGACTGTGTGTCGAAGCTGATGTTCGCGGGGTCGGGCAACGAAATCGGGCGGCCCCGATACCTGCCAATCGACGAAGACCATCCGCTGACCCCGCACAATCCATACGGCTTCTCGAAGGCTGCGGCCGAGTTGGCCCTCTGGGCGTGGCGCCTGGCTTACGACGTACCTTCGATTGTCATGAGCTCCGGAGTGGTGGTCGGCCCCGGTATGCGTCGGGAGGTCTTCATATTCAAGTGGCTCTGGAACGCCTTTCACGGGAGACCCATCGTCGTTGAGGGCGGGCAGCAGACTCGCGACCTGGCGTTCATCGACGACGTGGTGGAGGCGTGGACACTTGCGATTGAAGCTCCCGTAGAGAAAGTCGCCGGGCAGAAGTTCTTCGTCGGCTCCGGAGAGGAACACACGATCAGCGAACTTGCGAGAATCTGCCGAGACGCCGCCGGGAGCGACGTCGCAATCGAAAATGTCGGATACCGGCCCGGCGAAGAAGGTCACAGGGAAGCCTTCAGCGCCGAGAAGGCCAGAAGAGCGCTCGGCTATGCCCCCAATATCTCCCCACAAGAGGCGGTCCGGCTAACTGCCGAGTGGGTGAGAAGCCTGCTGTAGCTCTCTCCAGGCGAAATGGATCTGTCCCGAGGACCGCCACAGTAGGAGTCCCTCAAGGTAGTTGGGCCAGCCCACCTCTTCGACCGATAGCCGAAACAAACAGGCTACCAGGACTGCCAGAATGGAATCGTGGGTGACGTAAATATTCAGTCGTCCTCGAGACCGGAGGTCGTTGGCCGCCAGGCCAAGAAGCAGGTCCACACCCTCCGAGGTCCTTCTCATCCCTGCGGGAGGATTGGCATGGGAAAGTTGGCGCCTCACGATCTCTAATATACCAACTTCAAGGAAGAGCGCTCCGCTGACTGCCGGGTCTGCGACAAAGGGGCCGGGGTCTCCAAGCCGCCTGTCGAATATGACCTCTTCAGGCTGGCCGCTGCCACGAAGTATAGCCCGCGCTGTCTCCCCACATCGGGGCACAGGACTGGCAGTCACCATCACCTGCGGCCTTTTCTCCGACAGCGTCGCTCCCAGCCTTTCCGCCGACGAAACTCCGGCGGCGGTCAGCGGCGTGTCCTCGCCGAATGTGCCCGGAGGGATATTCTCTCGCTCAGCATGTCTCAAAATCAGCGCGGTGTCGGCCTGAGTCGGTACCGTTTCGAGCCGGTTCTCGATCCAAGACTCGGAATCCGGCGCTTTCATACTGCCTTTGCGCGGAGCACTGAGCTCACGGCTCCTGTTTCAATCACGTCGAGCAACTCGAAGCCGGCCTGGTGGAAAAGGTCTCTGTATTGCCTCTCCATCCGTTCGACGCCCTGGGTCATGACGAGCATGTGCAGGTCCAGCAGCCCACCCGAGCCGGTCGATTCGTCCAGCGCCATCTCGATCACGTACAGGGTGGCGCTCCTGCTCATCGCCTCTCGGGCACGCCTCAGGATTCGCAGAGCGTCATGGTCCGGCCAGTCGTGGAGCACCCTCGCCAGAACGACGGTATCCGACCTTACAGGCCACTCTTGGAAGAGGTCTCCCGCAACGAACCGGCATCGGCCTTCGAGGTCAGGAGGCGGTCTCATGGCGTCGACCACCTCCGGCCTGTCCATAACCGTCGCTGACAGTCCGGGCCGGGCACGCAGCAACGCAAACGCCAGTTCACCGGCGCCGCCCCCCGCATCCAGAACGCAGTCGTCGGCGGCAAACTCCATATAATCGGCGACGGCCTGATAGTCGTGCCTAGCGTAGGCAGACATGGCCGAATGGAACGCCTGCAAGTCTGCGGGCCTATCCTGAATCCAGTCGAAGAAGCTCTTGCCGTACATTCTCTCGAAGCTCGACCGCCCTGTCAGGAGCGACTGTGCAACTCCGGCCCATGCGTCGTAGGAATCTTTACCCCAGTGCCGGGCAGCGTCCGCGAGCGAGAGCGGGTGTTCCCGTGTCAGAAGTGAACCCCTGACGGTTGGGTGGTAGACCTCCCCCGCATCTCTCCATACGAGCCCCATCTCCATGAGCGCCCTCATCAATCTCATTCCAACCGACATGTGCAGCGATGCCCGCCGCTCGACCTCCTCTGCGGACGCAGGCAACAGTTCGAAGACGCCTAACTCCACGGCAGCGCGGATCGTCTGCGTGCGCCAGTGACCAACCATGTCGCCGGACAGATCCTCCAGCGGCGACCTGGTGGGATCTCGGAGGACCAGCAGGGTGTCTCCAAGCTCTCCGATAACGGACAGTGAACCATCGAATCCCTCCACGCGCGCCTGCCCGTTATAGAAAGGCTCTACGCTCTTGAAGCGTCGCTGGTACAGAGGCTCCCCCCTCGTGTTCACGTGGCGCCAGCCGCCCGAATCGCAAGCACGGGCGTAGCCCTTGTGAAACACGTCGAGGTCCTGGAACCAGCGATCATGGGTCCGATTGCCGGAGACGTCTATGTGAGTATGCCGGCCCGCCTCGTCCTGCACCACAGCGTGGCCGTCGTTGAAGTCTCCGGCGTAACGGTAGCGCTCCTCATATGCGGGAGCGCCATCGTGAGCAATATGGAAGTAGAGGCCCTCGGACTGCCGAACGGTGCAGCGCCCCTCTTGGAAGTTGCCGCACCACGCATAGCGTTCTGCGTAAAGGGGGCGCCCGTCCGCGAGGATATGGAGCCACCCGGACTCCGAATCGACCGCTGCGCGGCCCTCGTAGAAGCCGAACGCCCTACCATAACGTGGTTCGTAGGCAGGCCGTCCATCGGGAGTGATGTGGTAGGCGCCGGAAGCGTCGTGGACCGGGGCGAGCCCCGGCTCGTGGAACTTCATGACCCCGCAGAACCTGGACGCATAGGCGGGCAGCGTCTCGTATAGATGATGGGATCCATCATCTGATATCCGGTACTCCCGCCAGCGCTCGCTCACGGGCCGGCCGGCCTTCGCATATTGCAGCCCCGACACAGCGCATTCTTCATGTATCCCGCCTGGAGACCCCTGTACTCGGGGCTCTCCCAGATGTCGTACAGGCTCGTGCTGTTGACATTGCCGAAGTCTCCTAGGGCGCGCCGCAGCGCGTCCGGGGCGCAGCACGGGTTGAACCTGCCATTGGCGGCCACCCACGCCTCACGACCGAGAAACGGGCATACACCGTTGGGAGCAATGTCTCCCTCATCGTTCTCATCTAACCGGAAGACGTTCTCCAACAGGATCCTACTTCCGTCCGACAGTCTGTACCGTTCCACCGCCTCGTGGGCCGAGCTTACGATGGCGTTCCAACGGGCTATGGCCGCTGGACTTCTGCGCATTGACTGGCCGCGCATCTGGCCGAAGTGGACCCATAGGTGGTGTCCTTTGACCCTGTCAACGCCAAGCTCCGCAGCGAGCTTTACGATGCCGGGCAACTCCGACGCGTTGACCTCCATGAAGGTCGGCTGGAGCGTAACGCGGCACCGGTTGCCGCCCTGCCTTGCGTGCGCGTCCCTGACGCCAACGAAGGCGCGAACGTTCTCTATGACTGTCTCCCAGTTGGAGCCGAGCATAACGCTCTCGTGTGTCTCCTTGGTCGAGCCGTTCCATGACACCTTGACGTCCGACGTCACCGGCACAATGCGCTCGGCCCAAGCCCTTGCGCCCCTCCTGGGAAATGTCCCGTTTGTCGTCAGGTTCAGCATGACGCCGTAATGGGCGCAGAGGTCTAATATCTCATCCATGTGGCGGTACAGGAGAGGCTCTCCCATAGTGGAGGGTATGATCTCGCGTAGGGCCGTGCCCCTCGATTCCTCCATGACCCTGCGAATCAGGTCGATGCCCATTCGACGCTTCGGGAGACCGGAGCGTCGCCTGTCGCTCTGAGTCGAGCTATATGGCGAGTGGTCCTCGCACATGATGCAGTGAAGGTTGCAATCGTCAGGATTGGTGTCGAATGTGATGCGCCATGGCCCCCGCCTCTCCCGCGCGCCCGGCGCCGCCCCTTCCGACTGTGCCCTCTGTCCGACGACGGTATCGTTCATTCCGTTTCGCCTCCGAGCGTCAGGCTGTAATATAAGCTCTCCACTGCGAGCGAATGCTCGGCCATGTCAGGGACTCTGCCATCCGGCGATTGCAGATAACCCCGGCGGCCCAACCGCCGCGCCAACTCGGGGGCGTCGGCAAGTCTCTGCATCTGGCTGGCGAGAGACTCAGGGTTGCGATGGGCAAAGAGTAGCCCGTTCCGCTCGTGTTGGATGTACTCGGCCATTCCGCCGTAGTCGGCGGCTATCACTGGAACCCCGGCCTGCAGCGCCTCGTGGATCACCAGGGGCGAGTTCTCTGCCCATATGGAGGGAACCACGATGGCGTCGCAGCTATCGAACACTTCGGCAACTATATCCTCGTTCCTATACTCCCCCATCCATTGGATGCGGCCCCCCGCCGAGCCCGGAAGACTCCTCGCCATCTCCTTCAACCCCTCCGTCTCCATACCCCGGTCGCGTCCCCAGACCCGAAGCCCGGGGTTGCCGGACACTCTGCCGAATGACTCTATGAGATGATTCACTCCCTTGGCCGGTATATGCGTCCCTATGTAGCCAAAGGTGAACGGCTCGCCCTCGAAACGCCTCCTGCCCCTCAGTCGCCGTCGATAGAAGCCGTAGTCGAGATACACCAGCCTCCGTTCGGGTACTCCGAAGTCGTCTCTGAACCGGCGCAGGAGGTATCTGGAAGGTGCGATGAACATATCGACGGCATCGCACACATCCCTGACGTGAGCCATACGCCGGCTCACCCATCCCGTCCAGTAGGCTGCGTCCGCCTCGTATTCGTCCTCCGCTCCCGAGAAATAGCGCGAGTAGCATCGGACGGCGCACTTCCTGTCGTCCTGCCCGTCGCAGACGGACCAGACATCCGAGGGTTCTTGGGGGTACATCTGTATGAACTGGCCCCTGGGACACATCAGCCAGTAGTCGTGCAGTGTGAATACGATGGGAATCCGCCGCTCGCTCGCCGCGAGAACAAGAGAGGTCGACAGGTGGTTCAGGTGTCCGACGTGAACCACGTCGGGGCGTATCTCATCCAACAGACCTGCGAAAGCGCCGTCTACGGCCCCGTGTCGATATCCGTCTCCCGCTCTGGCCATGTTGATGACATGAAGAGTAATCCGGGGGTCCGACGGATCCGTCTCACTGTGAACGACATATTCGGGGAGAAAGGCGTTCTCCTGCCTGGTGAAGACGTGCACCTTATGACGTTCCGCAAGCGCGTGACACAGGCCCTGAGTGTACACCTCAGATCCCGCATTGTATCGCATAGGATAGCCGTGAATCACCTGTAGGATTTTCAATGGATCCACATCCTATAGCCTGAGACGGGAATGGTCAACTTCAGAAGCGGCGTCTCCTGGGAGGTCCGACGGGTGGCATGAGAGGTGTTTCCGTACGCACGGCCGGGTCGAAGCCGCCCGGAATACCACGAGTATATTGGCTCCGGGAGCGATCTCATAGTGGCAGCCCTGCAGGGGGATTCGGATGGCGGGTTTGATGGGAGAAGCGCGGTTGCCAACCGGGAAGGGCGAGATTCTGAGTCCGGGGAGAGTATCCTGGGTGGACGAGTTTCTTCATACATTTTTCTGTGATAATATCGCCCGCGGACAGAACGGATTAACGAACTATTCGGCCAGCCCCACACAGCCCGAATGATGCTTCTCCTCATCATCACCGAAGTGCGAGTTCCACGCCCCAGCGTGAAATTCAGAGGCGGCCTTGACGGGCCATCTTTGGATTTTTACCGTATGCAAAGGAGAACGCTGTTGAAACTGAACCTGGCGCCTGCGGTAGGATTGACCACCGCCGCTCTCTTACTGCTGTGTATTGCTTGTGGATCCAACGAAGAAGCCGTACCTGAAATGACAGATACCGAGCGCCTCCGGGAGATTGGGATGCTATGGGGACTGGAGTGGCCGTCAGCCAATGACTCGTGTCCTGAGGACATTTCATGGTCAGCCAATGAGGATTGGTCAGGCTTCAGTCATCCCAACATTTCAAACAGAGGCGATGGGAGATTCAGTCATAGCTCTGTGTACAATTCGCACCAAGCTCTGGAAAGAGATTTTGAGAAAGCGGGTGGTTGGCGCATAGAGATAGGCGAGATGGAACTTGTACGCGAGCGTGTAGAACGATGGCGGGAGTCGTATGTTCTCTGGGTTCAGGACTCCGAGAAGTATGCGAAACTGATTCCCGATTCAGAGGAATGGCCCGATTGTAAACACATAGCCTACACTATTTCCCATCGGGGACGCCGAGCGCTGAACCATATTGATGTTCTGCTGAGATGAGTACGGAGGACGCTGTATAGCTGAGATAGCGAGAAGACACGGAATATCTCCCATCAGGGTCAGTCAGCTATCGGCGCAAGCCATCCGGCTGGATGGTGAACTAGCCGAGCGAGAGGAGGTCGGAGATAACTCGGAGCCGCTCCACTGATAATGCAGTGCGGCCCCGCGCCTATGTCGGATGACGGCTCTATTGCACGCGATGTTTCCGAACGCGGTTTTTGCGGTTACTGCCGGGTCGGGCCGGCTAAGGGCTGTTCGGCGCCATAGTAGGCAAAGGGACAGTCGCCTGCCAGGTAATTGCTCTCATATTCTTCTATCCAGATGATGAGCGTGCAGATGACACACGTCCTGGTCGCCAGATCTTCTTCAGCTCCTGGAAGAGGCTCATCAGGCAGTCCTCCGAAGTCATGGTCCCACTTTCCATTCACGCAGGGATATTTTTCCTTGAAGGCTACACAAAACAGGGCCGCGCACATGATACATCCTCCTGGGTGGGCTCGCTCGCATCATTTTGCCTGCTCTGTGTGGGTTCTGCGGGAACCCGGACCACGCCTCAGAAGCTTCGCGGTTCGCAGATGTCTGGCCATCCTGGGCCGAGTCCCCGACAGGTCTGACTCTCACTCACGTCCCACATGGCTGTTGCTCGACATAGGCTTCGGTGATGGTGGGCACTCCGTCCAATCTCAGTAGTCGGGGATTTCGTGTCAGGCAGATTCTATGTCCAGAGACGGTCGCGTCGCTTACGAGGCTGAGATCGTCATTCCAGCTTACAAGGGGGTCACTCCGAAGCGGGAAGGACACTGCCTACATTATACGAGATGTCTAATATCACTTTAAGCCGAAAGCGATGTCTGCAGAATCCATTTGCAAATCATAGACGGCAATGTATGATAGGCGCCGACCGAAAGTGAAACTACTTTCCTCTTTGCTGGAGCAACAGGGTAAGAGGTTATGCTCAAGAGTTGCATACTTAGGATATTTGTACTATATTTGCCACTTAACAGCTACTATGAACTTGGAAGAGCTAGGGAGGGAAGGTGATATGACAGAACAACTTACCTTCAGTGATACTAACTTCGAGGCAATAGCGGTATCCCCGTTCCGAGAAATGGGCGCATATGAGGCTCTGTGGCGCCGGAAGGGGACCACGTTCAGGGTACTGGCCCGGCAATTTGCACAATGTCCCGGAAAGCTTCCCTCCGACTTTGTTCCCGAAGACGAAGCCCTCCAATACGCTGAGGCAGTACAGGATCGTTTCAGTGAAGCGGGGTTATCTGGATATGGAGTTCGCGTCCATGGCGCAGGAGAATATCCCTCAGTCCTGCGCGACGCTGATTACCCGATTGAACTGCTCTACTACCAGGGCCTGGTGGGATCTGGTAGCGTCGGATTCTGTAGCAGTGGTCGGAACCCGGAAACCAACCGGGAAGGGCTTGCGGAGAACCAGAGAGGTTGTGAGGGAATTGGTTCGAAGCGACTTCACGGTGGTGTCAGGTCTCGCCGCCGGCATTGACCGAATGGCGCATGAAACTGCTATAGATGAGGGGGGACGAACAATCGCGGTCATAGGCACACCGCTCAGCCACAGCTATCCCAAAGAGAACTCAGATCTACAACGCCAGATAGCTGAACATTTCTTGGTGTTGAGCCAGGTTCCTGTTAAGCGGTACGAAGAGCAGGATTATCGATAAAATCGATCATTCTTTCCCGAGAGAAACATCACCATGTCCGCGCTCACCGAGGCGACTATAATCATTGAAGCCGGAGAGACGTCCGGCACCCTGATTCAGGCGCGCGCGGCCCTCGCACAAAAGAGGAAGCTGTTCATTCTGGAGAGTTGCTTCCGCAATCCGAAGCTCACATGGCCCGCCAAATTTGAAGCGCAGGGCGCCCTCCGGGCTAGAGACTATGACGACATCAGGCGACACCTTCCCGAACCGATTCACCAGCATAGATAGTCTCACCCGTCCCGACCACTCATATCTGACCGATAGCGACCGATGCTATTATCTCGGCGAGTACACCGCTCGCCAGGGATTTGCTTATAGCCAGACTAATCAGCTCATACTGAACTTCAAGAAATCGTTGGCCCGACGTGGACTGCCTGAGTGGCGATATAAGAACCAAGCGATCAGACAGGTCGCCGGCGCTTTCAAGACGGCTATACACCCCAGGATTCTGGAAATATTCACGTTTGTGCCGATTCCACCATCAAAGATGAAAAGCCACCCTCTTTATGACGACCGGCTCTCACAGATGCTTCAGCTCATCGATCATCAATGTCCCAGAGACGTTCGGGAGATAATCGTACAGAGAGTCAACGCCAAGTCTGCCCATGAGAGATCTGCTAGGCCAACCCCGGACGAATTGGCTGTAATGTATGAGATAGACGAGAATCAGGCTGTGCCCGAACCTGGGTATATCGCTCGTATTCTCAATAGGTGTTGGTATTAGATATATCCCAGTCTCAGACAGACCAACGCTATCGAATCCCTCAGCATCCGCATACTCTTGGAGTATCCTTTGGTCTTTCTGACCAGCCTGCTCAACTTACCCCTCAATACTGAGTGCAGCCCCTCATTGCGGTTCACCGCGCCATACTTGCCCACCTTGTGCCGGTTTGTGGGCAGCCATTCATACACATGATAAGCGTCGGTCTCGTAGATGCGCGCATCCGGCAGACGCTCCAACAGCCTCAGAAAAGGCTTCTCGCTTCGGTCTCCCACCTCAAAGTCCACCCAGCGTCTGCCGTCTGACTCCTCCACAACAGCAGTCCATATCCATACAGACCGACGTTTGTCTCTACGCCTAGCTCCCACATATGTCCACATCTCATCGAAGGATATGACCCGCGCACAGCTTTGACCCATCTGTCTCGACGCGCGCTGAACGCTCAGCTTGACCATCAACTCCCTCGCCATACACGCTTTTTTTGACCCAGCTATACACTGTCTCCTCTTTTTTCTCCAACACCCGGCTGATAGCTGACAGTCCCATACCCTCTGTGTACATCGCCACAGCCAGATTCCGGCTCTTCTCTGATGACTGAGGCCGATGGCTGTCGGGTATGAAGTGATACAGACAATGACCGCAACGATAGGTCTGTTTGCCTCGGGAACGTCCGTACTTGGGCAGCCGGTTGGAGCCACAGCGTGGACACTGCATGTCCTCTCGATACGCGCGTTGTCTGACCATGTTCACACCTGCCATGTCTGGATTCACTACACTCTATCATCAATGCCAACACTCGTTGAGAAGACCGACAAGTCCAACGAGATAACGGCCATACCCGAGCTGCTGCGAGCGCTGGATGTGTGCGGGCGCACAGTGGCGATAGACGCTATGGGATGTCAGAAGGAGGTCGCCAAGACGATCATCGAGCGGGGAGCGGACTACGCGCTGGCGCTCAAGAGCAATCAGAGACAGCTCTATGAGGATGGCACAGAGATGTTCGATGGCGCGGTACGAACTGGCTCTTGCGATCTGGACAGCGACTGGTACGAGACGGTGGAGAAGGGGCGCGGACGGGTGGAGACCCGCCGATGCAGGGTGGTCTCAGACCCTGCCCACATCGAATACCCAAACGAGGACGGGGCGTGGTCGAAGCTGGCGAGTGTGGCAATGGTGGAGTCAGAGCGCCGCGTGGATAGGAAGAGTTCACGGCAAACGCGATACTTCATATCGAGTCTGCCGGGCGATGCTTCCCGGCTTCTTGAGGCTGTTCGAGGCCACCGGGGAATCGAGAACTCGGTGCATTGGGTGTTGGACGTGAGCTTCGGAGAGGATGAAAGCAGGGTGAGGAGGGGCAACAGCGCCGAGATATTCGCCGCCAAGCGTCGGATGGCTCTGAACATGCTCAAGCAGGAGAAGTATCTGAGGGTGGGAATCGCGGCCAAGCGCAAGCGGGCTGGATGGGATAGCGAATATCTCCTCAAGGTACTCAATCAATAAGATGCGATAGCCCTAGACTGATAGCGACTAACTCTAACAACTGTCTGACGATAGTGATATATTGTCAGAGAAGATCGAAACCAAGCACATCAGCCCTGAGAGGCGCGTGATGACCAGCAAGACCATCATCCTTGCCAAGACGGACGCTGAACTCGAACGCTTTCCCGAGTTCCCGCCACGCGACGATATGCAGAACCCACTCCATCTCTACCGCCCTTCCTATATATACGCCCTTGAACTATTCCTAGGCAATCCCGACACCACTATTGTTCTCGCGGAGGTTCCCCTTGCGTGGACACCCGGCCAGACAACCGGCGTTCGAAGGCCCGACCTTTTGATAGCCGACAACATTAACCGCGCGGAGATCATTGAACAACGCGGTTACGCCATAGAAAGACAGGGCAAAGCTCCCGACTTTGCGCTTGAGGTCGCATCTCTAACCACGGGACAAACCGACTACACCGCCAAGCGACGCGACTACGAAGCCTATGGAGTGCTCGAATACTGGCGATTCGACCCATCCGGGGGAATCTACCACGATGCACCTCTAGCCGGGGACCGTCTGGCAGGCGAGTCCTATGAACCTATCGAGATTGAGCGGACGGGAGAAAGAAGCTATCAAGGTTATAGCGAATTCCTGAGGCTGCGCGTCTGCTGGGAAGATGGTGAACTAAGGTGGTTCGATCCTGGGACGCAGAGCTACATCCGCACCCATGCCGACGAGGTTGACCGCGCCGACAACGCGGAGAGACGCGCCGACAACGCTGAAAGACGCGCCGACAACGCGAAAAGACGCGCCGACAGCGCGGAGGCCGAGAACCGCAGGCTTCGGCAGCGTCTCAGAGACCTCGGCGCGCTGGAGTAGTAATTGTCCGGTTAACCTGACTGCGCGGAATCATCGTCCGCAGTCCGATTCCAGCGGCTCCGAATCACTCGAGCGTCCGAATGTAGTTGACGACGCGCCATATATCGTTTTCAGACAAAGTGTCGCCCAGCGCGGGCATCGCTCCTCCCTGTATCCCGTCGTGAATGAAGTCGAACAGCGCGCGGTCCGGATGGAGCGGTACGTGGACTGTGAGGTCTGCGGGCGGCGGATTAAGGCCGGCGGACGCGGGGCCGTCACCCAAACCGTCCGTCCCGTGGCACTGCTGGCAGTGGTCGTTGTATAACAACAGGCCGGCCGCGACCGATTCGGATGTGGATGGGATCGGGTTTCGCTGCGGGACTCCCGCTTCCGACCCTAATGCGCCTGCGAGCAGTATAGCCGCCCCTATCACGGCGATAACCCCAAGAGACATCGCAGCCGCGCCCGCGCGTGTCTGGAATCCTCCGAACCTGAGCGCGGACACCAGAAATATGAAGCCCAACGCGCCAAATATCGCGCCCAGCAGAACGTAAGCTGTATCCCGGGGAGGCGTTATAGACGAACTTCCGCCGGCTCCATACGCTTCAAACCTGAAGGCTGTCCGCGCGTCGAAGGCGTCTGGGCGCTGCACGACTAGCGCGGCCTCCCACGCGCCCGCTATCCCAATCAACCTGTCCGACAGATTATATTCACCGACCCCAGCAGGGAGCGCGGACACCTCTGTTTCTCCTAGATCCTCGTCCAGATAGGACAGGCGTACCCGGATGTCGGTCGCGTTGGTTATCGGACTGCCGAACCTATCCTTGAGCAGTATTCTTACGGAATTCTGGCCGACATGGCCCGGGATGATTTCGAGGGTCATATCAACACCCTCGGCAGTGTCGCTGAAAATCAAGCTGTCCTCTATGCCGATACCCTGCCTAGACGCCACCTGTCGGGCGGGTTCTAAGGATGTGAGAAAGCCGACGGATAGAAGCGCCAGTATAGCCGCAACAACCTCAATGATAACCAGTCGCCTCAACCAGAACGCCGCCCTGTCGCTCCCTCCCAAGCGGGGCCTTACCCAGATCAGATTGGCGGCGGCGACGAGCAACAGCAGCGCGACCAAGACAACCTTAACCCGGAGCGCCGCGCCGTATGGCGTGGCTAGGGCTTCGGGGATGGTGACCTGGGTCCACGCGCTGTACACTCCGGTCAGAGTGAGGACCGCCACGGACATACCCGCAACAATAGAGAATCGCGGTATCAGCGCGGACAGCGTCTCCCGCCTCTCCCGCTCGTCGAGAATTCGTATGGCCGCCGGAATGTCGAGAGCGAGGCTAAGCAGTCCGCCTATCCATACGGCGACAGCCATCATGTGTATGAAATCATTCAGCATGGAGACTTTTCCGATGTCCGGCAAAGCGGCGGCGTGACTCGACCCGCTTATCGCCAAAAGCGCGCCCGCGCCGAGCGCGATGGACAAAGCGGCTGTCGCGGCTGTCCATTTGCGTCCACACGCTGAGAACAACACGATGCCGAGTGTGGCGGCCATACCCATGCGAATTACCCACAGCCTGCCCCAGTCGGTTTCGGACAGGAGCGACCATATCGGGGCGCTTATGGGAGATGTGTCGAAGACGATAGAGGCCTGTAGGATAAGCCGTAACCCGGACATGGATAGGAAGACTGCCAGCGCGCCCCAAGTCAGCAGAGCGGTGTTGCGCGCGAGAGCGAAGCGCAACTGCCTAACGCCCCCCGATTCCATTCCTGACAGCGCGGGGGTGGACACCAACAGCCGAAAGGAGAGAGCCCCGACAACGGTCAGACCACTCAGTAGAACGAGCCAGCGTATGAATGGTTCCAGTGGCGACTGGAGAAGCGGCTGTTCCACTATCGGCGCGGGCGCGGATAGCGGCTCGCCCACCGAGAACAGGAATGATCCCCGCACGCGATGGCCGTCCACCGTGGACACGTTGGTCCAGGCGACGGTGTATGTATCATTGTTCAGCGTCCCAAGGGATACCGACATGACAGTCGGGTCGGCCGGATCGAGTTCGCTGTCGCCAAGATCAACTTGGCGCCCCTGCGAGTCCAGAACGCGAATCTCGCTCAGCGCAGGCTCTAATGGCTCTGTGAATCGGATGTCGATCCGGTCCGGCGGCGTTTTCAGTACAGAGTTGGGCGCGGGGTCGGACTCGACAAGGTTGGCGTGCGCGGCGACGCGGTGAGGAAGCAGCGCGAACAGGAGCAGCATCAGCGCAATCGCGGCGGCGCGAGTCATCGGAGGAATTCTCTTACTCTATCAGCCGATCAATCTCGGCCAGTATCTCGGTAGATGTGGGACGATCAGCGATGCTCTCCGCTATGTGCTTCCATGCTATGGCTCCGTCCGAAGTAACTATGAAAGTGGCCGGAGCGGCCACGTTATCGTTCAGAAGATTGTAAACCCCGTAGCTCTTAGTTACGTACTGAGTCGCGTCCGCCAGAATTGGGAAGTTCGCGCCGACGAGGTCCGCCATCTGAAATGCGTAAGCCCTGTCGTCCACGCTAATGGCCGCAAGCGAGACATTTCGTTCCTTGAATTCTGGGTAGGCTTGCGCCAACTCTACAAGCTGGCCTCTGCAAACCCCTCAGAAGAAGCCTCTATAAAACACTAGCGTGACGGCTTCGCGGCCGTCGAGAAGCTGTGACAGGGACAACATTCCGCCCTGCGCGACGGGAAGCTCGAACGTCGGGGCCTTCTCTTTGTCCTCAGCCCGATCTTGTTCGGCGACCTGCGACTCTGAGCCGCAGGCCGCCGACAGGATAGCGCTGAGGAGGACCGCGGACAGAAGCCATGCCGTTAATGAACGCGCTATCTGTTTCAGCCTGGTCTTCATGTCCGATTCCTCCCAGCTTAGTTTCCTCGGCGCATGGAGACGAATATCGCCCCGCCGCCAAGAGCTGTGCCGATCGCGCCGACTATTATCCCGATTATACCTATTGTGAAAGCGCCGGAAACGCTATCGCTGGCGTTCATGGCCTCCCTCTGCGCTTCCTGAGCGGTGGCCTGGGCGCCTCTTACGGCTCCCTCCACCTCACGGGCGGACGCTACTGTCTCGGGAAAGTGTATGACCGATGCCGACTGCACATCGTCGAAGTCGCCGCCGCCCGCCTCGGAGTCGAACGTCTCGTCCACAGGGTTGCCTTCTATCGCGCCGAAGAATCGGAAGCGGTAGTGGCCGGGCGAAGTGGGTATCAGGTCTGCCTGATAGTGTCCGGGGTCTCCGAAAACGGCGCGCAGCGGCATTATCCTGGACGCCCCTGACGGGACATGGGTCACCTCGACCTGGAGTGTGTCGTGAAGTCCCTCGACCGGACCGGTCTTCTCTTTGTGAAGTCCGCCGCCGGACTCTGTCATCATTCCGCCCGCCGCGATACCGCTCACTACGCTAAGGTCGGCGGCGGAGTGATTCACGAATACAATGGTTGAACCTGGATTCACGCTGACATCTGCGGGATCGAAAGCGTCTCCATGGATATTCACTATTACTCGTTCGGGAGTATGCCGGGCGTCGCCATCCGCTTCCACATGCACCACAATCGAGGCTTCAACCGGCTCTCCGTCCCAGTAATAAGCCTTATGGTCGTTCGTGTTCAGGGTGACCCTGACTGTGTGCGTCCCGGGTTCAAGGTCGGGCAGATGGAGCCATGGACCATACATCCGCGTTATCTTCTCTCCGTCAATGTAGAGATGGGCGTGTCCCTCGCCCTCGACGTGGTCGCCGTTCACGTTCTGAGGCGAGAACGTGAAGCCTGAGGGAATGAGACGGATATTGTACACCTTGCCGGTGTCGGGATGCGCCGCCGCCTGCAGAGACATCGGGGACTCGGCTTCAATCGGATGGTCGTGGTCGTGCATATGAACGGGGACTGGCGCGGTTACTGTGGTCATCGCCTCGACCGGTTGGCCCTCGAACAGCAGGTCCTTGTGGTTATTTGAGTTGAGAGTTACACGGATGTGGCGTTCGCCCGGAGCGAGGCCGGAGAGGTAGTGGTATGCGCCATATATCCGGCCTACCTTCTCGCCATCCACGTAAATATGCGCGTGGCCCTCACTCGGCGCATGGTCAAGGTTGACGCTCTCCGGCGTCCATTTCCACCCATTCGTCGCCAAGTGGACGTTGACGCCGCCCATATCGGCGTCGGCGGTGATATTCACGCTGATACGCTTCTCCGACTCCATTGGGCCATGATCCATGCCGCTATGTTTACTGTCCATATCGTGAGACGCGGGATCATGGTTTCTATCTTCGACGGTTATCATGCCAGTCGTGTCCTTATTCAGACTGCTGTGAAATGGAACGGACATTCCGGCGAGCGTGTTAGGAACCTCAAACTCGAAAGTTTTCCCGCCGGAAAGAGTTTGCGATGCGAACACCGCGCCTATCGCGTTTAGGTCTGTGTTTGTTGAGTGGCTGTGGTCGCCGGCTTTGTCGTCTTCTTGGTGGATGACTTTTGCAACGCGGACGCTTACCGCGTTCCGCTCTCCTTCATACGCGGGTTCGCGCAGGAACCCCACGATGAACTTGTAATCTCCGTCCTCCCTATCTTCGTGCGCGAATACGGCTGCGGCGGCCGCAGTCGTGAGCGCCATTATTAGCAATGCCGTTGTGATTATCTTTATCAAGGCAAATCCTCCAAAGAGCTTTGAGCGCTTCGCGCGGTGGGTGGTCGCGCGAAGGCCTTTGCAATTACGCCTTCCGACGTCTCGCTCTTTGGCCCTTGCCTCTCTCTTTCAGGAACGCCCGCATCGAAAAGCCGATTATCGTTAGGAACGCCAGCAGTGTCAGCAGGGTTATTATCCCTCCTATCGGGTTGACCTGTTTCACATCGTACGCGAACAGGGCCTCGCCGCTGCCCGGCTGTCCGTCCACAAGGACGTTGAATGTCCAAGGGCCCGCGCTCGGCAGTTCGGCGCGGGTTTCGTACAGTGTCGGATCGTATGAGTCCGCTACTCCGTACAGGACGCCGGGTTCTACTTCCGAACTTTCGGGTCCGCTTGGGACTATCGTCACGTCCAACCCCAAAATCCGTTCGCCAGTGTCAGGGTCGGTCACCTCCAGTATAAGGATAGCCTCTCCGACGGTTGGCGGGTCGGGTATAGTTCCGATAGTGAGGTTGTAGGGGCCCGCGCTGGCGCGCTTGTTCAGTTGGAAACCGCCTCCGTGCGCGGATGCGACATCCGCGCCTGACCTCAAGGCTAGGTGCGCTGAGAAGGCAATCCCAAGCGCGAGAAGCGCGCATAGGGCTAAAACGTTCTTGGCGAGAATACGGGTCATTTCCTTGCCGGGCGCGGGGACGTAGCGCAGGGCGCGCTCTATACACCGCGAAGAGTTTTCCTTACAGAGAGGCAGGGACCGGAAGGCTGTTTATAGGAGGTCTGTAAGGTGGAGGAAGGTACGCCGACCGGAGGGGGGCGTGTTCCATCTGGGGAATCCGAAGAGCGGATTCAGGGTTGGGGATTAGCCCGCCGTCAAGGTCGGCGGCGGTGAGAAGAACGAGGGTCAGCACGGTCGGGGATGTGTCTAGGTTGTAGAGCGCGGGACTCCAATCGGGCGGCCGCTCCGCGTCGTGAGCGTGTAGATGCCGGTAGCCGTGCTCATGGCCGCCGGGCGCGCCGATGTGGGCGTGGTAGGGCAGGCGTTCGGCGAAGTGATGGTCGAACATCGGACCAAGCGGAAGCAGAAGCGCCACTAACGCCGCCAGCGCGAACATCCATACTCTGGCTAGTATTCGATTCATAACGTGGTAATTATACCACACGGGGCGGGGTTCAGCTCTTGCGGCGGATAGTGAGCGGTTGTCCGTTGGGATCCCCGCGGCTGAGAGTGTCTATGCGGTTCGCGCTAACGGCGAGCGGTGTGGATTTTCCGAGGGCGGAGTTTCGTTGTCCGTCGGTTATATTTCTATCCTTTCCTTAAGGATGCGCGGCTGCTTACCGCGCCGGTCGGGGTTCGCCTTCGACGCCTATGTTCGGGGTAATGCGGGCCAACCACGCCGGGAACCACCAGGCTTTCTCTCCAAACAGGTGCATAGCCGACGGGACTAGTATCATGCGGACGATGATGGCGTCGGCCAGGATGGTGATCCCGAGTCCGAATCCGAATTCCTTGATGACGCGGGTGTCAACCAGAGTGAAGCTCAAGAAGACCGAGCTCATTATTAGCGCGGCGGCGATAATCACGCGGAAGGTGATGGCCTGTCCGCGCTGCACAGCGGCGGCGGCCTTGCCTGAAGTGAGGTATTCTTCCTGCACTCGCGTGAGCAGGAACACTTCGTAGTCCATCGAGAGGCCGAAGACGATGGCGAATATCATCATTGGCAGGAATGACTCTACCGGCCCGGTGGTGGTGACGCCAAGCAGTCCGCTCAGCCAGCCCCACTGGAAGATGGCGGTTACCACTCCGAGTCCGACTCCAACGGAGAGCAGTATCATCAGCGCCGCCTTTATAGGCACGAGGATGGATCTGAATACGACGGCGAGAAGTATCACGCTGAGGCCGATGACCGCCGCGAAGAAGAGCGGCATACTGTCGGCTATCTGGTTGGCGAGATCAATGAAGATGGCTGTCGGGCTGCCGACGAGGGGCGTGAGGTCGTCCGAAGCTACGTCCGCCGCGAGGCGCGCGCGCAGGCGTTGGATAAGGTCGGAGGTGGCTTCGTCCTGGGGAGCGGTGGCGGGGAAGATGGTCATTAGCGCGGCGTCGCCCTCGGGGTTGAAAACCGGAAGCGATACGAACGCTACTCCGTCTTCTTCCGAGAACATTGGCATGAGTTCCTTAGCGCGCTCACGCGCCTGTTCGCCGGCGATGTCCATCACTATGAGGATGGGACCGTTGAATCCGGGTCCGAAGCCCTCGGAGAGCAGGTCATACGCTCTGCGCGTGGTGGCGGTCTCGGGGTTTGAGCCTGCGTCGGCTGAGCCGAGACGCATACTGAAGAACGGGAGCGTCAAGGTGATCATCAGGGCTAGGGATAGAATGAGAAAGACTACCGGAAAACGCTGAATGACGCGGCTCCAGCTTTCCCCAACTCCCCCGCCGGAGTGTCCGCCGCCAAGAAACGGGACGGAGAGGCGGTTTATGCGATGACCGAGCAGAGCCAGGATGGCCGGAAGTAGAAAGAGCGCGACGACGACAATGGAGCATACGACGATAACGGCCGAGGTCGCTATCCAGCCGATGAAGGCGATTCCGCTTGCCCACAGCCCCAGCAGGGCTATCATGACGATTGCGCCTGCGAAGAGTACGGCGCGGCCCGCGGCGCCCATGGCGCGCGCCACGGCGTCTTCGGTGGACATGCCGTTGGAGATGCACTCGCGAAAGCGAGTGACGATGAGAAGGGCATAGTCTATGCCGACTCCAATGCCTATCATCGAGGCGAACTGCGGCGTGAATGTGGCTATATCGGCGAAGCGGGCGACAATTACGATAAGCATGAAGCCGGGAATCAGTCCGGCGAGCGCGATGATGATCGGAAGCCCCATGGCGACGACTGAGCCGAAAGCGATGAGCAGGATGACGGCCGCGGCTATCAGGCCTATCAGCTCCGCCTGGCCGGGTTCTTCCTGCTCCCCGGCCGTAGCTACGAATCCTCCTAGTTCGACTTGGAAACCGTCGCGGGATGTTTCTTCACGCAGTTCAAAGAGTAGCTCGATGGCTTCTTCGGGAAGCTCGAAGGCGGGCCGGTCGTAGAGAACGTCGAAGCGCGCGATTGTCCCGGAACTGGACACCTCTCCGCGCGTCGGGTCGGGAGCGCTGACTTGGACGACATGGGGCAGGTCGGAGAGGCTCGCTACGAGTTCGGCGATTTCGTCTTGGGTCTCGCTCGCTTCGATTCCGGCGTCCGCTTTTATGACCACTGTCGCGGTATCGCCCGCCTGCTGGGGGAAGCGCTCGGAGAGAAGTTCGAAGGCTCGCTGGGACTCGGCGCCGGGGATAGTGAAGCTGTTGACGTAGTTTCCGCCAAAGATGTTGGATGAGAACGCTAGGGCCAAGATTATTACGATCGCTCCAGCAATGACGCGCCAAGGATGGCGAGCGGCGAAGCGGGGCCAACGGTCGAATAGTAGGGAACGGTTTGGGTTCATACGGGTCTCCGCGCAGTTTTGACGGGTGAGTGGTTCTGTTAATTCTTCCAAAGGGGGAGCGACCCGTTCGGAAGGCGCTCAGTCGGCGCTTCGGGGGTTGAGTTGCGTTTCATATATTTCGGGTTATGTTGTTTGGGTCGTTCAGCAGGTGGGGCAGGTGATTTTTGAACCAGAATTCACCTGTTCAACAGGTTATTAGAACGCCTGTAATTCATCTGCAACGACCTGTTTTAGCTATGGGAAAAGAATTTCTCGTTTCTTCTGTCATTTATTGTGATTTATGCATTTCAGGGTTCAGCTGCTGTTTTGGGACGCCGGGCGTCCGGTCGGAAGAATCATGTTGGCAAGTCATGAAGTTATTGTAGTTGGATTAGTACGAATGTACAAGGATGGTTGGGGACGGGAGGGAAGGTTGCATAAGCCTTATCGTTCGCTCATCTTTTTTGTGTTAACCGAAGACATTGAAGGCAAGCGCCCTTGCAGTCGCCATTCCGTCGGAGGGCGCGCGGGTTTCGCAATCGTGTGTGGGATGGGCGCGGCGCGTTTTGGACGCGATTGTCCCTGAGATTCGGGCCAATTTCGGAAAAATACGCGTTTAGCCGCGCGAGGGGAGACACCGGCGAACTGTGCGGTTTTGGGACGGAGGCGGCCAGAGCCGTCAATTCACTATCGGCTGGCCGATTATCCATAGGCTGCTGACCGTGTACAGCAACATAAGCGCCAGCATAGGTATCTGGCCTCTTAGCGCGTTGGGGGGGCGCGCCGAGAGACGCAGCGATACTATGTGCGCCAGATAGACTGAAAACACGTGTCCCAGCACTATGGCGGCGAGGCTTATGAACCATACGGCCTTCGCGCCGATGATGTTCAAGTTGATGTTGTAGTCCGCGCCGCCGAAGATGTTCCATCCGAACCCGAACGGGTCGGACGCGAGCGGAATTATTAGCTGTCCCTGTATGAGCAGCAGCGTTATGAAGTGGGCGATGTTGTACGCGAGGGCTATCGGGACGAGTGAGAAGACGAAAGCGGCGACCAGAGAGGAGAAGTCGCCCCTGTCTCCGGACATCAGCTTTATTCCCCAGCAGAATGCAAGGTAAACGCAGGCGAACAGCAGGGGCGCGGCGGCGAGTCCCAGGGTGTCCACGACGTCGGTGGACGTAATTGTCAGTAGGTCGGCGCGCCAGCCTGCCCACGTTTCGGTGTCCTGAAACCCGTCGAAGCTGACTGTCGCAAGGGCAAGGATTACGAATGCGGTCATTCCAATGGAGACGTGTCGCTGAACGGCCAACCCGACGATGAAGGGACGCAGGTTCAGTTCCTTGCTCCCCGTGTCGGCGCGTTCGAAGCAGTCGTAACAGTCAACGCATTCGGGTTCGAGCGAGCAGTCAGAGTCGCAGCGCGCGCATACGCTCCGGTCCGCAACCCTGACTTCGGTGGGCGAGAACCGAGCGAACAGGCTGAAGAGGACAGTGAACGCTTCGCAGCGCCTGAGCCATGTATGCTTGCCGAACGCGGCCATTCCCGCCCACGTGATTAGCGAGTACAGCGCAATCATGACCGACAGGGTGAAGGGACGGAACGCGCCGGCATAGACGTTTTCGGACCAGGCGAACAGGAAGAACAGCAGCAGCGCGGGCCATACATCCAGCCCTGTGGGGTAGTTGAAGGGCGGGTCGTCCGGTTGGTCGGCGTGTCCCCGTATCCGCCGGAACCACTCGAAGGTTATCTTCCATGGGTTGATGAACATCCACACATTGCCGAGCAGCGCGACGACGTATCCCATTCCGACCCACCAGATTATCCATACGAATGTGGGCGAGAGGTTGTCTATGGGGCGGTTGGTTCCGAGGAAGCCGGTCAGCAGCAGCAGCAGGAGGGTGGCTACCGAAAGGGTTCTGAGCGCTATCCCGGCGGTCTTGCTCGACAGAACCGCTCCTATTACAGGCGCGGTCAGCAGGTTGAGGCGGGGATAGGTGAATGTCTCGCGCCCCTTCTGCACAAACATCCCTATCACTACGAATGACAGGGCGACGGCGGCGGCGGCCCCTATCAAGAAATAGCTCAGCGGGATGGGAAGGTCGTAACGCTGTCCGAAAGCGTGTCCATAAACGGGGGACACCGCCAGAGACGATATGGCGAACGCGCCCGCCGCGAGAAGGATTCGGGTCAGTCGCATGGGGTTGTGTCGCTCCGGACGGCAGTGAGGCGGGATATGCGCACCTGCTTCAGCTCATAAAATGGGAGGGGAGCGTTTAACGCGCTCCCCTGCCTCCCGCCTTTGCCGTGGATGGGAGCGATGATTATTCTACCTTGCCGATACGGAAGACGGTCGAGTTGCAGACGGAACACTTTCCCCGCGTGGCCGGCCGGCCGTTTTTGAGGGTAACCTGCTCGGGGTTGGATACATCGCGGTGCGCTCGGCATTTCAGACAATAGGCTTGCATAAAAAATCCCTCTGATGAAATTTGTGATAAGAGTGCGGATGAAAACAGGTGGACATCTGAACGACAGCGTAAGGAGGCTGGCCTTCCAGTATCAGATGACCATGAGGTATGGACTTGATGGGGAAGGCTGATTGGGGGCAATTATATCCAGAATATTGTAAAACTTCAATAAATCGCTCGGCGGAATCGCGGGCGGAGACCGAGCCGCCGCTTCTTGTTTGGATTATATAGCCCAGCCCTGATCTCTTATCAGCTGAACGATATTGATACATTTCAGATTCATCTCATCGCACACGTCGGGAATCTTGGGACGGCGGGCGCTGCTTGTCCGTTCCTCGTATGTAACCACCGTCAGGTCGTGTAACCGGGCCAGCGCGATGACAAACGGATCCGCCCCTGAGCGATTCGAGCGATTATCAACCAATCGCGGAAATTGGCTCATCACGTCTCTCACGTGAGATTGGATCATTTCATCAATAGGGACGAACATCCCCGAATGCAGTTTTGCCCATTCGTATATCTCGTCATCCTTCTGTTCCAACTCCCATAGCGCCGCTTGGGTAGCCACCGCCGCGCCGCTATCAATCAAGTCGTGAAGGTTTTGCCATAATGTGGGGAAGATGTCCGGAGGATAGTAACGTCGCCATGTGTTGACAATAGCGCTTGTATCAAAGCTGTATTTCATAAGCGCTTGGGTCAGACATTTCGGTTCGGCGCCAGGGAAGATTCGAGTTTCCCCAGATGTCCAAGTTTCATGTCAAGATAATCGGCGACTGCGCTCGCAGTGATATTGTCTGTGTAAAAATTCTGCAGTACGAGGTTGACAAACGTATTCCCTAAAGAGCTGAGAGTCTTTATGTGCGGCAATGGACCGCGCCCCGATTTCTTGGGGGATGAGGACAGTTTTTCATATTCGGCTTGGTACTGCTCCCTTTTGAGGCGATAGAATTCTTCACCGGCCAGACCTGCGAATACTAGTCTTCGAACGAGCGCTTCCCGGCTGACGCCAAACTGTCTTGACAGGGTATCTATTTCTTCGTCCGGCCAGTCGGCATGGGCAGAGCGCGTCCCCTCCGGATGTTGGGCGCGTATCGCGGCAATCGGCGCCAATGCCGCGCCCGCAACTTGATTGCAAAATTCTTCGACTCGCGCTTCGTCGGAGCGGAACCGGAGTTCTGCCAGATCGCATACTCCAGTATCGCGTATCGTTATGTGCGCCAATTCATGGAAGAGCGTAAATATCCTGCCGTTGTAAGAGTCTTTGACGTTCACCGCGATAACAGGTATCGGATCTGCGCTCAGGGAAAAACCCCTTACTTCATTCACGGCCACGTCATATATCTGGAACACGAGAATGCCAGAACTCTCAAAAGCGCTTCTCCAGTTGTTAAAAGATAGCCGCCCGGAAGTCCATTTGTATTGATCTTCTAGCGACACCCCGAGAAGCGCCCTTATCTCATGGCCCAGTCTTTCCGGGTCGCGCCGAATATCGGCGGATATAGGAACGGGACTGATTCGATGTGCGATATTTTCTGCTAATTCGTAGGCAATTTCTCTTCTCTCACGCACTTGCCTGATTGCGAGCCTCAGTTCAGGCGACTTGGCCTGCTGCTCTTGTGAGGGAAGCGTTCGGAAGTCATTCATTGCCTGGAAGCCGCGTGGTGGTTCAGGCAGGTAGAAAACCGCAATCGGGCGTTTGTAAACCCTCGCCAGATTTCTCAGCTGGTTAATAGTCGGGCGCGCCTCACCCAGCTCCCACATTTCCATACGCTCAGGCTTGACTCTCACTTTTCTAGCGACAGTCTCAATATCGTAGCCTGAGTTGCGTCTTGCCCATACCAACAACTCCGGCTTGACTAGCGCCTGCACTATCTTAGACATAATCCAACGCCGGTGATTCAAATTTTTTCAAGACGCTGACAACCCGATGGACGTGAGTTTCTCCCGCGTATGGCGAACGTCTTGGGCCATCTGGTCGAGAAGCGCTTGTATCGTGTCGAACTTTTCTTCGCCGCGCAGGCGTTGGACGAATTCGAGGCGGAGAGGCCGGTCGTAAATGTCGTCCTGGAAGTCGAGCAGGTAGGCTTCGATGGTCCTGTTCTCACCGTCGTCGAACGTGGGGCGGACGCCGATGCTGGTAGCCGCCATGTACGAGCCTGAGTGGAGGTGTCCCCACGCCGCGTAGATTCCGTTGCCCGGGGAGATCAGACCGGGGGCGATTTCCAAGTTGGCGGTGGGAAAGCCGAGCTCGCGGCCTCGCATCTCGCCGTGTCCGACTATCCCGCTGAGCGTGAAGTTTCGGCCCAGCAGGCGGGCGGCGCGCGATACATCGCCGGCGAGAATGCTGTTGCGTATGGTGGTGCTTTTGACCACTCCGGCGGAGTCGGTCATGAGGTCAACCGACTTGAAGGCGAACCCCATGCTCTCGGCTATGGCGGGGAGCGTTTCGAGCGTGCCGTCGCGATCGCGCCCCATGGCGAAGTCCGGGCCGACGACCAGATTTCGCATTCGGAGCCTTTCGTACAGCCGTCTCAGGAAATCCCGCGAAGATAGGCTTGCCAGTTCGCGGTCGAACTTTATGGGAACGACGAAGTCAACACCGAGCTCTTTCAGAAGGCGCGCCCGCTCGTCCAGGTCGGTCAAAAATCTCACCTCCGCGCCGGGTCTGAGAACGGTGACAGGGTGATTCTTGAAGGTCACGACACCGGCGAGAGAGTCGGAATTTCGCGCTTCCTCCACAAGCCTGCCTATTAAGTGGCGGTGGCCCCTGTGAACGCCGTCGAATACGCCTATGGTGATGGTCGAGTCGCGGCCGAGTTCAAGGTGAGAGAGGTCTTGTTCTATGCTCATTGTCGCTTGGCTATCTTAGCGCGGATAGGGTATAAGCATATTGATATTGTCTGACTATGGCAAGCTGGTTATAGCTATATGCGAGAGTCGCTCAGAAGCCTGCTCGGGTCAGGTGCCGGCGCAGGGTCAGGCTTGCGGGCAGGATGGCGGCGGTGGCGGCTCCCATCGCCAGCATCGCGGCGCGCAGGCTGAATATGTCGGCCGTCAAGCCGTAGGCGAGCGGCGCGATGACCGTGCCGAGTTCGTTGGTAGTGTAGAAGAAGCCGTAGAAGCGCGCTCGGCGGTCCGCGGGAACGAACTCTGCGACTGTGGCGTACAGTACCGATGATGTGCCGTTCAGTCCTATCCCTATCAGTACCATCAGAGGGGCCATCAGGAGCGCCGGGGTGAACAGCGCTATGACCAGCAGCGCCGCAGTCAACCCCTTCGTCGCCCAAACCAGGCTGAGAGTTCCCATGCGGTCGCCGAGCCAGCCGCACACGTATTTGCCTATCGCCCCGCCGCCGAACAGCAGGAACAGCATTGCGCTTATCTGTCCCGCGCCCATGCCCATGCCCTCCATCACAAACGGAAGGAACACAAGGGCCGAGGCGCGTGTGGCCGAGTCGAGCAGGCCGACGCCGCTCAGAGCGACAAAACCCGCCACTCTGGAGTCGGCGTTAGAGTCTGTGGGCGGGTTTCCGTCTGATTGCGCGGCGCGGCGTTGCGGTCTTCCGATGTCCACGGCCCGGCGCGTCAGCATCGAGGCGAGCATAAACGCCAATCCCGCCAGTCCGACCGCCATGAAGGTCGCGCGCCAGCCCATGCTGACCGCGAGCAGTCCGGCGACCAGGGGCGCTACCATCTTCCCCAGGTCGCCCGCGAAGTTGACCGTTCCGACGGCGGTGGAGCGTCCCCTGTCGTCGTATGCGCGAGACACCATGCTCGAGGCGAGCGGATGCTGCATTCCGCCGCCCAGTCCGCCCACGCCCGACGCGATGACCAGCGCCAGGAACGCAGGCGCCAGCGCCATTGCCACCAGCCCGGCTGAGACCCAAACGTTGCCCCATATAAGCAGCCAGAATTCGCCCGCGCTTTCGGCTAGAAACCCTGCCGGAACCTGCAGAATGGCGGACGCTCCGCTGAACACCGAGCGCAGCAAGCCGACTTCGGTGAACGAAAGCCCCATATCCTCTTTGATGAACGGCAGAAGCGGCACGAGCAGCGCGAAGAACAGGTCGCTCCACACGTGCATCGTGGAGCCGAACATCAGCGTCCGGCGCGAGCGGGGCGATTTTGTTATGAAAGAGACCATCTCCCGCCCCACTTACTTACGGATAGTCGGTACACCTTACGCCCGCGAGCGCGAATTGGCAATCCGCGCTTGGTATAATCTTTCAAACAATTCAATTGGAGAGTTGGAGAGGATGAGATATGTTCGATAGAGTAGCGGTTCTTGGCGTTGGAGCGATTGGCGGCATAATCGGCGGGTATCTGACTAAATCCGGACACGACGTCACGCTGATAGATCAGTGGCCCGCGAACGTGGAGGCGATGCGCGAAAATGGCCTGACCGTCTCGACGCAGGAGGGGGATTTCACCGTCGAGGCGAACGCTGTCCACCTGGGCGAAGTGTGCAATGTGGTCGAGCCGTTCGACCTGGTTTTCTTGGCCATGAAGTCATACGATACGGAGTGGGCGACCCACTTTATCCTGCCCCACCTGTCTGAAAACGGCGCGATAGTCTCCGCTCAGAATGGCATCAATGATGAGCGAATTGGCCCTATCGCGGGCTGGAGCAGGGTTCTCGGGTGCGTCATAACGCTGGGCGCGGGTATGTACGAACCCGCCAACCCTGTCAGGACGAGCGTGGCGTCGAGGTTGGCCTTCACGATAGGTGAGCCGAGCGGAATCGAATCCGCCCGCGCCAACGCTATCTCCGATATGCTCGGCGCGGTGGGACCGACGAAGGTCACGCCCAACCTGTGGGGACATCGTTGGGCCAAGTTGGCTACCAACTCGATGGCGAACCCGATATGCGCGCTGACCGGACTGGGGTCCGCGGCGTCCCGGGACACTCCGGGCGTGGTGGACGTGACCATCAAGATAGGCGCGGAGGTGGTGCGCGTGGGCAGCGGGCTGGGCGTATCGGTGGAGCCTATCAACAACGTTCCGGCCCTGCAGTATGTGGAGGCCGCTGAGGACGCCACCGCGCTGGAAGACCTCAAGTCCACGCTCGCCGAGGGCGCGAGGGAGCTCGGCGACGGACGGCCTTCCATGCTTCAGGATGTGATTAAGAGCCGCCGGACCGAGATAGAGTATCTGGATGGTTATGTAGCGCGGCGCGGGCGCGAGGTGGGCGTAGCCACTCCCGCTTGCGATCGCATCACCGACTTGGTAAAGAGGGTAGAGCGCGGCGAGCTCAAGTCCGAGTCGGAGAATATCGGGCTGATGGCCGAGTTTATGTAGGCGACCGCTCGCGGCGGCGCGGCGCTATGATACAATGCGACCCGTCACTCGGGGTGAGGCGCGGTGTCGGCGGAATGTCGCCGCCGCGCTTAGCCCCGCCGGGAAACTGACCGCTAAAATCGAGGTGAGCGCATGGTTGTCCAGACAGAAACAAGAAAAGATACGGAACTCATGGCGCACCTGATGCGCCGCGCCGGGTTCGGGGCCACACTCGACGAGATACGCGAGCGCGCCGAGGCCGGTTATGAAGCCACGGTGGACCGCCTCATCAACCCGCCCGACACTAGCTGGGCCGGAAGCTATATTGTTCGACGCTTTCACTATGAACAGTCCGGCATGATGACTCCGCAGGGCGCGCCGTCCTACTGGCTCTACCGCCTGATAACCACCAACGCGCCTCTGTATGAGAAGATGGCGCTCTTCTGGCACGGCATATTCGCCACCGGATACCCGAAGGTCATACACGGAAAGGCGCTTTCCGACCAGATACGCACCTTCAGGCGGCGGGGAATGGGCAGGTTCGACGACCTGCTGCTTGAACTTGCCAAAGACCCCGCGATGATAGTGTGGCTGGACAACCAGGAAAACCATAGGGAGGCCATAAACGAAAACTGGGGGCGCGAACTTTTGGAACTGTTCTCCATGGGGGTGGGCAACTACTCGGAGGATGATATAAAGGAGTGCGCGCGCGCCTTCACCGGCTGGACGCTCGGCAATGCCGAATACATGACGCTTCGCTCTATGCGCGACTCCGACTGGCCCTACGGCCGTATCGCATGGCATTTCGAGTATCGCCCGGACGACCATGACGATGGTGAAAAAACCTTTCTCGGACATACCGGAAACTTCGATGGCGAGGACATCATCCGAATCATCTGTCGGCAGGAAGCCACAGCCCGCTTCATAGCGCGCCATATGTATCACTTCTTCGTGGCAGACGAGCCTCCCGTGCCATCCTGGCCCTACACGCCGCCCAGGGATCCGGCGGCTATAGATGCGCTAACACAGACATACTTCGACAGCGGTCATGACATTCGCGCTATGCTGACCACGCTGTTCAACTCAGACTTCTTCAAGTCCGAGAACATACGATACGAGAAGGTCAAAGGCCCGGCCGAGTTCGTCGCCGGAGTCCTGCGCCTTACCGGGGAGTTCGACCGCCCCCGACGTGAGATTCTGGACAGGTACTTCCAGATGAACTTCATGGGCCAGATGCTCACCAACCCGCCCAGCGTCGAGGGTTGGCGGCAGGGTGTGGATTGGATAGATACCGGCGCGCTTATAGAAACGAATCAACTTCGCCTCCGAGCAGTTCGGCGATACCGCCCCAAGCCGGGCCGTCGGCTCCATCGTGCGCGACATCGTGGCGCAAGACCCCGACCCGTCCCCCGATGCGCTCGTGGATATGTGCGTCGAGCGACTCGGAGCCATCTCCATATCCGACGATACG
>CBDCBF010000012.1:0-203975 GCA_965214185.1 Dehalococcoidia bacterium | reverse complement strand
CCCCTCAATACATATGTAGCCTCTCCGCGACCCACATTCACCTAACGCAGTGGATTCCGGAAAGCGGCGGAGAGGGTAGCGATGATCGTGATTTTCAAAATTTCGCTCTCATATCCTGATTTTGCGTATTGATTATACAGAGCTTACTTCGTAAAAACTAAACCCACCCCTACGGCAAACCGAGCTCACGCGAATCCGCCTCCCCTTCGCCCTTCGGAGCGCTCAGCCCGTAACTCTGCCGCAGTATCAAGATAACAAAGGGAGTAATCGCCAGCAAAGAGACTAAGGCGAACATCGTCCTCGCCCAGGCCACTCCCGCCGCGCCGTATGCCGGCGCCAGCCACGCCATCCCAACAAGGAAGACCGCTAGTCCCGCTATCCTCGATAGCAGAGGCGACCAGATACGTCCCGTCGCAGAGGGCAGCATTCTGAACGCCGCGGCGACGGGGAGCGCGCCCAAAATTAAAATCAGCAAAAGCGAGGACGCGCCGGAGAACGCATCCCCCAGGAAGAGCCGGATTATAGGCTCTCGAAAGAGGGCAAGAAGTCCTAGTCCTGCGACGGCTAACGTCATAGACATGATAGTCATGCGGAACACGGCGCGGCGCAACTCCGCTCCTTGACCTGAGTACCATTGCCTGCTGTACTCAGGGCTCATCGCATGGGGCATCAGTCCGATTGGCAGTCTTCCCACGTCCACGATCCTTCGCGCGGCGCGGTACAGCCCCGCGTCGGCGGCTCCGGTGAACCGCGCCAGCAGTATGATGTCTATATTGTCAACCAGCGCGGTTATCTTCGACTCCCAGAAGCCGGTTCCGGTGAATCGCGCCACATCCGGCGGTATCTTAAGGGACGCCGAACGCAGGAAACCCGCCAGTCCCGCCTGCGGCGCTGAAAGCGCGGCGGCCGCGAACATCCCCAGACCGCTCACCGCAGACACTGCCATATGCGCTAGGACTACTTCGGTCAACCCGCCCTCCGCCAGCCATACCGCCGCGAGCAGTCCGACTCCGACTAGTCTGGCTACAATCGTGACAAGCAGGTAGAGCAGCATCCGGTCGGCCAGCCTCAGCGCCCCCAGTGACTCATCATACACAGCCGTCAAAACGCCGCCGACTCCGTACAGAAGCATCGCGTTTTTGTGTTCCTCATCAATCTCCAGCAGGTCGGAGGCGGCGAGGGCGAGGGCGGCAATAACGACGTATGCAATGAGCGCAAACCCAAGCGAGGAAGCCAGCGCGAAGCGAAATACGCGCGCGCCTTCCTCCGCGCGTCCCTCGACCACGGCCCGAGTTACGAAGGTTGTAACGACATCGCGGCCCGGCATAGCCGCAAGTCCATAGACGAGTACGGTAGTGGCGGCGATGACGCCCAGCACGCCGAATCCTTCCACGCCGAGAATCCGAGCGGACAGCGCCAACCGTCGCCAGTCCGCCCATCACCTGGACAGCCAGCGCGGGCGCCCGTCCAGAAGGTCTGCCGCGCCGCGCGCCGCTCCGAATCCGCAAGCGGCCGCGCAATCAGGGATTTCACTCGGTCCATGGACGCCTTCCACGCTGGACGAGGCGCGCTCACCCTCGTCCGCCTCAGCAGTCTGTCCGGCGAAATCTTAAGCCGGCGCCTAGCCGGGTAGCCGGGCGATGTCTTCACTATGTCGCCTACTCTCAGCGCAGGATGGAGAGTTGCGAAAACAGACTTCGGTCTGATATATGCGTGGGAGAATCGGAAATCGCTGTCGGCGCTCCCTCGCCACTGACCCACAACTGGATATGCGGCAGTGGATACGCACAGTACGACATCGTTGCGGGCATCCTCAAACGCCGGAAATCGCCGCGCCGCGCCATATTCGCGGTTGAGGTCGCCATAGGTTAGTCCGGGCGGTGAGCAATGCGGCAACGGTCGCTCTCATAGTCGAAGGTCGTATCCTCTCTGCCGTGGGCAAATGATTATCTCGTCAATGACCGAGCGTTTCTCGAGAACCGGAAAAATGATGTTCTGCAAGTTATATGGTCTTTGCCGGTTGAGGATAATCGCTGAAATCAAAATAACGCCATCCGCATCTACATTAGGCGGCCTCAGTCCGGCGAATAGCCGCCAACTCCATATCTTCGGCATATCGTCTGCTCAGAAGCGTTCTGTTCCGCTCTGTCAGCTGGGCGCGCATCTCCGACCTGACGGTTTTCAGCGCATCCGACGACGGCGGCTGCCATCCGGCCATCGTGTTCAGCATCGGCAGCTCCGGCGGCGACATTCCCACGCGACCGGCGACCTGCCGCAAGTCGCTGCCAATGTTCTCCAAACGACCAAGGAAGTCGGGCCGGCGTCCGTCTTCAAGGCGTATCATCAGGTGCTGTGACCGAAAATGTATATCAGCGAACGCATCCGATCCGTATATCGTGTTCAGCCACCGGCAATAATCGTCGAAACTGCTCGCGCTCTCAAGCCCGTAGCAGCGGTCGAAGAATCCCTGACGTTTCTCCTTTTTATGCAGGCGCTGCGCCGCTTCCTCATAGCGCGCCGGGGAGAAATGAATTTCTGAATACAGCGACAGCGCACGGTCGAAAGGATGCCTGATGAACGCGAAGCTAAAGTAGTCTCTCGCTTCAGGATACAGAGCGTAAATGTCGGAGACGGTTTTGTCGCTGATAATTTCGGCGCCGGGGTCCGCGGCGCGCAACGCGGCTATGATGCTCCGCGACGCCACCTTGGGGTTGCATATCCAGAGATACCGGTAGCGGTGGGAGATAATCTTTTCCCCCTCGAGGTTGGGCCTCCGCGCCGCCGTGCGCGCCATCTGCCGCGCCGTCTCGAATTGTCCGCGCAACAACGCGCCCCCGATGTCTCCGACGACGACGGGGTGATGCAGCGACGCCGCGACGATGACGGCGCTATGTTTCAGGTAGCGTTTTAGCATAGTGTGATTTTCGACCTCTGTGAAGCTGTCACTCTAAACACACAGTGTTCCATAGCCTTCAGTCTGAACGCAACAGTCCGTGTGAGAACCTTCACGTCGCTTTCGCGCGCGCTATCCGACCAGTCTCGCGAGCCAAAGGTTGGCGGTCAAGGCGATGTCCTGTGCATACTCATCCCTAAGCGCCGCGCACGAAGCCGCGCGCGCGCAACTCTTCGAGTACTATCCTGGCATTCTCCTCCGCGCTTCGCGCCACCGTATCCAGTTCCACATCCGGGTTGACCGGCGGTTCGTATGGGTCATCTATGCCGCTGAAATTCTTTATCTCTCCCCGCCGAGCCTTGGCGTACAGGCCCTTGACATCCCGCTCTTCGCAGACCTCCAGCGACGTGTTGACGTACACCTCCACGAATCGTTCCGCGCCCACCATATCGCGCGCCGAGGCGCGCGCCGCAGCGTAAGGACTCACCGCAGCGCAGATAGCGACGCCGCCCGCTCGCGCTATCTCGGACGCTACAAAGCCGATTCGCATGATATTGCTGTCCCTATCCTCTTTGCTGAAGCCCAGCCCCTTCGACAGGTTGGTCCGCACTACGTCCCCGTCCAGCACGCTTACGTAACGTCCCCGCTCCATCAGCAGCGCCGTAAGCGCGTCGGCGGTCGTGGTCTTGCCTGCCCCGCTGAGGCCGGTAAACCACACGCACGCGCCTTGCCGATATCGAGGCGGGTAGGCTTCAGCCAGGATCTCAGCCACCTCGGGGCGTGTGAACCACTCCGGCAGCGCTCTGCCGGCGTCCAGGTACTCTTCACGCGCCTGCGTGCCGGATATGGACGCCGTCGGCGTGCCGGGCGCCACCTCGCTCGACTCCTCGTACCGCCCCTCTTCCGAGAGATAGACCAATTCTCTGAAGGGGACGACCTTCACGCCCACCTCCGCGGCGTACTTCTCGACCAGCTCCTGGGCGTCGTAAGCGCCGTAGAACGGCCTGCCCGATGAGTCGTTGCCCGGGCCCGCGTGGTCCCTGCCCACGATGAGATGGTTCGCGCCGTAGTTCCTGCGGATGATGGCGTGCCACAGCGCCTCACGCGGGCCGCCCATCCTCATCGCCAGCGGAAGCAGCGCCAGAACTATGCCGGTGGAGTCGTAGTACTTCTCGGCCAGCGCGCGATAGGTGCGCACCCGGGTGTAATGATCAACGTCGCCCGGCCTGGTCAGGCCTACCACGGGGTGCAGCAGAAGAACCCCGTCCACCGCCCGCGCCGCGCGTTTGGTCAGCTCCTCGTGAACCCGGTGCATCGGGTTGCGCGTCTGAAACGCCACCACGCTGCCGGTCCCTAACTGCGCCAACCTCGCCCGACACTCTGCGGGACTGAGCCGCAGATCGCGGAAGTCCAAGCGCTGGGGGAGGTCGAATACTCGCAGCCGGCCCGAGATGTTCACCGACCCCCATGCCGCCATCTCCGCCACTATCGGATGCCGATCGTCGTCAGTCCCGAAGACCTTCCGCGCTACCTCACGCCTGTCCCACTCGTAGACTTCCTCGACCGTCATCACTCCGAGCAGTTCGCCCTTCGCTCCACGGAGCGCGACATCCCGGTCCAGCCTAACCTCCGCCGGCTCAACGGGAAGCGGGATGGGAATGGGGGAGAGACAGCCGTTGGCCAGCCGCATCTCCTCCAGAACTCGCGCATGGTCGTCCCGCCCCATGAAACGTTCCAACGGTGAGAAGCCCCCGGTGGCCAGAAGCTCCAAATCGCAGATAGAGCGTTCGGACAGACGGATAGACGGGAGACGGGCGGCTCTGTCCCTCAGCTCAGCTCTCTCTTCCGGGTTTGCGACGAGGTTTGTTAGAACACCGCCGTACGGCGCGATGAGACGCTTCCGGCCGTATGGCGCATAATATCCTTCCTGTGCCTCCGCGATTTCAGCGCTCACATGATCCTCCGTTTCATTTCTTTAAGCGCACGTGCTTGAGACGCTCGGTCAACACTCTAGAGTACACTTCCGCATCCAGACTATTCAACTCTTGCGACCGCAGGACAGGATGGCTTAGTTATACAGCCCGATTTATACGACTTCAGGCGGGTGGCTGGCGGCGCTTCAGGCAGGGCCAGGTGAAAAAGTCACTTGCAATTCACCTGCAACGTCCAGTATCGCCAGGGTGAAAATTATATCGGGCCTCTGAGTTTCAAAGTATAGATTTTACTTTATGTTAGTTGATAGTGAATTCGTCGCAGGTCGTCAGATGTTATGTTCTTATAATAGCACAGAAGAAAGGGGGCTGGGAATAGTGAAATGGTGATGTGTGGGTCCCCTCCCCGTCTTCACTAGGACAACCCCGTCCCGATACGTGGCGACGCCGCTCCGCGGGCATGACGGCGATTATGCAAAGGTCTCTTTTCGGGAGGACAGTCCTGTATCCGGGTACGGGGTGTCTTTTCCCGCGTCGGCGCGCGAAAGCCGTTGCCCAGGGGAATGGCGAAAGGGTCTGCAACGGATTCGGGCGAGCGCCGAGAATAGTACGGGGCGCCCTAGCGGATGTCCATACAGCTGTTCCTGTCCCGATTGTCCAACGTCTTGGCTAAAGCGCCATTGCGTAGCCGATGGTGTTCTTGGCTGAGGCCGCGCCGGCTATCACTCCCCTGTCTGAATGCCAGCGGATGCCCATGACCTTGCCGTTCGCCCAAGCGTCCGCCAACTCGACTTCGTGTCCGCGCCTTCCAAGTTCTTTCAGGACGTCTGACGGAATTCGGGACTCGGCCACAACTCGCGCCGGGAACCCTGCGCGCGGATAGAACGACGATGGGAAGTGGACGGAGTGAAGTGTCGGGGCGTCCAACGCCTCTTGGAGATTCATGCCGAACTCGACGTGATTGAGAAAGAACTGGATTGTCCACTGCTCCTGCGAATCGCCGCCGGGTGTGCCGAACGCCATGAACGGGGAGTTCCCCTGCGTAACTATCGTCGGCGTGAGCGTCGCGCGCGGACGCTTGCGCGGTTGGAGCGCGTTGGGACGGTTGGGGTTCAGGTAAAACATCTGGCCGCGCGTCCCCAGCGGGAACCCAAGCCCCTTGATTACGGGCGAAGTTCCGAGCCATCCCCCGCTGGGTGTGGCCGCGACCATATTGCCCTGGGCGTCCATGGCGTCGAGGTGGGTAGTGTCGCCGATGTGCGCGTGTCCTATGCCCAAGTCGCGCACTTCGCGCGCTTCTATGCCCAGCGCGGCCCGATTGTCTTCCGCGACGCTTACGGACGTGTACGAGGGAACGCCTCCGCCTACGTCTCCCGGGCGCAACTCTCGGGAAGCGAACTCGCCGATCTGCGCCGCCCTAGTCTCGGCGTACCTATAAGACAGAAGTTCATCAAGGGGAACATCGTCAAAGTCGGGGTCCCCGTAGTACGCTTCGCGGTCCGCGAACGCCAACTTCGAGGACTCGATCCAGCCGTGCAAGTAGTCGGCTGTGTTGTGTCCAAGCGACGCCGCGTTCATTGCGCCCAAGATAGCGAGATGCTGCAGGAATGTGGGGCCCTGCGTCCAGGACGAGCACTTATGGACGTCCAAGTCTCCGTATTCCAAGGAAACGGGCTCTTCGACGACGGCGTTCCACTCCGCGAAGTCTTCAGCGGTTAGCAGACCCTTGTGAGCGAGCCCGCTCGCGTCTTCGACGGGGTTGTCGTTTATGAACTCGACAATTTTCTCCGCGACTCCGCCCTTATAGTACTCGTCGCGCGCGGCCTCTATGCCCGCGATACGCCCCCTGCCCCGCGCCTGTTTCTCGGCGGAACAGAGCGAGCGCAGCATCGCGCCAAAGTCGGGATTGCGTATGAGTTCGCCGATCTGGGGAACGCCGCCGCGATAGTATATCTCGCCGGTCGTCGGATACAGTTCCGTGAACTTGGCGAAGTCCGCCTCGAGGCGCCGTCGGAGACCGTCATAGAGCGGGAATCCGTTCTCGGCCAGATCTATGGTCGGCTGAGCGATCTCGGAGAAGCTCATCGCGCCGAAGCGCGCGAGGGCGGCCGTCCACGTTCCGATGACGGCCGGGACGCAGGCGGGCAGATACCCGTCGCCGGGTATCAGATCAATGCCGTTCTCGCGGCACCAGTCAATGGTAAACGCCTTGGCGGACCACCCCATGCCTGAAATGGCGAAGGTTTTGCGCTCCTTCGCCGAGTAAATCAGGGTCGGAACCTCGCCGCCAATGCCGCAGGACTGCGGCTCCAGAAGTGTCTCGCAGATACCCATGGCGGCCGCCGCGTCTATCGCGTTTCCGCCTCGCGCCAGAATCTGCAGGCCAACCGATGAGACTAGGTAATGACCCGAAGTGACCACTCCTCTGGCGCTCATGACGACCGGTCGCGTAGTGAATTTCGCCATCGTCTTCTCCTGTCCTATAGAGCATTCGGCGACTATTTCCAAGTTTTTCAATGCGATGAACCCGCGGGCCGCAGTCCGCGCGATTCGCCTCCTGAAGAAGTTTATACGAATTTGACGCAGAATTGTATATACTGTCGTTCACCCCACGAAAGAACCGGTGCGTATTAGCTTGAGCCTGATTCAAAGAACGGCGATGCCCTCGATATACAGGGGGTGGTGGGTAGTATCCGTGCCTTTTCTAGCGGCGGCCATCGGCACCGGCGCCGGACAGTACGGATTCGGGATTTTTATTGAACCGCTTGAAGAGACGTTCGGCTGGACACGCTCCCAGATCAGCGCGTCGCTGTCCTTCACCGCCGTCGGCAGCCTCATCGCGCCGCTTCTTGGCCGCATAATGGACAAGTACGGCACGAAACAGGTGATAGCCATCTCGCTCGCGCTGACCGCCGTCGGGTACCTGCTCCGCCCCTTTATGACCGAGCTATGGCACTGGTACGCGCTCAGCCTGCTCCAGTACGGCGGCTACACCGGCGCTTCGATGCTTCCGGCGGGAAAACTGGTGGGATTGTGGTTCCACCGGACGCGCGGCCGAGCGATGGGCATTACCGCCATGGGGAACAATTTCGGCGGCCTCATAATACCGCCGATGCTGGGTGGTCTGCTCACTCTGGCATCCTGGCAGGGGGCCTACATCGCGCTGGGAGCGATGAGCGCGCTGATGGTCTTCTATACGCTCATCGCTGTCCGAGACTTCCCCGCTGTCGAGGAGCTTGGCGATCAACTGGACGAGACGCCCAACGACGGCCGAACGCCCGTCATGAGCGGAGTGACGCTGCGCGACGCCCTGAGAAGCAGGACATTCTATGCCATCACGCTGTCCATCCTCATGGGAACCTTCACCTACTCCGCGATTTTGCCCCAGATAATCACCCACCTAACCGACCAGGGGGTGTCGCTTGCGCTTGCGTCACTGGCGCTCAGCGTCTTCGCGGTCTTCGGAATGATAGGCAAATTCATCATGGGCTACCTCGCCGAGAGGATAACGGCCCGATATACCCTTATGGTCAATCTGCTGGGCCAGGCGATCTTCTTGATAATGATGATATGGGCCGGGTCGCCCCTGATTATGTGGATTTCGGTTCCGCTGTTCGGTTACTTCAACGGCGCGTTCGGAGCCCTGTTCCAGCTTGTGGTGCAAGACGCCTTCGGGATACGCAGCTACGGCAGCATCATGGGCGTCATCAATATGTCGGCTGTGGTCTCATTCGGCATAGGGCCGCTTCTGGCCGGGATGTCATTCGACGTCACAGGGAGCTACCAGTTCGTGTTCGCGGCGGTAGCCGTCATGTTCGCGATAGGAGCGCTCGCGCTGACACAGGCGAGAGCGTCCGTTATCAAAGCGACAGCCGTCGGATAGGCTGCTCTCAGCTTCACATACCGCAGGCCGCGCCTACACGCCGCCCCACCCATTGTCTCCACCCGGCCAGGGAGCCCGTCCCAGAGCGATGTCCGCTAGGCGCCTCGCTTTCCGCTCCTCCGCGCCCATGATGGCTTGATCCCGCCTGGTCGAATCCCTCGGGCGAAGGTCGGACGCCTGCTTGGTAAGCGCCGCGCCATAGAGGAATATGAGTCCGGCTACGTGCGACCATATGAGGACCAGCGCCACCGACGAAATCGGCCCGTAGAGCAAGTCGCGCTGGCCGAAGAGGTTCACAAAGAAGAAGACGTTCTTCGCTATCTCGAACAAGATGACCGTTACGAATCCTCCGAAAGTGGCGTCCTTCCACTCTATGGGCCGGTTGGGGAAGTATTTGTAAACGAGGATGAACACCAGACCAGCTATCACAAGCGGCACGACCGTTGACACTATGCTTGTGACGACCAGCAGGACAGCGCTCAGATGCCCCCCGAAGATAGGAAACCTGTCCGACAGGCGCAATGTGGCCTGGAACACCCATGTAAAGCCGATGGAGAGCAGGAAAAGGATGACAGCCAGAGAGGTGACCACGATAGTGGAGACGGTCGTCCTGAACAGCTTCTTGGGCGAACAACCGAACAGCCTGTTAACCCCGCGGTTCGCCGCTATAAAGAGTCCGAACGCGCCTATGGCAATACCAGCCAGCGCTATCAGGCTGGCGTACATCGGGGCGGTGTACAAGTGGTTTATCGCGTCGAAGAGGAAATCCTCCGCGCCCGGGAAGTAGAAAATTAAAACCTCGGTCACCATACCTCGGATACTGTTCGGGTCCACGAAGACGGAGAAGGCCAACACCAGCAGCGCAGTGAGCGGGAAGAAAGCGAGCAGGGTGTAATACGCCAGCGCCGCGCCGGAGTCCAGGCCGCCCACCCTCATCAGCAGTTTTCCCGCCCGCCACAGCGCCACCCCGCGCCATGCCTGCGGGCGCTCTCCCAATTCGTCGGTCAGGTCGGACAGCGCTTTGGAAACGGAGATCCTGATAGGAGGCGCAAGCATATTCAGCGGTGTCTCGACGAGAGCCAGCAGGGCGGCTTTGACGTATTCGCCGGTTGAGCGGTCTATGCCATACGCAGCCTCCACGCAGCCATGCGCGGCGCCCATGACGGCGTCGCTGGATCCCACCTTGTAAAGACGTGTCGCGCGGATAGCCTCATTCACTATGATACAGGCCACTTCAGCGACGTCCTGGTCCGATTTCGCGCCGCTCGCCATCAGCGAGCGAGCCGTCTCCTCAGTCGACTCGAACAGATTTCCGGACGTTGAAATCACTCCGGTGATCACGCCATGTATGGCAGGAGAGACCGTATCGGTAAAGTCAACGCCTATATTCTGCGCCGCTTCGACCACGCTTCGGGAAGCCTGCGCCCCCGCCTTGCTGTCCTTCACGCCGACCATAGCCGCGCCGACGACCGCGCCTTCCACCGCCTGCTTTATTGACTCGGGCGCGCTGCCGCCCAATTCGGTGGAGCTCAGCATAGCCGCCGCCGCCACCTCCCGCACAATGGGCCTGCTCACCTTGGCGAGCCGGCCCGTTCCCTCTATCACGCCTATGACGGCGTCGCGGACGAACACGGTGGCCTCGCCGCTAATCTCGTCGGCGGCCTTTACCGCGCCCGACACAGCGTCCGTGGCGGCGCGGCGCGCGTCTCTGCGAAATCGTCCCGTCGAGTTTATAGCGGACCCGGTCGCGCCGCCGAATAAGCCCGCAGTCGGCTCAGCCTCTTCCGACCGGGCCGGCGCGGACACTTCTTCGCGCGCCTTCCCGCCTACTCTTCCCAGCTTGAATCGGACAGTCAACCCCACGCTCCTAGTCCAGCGCTACTTAGTATTACAGTCTGACATACGTATCGCAACATAGTTCGGTTTGAAGACGGAGCGTCGGCTATCTGCGATTAGATTCGTCAGAGACGGCCCTGTCATCCTCCGAAACATCGAGAAAGGCAAACTTGAACGCGTCTTCCAGGGATCTATGAATTCTGGACACCAGCCGCCATGCGCCGGCGATTATCAACATGAATATCAGAATGAATATCAGAATGGGCGCTGGAGATACGAAGTTCCCCAGAGACAGGAGACGCCATAGGAAGGGAAGGCTAAAGACAGCGAGCAGGGCTATCATCGAGAACAGCAGGGTGTCTGTCAGTATAGCGCGCAGGCTCAAATTCCAAGCGACTCCTAAGAATCCTCCTTCGCCCAGCAACGCTTCAGCCACGGCGTTTATCATTCTCCGAAGCCCGCGCCAAACGAATACTCCCGGAAGAATGGAGAACGCGATAACAAGCATCATAATGGCGATGCCTATTAACTGTTCGCTGACGCCGAAGAGACCGGAAATGGGTTCGGCGTAGCTGAGCGCGAATGTGCCCACGGCTATCAGGACAACCACTATGCCCGCGTTGGCGACTATCGCCCGGGCGGAGTCTCTCATCTGGTCTCCAACCGAACCCGCTAGGTCGAAAGCCGTTCTTACCTGTTCCATCCAACTTGACACGAGGAATACGTAACGTTTGACGAATAGTGGGGATATGCCGGACAGCAGTCGCGTGAAGCCGTCGGCGGCGCGAAATATGACAGGATACACAAGCGCGGTCAGCGCGACCGATATAGCCAGTACAGGATACATAAAAGTCCCTACCACGCCGTGGTCGCTTCCCGTTTTCACCATCGCCAGAGAGAATTCTCCCATCTGAGGCATCCCGAATCCGACGCGAGTCGGGGTGTTCCCAATGTGTCCGAGCAGAAAGGTGCCCATCGTATCAATGAACGTCTTGCCCAAAATGAAGACCAGAGTGACGACTAGCGCGGGCAGTATGAATTCTCTTATCTGGGATATATCTATCAGCATTCCTATGGAAACGAAGAACAGAGCCGAAAATATGTCGCGGACAGGGGCGACGTTGTGGGCCAGGTCTTCGGAGTAGTCGGCGTCTCCGAGCACCGCGCCGATTATGAAGGCGCCGGCGGCGGCGGACAGTCCAAGTCGGTCCGCGATGAGCGCCAGACCGAAGCAGAGCGCGAGACCGACTACCAAGAGGATTTCCGGCGAATGGAAGCGGCCGACGCGCCCGATAAGGCGGGGCGCCAGAACGCCGCCCAGAATCAACACCGACATGAGGAACAGCAGCAGCTTTCCGACAAGAGGGCCGAGGTCGGCGATCTGGCCGACTTCGGAAGAGGGAACGCCCGACAATATGCTGAGCAGTATAACAGCCGCGAAATCCTCCACAATGAGGATGCCTACTATCAGCCGACCATGCGCGGAAAACAGTACGCCGGTGTCGCGCAGCATTTTCAGAATTATGGCCGAACTGCTGATAGAGACTGCCGCGCCGAGGAAAATCGCCTCGATTCCGCTCCACCCTAAAACGCGTCCCACTTGGTATCCGAGAGCCACCATGAATGAGATCTCGATAGCGCCTATTAGAAGGATGGGAAATCCTAGCCTGCGAATTCGCAGCCAGCCGAACTCAAGCCCGATTGCGAACAAAAGTATGACTAGCCCGAGCTCCGCCAGCGTCTTTATCGTCTCATGCGAGTGGATTGGGGAGTCTATGCCGACCAGTGTCAGCGTAAACGGACCAACCACCATTCCGGCGACAAGGTATCCGAGCGTCGGCGGCTGGTTTATGAATCTGAACAGAACCAGGAATATGCCCGCGACCGTCATTATGATCGCGAAATCCTGGAGAAGAAATTCCTCTAGCAAGCGTTGCGGTCCGTATAGCTATGAATTCGGCGGAGACAGTCAAGAAATGATGGTACTCGCTCCCAAAGCGCAAGTTCTAGCGGGACGATGTTCCGCCATTGCAATAAGAGATGCGTTAGAATAAGCATATACCGATTTGTATTGGATGAACCATAGCGCGGGGAGGCAAGGACGTGAGAGACAAGAGCGACATAGAACTGCAGCTGAGCGAAGCGAAGACGATAGCGGTGTTCGGTATGTCTCCCCGACCCCACCGGCCGAGCCACTACGTCGCCAAATACCTTATGGAGCGGGGATACAAGATTATCCCCGTCAATCCCGCCGTTGACGAAGTACTGGGGTTGAAAAGCTACCCGGATCTCGTTTCCATCCCTGACAAGATCGATCTCGTGGACATATTCAGACGTTCCAGTGAGGTTCCCCCGGTGGTTGATCAGGCCATCGCGGTCGGAGCGAGGTTCGTCTGGATGCAGGACGGCGTAATCCACGAAGAGGCGGCGGCCAAGGCGCGCGCCGCGGGCATATCCGTCGTCATGGACAACTGTATGCTGCGTGAACATAGCCGCATCTACGGCAACGAGGGCGCCGAATAGCTACTCTGCCCTGACAGAGTCCTCGTAAAGTTCAAAGCGCTGTCTTATCATATCGCAGGCGAGTTGGACGCCTTCCAGAATACGCTCCGCGCTCATGCCCGCGCTGAAACTGCCGGATATAGACGTCTCGCTGTATTGCGCGGCGACACCGGCCCTGTACAGCCAGCGGGTGTATCCTCTCACCCAGTCGGCTAGGACGGGGGACGACTCTGAAGTGAAGGGAATCGGCTCCCCGGAATTCGCGTCCAGCGCCGACAGCGAAAAGGCCGCGCCTGAGTCCGAAGCGAGGGACTCGCCCACTCTGATGTCGAATTGCACTCCGGCGGCCTCGAATGGCAGCCGCAGGTTTAGATCTATCGCGCGCGCTCAAATCAGCATCTACTCCAGTAGGGACGCCTGCCGACCGGTCAAGGCGATGGGCAGGTTCTTTTCGGGGTTGATCGGCCTCCGCTCTATGAAAGCCAGACGCCGTTCCTCGGCCTCGTCGGACTCGGAATAGCGCGGGGCGTAACGCTCGGTCGGGCTTCCCATATCTTCCAGATAGTCGGCCGACTCGTTGAACGTTATCTTCTGAAGCTGAAGAATCACGGGGCTGTTGTTCTTTATCAGGTTGCAGTACCTGATAACCTCGTCCTTTAGTTCGTCGTGCGGCACGACTGAATTGGCTAGGCCCATCTCAAACGCGCGCCGGGCCGAATACTGCTGGGTCAGCATCCAGATCTCTCGCGCCCGCTTCTGCCCTACCACGTGGGCAAGATAGCCCACTCCCGCGCCCGAAGCCGGACTGCCCACACGAGGCCCGGTCTGTCCGAATATGCTGCGCGTCGAGGCGACGGTGAAATCGCAGGAATAGGCCAAGATGTTGCCGGACCCGATGGCGTAACCGTCCACCATAGCTATGACAGGCTTAGGGATGTGCTTCACCAGATCCATGAACAGCGACTCGCTGCTCCCGGAATACTCGGGGCTGTTCCTGTCCTCGCCCTGGTCCCTGCCCGAACAGAAGGCGTTCGGGCCGGAGCCGGATATGACCACTACCCTGACGGATGAATCGTTTCCCGCGTCCTTCAGCGCATCCGCCATTTCGTCGGTGGTGCGACCCCTAATCGCATTGTACACCTCCGGCCGGTTGATAGTAAGCCAGGCGATGCCGTCCCCTTTCTTATAGATGATGTCTATAAACTTCAAAGCGGGTCGCCTCCGTCGGTATCCTTCTTACATTCTGCATATACAATCGTAGATCAACATAACTTTGATCCGCCAACGGGCTGCGGACAACCGGCGAATGACCCGCCGCGCCTGTTATTGTAGCGCATCGAAGGCATAAATGGGAAACTCACAGCGCCACGCTATTCTACGCCTATTCACACCCGTCCAAGCCACGTCATCCCGTACACCAAGGGACTCGCCGCTCGGCAATCCGTAGAGACCTATTGGCAAAACTGTGATACGCGGGCTTTCGCGCAGCCCCTTACGGGATGACTGGCCGGTTGAGCGCAAAGGCTATCCCGCCTTATAATGCGCCCATGCTTGTCAAAGACATAGGCGAATTCGAGCTGATCGCCCTGCTGGAGTCGAGGATCAGGGAGCGAAATCGTGTCCGGATCGGGGAACTCCGCAATCTCGGACTGGATGTCGAGTTGGAGATAGGCGACGACGCCGCGGCGTGGCGACAGAGTGCGTCGCGCGTCGTATCCACAACCGACACAATGGTGGAGGACGTCCACTTCAGAAGAGACGCGACCCCATGGGGCGATCTGGGATGGAAAGCTATGGCGTCGAACCTGAGCGACATCGCCTCCATGGGCTGCTGGCCGACGCTCGCCCTGGTCACTCTCGGACTGGGTGGAGACATCCCCGCGCGGGGCTTGGAAGAGATGTACGATGGCATGATGGAAGCCTGCGAATACGCCGGAGGAGCGATTATCGGCGGAGACATAGTGCGCTCGAGCGTCTTCTTCGTTACAGTCGCGCTGCAGGGAGTATGCGACGCGGAAGGCCATGTCATGTCGCGCGCGGCGGCCCGCGCGGGCGACCTCGTGGGCGTCACAGGGCGGCTGGGCCGCTCGGCGGGCGGACTCGCGCTGCTGCTGTATCCGAGCGCCGGGCGCGGCGTTTCATTTGAATCCAGAAAGCGCCTTATCGAGGCGCACAACCGACCGACGCCGCGTGTCGCTGAGGGCAATGCGCTGAGAAAACTTGGCGCGCGCTGCGCCATGGACGTGAGCGACGGTCTGATAGCCGACTTGGGAAAACTGTGCGCCGCCAGTGGCGTTTCGGCTACTTTAGAAGTCGAGAGGCTTCCGGTGGACCAGCGTCTCAAGAGCGCATTCCCGGACAGGTGGCTCGATTTCGCGCTAGGCGGCGGCGAGGACTACGAGCTCGTTTTCACCGCGAACAAAGACACTATGGAGTCTGCCTTGACACAACTCGGAGAGCGGGTCAGAGTCATAGGCGAGATAGAGCGCGGCGACGGAAGGGTCAGAGCGCTGGATTCGGATGGGAACGACGTGACGGCAAAGTCGAGCGGATGGGATCATTTCGCAGGATAAATATGGAAAGCGTGACCGTCAAACTCGAATCGGACTCTTCATTCCGACCCACCGAGATAATGGGCGACCTTCGGATGGTGGCCGAGACGCTATACTATCCAATGAAGTTGGTCGGGTTCTGGGACGAAAACGCGGGAGGAAACCATATGTGTCCCGAGACAGAATTCGGCGGTACGTGTCCTCACGGCCTGCCCGAGAGCGACCCCGGATACGTTCCCTACGCGCGCTCGATGCAGAGGCTTAAGCAGGCCGTTATAGAAGTAAGGTTTCCGCACGCGTCCGTGATGATGTTTCTCAGCTAGTGTGGCTTCAGGAGGTCACTAATGGCAATGGCGACCGCTCAAGAACTCAGAAAATCGTTGGCCCCATACGACTCGTTTCCGCTTCAGGACCTGCTGACGCGGGCGGCCCGACTTTACGGCGGCAGAACAGCGGTTATTGATGGCGACAGGTCTTTCACATACCAACGGCTGGGAGTGCATTCGGACAGGTTCGCGAGCGCGCTGGCCCGCATGGGAATCAGCAAGGGAGACCGCGTGGCGATACTCGCGCCCAACTGCGTCGAGTTCGTGATAGCTTTCTTCGGCATACTCAAGGCGGGCGCGGTCGTGACAACAATCAACTCCGGCTACCGCGAGCGGGAGGTGGCGCACCAGCTGAACGACAGCGGGGCGGAGACGCTCGTAGTCCACGAAGCTCTCAAACCGATTGCCGATATGGCGCGCGGCGAAGCCCGCGGCGTCAAACGCGAAATCATCATCAGCCAAGACGCCTCAGACGAGCGTTCCTTCTGGGGAGCGATCGAGAACGTATCCACATCGCCGCCAAACGTGGCGATAGACCCCAAGAACGATGTGGCGGCGCTCCCCTACTCTTCAGGGACTACGGGCCTGTCAAAAGGCGTGATGCTCACCCACTACAACCTGACCTCAAACGTCCGCCAGTTCGTAGCGCGCGCGGGCGAAGAAGCCTCCCTAAGCCGGGACGACGTCATCCTCACACACCTCCCCCTATTCCACATATACGGGATGAACGTTCTGATGAACAGCGCCATAGCCGTCGGAGCGACACAGGTGATGATGGGCCGCTTCGACATGGACGAGTTCCTAGAACTTCTATCGGGCAGGCGGGTCTCCGTGTTGTTCACCGTGCCTCCCGTCGGGCTGGGACTCACCCAGTACCCCGCCGTTCCCAACACCGACCTGTCATCTCTGAGAGTCGGCTTCTTCGGCGCCGCGCCTCTTTCTGAGGATATGCAGATTCGCATACAGGACGCGCTGGGGGTTCCGATAATCCAGGGCTACGGAATGACCGAGGCGTCTCCCGTCACCAACGCGGACTTCATGGAGACTCACCTGATAAGGCACGGCTCTATCGGTCCGGCGCTGCCCGACACCGAGGAAAAGGTGGTTGATGTGGAAAGCGGACAGAGCGAAATGGTCCCGGGCGATATTGGAGAACTGCTCGTGCGCGGTCCCCAGGTGATGAAAGGCTATTACAACAACGCCGCGGCCACGGCGGAAACCCTGACCGAGGACGGCTGGCTGCACACCGGAGACATCGTGCGTATGGACCGGGACGGCTATGTCTGGGTACTCGACCGCAAGAAGGAACTCATCAAATACAAGGGCTTCCAGGTGCCGCCGGCCGAGTTGGAAGGCATACTTCTCGAACATCCGCACATATCGGACGCCGCCGTCATAGGCAAGGATGACCTGGAATCGGGCGAAATCCCCAAAGCCTTCGTCGTAGCCGGACAGGGCGCGGACCTTAGCGCCGAGGACGTCATGGCCTTTGTAGCCGGCAAGGTCGCCACCTTCAAGCGCGTCCGCGAGGTCGAGTTCACCGACGCCATACCCAAGAACCCGTCGGGCAAGATACTCCGCCGCGCGCTGATAGAACGGGAGAGAAGCCAATCTTAACCGGACTCCTCTGAATCACGCTCGCCCAGCGTCGGGCCTCTTCAACGGCTCGCCTTACCCGCTCTCACCGCGAAGCTTCTAGGGGAGATGCCGAGACGAAGCGAACAGGCCCGTCCCGGCGGCCTGCTCGCTTACTCCCCAATTATGCTTGCGTGAACTATATTGGACACCCTGTCCAGCCTTGCGCTGTGCCACGGCTCGGGCGACATACAGTTGGACAGATAGGTGAACGAAACACCCGACTCCGGATCTCCCCATGAGTACGATGTGCCGGCTCCCCCGTGTCCGAAGGTGGAAGGCGAAGCTATGGTCCCGAGGCCGCGAATCGTGGGCGTGAGTCCTCTGACATGGGGCCCGATCCCGCGGTGCATGGGCATACCCATATTCTCGTCAACGCGGTCCCCGGTGTGGTTGCGCGTACCGTACTGTATCATCCTCGGACTGAGCGCCCTGACGCCTCGCAGAACCCCGCCGGCAAGCATCATCTGGTAGAAGGAGACGATGCCTCGCGCGCTTCCATAGCCGCCAGCTCCGGGAACTCCGGCGGCGCGCCACGCCCGAGTGTTGCGAGAAGAACGCGCTATCCTGCGGCCCCCGGGGAAGCTCTCATCCTCTTCAAGACCATGTATATCCGCGCACCTATCGTCGGCTTCCTCGCTCACGCCTACGAATATCTCATTCTCCAGCCCAATCGGACGCAACAGACTCTCTCTGACATGGTCGCGGAAGTCGCAACCTGTCACAGCCTCAATAAGGGCGGCGGCGACCCAGTGAGCGGCTGTCCCGTGATAGTGAATCCTAGAGCCCGGAGTCCACTCCAGAGTAAAGTCGCTGACCGTCTTTCTCAGCAACTCATGGTCTTCCCACGCCTCCTCTGAAACCTCGGCGTTCGGGAAACCGCCCTGGTGAGTGATAACCTGAAACAGGGTTATGTCGCCCTTTCCGTTAGCCTCGAACTCAGGTATATGGTCGGCTATTCTGTCCGCGAACCGGAGTTCCCCGACCTCGACAAGCTGCCACAACGCGGCGGTGACTATCACCTTCGTCTGCGAAAACATGAGCCAGAGAGTCCGGTCGTTCGCCGGAATAACATCAGGGTCGGAGCGCATATCGCCGAATGTGGCGACCTTGACCAGCTTTCCATGCCGCGCGACCGCATACTGAGCGCCCGGATATCGGCTTTCCGAAATGTGCCGGCGTATCAGGCGGTCCAGCGTGGACAACCTTCCCGCGTCAAGTCCAACGGACTCCGGGTCGGCGGTTGGAATCGGGGCGGCGTCCGGTGTGGCTGTGGTCATGGCATTTACCTCTCTGAATGCGGGCGGATAGTATAGATGGGATTAGTCAACCACCTTGCGAAAGGCGGCCGCGAGTCGCGGCCCGACCTTTTCAAGCCGCTCGACGGAAGCGGCGCTGAACGCCAGCCTGAGATACTTGTCCTCGGCCTTATCCGGATCGTGGAAGAACGCGGCGCCGCTTGGGAATATAAGCCCCTCCTCAGCGGCGGCCTCCCTGATCTCGGACGCGGACGCGCCAATACACTCCAGCCAAAAGAAGAAGCCGCCGTCGGGACGCGTAAACCTGATGTACGGCGCGCAATGCTCTTCGAGCGAGTCGCAGAGCGTTCGGCATTTCAGAGCGTAGAGTTCGCGCATCCGCTCCACATGGGTCTCAAGGTGACCGGTCCGGAGATAGCGGGCCATCGCCCTGAGCAGTATCGGACTTGTTCCCATATCGAACCTGACCTTGGTCAGCGCGCTTATGAATTCGGGCCTGGCCTGAACCCAGCCGATTCTCAGGCCGGTCGCAGCCACCTTGCTGAAAGAGCCGACTCGCATAACCCCGTAGCCGTCCGACAAAGCGTACATCGAGGGCGGCGGCGGATTATCGAAGTAGAGTTCGCTGTAAGCGCCGTCTTCGACCACAAGAACGCGGTGGCGCGCGCAGAGTTCGAGCAGCGCCCTTCTGCGCGAGACGGACATGGTGACGCCGGTCGGGTTGTGGTAGTCGGGGATTGTGTAGATCATCTTGACCGTCTTTCCGGCCGCCTCGGACTCGGCTATCGCGGACGCCACTGCCTCCAGCGAGACGCCTTCATCATCAATGGGAGTCTCTACAACCTCCGCCATACAGGACCGGATCGTCTCGACGATGCCCGAAAAGCTTGGCCCCTCCACTATCACCACATCGCCCGCGCTGATGAACGCCTTCGCTACGTTGTCCATAGCGGAGGAACTGCCGTTGTGTATGATGAAGTTGCGCTCGTCCAAGGCCAGACCCTCGATACGATTCTGACGGTCGGCGATAGCCTCTCTCAGACCTTCAAAACCCATCCAGCCGCCATAGACCATCGCTTCGTCGGCCTCTTCGTCCCACACAGCGTCCAGGGCTTCCCTAAACCGCTCGACCGGAATGGTTGGCGCGTCTGGGATGCCGCCGCCCAGGGGTATCAGGTCCGGATACTCCGAGGGCAGAGTCCACGTCCATCCGGCATCATTAGGTTCCCCGACCCCCACTATTCGGGCGGTATCCGACGCAAGATCGCCAATCCGAACATTTGACCAAAGCGTTTCATTCGAGTCAGCCATCTGATTCATACTTCCCCTACCATCCTCGGCTCCGAAGGCCGCAGTTCTAGCCTATCCACAAAACGATTGTAACCCAAAGCGAAGCGAGACTAACAGCGGGGCGGGCTTGCGTATTGAGCCGGCTCAGCGCGTGATAGCCCTGACCTGCTCCAGCACAGTTTCGGCAGACGGCCGGTTGGTATAGTTCTCGTCAACTCGCTTCCAGCGTATGACACCGTCCGAATCTATAACGAATGTGGCCGGATGAGCCAGTTTCCCATTCAGAACACCGTATTCCTCAACAATTTCCCGGGAGGCGTCATACAGGACAGGAATCGTAATTTCCGGTATATCCGGTATGTAACCCGCTCCGCTGAAATCGTCAGAGCTAATAGCGAAGAATTGCGCTCCCAGCGCGTCTATCTCGTTCTGTCTCCCCGACAGCTCTACAAGCTGTCCACGACAGTACGGTCACCAGAAGCCTCGATAGAACACCAGCACAGTGGGCCTATCCCGGAACTCCTCCAGGCTGTATTCTTCACCATCTATGGAAGGAAGCCTAAACGGGTGAGCCAAGTTTCCTACCGCTGTCCCATATGAGGCGGAGGGCTGCGCCGGAGCCGCTGTGGACGTCGGGGGTGGAACAGTGGCCGTGGGAAACAGCGTGGGTATGGGCGTTGCGGTTGGCGCCGCAGTCGCCGTAGGTATCGCCGTCGCCGACTGAACCGGAGTGGCGGTATCGGGCGGCGCGGTCGGGGCTGACGTCGAACCGGGCGCGGGAGTAACGGTCGCGCTTGGCGGAGGCTTTAACGTGGCCGTTGGGAGCGGCTCGGCAGTCGGAGTCGGCGCGGGCGCGGGAACAGCGGTCGCAGTAGAAGGCTCAGCAGTCGGCGCGGCGCGCGATTCGGGGGCGGCCGGCGCGACGGCAATCGGCGTATCAGCCGCCGGAATTGGAGTAGACGGCTTGGTCGTTGGAAGTATGACGGCGGCCGCCGGAGCGTTGACAGGCTCGCCCGCGTCGGAGCAGCCGACAAGCGCCGACGCGACGAGAGTTATAAGCATAACCATGTACCTGATTCGAGTCGTCATTTCCTACTCTCAAATATGATACGGCAAAGCGGCAATCATGGATTAGCCTCCGCTATCAACTCTTGACCATTATGGCACACGATTCTAAACTTTGCCGAACAACCATCGAAGGAAAAGAGCTATGCTGCCGGACCCACTGTCCGACTCCCTGTTCACCGACCTATACCAACTGACCATGGCGCAGTCGCACTACCACAGCGGTCGGCGCGGACGCGCCACGTTCAGCCTGTTCTTTCGGAACTTCCCGCCCAACAGAGCGTACTACGTATTCTCCGGGCTGGAGTCGGCGGTCGAATATCTCGATAATCTGGCGTTCAGCGAAAGCGACATAGACGGACTCCGCGAACTAGGCATTTTCGATCCGGGCTTCCTGAACTGCCTGAACGAACTGGAATTCAGCGGCGGCGTCCGCGCCATGCGCGAAGGAGAGATCTTCTTCGCGCGCGAGCCGGTGATAGAGATAAGCGGCCCGCTGATAGAGTGCCAGCTGGTGGAGACCTACATCATGAACCGCGTGAATTTGGAGTCCATGCTGGCGACCAAGGCTGCGCGGGTGGTGGACGCCGCGGACGGTCGGAGCGTGGTGGACTTCGCCGCGAGGCGCTCGCACGGACCGGACGCCGCCATGACGCACGCGAGGTCATCATACATAGCGGGTTTCGACGGCTCTAGCAACGTCGCCGCGGCGGTCAAGTTCGGAATTCCCGCGGTCGGAACCATGTCCCACTCATATATCTCGTCGTTCAACACTGAGCGAGAGGCCTTCACCGCTTACGCCAAGTCGTTCCCGGACTCTTCTACCTTGCTGGTTGATACATACGACACCCTGAGCGGGGTGGCGAACGCCATAGCGGTCGCCAAAGACATGGAATCGCGCGGCCATCGGCTTCGCGCGATTCGTCTGGACAGCGGCGACATCGAATCGCTGGCGCGCCGGAGCAGAGCGACGCTCGACCACGCCGGACTCGACTACGTGCGAATACTGGCCAGCGGCGGGCTGGACGAATACTCGATCTCCGAACTGGCGGACGCGCACGCCCCGATAGATGGATTTGGGGTGGGCACCAAGGTCGGCGTATCCGCCGACGCGCCATATACTGACTTCGTGTACAAGCTGGTGGAATACGACGGCAAACCGATTATGAAACTGAGTGAAGACAAAGTGTACCTGCCCGGCCCCAAGCAGGTGAGCAGACAGACAGGTTCCGACGGAACTATGACCCTCGACGTGATGCGCGGATACGACGACCATGCGGCGCGTGTAGAAGGGGAGCCGCTCCTACAACCCGTGATGGAGAACGGAAAGCGGACTCGCGCGCTCCCGTCGCTCGATGAGATACGCGCCTTCCACAGCCGCAGGGTAGGGATGCTTCCGGATAACCTGCGCGGACCCAGGCCCAAAGGTCGCTACCGCGTCCAAGCGTCGGATGAACTCGTCAGATTGAAACAGGAAACAACAGACAGAATCCGGTCGGTCGAAAGTCTCTGACCCGATTCAGGCGGAAAGGAAGCGCGAACATGGCCAGAGTGCGATACATCGAACGGGAACGGCTTGACGATGAAGGCAAGCGAATCTTCGATCACATAGCGGAAACTCGCGGCGGCATAGAACCCAATACGCCTATGCCCAACTCCTTTAAGGCGCTGATGAACAGCCCCAAAGCCGCGGAGGCGGTCGGACAGTTGGGAGAATACCTGAGACTGAACACGTCGCTCGACCCGGTTGTGCGCGAGATAGCGATTATTAGTGTGGCGCGCCACACTAATAGCGACTACGAATGGGCGCACCATGAACCAATCGCGCGCAAAGTCGGCGTTCGGCCGCAGGTCATCGAGAGCGTTCGCGCAGGCAGGGCGCCTATGGGTCTGCCCGCCAAAGAGGGCGTTTTCGCCCAGGCCGCGAAGGAGCTCGTCCTCAACGGCGACCTCACCGACCGCACCTTCCAGGCCGTCGAACACCTGCTTGGCCCGCAGGCCGTCGTGGAATTCATAACGCTCGTGGGCTACTACACGATGCTGTCCGTAGCCCTGCGAGCGCTCGGCATAGAGCTGGACGAAGGCCTGGAGTCGGACTTGAATTCGTGAGAGAAATCGCGCTGTCCGGCGAATCCGCCTTCTATCCGACGCGATCCATTCCCCGCGTCCCTACCCCACGACCACCGCTTTGATCTCGTCGCGTTCCGACGCTGAGAGTTCCCAGTCCGACGCGGCGACGTTTTCCTCCATCTCCTCCGGCCTGCGAGTTCCTACCAGCGCCACCGAGACGGTCGGCTCCGACGCCACCCACGCAAGCGCAAGCTGAGCCACCGAGAACCCCCTGTCCGATGCCATCTCCTTCAGCCTGTCCACCTTCTTCAGGTTGTCAAGAAAGTTCTGACCCTTGAAGATTGGCTGACCGAACGCCATCAGACTCCGCCGCCAGTCATCCTCCTCGAAAGCGGTGTCCGGCGTCATCGTTCCTGTCAGAAGTCCGTGCGCCAGCGATCCGTAGGCCATTATCCCCATGCCGTTGTCGGCGCAGAACGGGATTATTTCCGGCTCCGGCCTCTGGTCGAACAGATGGTAGCCGACCTGGTTGGTGACTATGGGGAACACGTCCAAGCAGTCAGACATCTGCTGGGGACTGAAGTTGCTCACGCCGCCGTAGCGTATCTTGCCCTGCTTCTGGAAATCCGCGAAAGCCTCCATAGGCTCGTTCATCGGCCTCGATTCGTCAGGCCAATGAACGAGGAACAGGTCGAGGTAGTCGGTTTGCAGCCGCGCCAAGCTTTCATTCAGAGATTTTTCTAGAGACTCGCGCGAACTGTCGCGGCGCCTACCGCCTCCCTCCTCGTCCCATGGAATCCCGGCCTTGCTGACCACCACAACGTCCTCCCTCTTGCCCTCCAGCGCGCGCCCAAGCAGCTTCTCGCCCTCACCCCACCCATACACCGCCGCCGTATCGAACAGCGTAACGCCCATGTCAATTGAGGCGCGCACCGCCCGAACCACTTCATTATCGTCAAAAGAGCCGTAATGTCCGCGTCCCATCGGCCAGCCGCCGAATCCGACGACCGATGTCTCCAAATCCGAATTCCCAAACTTCTTGTAACGCATAGCCGCTTCCTATCCCTTCCGTGAGGCCGACGTGAGACGCCCCACACCCTCAGAACGAGCAGTCCGCCGGTCTCAGTCCTGGAGTATCTGCACCTTCACCGAGCCGCTGTTCTTATCGTATGCCGTCTCGAACGCCTTCTGAATGTCGTCCAAACCGTACTTGTGCGTGACCATCCGCTCAATGGACGCCTTGCCGGAGGCCATCATGTCAATCGCCACCTCGTAGTCGTGGCGACCGTCCAGAACGTTGTAGCACGACGAGAAAACGAAGTTCTGTTCCTTGAGCATCGGCGTCAGGAAATCGAACTCGAACGGGCGTCGGAAGCCGCCGATTATCACTATCCTGCCCTGTGTCCGCGTCACCTTCACCGACTGGCGCATGGTGGCCGATTGGTGTCCGCCGACAGTCTCCACCGTCATATCCGAACCGCGCCCGTCCGTCGCCTCCGCTATCGCGTCCCATAAGTCCGGCCCTCGGTCGGAATAGACCTCGTCCGCTCCGACCAGCTTGGCCATGGTCGCCTGCTGCTCGTATCGAGCGGACGCGATAACCTTGCCCGCCCCAAGCGCCTTGGCCGCCGCTATCGCGGTCAGACCAATATTCCCCGAACCCAGCACCGTCACCACCTCGCCGCCCTTCAGACCGCCCAACCTTACGCCGTGAACAGACACGGCCAGAGGTTCTACCAAAGCGGCCCCCTCCCAGGACATCGAATCCGGCACCGGGTAGCACCCAATCGCCTTGCGCTTCATGTACTCGGCGAATCCGCCTCCCTCCGACGGCGCCATATTCTGGCAGGCCCTGAACTGCCCCTGACGGCAGTACCAGCAGACGGTGCAGGCGCGCCCATGCCCTATTATCTCCACAGCGACGCGCTTGCCCAGCATAGCGGGGTTAACGCCATCGCCAATTTCCACTATCTCACCCGCGACCTCGTGTCCGGCGGGGAGTTGGTCAGGCTCGGTTTTGTCAACGTTCATCTGGAGGTCCGACCCGCAGATGCCCACCGACCGGACACGCAGAATCATGTCGCCCGGCCCGGCCTCCGGCTTCGGAATCTCCCGTACCTCCATCCGACCCTCGCCATCGAAGAAAGCCGCCTTCATCATCGCCATTTTTCCGCTCCTCTCCGCTTCGGATAAATCTACGACTGCGACTCCAAGTATGACCTCGCGCCGCTCAGAACTATGTCGGGCAGGTTGATGGCGGAGGAAATATCGTAAGACATCTTCCGACCCGCGGCGTGAATCCGCTCCGCCACGCTCGCTTCGGCCGCCTTCACATCCGGATGATCGGGCTGGCCCGGCAGACCCATGGACTGCGCCAGATCGTTGGAACCCCAGGCGAAGGCGTCAATCCCCTCCACTTCCAGGATGCGGTCCAGGTTCTCGAAAGCCGTCGCGGTCTCGAGCTGAGCCATAACCAGCATCTCTTTGTTCGCCGCCTCCATGTACTCGACGCGTCGGAGTCCGGGCTGCCCTATCAGACCTCCGTCGTTGTAGAAAGTGCCGCGACCGCCGCCCCAGCTTCGCTGTCCCTCCGGCACGAACCGGCAGGCGTCCACAAGCTGTTTCGCCTGCTCAGCCGTGTCCACGTGCGGTCCAAGAACCCCGATTACTCCTCTGTCCAGGAACTGGTTGATGGTGGAGGACTGAAGGTTCGGCACACGCGCCGTTACCGTCAGACCGTATCCGTCGGCTACCCTGACCATCGCGTCTATGGACTCCGGCGAGAACAGCCCATGTTCCCCGTCCAGGTTGATGTAATCGAATCCGCCCAGCATCCCGACCAGTTCAACCGCCTCGGCGCTGGGATACACAAGCCCAAGTCCGAGACCTTTCTTGCCGTCTCGATTCTTGGCGAAAATATTATTCTTTCGTAGCGTTACCATGCTATTCACCTCTATTTTGTGTGTCGGCTAGATTGCTTATCGTAAAAAAGATCAGCTTTACATCTTATCGCGCTTTGCCGTGAATCGTATCTCAAATCGCCATAGGCGGCATTACGTCGCGCATCCAAGACGTCAGATCGGACATTACATCCTGGTTGATCTCATGCCCCATCCGGTATTCGTGATAACGCGGAGAGTAACCCTGCGATCTGAGAAAGTCGCGCGACTCGCGCGCGTCGGTCACGCCTATCATCGTGTCCTGAACGCCGTGCGCCACGAAAATCGGCAGGTCCCGGCGCTCCGGCAGATTCTCGGCGAGAATATCGGGTGAAGAAACCCGTCCGCTCAGAATCACAAGGCCGGCGAACATCTCCGGCCTCCGCAGCCCGAAGCGATAGGTCATCATTCCGCCCTGCGAGAAGCCGCCCATCACCATCCCGCCCTCGGCGACGCCATGCCTCTCCATAGCCTCGTCGAAGAAGCCGACGAGAAGTTCTTCGGCGCGGGTGGCGGCGTCCTCGCCGCCGGACCCGCCGGGCGGAGTCCATGCGTATCCGGTCATCCCAATCCCGATTTGCATCCGAATCGGGGCGTTGGGGAACAGGTACAGATACCCGCTCCGCTCGATTGCGGGCGCCAGTCCAACCAGATCCCGCATACTCGCCCCAAAACCATGAAGCAGAACCACCGCCGGGTACTCTTGGCTCTCGTCATAATCGTCCGGCTCCACGAGAATGTAAGCCAGCGAATTGCCCTCTATCTCACGCGCCCGCAATTATCACGTCTCCTTTAGGATCAGAGCAACTTGGAGTATGGATTTTCTTAACTGTGATTGGGTTGGATAGGAACTATGGATCCGAGTCTTGTTGACAACTCATGCCCGCTCTCGTCTATCTTATAAACCTAACGCTGCCGCGTGATGGTCTCGAGTGGACATAATCTTTACCGAATCTGACATAGTTCTGACTGTTTCCGCCTGTGCGAACTCCGGGACTTAGTCGCCTCTTCGGTTTCTTGCTTCCATTCGGGCGCGAACGATTCCGTCCCAACGTCGAGTTGGACTTACTTGGAGTTTTACGTGTTGGAAAGACTCCATCACCCATACTAACGCCATTGGGCTTGCGCGATTTCCTTGAACGCGACCGAGTAGAGGTCAGGGATTTCAATTTCGATTTGATTATAGATGGCACATGACCACCACGCCTCTCAATAATCTGAAACTGCTCCTTTGCCTCCCTAAGATTGCCTGTTCCCATAAGCGCAATCCCATAGCCTAATCGTTGCCGATTATCGCGTTTAGACGGCAACAAGCTATACTCTTTCAATGCTCGCCTAAAGTCGCGGCGGGATATGTAATACTCAGCCCTGTCTTGGATTTTTTCTTATTCTGATTTTGCGTCTGTCTGAAGCGCTCAGATAGCATCGAGAAAACCTCCCTGCCATTGGCTCCTACTTTCACCGGCGGGATTGTATCATAGCGAGCAACCCACTAGGCGCATCAAACCGTTGTACGCCGGTCAGCACACCGGCCTACGGGTCACCACCGCGTTCAGTGAGCGCGACAATAGGCGCCCGTCGTTCGGCGAGCCGGTCAGGGTGCGGCCGTCAACCATAACCTTGCCCCTCAGCAGAACGGTCTCAGGCCAGCCGTGGGCGCGCCAGCCCTCCCAGATGGAGTAGTCCTCTAGGTGCAGATCGTCCAGCGTGAGTTCGCGGTCCACGGTGGGGTCCAGAACGCAGATGTCGGCGTCCGAGCCGGGAGCGATAGCCCCCTTCTTCGGGTACATTCCGAATATCTTCGCCGCGTTAGCCGACGTTATGTCAACGAACCGCTCCAGACTCATGCCCAGTTCCACAACGCCCACCGAGTACGCTATGCCCATCCGCGTCTCTATCCCATTGTGGCCGCCCGTAACGTCCGCAACCGTCTTGAAGCGAATCTTCTCTTCCCACGTGGTGGAAACCAGGTCCGTCGCCACCGTCGAAAGTCGCCCGTCCAAAAGACCCTGCCAGAGCGACGAACGGTCGCCCTCAGACTTCAGCGACGGGTAGGTGTGGTACTTCATGCCGTTGTTCTCGCGATAGTTGTCCGCGCTGAAGCAGGCGTAGTTGTGCAGCGTTTCGCCATAGACCGGCATCCCCAGCGTCCGCGCCTGTCCCACCGCCTCGACGCCCTCGCCAGCGCTCACATGGACAAAATACACCGCGCACCCCGTCTTGCTCGCCAGCCTTATCACCCGTCGAAAAGACACGTCCTCCGACAAATTGCTGTGGATGTGGTGCATATTCCACCAGTCCCACTTCCCGTCTTCCTGAGCGTTGGCATAATTGTAGTGCACCATATCGTCGTCCTCAGAATGCACAAGCAGAATTCCGCCCGCCTCCGAGACCTTCTCCATAATCAGCGTCAGACGTCCGAAATCGGTCTTGTTGTCCTGCATCTGCGGACTTGGCGGACGGATCGAGGTTGTGAACACCTTGAAGCTCGGAAAGCCTTCCTCCACCAGTTCCGCTATCTGCCCGATGGACTCCCGCGAAGCTCCGTTGGTGAATATCGGGTGATACGAATAGTCGGTGTACGCGTTGCCTTCCCAGCGTTCGGCGGCTTCGTCCAGCGCGTGCCAGAGATCCTCGCCCGGAACCTGCGTCGCGAAATCCAACACCGTCGTCGTGCCGCCCCAGACCGCCGCCTTCGACACCGGTTCCGCCCCGGACCGCTCCGGCTGTCGAGGCCCGCCTATGTGGGCGTGAGGCTCTACGCCGCCCGGAACGACTATCTTGCCCGACGCGTCTATCACGCGCGCCTCTCCATAATCAATCGCGCCCGGCGCCGACAGCGCCGATATGCTCTCCCCCGTTATGAACACATCCAGACTCTCCACACCGGACGGCGTCACCGCAAGTCCCCCGCTTATCACTATGTCAGCCATGATTCTCCTCCTATCGCAACGCGGCGACAACCGCGTCGCCCACGTCCTCGGTCCTCGATGTTCCTCCAAGATCCGGGGTCAGCGTCTCCCCCAGAGCGACGACGCTCAGAGACGCCTTCTCCAAGCAATCGGCCGCCGCTTCCTCGCCCAGATGCCGCAGCATCATCGCCCCCGACAGTATCGTCGCCAGCGGGTTCGCTATTCCCCGCCCAGCGATGTCCGGCGCCGAACCGTGCACCGGCTCGAACATAGACGGAAACCTGCGCTCCGGGTCTATGTTCCCGCTCGGAGCCAGACCCATGCTCCCCGTGATAATCGCCCCGATGTCCGTCAGAATGTCACCAAACAAATTGCTTCCCACAACCACATCGAACGTCTCAGGCCTCCGAATGAAGTCCATGCACGCCGCGTCAATCAGCAGCGAGCCGGTTTCGATGTCCGGATAATCCTCGGCCACACGCTCGAAAGCCCTGTCCCACACCAACATTCCGTACCCCAGCGCGTTCGACTTCGTGATCGAGGTGACATGCTTGGCCTTGTTCCTCCTTCGCGCCACCTCGAAGGCGTGCCTGATGATTCGTTCGCAGCCCTTCCGCGTGAACACCGCGGACTGTATCCCCAGCTCTTCCGGGAAGTCCGGATAGACGAACCCGCCCACATCCGCGTACTCGCCCTCCGTATTCTCCCTAACGACCACCATGTCAATCTCGCCCGGCCCATACCCTTCCAGAGGCGACGCGATTCCCTCGTACAGCACGCTCGGACGCTCGCACACGTACTGATCGAACGACCTTCGTATAGGCAGCAGAAGACCGCCCAGAGTGATGTGATCCTGAATGTCCGGATGACCGACCGCCCCCAGAAAGATAGCGTCCGACTCGGCCAGAATATCCAGACCGTCCGAAGGCATGACCATCCCGCGCTCAATGTAATACTCGCTGCCCCAAGGATGCTCGACCCAATTCCACTTAATGCCGTACTCCCCGCCGACGGCGTTCAGGACTTTTATCCCCTCCTCTACGACCTCTATCCCTATCCCGTCTCCCCTGATAACCGCGACGTTATATTCCGACATCTGTTTCACTCCAAATTGGCTTAGCGTCTTGCTCCGCCGCTATTGTAAGCTCCACAAGACAGGATTGCACCCCGCACACCTATGCTACAATCCACGCTGAGTTCCAACCTAGACAACCTCAAACAAAAGGACGCCCATTGGACCCATTCACACAAGCCCAGACCCGCGCTCTGGCTGAGGGAATCCGCCCGCTCGAAACCTATTTCGCAGACTCGCCGAAGTTGCTCGCCGACCTCAGAAGCGTCCGCAGCTCGCTGAACGACCGGGACGCCGGCGATTCCGCTCCGCCCAGCGCCGCCGACCCAGACCTCATCCTCAGAATCGCAGCCTCCCTACGCGCCTGCGCGGAAACGCTCGACGCCGCGCCCGGCCGCCGCGCCCGGCCTATCCTGGCGCGCGCCGAACAGGCGATAGCCGCCGACCTCCGAGCGCGGACAGCCCCCAGGCTAAACGGCATCTACGTCATCGTTGACCCCGAAGCAACCCGCGGCCGCCCCGTGACCGACGTAGCCCGCCGCGCCCTCGAAGGCGGCGCAAGAGTGGTCCAGCTCAGAGACAAGCTCAGCGACAAGCGCAATATCCTCAACTCCGCCCGCGTCCTCAAATCCCTCTGTGACCAGTACGACGCGCTCTTCGTCATGAACGACCACGCCGACCTCGCCCGCGCCTCCGAAGCCCACGTCCTGCACGTCGGACAGACAGACCTCCCCGTCCCCGCCGCCCGCGACATACTCGCCCTCGACCAGCTGATAGGCAACTCAAACAACGGCCTGCCCGAAGCGCTCGAATCCGCAGCCCAACCCGTGGACTACCTAGCGGTCGGCGCTATCTACGCCACCGCCACAATGGGCAAATCCGGACGCTCCGCCCTCGGACCGGAGGAGATAACCCGCGTCAAAGACGCCGTTCCGCAGCCCATAGTCGCCATCGGCGGCATTAACAAGACGAACATAGTCGAGGTTGTTAAGGCCGGCGCCGACTCGGTTTGCGTCGTCAGCGCCGTCACCTTCGCCCAGGACCCGGAATCCGCCGCCCGCGAACTGGTCCAACTATACAAAGACGCATCCAGCTAAAACCCGGAAACCGCACATGACCGCAGAACGCGTCTCCACTCAACAGACCATAGAGGCCATACGACTCGCCGGAAGCGCCGCCTCCGACAGGATGCGCGACACCCACGCCGCACGCGAACAGGCCATCGCCGCCTCACGCCAGATCATCCGCTTCTCGGCCAACTCCATCAGGGCCGCCCACCGCGCCGAATACGACGAAGCCCGACGCCTCATAGGCCGGGCCGCCCAACTCCGCGCGAACCTCCAACCACACAGAGACGCCCACCCCGAAGTGTACTATGGCGGCTACGTCGAAGACGCCCTCAAAGAGTTCGTCGAAGCCCACGCCACCCTCGCCTTCGCCGAAGGCTCCCGCCTGCCCTCCATGGACGAACTCGACGTCGGACCGGCGGTTTACATGAACGGACTCGCCGAAACCATCGGCGAACTCAGACGCGTAATCCTCGACCTCCTGCGCCGCGACCACTTCGACAGATGCGAAACCCTTCTATCCATCATGGACGAAATCTACGCCGTCCTCGTCACCCTCGACTACCCCGACGGCGTCACCCGCGGTCTGCGACGAACCACCGACGTCATGCGCGGAGTATTGGAGCGCACGCGCGGAGACATCACCGTCGCCCTCCGCCAACGCCGCCTCGAGGAGCGGCTGGCGGAGCTGAACGAGAAGCTGACCTGACTCACCGTTGACCGCAATCAAGCAGTTTGAGTTCCGCGACACGACTGATACGATAGACGCAAGGCTCTCCCGAAGCCGCACACCAATATGCGGAGACACATGATGACCAAAGCCGCACTTATATTCGGGCATGAAGATACTCCCGAATATCCCGTAATCCCAGGGCGTCTTAGCCACCCGCCGGCTGAATGATAGTCTTGAGCTATCCCGCGACAGGGTGAGGTTGGGGATGGTCTTATATATCTCAGTTTATACTGTCAGGGTATCTTGCAGGCGGACTGCTGGGAGTGTGCTGGGGACCTTGCAGGGATCCTGCAGGGGGAGCTGGTACCAGCATTCGCCTGCATTTTGCCTGTTTCATAGCTAAATCGCCCGGAAAAATTTTCCCTGCCGCGCCTGCCATAAACAGCGACTTATGGTTTTGGATGCGGGTTGAGAGTTTCATGTTGGGCAGTGATGGAGATATTATAGCCGCATTAGCACGGATGTGTAAGAACGGCGTCGGCGGGTTTTAGATGCGATTACTCTAGAGGTTGAGTAGTTCCTGACGTCCCAGACATCTTGCAATGCTATAATAGTGAAATACTGCATACGCAAGATACATTGGGAACAATCATGCGAGAATTTACCGCAACCACTACTCAACACAATCAGGTAACTATTCCCGCTGAGGTGCGCCGCGCCCTAGGACTGAAGCCCAGAGATAAGGTTGCCTTCACCATTGAAGATGGAGGTCTGGTTCGTCTGGCGGCCGCTTTCAGTCTCGAGTCGGCTTACGGCTCGGTGAAACCCTCCGCGAATCCCGAAGACTTCGATGAGGTCTCGCGGAACGCCAAGGAAGCCAAAGTCGAAGATACCCTGCGAGAATTAAGATACTCATGAAATTTCTGGATACCAACATCATCATCAGGTATCTGACTAGAGACGATGAGGACAAAGCTGAAGCCTGCTACCGGTTATTTCAGAGGGCGAACCGAGGTGAAGAGGAGCTATTCACCTGTGAAGCTATCATAACAGAAGCCGTTTATGTGCTGTCTTCCCGGCGCGCTCCTTACAAGCTGAGCCACACGGAGATCAGAGAGCGGCTCACGCCTATACTCACAATTCGTGGCCTCAGACTCCCACAGAAGCGCGTTTACATGGAAGCGCTGGACATCTACGCATCATTTCCCTCCCTTGATTTTGAGGACGCTCTAGCGGTAGCCCATATGAAGCGGCAGGGTATAAACGAGATAGTGAGCTACGACAGGGACTTCGACCAAGTGGCTGGAATCCAAAGGGTAGAACCTTGATATGCCTCAAGCGGACATCCCGTACTCGTGAGAAACCGACATGACCAACCAAATCCTCTACGCCCTGAGACTCTACCTGCCCGGCGACATAGACCTCGACACCCTCGAACACCGCATCATCCCGCTTGCTTGGGACGATGAGTTCAATGACCAAGAATGGGTGGACCGGATCGCGGTCGAGTTAGTCTAGACCTTCCCGTTCTTGGACAGTGTGCTGCCGGGTGGCTTACCCGAGTTGTCTGTCTTGGGCGGGGCCTTTCTGGGACCTGTTCCTTTTATGACAACGGTGTGGCCGGATTTCCTTTCTGACGTCATCGGAATCTCTCCATGCCAAGAATCTGTATGCTCTAATTACTATCTACCATGTCATAAATCGTAGTCGCGCCCCACCCTTCAGCAGATTGATGTTTCCGTGAGAGCATAGAATTGTAAAAGTACGTATATACCATAACCGTTTCAATTTCTGTTGATATTATAAACTCAAACGTCTCCCTATGCGTCTCGCCCGGTTCTATCGTCAGTTCACCTTTTTCTCTGCTTAATTCAATTTCGTCCAGAACAGGCCATTGTAAATAATATTCGCCTCTTTCTTCAAAAACTTCCTCATACAAGCGCTCTATCTGTGTATCAGACGCTGGCGCTATTTCCTGTAGGCTAAATCTGTATCGGATAATTTCAATGTGAACTCTGGAGCTATTGTACAGGTTCGCCGTCAACGCGATGTGAACGTAGCTGTCACCGACGAACCTGTGCGTGACCTCGTGGCTGATGGTCAGACGCGGCTCAAAGTCCCTGAACAGCTGGAGCTTGTAGTACGCGAAGACCCCGCCCGCGACGGTAGCGACCGCCATCACCGACGACTGCACAATCGCCGCTATATCCTTCAACCTGCCCGCGCCGGACAGAGCGAGGTTCAGCAGGACGAGCGCGACTATCAGAGCCACCACCGGCCCGCGGCCAGAGGACTCGTCTCAGTCTGTTCATGACCGTTGCACGTTGCCTAAAATAAAATTCCGAACGTCGCCAATCATCTGGTGTTATCCTGCTTGAATGTCATGTCGTCAACGCGAATCCACTTGAGGTCGGATTCAGTATAGTCGAAACCGTCCACATTCACATATAATATCCAGTATGCGATACAATTCATGTAATTCAGTGTCGGCACGGCTACGAACATTGGCTGTGGAGAGGAGCTTGACATGACCAACCAAATCCTCAAGACGCTGAGACTCTACCTGTCCGGCGACATAGACCTTGACACCCTCGAACACCGCATCATCCCCCTTGCTTGGGAAAGCGAGTTCAAGAACCAAGAACTCTTGGATGAGATTGCGTTCGAGCTAATCTACATCAAGGACGGCGTATCCGACGAGGCGATATTCAGAACCCGCGCAACCGAGATTGCGCGTCGAGCAACGAGGGTTGCCCCTGCTATCAGACCGTAAGAGTATTGGTCAAGAAGTGGGAGACTTCTTATTGTTCTTGGGCGTACTGGCGCCAAGAGGTCTGCCTGAGGTATCAAATTTGATAGAGGGGATTTCTTTAGGTGGTCCCCCAAAGAGTTCCCTCTGTTCTGACGCCAAGACACTATGGTCTTTGGGAAGGTAATCTCCATTTTTACTTTTAGACTGCACTATATTTCCCTAGGACACAGTCGTTAAGATTTCTCAGATTTAGAATCCAATCCGGTTCGCGCTCCCGGAGGCTTTTTTGAAACTACTGGTTTAGGCATCACTCTCGGGGCAGTGCCTTTAGCAAGCCTTCTCTTCTTATCCTTATTCTTCGGGTGCATCATTTCTCCTCTCAAACGGATTAACCAATATTATTTGGTATCAATAATATCATATATGGTTGTAGCTGACCAACCTTCAGCAGACTGAGCGGAAGGTGAAGATTTAGAATTGTAGAAATAAGTATATATAACAATCGCCTCAATATCTGACGATAATATAAATTCAGAAATTTCTTGATGGGACTCGCTCGGCTCTATTATTAGTTCATTCTTAATCCACTCGCGTGGAATATTATACAAAGTTCGCCATTGAATATCTTTGTTACTTTTCTTTACGAATATTTCTTCGTACAGATTTTCAACTTTATTGTCCGTTAGCGGTGATACAACTTGTATAGAGAAAAAAGCTCTGCGCAGTTCTACTTTAACTTTTGAGCTACTGTGCAAATTGGCGGTAACACCGATATGTATATAGCTTTCACTGATAACTCTATGCGAAATTTCATGTGTAATACTCAGATGCGGCTCGAAGTCCCTGAACAGCTGGAGCTTGTAGTATGCGAAGACCCCGCCCGCGACGATAGCGACCGCCGTCACCGACGACTGCACAATCGCCGCTATATCCTTCAGCCTGCCCGCGCCGGATAGAGTGAAGTTCAGCAGGACGAGCGCGACTATCAGAGCCACCACCGCCCCGCCGACTATCAGCCCGGCCCGCCATGCCTGGCCCCCGCGGCCGAGAACTCTTTCGGCATTTAGCTCATGTTACTAATCCACATTCAGATGCTAGCAATATTATCGAGGATGCAGATATATTGATTGTAAATTGTGCTTTATGTTTAGAAATGCTCTTGCTTTGCACTCCTGCCCCATGTGATGTACCCAATCTGTTTCTTAATGTACCGATCTGCATTATAGGCTGCTTCAAGAATGAATCTAAATTTGTTTGCTGAAAAATGATATCCAAAAGTTTGTTGAAATTATCTTCTTGACTATAATTCCATCCTTTTTGGTCGCAAATTATCTTCATTACGCTTTCCATAGAGCTACTACATTTAGTTAGGCAATCACCATACTCGCCTTTTCTGTAATGTCCATGAGCTTCCATGAACTCGCTATTAGCCGAGGTAAATATCGGATTAGACAGTAACATTAAAGCAGGCTGAATAGCAGAGGCATGAATCACTTCGTTTTCCCGACGTATGACTTTGGGATACCCGATTATGCCATACTTATCGCCGTACTCATCATGTTCAGTTCCGGCTGTAGCATCGAGATCACAAGAATATTCTCGATATATATATTCTGTGATATGGTATGGCAAATCATCCATTTGTAGGAATTGGTTGATGCTATCAATTAATTCTTTTCTAGAATATGAGTTCCATGACTCATCTTCTGCTTGAAATACTAGTTCGATAAAGTCAATAAATCTGCCGTCATTACAAGATTGTAAGTAATTATTAACTACTTCCAAATCGTTTAGTCCGTATTCATAGTCGGAAATAGGCTTACCTTCCAAAAGGTTAAGGCTTCTATACATCTCCAACCAGAACGGTTCGAAGGAGTCGTAATATCCTCTATTGTTTTGTGGAATCACGTGTACACAGAGTTGCTGAACTCTATATCGAAATTCAGGTGTCAGCGACTTAAACGAACTCAATTGGATTTCATTTCGTTTAGTAAATATATTTGACAAGACATCGAATTTTATCTTCATATGAGCTTCCCTTATCATAGTAATACTAATTCAGGTAATTCCATAATATCTTGGATCGGTAAACTTCACTGGATTCCCGCGAAAGCGGGAATAACTGTACAAAATTTGCCGCAGGATTTGCAGCATAGTCAAACTAAAATGGTATAATTGTTTGAATAATACCTAATTATGCTACTGGAATTCAAGCGGCTAGCATGACTTTACTTCAGTTTTCCAAGTGGGGACTCGCTGTCTACTTGATATGACGAATCTCAAGAGCTATTCTAGCACTAAGCTTCACCGAGGCCCCTGATGCGGAAAGCCGGCGGTATCTCGAATCGCCGTCTTCTACTATCCTCTCAACAACCTCCCAACCACCCCCTCAACTCACGCCGCGCGATGGTCACCGTCACCCGCTCACGCTCCTCGCGCAACTCCGCCAGCCGGACAGCCGCCCCCTCCGCCGCCTTTCGGCCTGCGTCCGATATGCTGACGTGCAGGCTGTTGTTGGCGTCGAATTGGGGTATCGGAAGCTTCCACAGATGCTTCTGTAAGTGACGCGCCCCGAACTGGCCTCTTGCCATAAACGGCTTTACTGCCTCATACAGCGCATCACTGTTGATTATCGCCAGCAAGTAATAGGCTTCCTGTTCATCTTTGCAGGAAATCCAGAACAGAGTGTAGTCAACCATGGTATCAGTTTCATTTAGTATGCTCGCTGTTGGTGCGCCAGATTGATTGTAAATCACTCGAATGGATCTATTGTTCTGTGACTGTTGCCATTCAAGTTGAGATGATAGCTTACTCATATAATTCAACTGTTCTAACAGGCTTAATTTATTTACTCTTGTCTTGTTTTGCTCCCATATTTGACTGATGGTCTGCCATCGTCTGCGCATACGCCTGTCCAATCCGCCTATCCGAATTCCTCCCACACCACTCGGATCTATCGGTATGTTGTCCTCACTCCGTCTCATAGGAAGAACGACTTTGAGCGGCTCCAGTATTGCGTAGGGCACTAGCGTCTCTCCCATGTGTACATCGTAAACATGGTTAGACTCAATGGTGTGCTCGCTGATTTCCGACAGATCGAGATTCTTCCACGGTTCTTTGTCATAACGACCACGGCGTGGGTTTACAGTGATGGTTTGCCTAGCTTGGATGATAGCGCGATTCTCAATTTCTTCAACGAAGAAAAGGACACGCGGAAAGATTGTCGCGCCATTCCGTGAATAGCCGGCGTATGCCGACTCACCGGCCTCGGACGTGTCCGTTATTCGGGCGCGTGCGCGGCGGACAGCGGGCGAACCCGCCTGCCCGAGCCAGCGTTCCACGCCGCCGGATAGCGCGACCGCGCCGCCCGCCTCACCTGCGCGTCTGGCGAACGCCACGCAGGACGGCACAGGAAAGAACGTGTTCGGCTCTAGTCTCTCCAGGTCCCACGCGCTCTTGAACCCAAAGTCCACGCTCAGCGTCCGCCCATACCTCCTCGAATGCCAGCGTCCCGTCCGCCACTTCGTGTACTGCCCCGCCTGCAGCGCGCTATGCGGCATCACCATCCCGATGACCCCGCCGTCCTTCAGGTACAGGTCAACGCTGCGCGCGAAGAACAGCCCCGCCACATCCTGGTGTGTCGCGTACCTGCCGCCGGCCCAGATGTCGTACACATTCTCGCTCTGGCTCCTAAGCTCCGCTCTCAGCGCGCCCGCCGTCTGGTTATAGTTCAGCCAGGGCGGGTTGCCGATTATCACGTCCACCTTCGCGCGCGCAAGCGCCACCGGACGAACCAGGTTGCGCGTGTAGTACGCCCAGATATGGTCGCGCCCCTCGCGGTGCAGACGGCGTATCGTGGCGATGGTCTGGCTCAGGGTCTCACGCTCCGCCGGGTCGGTCACGCCGTTGTCATCCAGCGCGATGTACGGGTCGTCGCCGCGCTCTATGGCGTCCGCGATGTCGCCCATCAGCGCGTCGAAGTCATTCGCTCTTTCCACCAAGCTGACCGGGAACACCAGCGCCGAGTTCCGTTCGTCGCCCACCTCTATCCGCACCTCCCGCTCGGCGAACATATCCCCCGAACGAAAGCGAAGCTGGAGCGCGTCGCCCAGATATACCGGAACCGATATGGAGGCGACCGCTTCCTGTATGGCTGGTCTGGCCGCCAGCGCCCACGAGGCGCGCGCCAGATGCACCGCGACAGGGTGAACGTCTATCCCGACCACCGAGTCGCGCAGCTTTCCGAACACTTCGTCCGACCGCAGCCCACTCTCACGCGCCGCCTCGATAACCCGCTTCACCGCCTCGACTATGAACGTTCCCGACCCGCACGCCGGGTCCAGAACGCGCTGATTCAGCGGGTCCGCGACCAACTCCTCCACCATCGCTCGCGCCAGCCAGTCGGGCGTATAATACTCCCCAAGCTGACGCCTCTCCTCCGCCGGTATCACGCTCTCGTACAGGATGGGAGCGATGTCCGGCGGCGCGTTCTTCCAGTCGAAGCGCGCCACCCGCCGCGCGATGGCTTTCAGAAGCGGCAGACCGCCCACCTCCGACGGCCACGCGAAGAAGTCCGACTCCACAACGCCCTGCAATCCGGTCGCGTTCTGAAGCTCTCGCCCCCTCAGCAGGTCTTCGGGATCCCTCTCCGCAAGCCGCGATATGTCTATCCCGAACGACGCCTGAACCACCATCCCGATGACAGTCGTCAGATAGGTGTGCCGGATGAACAGGTCGTCCGCGCCCTGCCGCGTGTCCGCCACCTCTCCCAGCGCCGCCCTCAGCAAATCGCTCCACAGCCGACGCTTCACCTTGATAGTCTCCATCTTCGAGTATCGGTCGTGCAGCTCGCGCAATCGAGTTATATCCCTGTCATAGTGTGGGCTGCCCGGCCCGAAACTCCCCTCCACCGTCTCCCGGTCAACCGGCATCTCGTCCTTGGACTCCAGCGCCCTGTCCCGAAGCCACTCGAACAGCGGCAGCCAACCATCTTCCGATTCCAGCGTGAAGGCGTATGGATAGACGGTTCGCGGCTGCCCGGCGCCGGGCCAGCGCAGCAGCCAGCGCCTGCCGTCGGTCAGGACGCCCATCCGAACGCCCCGCCCCGACTTCTCCGACTCCGCCAGGTAGTCGTCCAGCTGCCGCACGTAATCCGGGTTCGGCTCGAAACCGGACACCGTTCCCATACGACGCTTCACCTCGATGAAAGTATCCAGCGCCGCCAGGTCAACCGCCCGCCTCGACCCGTCCGACGGCGGATTCTCCTCCACCATTTCATCGCTCCGCGCCAACCCCGTAATCATCAGGAAGTCCCGTATCGCGCTCGTAACATTCGCCTCCGCCTCACCGCTCTCATGCCGACGCAAAATCTCCCCGGCGGCCCGCGCGTATCTCGGATCCTCAACACTCAGTTGCGTAACCATTCAGTTCCCCCTCCATCTACGCTATGACCGGAACGACGCGCCCCACTCTCATATCCGCCTTCCCGCCTCCAAACGACATTCTACTCCATCCCCCCACACCCCAAAAGCCTCGCCGCAATCCGCGCCTCCTCCCATCCTCATTGCATTCAGGCAACCCCGAGACCGGTCGCGCGAACCCAGTTCAGCGTCCCGGCTCACCCTATTCCGACAGACGTCTCTGCGCCTCTACCCGCCACATACGCTATAATGGGGAGTGTCTATTTCGGCGCTGAGCCGCAGAGGAACGGGAGAGACGATGATATCTATAAATACATCCGAGGACATAATACGCGCGCTTGAGCGGGACCCCCGTCTGCTGAGCCAAGTTCGGCGCGCGATCATGACCGACGAAACGCTCGCTCTGCCGGAACGCTTCACGGCGATGCTCGACGTCCAGAACCGAATGCTCGCGGAGATCGCACAGCTGAAAGAAACCCAAAACCGAATGCTGGAAACCCAGAACGGGATGCTCGCGGAGATCGCGCAACTCAAGGAAACACAGAACGGGATACTAGAAACCCAGAACGGGATGCTCGCGGAGATCGCGCAACTCAAGGAAACACAGAACGGGTTGCTCGCGGAGGTCGCGCAACTCAAAGAAACACAGAACGGGATACTGGAAACCCAAAACGGGTTGCTCGCGGAGGTCGCACAGCTAAAAGAAACCCAAAACGGGATGCTCGCGGAGATCGCGCAACTCAAAGAAACACAGAACGGGATACTGGAAACCCAAAACGGGTTGCTCGCGGAGGTCGCACAGCTAAAAGAAACCCAAAACGGGATGCTCGCGGAGATCGCGCAACTCAAGGAAACACAGAACGGGATACTAGAAACACAGAACGGGATACTAGAAACACAGAACGAAATGCTGAAGACCCAGAATGAGTTTCGAGCGACCCAGAACGAAATACTAGAAAAAATCGCTGAGCTAAGTGAATCCCAAAGCGAGATGAAAACAACACAGAACAAGCTCCTCGAGACCCAGAATGAGTTATTGCGTCGAATGGCGAATCTCGAAACAAGATTCCAACGACAAGAACACGATTACCGAAACTTCAAAGGAAATTACGCTGTAATCAGAGCCAATGACTACGTATATCTCATAGCCATGTCCATCTGCGACATCCGCTTTTCGGGAACGATGTACGAGAACCTCAAAATCCTCTCAAAAAACGAGCTCGTAGCTCTTATCACCGTGGAGCGACTCAGCGCGCTTCCGAGAGAGACGCGAGAGAGCTTCATCGGCTCGGACATCGCCGTGGAAATGACCCGCGCCGATGGCGAGACCCACTATATGATGGTGGAAGTCTCCTACACATGCGACGAACGCGACGCGACCAGAGCGATCGCTCACGGCCGACTCTTGGCCGAGGCCACAGGACGAGACGTGTTCCCTGCCATAACCGGCGTTCGATACGACAGACGCATTCAGCCCCTGATAGATTCTGAGAGCCTTTACTGGTATCAACTCAAAGACAAATATACGGAACCGGACGAGGTTTGCTGATTAGAGAAATCGGTCTGAGGGACAAGCCGCCTGAGCGTAAGCCCGACGAAATCTCTTTGCGCCGGAGACGTAATCTGTACACACTCCTTAAATTGAGTCACTACCCGCGCAGGTGAGAGGCAGGCGACCTCTTCACCTGCCGCCCACCTAGTCAAAGCGCCTGTCCTCGCCTGACCCCGCATAAACCAAGCCCATCCCGAACCGCCGTAGGACAACAAGATCCCGCGAACGCGGTCCGCGACTCGCCTCCGCCAACATCGTATTCTCAATAGGTGTTGGTATTAGATATATCCCAGTCTCAGACAGACCAACGCTATCGAATCCCTCAGCATCCGCATACTCTTGGAGTATCCTTTGGTCTTTCTGACCAGCCTGCTCAACTTACCCCTCAACACTGAGCGCTGTCCCTCATTGCGGTTCACCGCGCCATACTTGCCCACCTTGTGCCGGTTTGTGGGCAGCCATTCATACACATGATAAGCGTCGGTCTCGTAGATGCGCGCATCCGGCAGACGCTCCAACAGCCTCAGAAAAGGCTTCTCGCTTCGGTCTCCCACCTCGAAGTCCACCCAGCGTCTGCCGTCTGACTCCTCCACAACAGCAGTCCATATCCATACAGACCGACGTTTGTCTCTACGCCTAGCTCCCACATATGTCCACATCTCATCGAAGGATATGACCCGCGCACAGCTTTGATCCATCTGTCTCGACGCGCGCTGAACGCTCAGCTTGACCATCAACTCCCTCGCCATACACGCTTTTTTTGACCCAGCTATACACTGTCTCCTCTTTTTTCTCCAACACCCGGCTGATAGCTGACAGTCCCATACCCTCTGTGTACATCGCCACAGCCAGATTCCGGCTCTTCTCTGATGACTGAGGCCGATGGCTGTCGGGTATGAAGTGATACAGACAATGACCGCAACGATAGGTCTGTTTGCCTCGGGAACGTCCGTACTTGGGCAGCCAGTTGGAGCCACAGCGTGGACACTGCATGTCCTCTCGATACGCGCGTTGTCTGACCATGTTCACACCTGCCATGTCTGGATTCACTACACTCTATCATCAATGCCAACACTCGTTGAGAAGACCGCCAACATGGTATTCTCATATTTCAGTGATATTGAGTTTAAGCATCCGCAAGAACACCAGCGACAACAGATGCTCCAACATCTTTACGCTCTTGGAGTAGCCCTTCGTCCTGCGCGCCAGTCGGTTCAACTTCCCCCTCAACACCGAGTGCAGTCCCTCATTCCAGTTCACTGCGCCGTACTTCCCCACCTTGTGCCGGTTTCTGGGCAGCCACTGGTACACGCCGTAAGCGTCCGTCTCGTAGACGCGCGCGTCCGGCAGTCGTTCCAACAACCTCAACAAAGGCTTCTCACTGCGGTCTCCTACCTCAAAGTCCATCCAACGCGTCCCCTCCGGCTCTTCCACCACTGCTGTCCATACCCACAGGTCGTTGCGCCTTTCACCACGCCTAACCCACAAGTATGTCCACATCTCGTCGAACGCTATGACACCGGCTCGGATTACGCCTAAACGACCGCTTGTCCGCCTTTCAGTAAGTTCATGCAGCCTCTGCCGCGCCTGAACCCCCTTTTTTTCACCCACCCACTCACCGTAGGCACGCTTGCGCCCACCACTCGCGCAGCGGCCGACAAGCTCATCCCCTCAATGCACATCTCCACTGCCTGTTCCTTGACCCGCTCACTGAAGTGATGGCGCTTGGCGCCAGCCGAATGCTTGCGGTTACACTCTCCGCACTTGTAAATCTGCTCTCCGCGTGTATGCCCATCCTTGCGTATCCAGTTGGAGCCGCAATGCGGACAGCGCACATCATGGCGATATGAGCGTTGCCGCGCCATCTTCACCCTCCTGTCTGAGACTATTCGACAAGTATATATTATTTACACTGAAATCTAACAATACCGCCAACATCGACAACTTGACCGCTCTACGCCCTCTGTGGTATTTTTCCAACAGCCAAGCGACTCTCGGCCTCCCACAACTGTGGCGAGGCCGTTTCTACGAACGGAGGTAAAATGTGGGTATTCTAATCCTCGCCATAATTTCAGGCGTAGTGGCCCTCGGATTCGCGGCCATCCTCACCAGGCGCATCCTCAAATCCGACGAAGGCAACGAAGAAGTCCGCTTCATAGGAAACGCCATACGAGAAGGCGCAAACGCCTTCCTATCCCGCGAATACCGTATGCTCGCCATCGTCGTCGTCGTCGTCTTCATTATCCTCGCGCTATTCATTGACTACGACATCCTCAACAGAATCGGAGGACAGGCCGACGCGATACCCGGCACAGCCATCTCATACTTAGTCGGCGCCGTAGGCTCAGGCCTAGCCGGATTCATCGGCATGAGCATCGCCGTCCGCGCCAACACCCGCACCACCGTGCAGGCCCAGCAAGGACTCAACCCCGCCCTGCGGCTCGCCTTCAGCTCAGGCGCGGTCATGGGCGTCAGCGTCGTCGGCATCGGCCTCATCGGCCTAACCGTCATGTACCTCATATTCCAAGACATCAAAGTGGTCGCCGGATTCGGATTCGGCGCATCCTCCATCGCGCTATTCGCCAGAGTCGGGGGAGGCATCTACACCAAAGCCGCCGACGTCGGCGCCGACCTGGTCGGCAAAGTCGAGCAGGGAATGGACGAAGACGACCCCCGCAATCCCGCCACCATAGCCGACAACGTCGGCGACAACGTCGGCGACGTCGCGGGCATGGGCGCCGACCTCTTCGAAAGCTACACCGGCTCCATCATCGCCACAATCGCGCTCGCCGCCGTCGGAGCGGCCGCGCTCGGAATCGCCAACGCCGACTCCCTTCCATTCGACTCAAACCTGCTCGTCCTTCCCATGCTCATCGCCGCCATAGGCGTATTCGCATCCATCATCGGGACATTCTTTGTGCGAACCAAGGACGGCGCTACAATGGGCTCGCTCCTCTGGTCGCTCAGAGCCGGCATATTCGGCGCCGGAATCCTTGTCCTCATCGGAACCGCAGCCGCCCTCTACGCCCTAGACATGGACTTCAAACTCTTCTGGGTAGTGCTGACCGGCCTCATAGCCGGCCAGATAATCGGCACATCCTCTGAGGTATATACAAGCTACGAATACAAATTCACCCGCGACATCGCAGGCCAGGCCGAAACAGGCCCCGCAACCGTCATAATCAGCGGACTCGGTCTCGGAATGGTCAGCACCCTCGTCCCCGCCCTCGTAGTGGTCGTCGCCATGTGGACAGCCAACGAACTCGCCGACACATACGGCGTCGCGCTCGCCGCCGTCGGAATGCTCTCCACCCTCGGAATCACGCTCGCCACCGACGCCTACGGCCCCGTCGCCGACAACGCCGGCGGAATCGCCGAGCAGGCCGGACTCGACCCGGCCGTCAGAGAGCGCACCGACGCGCTCGACTCGCTCGGAAACACCACCGCCGCCACAGGCAAGGGCTTCGCCATAGGCTCCGCGGTTCTCACCGCGCTCGCGCTCATGGCCGCCTATTCGGAAGTCACCGGCGTGGAGATATTCAACCTGACCGACACCAAGGTGCTTATGGGACTTCTGCTCGGATCCCTGATGCCCTTCCTGTTCGGCGCGCTCACCATGCAAGCCGTCGGCCGCGCCGCCAACGCCATGGTGCAGGAAGTCAGACGACAGTTCCGCGAAATAGCCGGCCTGCTCGAAGGCGACACCCCTGCCGACTACACCCGCGCCGTTGACATCAGCACACAGGGCGCGCTGAGAGAGATGATACTGCCCGGCACAATCGCGGTGCTGGCTCCCATCGTGGTGGGAGCCATACTCGGCGCAGAGGCGCTCGGCGGACTCCTGATAGGCTCTATCGCCTCAGGCTTCCTGCTCGCCATAATGATGGCCAACGCAGGCGGCGCATGGGACAACGCCAAAAAGTACATCGAGGCCGGAAACCTCGGCGGCAAAGGCTCAGACTCTCACGCCGCCGCCGTCGTCGGCGACACCGTCGGAGACCCCTTTAAGGACACCTCCGGACCCGCGCTCAACATCCTCATCAAGCTCATGAGCATAGTCGCGCTCGTATTCGCCCCCCTCTTCTTATAGCCCTCCCGCGATTCAGACTATCGGTTTACAGTGGTAACCAACCCCATGCCGCTGTAAACTGATAGCTGACAACTAAGAGACCAATGGCCAGGTGGCGAAATGGCAGACGCGGCGGACTTAAAATCCGCTACCCTTACGGGTGTGGGGGTTCGAATCCCTTCCTGGCTACCACATCTTCACCCAAACGCCACAACGCTCACGCCTCCCAACCACCCCTGTGGCGGCCTGTTACCCGCCCGACAATTAACCGGAGAAGCCGCCCAACCAACCTCTGTACGTATATCATAAAGAACCACACACACCCCACGCCCAAATCGGAATGAACCATGCGCTTCCCATGGGCCAACACCCTCCTGCTCACATTCCTAGCCTTGGAGTTGGCATCCGGGTTCTTCGGCCTTACCTCCGGCTCTGAGAACCGCGCCATCCATATGCAGCTGCACCGCATCGCCGGATACGGAATCCTGATAACCCTAATCTGGAAAACCGCCAATGTCGTCCGCTCCATGAAATGGCCGCGCCCGGGTTCCGCTCGAATCGCGTCGCTCGCGCTCTCGGCGCTATTGGTCGCATGTCTAGCGTCCGGGGTAGCGTGGTCGCTGATCGGGCCATACTACTGGTGGATATTCAGCGGAGTCAGTTGGCACATCTACATCGGCGCGCTCATAGCCCCTCTGCTTCTATGGCACATCTGGCATATGACCCGAGGATTCCCTATCGGCTTCTGGGCCGATAGACGCCTATTTATCCGGTCGGCGGGCGCGTTCGCGCTGGGACTCGCCGCCTGGCAAGCCTCCGAAGGCCTGGCCCGCGCCGCCCATCTCAGCGGTCGGTCGCGCAGATTCACCGGCTCCTACGAATCCCAAAGCTTCTCCGGCAACCGCTTCCCCCGCGTCTCCTGGCTCAACGACGACCCGGACCCGATAGATACCCACACTTGGCGGCTCAGGGTATTCGGCTCAGTAAACAGAGAACTGCGCCTCGCCCACTCCGACCTATCGAGCCGCGCGGAAACCACGGCCACCATAGACTGCACAGGCGGATGGCACTCCACCCAGCGATGGCGCGGAATCGCCCTGCGCGACCTGCTCCGCGACTCTCAGCCGGCGGAATCGGCGCGAAGCGTCATCGCGCGCTCCGTCACAGGCTATTACAGAAGGTTCTCGCTCGAAGCCGCGCAGTCATTCATCCTCGCCACCCATGTAACCGAAGAAACGCTGTCCCACGGACACGGATACCCGCTCAGACTCGTCGCCCCGGGCACGCGCGGATTCGAGTGGGTCAAGTGGGTGACCGAAATCGAAATTTCCGACACGCCCCACTGGTGGCAACCTCCCCTGCCGGTCCAATAGCCCCCGTCCAACTGACCGGAAAGATCGTTAAGGCGAGAGCGCCAACTCGGAGAGTACCCTCTTCGTCGAGATGATGTGCCGATTGAGCCGCATCAGGCCGGGATCTATGCCCATCGCCAAACCGATAAGTTGCGGCAAGTGGAGTATAGGTATATCTATGGGCGCCATCGGACTGTTCGCTTTCGCCGCCTGCGGCTGGTAGCCGTCCAGATTGAGATGGCAAAGAGGACACGGGGTAACCATCGCGTCAGCCCCCTTCCCCTTGGCGTCCATCGTGTGATTGGCGACCATCTTCAGCGAATTGGTCTCGTTAATCGTGAGAATCGGGAACCCGCAACACAGCGTCTTGCCGGGAAAGTCCACCACCTGAGCGCCGACAGCCTCTATAACCTGTTCAAGAGCGTCCTCACGCTCAGGATGCTCGTCAAACTTCAGCGCAGAGGACGGACGGACAATATAACAGCCGTAGAACGGCGCTATCCGCAGACTAGGCAGTTCGCGCACGACGAGGGACTTGAGCTTGTCTATCCCTATCTCCTCCACTATTACCCACAGAAGATGCTTAGGATCCGCCGTGCCGTTGTATCGCAACCCTTCCTCGGCGAGATCCTCGTTCACCGACTCGCGGTACTCATCGTCCTGAAGCCTTTCGTTGGCCTGCGACATAACGCCCTGGCAGGTCGAGCATATCGTCAGTATGGGCAATCCCACACGCTCAGCCATAGCGAACGTCCGAGCGTTCAGAGTATCTCCCAGCCTAAGATTCTTCTCCTGAAGCACGCCGGCTCCGGTGCAGGAAGCGCCCTGCATAGTTATCAGGTCCAGTTCAATGCCCAACCGCCGGCATATTTCCAGCGTGGAGGCATAAAGTTCGGGGCAGGCGCCGCGTGACACACAGCCTGGATATAGAGTATATCTCATCGCTTGTTTTCCACCTTATCGAAGATTCTGCGAACGTTCTCCACTCCCGGAATACTCTTGTGCGACAAGGGCGGACGCTTTCCCGCCAACTGCGCGCGGATCCCCACCGGAATGAGCTTCAGCATCTCCTTAACATTGGTGACGCCATGGCTCTTGACCACCAGCTTAGTCTCATTTAGCCAGCCGCTATGTTCGACCGAATCAGAGAAAGCGTTAGCGTGCCTCGCTCCGGTCGTATTGGTGTAGCCCTCCTCCATAGCGCGGTCTCTGAGAGCCATGATCCTGCCCATTGGGTCAACCCCCTTCGGACAGACCTCTACGCACTGCATACAACGTGTGCAATCCCATACGCCGCCATATTCATTGAGCGCGCCGAGCCTAGAGTTGTCGGCGTCGTCCCGCGGGTCCCGAACAAAGCGATAGGACTTGGCCAACGCCGCCGGACCCAGAAAATTCTCATCCACATTCAGCACGGTGCAGTCCGAAACGCAGGCGCCGCACATTATGCACGCCATTACGCCCGTCAGATGCTGCATATCCTCGGCCGGAGCTATGTATTCAGTCTCAGGCTCCGGTCCTTCCGGCTGAAGCCAGGGCTGAACCGCGCGAACCTTGCTCCAGAACGGGGCAAAGTCCACGATAAGATCCTTCTGAACTTCAAGATTGCCGGCAGGCTCGACCACTATCGGACCGCCGTCCTTTGGAATAGCGTTGATCAACAGCGTATTGCACGCAAGACCGGCCTGCCCGTTTATACGCATCGCGCAAGAACCGCATATCGCGCTTCGGCACGAACAGCGAAGGCCAAGCGTGCCATCCATCTCCTCGCGTATGCGAATCAGGCCGTCCAAAACAGTGTTGGACTCGGTCATCTCCAGCTCATACTCTTGGTATCGAGCCACCGCCGGATGGGAATCCGGATCGAATCTCCTGACTCTGAACTTAACTTGCATAATAATCCCTTCGGATTGGTAATAGAAAGAATCTGATTCTCCGACAGCCCCTAGTAGGTGCGCGTCTGCGGCTCCCACTGGGTGATGACCACCGACTGATAGTCAAGCGCAGGCCCATCCTCAGTCTGCCTAACGAGAATATGCCGCAGCCAATTCTCATCGTCGCGCTCAGGGAAATCCTCGCGCGTGTGCGCGCCTCGGCTCTCCTTACGCTCAATCGCGGACAAAGTTATCGCCTCGGCGCAGTCCAACATAAAGCCAAGCTCTAGGGTGAAGACCAAGTTCGTATTCCACGTCTTGCCCTTGTCCGGCACATAAACCGACTGGTATCGTTCCCGCAGTTCTCGGATAGTATCCAGCGCCGACTCCATCCCGTCCTGATGACGATATACCGCGAGGTGGTCATTCATGGCACGTCCCATATCAACGCGGATCTGGCCGAACATATCCTCACTCTTGGCATTGTCCAACAGCCGCTGAATATGCGCCTTCTCGCTGTCCGCGGCGGAGTCATCCATATCCTTGTGAGACTTGGACTTCGCAAGTTCCGCCGCGTGTTCACCTGAACGCCGGCCGAATACAAGCGTATCCAAGAGCGAATTCGCCCCAAGCCTATTGCCTCCGTGTACGCTCACGCACGCCACCTCTCCGGCGGCGTACAGACCCGAAAGCGAAGTCTGACCGTCCACATCGGTCTTGATTCCGCCCATCTGGTAGTGCATACCCGGCCTTATCGGCACCGGCTCTTCCAGCAGGTTTACGTTCGCGAAGTCGCGCGCTATATCCAAAATCTGGGTAAGACGTTCACGAATCAGCGGTTCGCCGAGGTGTCTCAGGTCAAGAAAAACCGAGCCGTCAACCCCCCTGCCCTCGTTTATCTCAGTCTGCTCAGCCCTTGAAACAACATCTCGAGACGCCAGCTCCATCATGTTGGGAGCGTATCGCTCCATAAAGCGTTCTCCCTCAGAATTAAGAAGGTGAGCGCCCTCGCCGCGAGCGCCCTCTGTAATGAGAACGCCGCTGCCTTTCAGCGTCGTCGGATGATACTGCACCATCTCCATATCCATGAGCGGAGCTCCGGCGCGGTACGCCAGCCCCATGCCGTCGCCCGTGCAGATAAGGGCGTTGGTGGAAGGCTCGAACACCCTTCCAAGCCCGCCCGCGGCCATGATCACCGCCTTGGCTCGGATAACATGAACATCGCCGGAGCGTATCTCCATCACCACCGCGCCCGCGCATTCACCGTCTTCAACCAGAATATCGAGAACGAACCACTCCTCATACACACGCACGCCGGCGCGCATTATCTGTTCATACAGAACGTGCAGAAGAGCCTGCCCCGTAAAGTCGGCGACAAAGAAAGTTCGAGCCTTGCCCTGCCCGCCGAAGGCGCGCGTACCCAGCCGACCGTATTCGTCGCGGCTGAAGGTTACGCCATAGTGCTCCATCTGAATAACTTCGGAGCCGGCCTCCCGGCACATTATCTCGATGGCGTCCTGATCTCCTAAGTAATCGGAGCCTTTCACAGTATCATAGGCATGGTCGCGCCAGTCATCTCCCGCGTGTTCGAGAGCCGCGTTAATGCCGCCCTGCGCGGCGTTGGAGTGGCTCCGGACAGGATGCACCTTGGAAATGACAGCCACAGCCGCGCCCTTCTGGCGCGCAGACAAAGCGGCCCTCATTCCGGCAAGGCCGGCGCCTATGATGAGAACATCATGGGAGTACATTCAAACATACCTCTGGACTTGCGAATTCCGCTAATGAAGATAACATACCGAACGATACAGGGCAATCGCATCTTGGCGACCGCATTCTGTTGGACGAAGCGTCTTGAGCGGAAATTGAACGCCCGTCCCGCCTTTCTGCGCTTAGCGGCTATGCCCACTCTGAGTCTGCTCTCCCCCCCTGAATATACTCGGCCCCATTCGGCGCGGAGCCGCCGGATTCTCCGCTCCACTGCCCCGTCGTCCTCCCAAATTACACTACACATCCGCTCACATCCTATGCTACCATAAGAACATCTTATCTAGCGACTGCGACGAACTTGCCGACAGCCAACATAAAGCGGAGATCATGACATGAAAAACCCGGAAGTCCCCGAAAATTTTACCCTGCCATTACAGGCCTGTGCAGGTGAATTACAGGTCATTTTTTAACCTGACGCCACCTGACTCAAGCGCCAGTCCTCGCCTGACCCTGCATAAACTAAGCCATATAACTCAGCCATCCCACACAACCCGATAGCCCCTCATAGCCATAACGAGAAACCCCACACCGCGAATACGCGGTGAGAAGAGCGCAGAGTCCGCTATCCGAAGGATAAGCTGCAAGCCGACGCGACCCCTCTCAGACTATCCCAGTCAGGATAATCCAAACGCGCATACATGATATAAGAACGATTCTTGACTGAAATGGCCCTCAGAACCATAATGGAGATTATATCAAGGGAAAAAGAACGCAACGGCAACTCTGAGGAAGAGTTTCTCCGGCCAAACCTACCCTGAACTATTGGCCGCCATCCGCGAGATAGCCGCCGGCGAAGACCGCCAATCCCACTATCCACCCCCGCTGACAACTAATCACTAAGAACTGAGGACTGACAACTATGACCGACATCATCTACTCTTCCGCCGCATCCATAGCCCAGTCCATACGCGACAAGGAAATATCCGCAGTCGAGGTAGTCCGGGCCCATCTCGACCGCATCGCAGAGGTCAACGACAAGCTCAACGCCGTCGTCTATCTCTGCGCCGACCGCGCCCTTGACGAAGCGCGAGAAGCCGACGCCGCCCTCGCCCGAGGCGCCGACGCCGGCCCGCTCCACGGCGTCCCCATGACCCTCAAAGACTCGCTCGACACCGAGGGCGTCGTCACCACCGGCGGCACAACCGGACGCCGCGGCTTCGTGCCCGAACGCGACGCCACCGTCACCGCCCGGCTCAGGGCGGCCGGCGCTATACTCATGGGCAAGACCAACACACCCGAACTCACAATGGCCGGCGAGACCGACAACAGCGTCTATGGCCGCACCAACAACCCCTTCGACCTCGAACGCACGCCCGGCGGATCCAGCGGAGGAGCCGCCGCCATAATCTGCGCCGGCGGATCCCCCTTCGACATAGGCAGCGACACCGGCGGCAGCGTGCGCATGCCCGCCCACTTCAGCGGCATCGCCGGAATCAAACCCAACTCCGGTCGGGTGCCTCGAACCGGACACATCATCGAATACACCATGGGCGCAACCGACTCCTACACACAGAACGGCCCGATGGCGCGCTTCGTCGAAGACCTCGTTCTCACCCTGCCCATCATCTCCGGCCCCGACTGGATAGACCCCGCCATAGTGAATATGCCACTCGGAGACCCGTCCGACGTGGACCTCAACAGCCTTCGCATCGCCTTCTATACCGACCCTCCCGGCTTCAAAACGCCGGTCCAGGAAACCCGCGACACCGTGCAATCCGCCGTCCGCGCCCTGTCCGACGTGGCCGCGTCCGTAGAAGAAAACGCCCCCCGACCCCTGGAACGAGCGCCGGAACTGACCGCCAGGATTGGCGGAGGCGACGGCCGAGCCGGAACACGCAGACTGCTGGACAAGGCCGGCACCACCGAAGTGTCCGACATACTAACCAAAAGGTTCGACGAAGCCGAACCCATCACCACCGGCGAGTTCACCAAATCCCTCGAAGACCTGGATCAATACCGCAGCGATATGCTCCGCTTCATCCGCGACTACGACGTGATAATCTCGCCCGTAACCGCCCAACCCGCCCAGCCGCACGGCGCATCCTTCGAAGACCGCAACCGCCACGCCTTCTACACCGGCCCCTACAACCTCACAGGCTGGCCCGGAACGGTCGTCCGATGCGGAACATCCTCCGAGGGCCTTCCCATCGGAGTGCAGATAATAGCCCGCCCCTGGAGAGAAGACGTATCCCTCGCCGTCGCCGCCTTCCTCGAATCCGCCCTCGGCGGCTGGCGAAAACCCCCAATGTAGCGACCCGAGGAACCTAAAAATGGAAGATATCGTCATCGCTTCGGCGCGGACCATCGCCCGGGCCATACGCAACAAACAAGTATCCGCCGTCGAGGTGGTTCAGACCCATCTCGACCGCATCGCAGAGGTCAACGACAAGCTCAACGCCGTCGTCCATCTCTGCGCCGACCGCGCCCTGAGCGAAGCTCGCGAGGCCGACGACGCCCTGTCCCGCGGCGACAACATCGGCCCCCTGCACGGCGTTCCCATGACCCTCAAAGACTCCCTGGACACTGAGGGCGTCGTAACAACCGGCGGCACAATCGGACGCCGTGACTTCATCCCCGAGCGCGATGCCGCCGTGACCGCCCGCCTAAGAGGCGCGGGCGCGATACTGCTCGGAAAAACCAACACCCCCGAAATAACATGGTCCGGAGAGACCAGCAACCTGATGCACGGACGCGCCAACAACCCCTTTAACTTCGAGCGGACCCCCGGCGGCTCCAGCGGAGGAGCCGCCGCCATCGTCTCAGCCTGCGGCTCGCCCTTCGACATAGGCAGCGATACCGGAGGCAGCATACGAATACCCGCACACTTCTGCGGCGTCGCCGGCATCAAGCCCACTTCCGGCCGCGTTCCGCGAACCGGTCACATCATTGGCTACACCATGGGAGCGATTGACCCCTTCACACAGAACGGTCCAATAGCGCGCTACGTCGAAGACCTAGCCCTTATCCTCCCCGTGATCTCCGGTCCCGACTGGGAAGACCCCGCGATAACGGATATGCCTCTCGGAGATCCGGACCAAGTCAAAATAGACGGCCTGCGCGTCGCCTACTACACCCACCCGCCCGGATTCGAGCCGCCCGACTCGGATACTCAAGTAGCGACCCTGAGCGCCGCGCTCGCCCTCGCCGAAGCGGGCGCTAAAACAAACCCGGACGCCCCCGACACTCTGAGTCAAGTCACCGAACTCAACCGGAAAGTAAGCGAAGGCGACGCCGGAGACGGAGCGCTGAGAATCCTCGAAAGAGCCGGAACTGCCGAAATATCCCCGAACCTTAAGAAATGGTTGAACGACACTAAGCTCATCCCCGTCGAAGAGTACACAAAAGCGATGGAAGACCTTGACCGATTCCGCGCCGCCATGCTCCGATATATACGCGACTACGACGTGATAGTGTGTCCCACCGCCGCGCATCCCGCCCACCCCCACGACGACTACTACAAAAAGCGCGACAGCGTCTCACTCTACACCCACTCGTTCAACCTAACCGGCTGGCCCGCGGCTGTAATCAGATGCGGAACAGCGTCTGATGGTATGCCCATCGGTGTGCAGGTCGCGGCGCGCCCATGGAGAGAGGACGTGGCCCTAGCAGTCGCCGCATTCCTCGAATCCGCCCTCGGCGGCTGGCAAAAACCCCCCATATGACTAAACGAAGCCACCCAAGCGCGTTCATCCCGAACACCCCTATAAGCTACAATCCCTGATTCAGACATCGGAGCCATAACATGGACCTCGAACTCAACGGAAAGAAAGCCATCGTTACCGGCGGCAGCGTCGGCATCGGCAAAGCCACCGCGCGCGAACTCGCCAAGGAGGGCGTGGACGTCCTAATCTGCGCTCGCCGTCAGGACATATTGGAGCAGGCCGCAAGCGAACTCGCCTCCGAGACCGGTCAGACGATCATCCCCGTCGTCGCCGACACCACCAGCAGCGAATCGGTTGACGGCATGGTCGCCAAAGCTATTGAAGAGTTTGGCCGCGTGGACATACTTGTGAACAACGCCGCCGCCCCCGGCGGATTCGTCCAAGGCCCGCTCGCCGAATCGGACGACTTCGACCTCCTATTCGACGTGAACACCAAGGTCATCGGTTACTTTCGATGCGCCAGAGCGGTCGCTCCCCATATGCGCGACCAAGGCTGGGGACGCATCATAAACATAGGAGGACTCGCCGCAAGGAACGCCGGAACGTTCAGCGGCCTCCGAAACGCCGCCCTCGCCCACCTGACCAAGACCCTTTCCCTCCAACTCGGCCCGCACGGGATAAACGTCAACCTCGTCCACCCGGGCGGCACTCGCACCGAGCGCACCTCCGAGGAAGCCGCCGACGCGCCCCAGTCCAACGACATCCGAAAGCTGGTTGACGCCACCGAAATAGGCTATGTCGTTACCTTCCTTGCCTCGCCGAAGTCCACCGCAATCGCGGGCGAGGCGATCGCCGCGGGCGGCGGAGTGGGCGCTTCCGTTTACCAATAGACCCATGCGCGTCAACAGATCCCGATTGCGGCGCGAACTTGGCGCGCTGCTCGACCGCGTGCGCCGGGATGAGCCGTTCTCCGGCGTCGTGGCGGTGTCAGACCCCGAGGGCGACATATTCGTTCGATGGCTTGGATACGCCAACCGCTCATGGAAAGTCCCGAACCGGCGCGACACCAGGTTCCGCATCGCCTCTGTCGGAAAGACACACACCGCAGTCGCCACGCTTCAGCTTGTCGAGAGCGACCTTCTCTCGCTAGACACGCGCATAGTTGACCTTCTTGACCTCCGAAACACCAAAATCCCCCACGCTGTCACCATCTATCACCTACTCACGATGACATCCGGCATAGCCGACTGGATAGACGAATCTCCGACTAGTAGATGGAACTGGAACACGCTCAAGCGAACCCACCCCCTATACTTCCTGAAAAAGAGCTCCGACTATCTGCCTCTATTCACCAACCGCGAGCCGCGCTTCTCCCCCGGCGAATCCTGGGCCTACTGCAACGCCAACTACGTCCTGCTCGGCATGGCCATCGAAAAAGCGTCCGGTATCCCCTACACCGACTATATGCGCGAGAAGATATTCCGTCCCGCCGGCATGAACGACACCGACTTCCTCCCCGCCGACGCCGCCGCGCATAGAGTCGCCGAAGGCTACGTCCCTATTCTGGACGATGACAGAAAACTGGTCGGCTGGAAGAGCAACATATACGACCTGACCATCGAGGGCGGCGCCGACGGCGGCTCCACATCCACCGCCGACGACCTGATACGATTCTCGCGCCTCCTAACTCGCGGCGACCTCATCGGCCTTAACTTCGTGGACCGGATGCTGACCCCAGCCGCCGAAATGCCCTTCAGCCCCCAGCTCGGCTATCGCTGGTGGTACGGCTGCGGCGTCGAGATACTCACAGACATGGAAGGCCGCACACTCCGCTGGGGACACGGCGGCGAAGAGTCGGGCGTAAGCTGCCGCCTGCGCCACTATCCCCTTTTCCAACTAGACGTAGCTATAATGGGGAACGCCACTGAATGCGCCGGCCCACTCGGAATGCGAATTGTCGAGATCATTGACAGCATGGCCGTATGAAAGCCGAGGATGCCATGTCCTGGCAAGACGACTACAATCGAAAACTCACGACCCCGGAAGAAGCCGTCTCGATAGTGCGGGACGGCGACCGTGTCGTCATACCTCTAACCGAACAACCCATGTCGCTCGTCCGCGCGCTGGCCGAACGCGCCTCCGACATCAGAAACGCCACCCTATCCGTAGCCGTGCCTCAGTTCGACGTCGGCCCATTCCTTGAAGCGGGCTGGAAGGTCGAAATAGAGAACTTCATCGGCCCTTACGGCAGACCTTACGAGAACGACAGTCTCGCCCCATACTCGCCGCTCGCCTTCTCGCTCACCTTCAAATCATCCGACGAACGAAAAGACGTATCCAAGCCGATAGACGTTGTACTGGCAACCGTCGCCCCGCCCAACAAGCGCGGCCAAATCACTTTCGGCCCCCAGTCCTGGTACAAGCGAGGCTACGCTCAACGGGCCAACAGAGTCGCCGCCGAGGTGAACCCGGCGCTCATACGCACTTATGGCGACACATTCATGCCCCTGAACGAAATTAACGCACTGGCCCTCGTCGAACCGCCCGACGGCAGCCACAAACGTCTGAACCAAGCCATCGCCACCCTGCCCGACGAACGCAGAACCATATTCGAAGACATCGTCCAACGAGTGAACCCAATTCGCCTAATCCCATCCATACCCGTCCTGGACACCATTGACCTGAACAGGCTCAGAGCGCAGCTTGGCATAGACCACCCTTCACCCGAGTCCAAGGCGATTGCCGAAAACGTAAAGCGACTCATTCCGCACGGCGCCACTATCCAGGTCGGAGTGGGCGCTCCGTCCTCCTATATGCCCAGGCTAGGCGTATTCGACGAAAAGATTGACCTCGGTCTTCACACCGAACTCACCGTGCCGGGCGTCGCCAAACTGGTGGACGCCGGAGTGATAAACGGCTCCCGCAAAACCATCCACAAGAACCGCGCGGTGGCGGTATCTTGGTCTGGCGCGGACGACCAAGACCTGCGGCTCATAGACGATAACCCGATCTTCGAACTCTACTCCCCCGAATACTTGCTCGACCCGTGGCTGATAGCCCGGAACCACGCTCAAGTCGGAATGAACAACGCGCTGTCAGTTGACCTGACCGGACAGATAGCCTCGGAGAGCGTCTTTGGCGGTCGTATGATAAACGGCATAGGCGGTCAGCCCGAAACCCACATCGGAGCTCTGTACTCCAAGGGCGGACGCGCCATAACGCTGCTATACTCGACCGCCCTCGACGGGGCGGTGTCGCGCATCGTTCCGAAGCTAGAGTCTGGCGAGCTTGTGACTATGCCGCGCTTCTGGGCAGACACCATAGTCACCGAATACGGCGTCGCCGACCTGCTGGGCAAAAATCACAAGGAGCGCGCCGAATCGCTCATAGCCATCGCCCATCCGGACTTCAGAAGTGAGCTCAGGAAAGCGGCCACTGTATAGCCGGACTATTAACTGGAATATATAGCGTCTCCAAATTCACCATTTTGGATTCCCTATTCTGATGACACTTGACATCAGACCAAATCAATGTGAAATTACTCTTGCAGCGCCTAGTCAAGAACAGGGGGAAGAATTGAACTCACTCACAAATATCCTCGACAATCATCCCGCCGGCCAATCTTCGGTAATTATACCGGGAGGCCCAACGGCGACATACGGTGAACTAAGGGATGAAGTCGAACGAGTCGCTGAGATTCTGGCGTCCATGGTCACCCCTCGCCAGGCAGTCTCTATTGTTCTACCCAACAGCCTGGAATTCCTCGTAGTGTTCCTTGCCGTAGCGCGCGCCGGCGCCATAGCCGCGCCCCTGAACTCCGCTTACACACTGGGCGAATTCAAATTCTTCATGGAAGACTCCGATTCGCGACTGGTTATCCTTCCAGAGGGTGACCACACCGGTCGTGACGCCGCCAACCAACTCGGAATCGCCTCGCTGAACGCCGGCCTAGACACCGAGGGCAAAGTTCAGCTATCCCAAAACGGCGCTAAACTGACTCACAGGAAAGACATCCTTGGCCCATCCCCAGACGATATAGCCCTCTTTCTACACACATCCGGAACCACCAGCAGGCCCAAGGGTGTACCCTTGACGCACGCCAATCTACTCGCCTCGCTTCAAAACATTGGAATCACCTACGCGCTCACACCGAACGACACAGCCATGGTCGTCATGCCCCTCTTCCATGTCCACGGACTGATAGGGGTTGCCCTGTCCACTCTCAGAACAGGTGGAAGCATCGTCGTCCCTCCCAGATTCAGCGCCAGTCGCTTCTGGCTGGAACAGGGTCTTACTGGCGCGACATGGTATTCCGCCGTACCCACAATCCACCAGATACTACTCATGCGCGCCGACGGCGACAACGCCCCCAGAGAGAGTTTCAGGTTCATACGCTCATGTTCCGCCGCGCTCGCCCCCTCCGTCTTCGACGACCTTGAGGCCCGCTTTGGCGCGCCCGTGCTGGAAGCGTATGGGATGACCGAAGCTTCCCACCAAATGGCTTCCAACCCGCTGCCGCCTCGTGACAGAAGACCCGGTACTGTCGGAACCGGAACCGGCGTTGAAATCGCCGTCATGGACGACGACGGCAAACTTCTCGATACCGACCGCACAGGGGAGGTCGTCATCAAAGGTCCGAACGTAACTCTCGGATATCACAACAACCCAACAGCCAACGAGGAGGCATTCACAAACGGCTGGTTCCGCACCGGAGACCAGGGCCTGCTGGACACCGGAGGAGTGCTCACACTCACCGGGCGCATAAAGGAACTCATAAACAGGGGAGGCGAAAAGATATCCCCGCTGGAGGTTGACGCCGTCCTTCTTCAACACCCCTGCGTAGCCGAGGCCGTCTGCTTCAGCGTGCCTGACGTGAAATATGGAGAAGCCGTGCAGGCCGCTGTCGTTGCCTCGAACCCCGCGTCCGAAGCCGACATCAGGTCATTCTGCGGCAATCATCTCGCCGACTTCAAAGTGCCGGACCGTATTTACCTTGTCGAATCTCTACCAAGAACCGCCACAGGCAAGATTCAGCGCAGAAACGTAGCAGCCCAGTTCGACCACTGAACCGCGGCCGCTCAACTCGCATGAAAGGATACAGCTCACGCATGAGTACGGACGTTGCTCCAACCGCCATGCTCTGCACACACTTCCTCTTCTATGTGAACTACGCTGCGCATTCCTGCATCCAAAAACTATTAGTGAAATTTCGCGCCAAGTGTGATAACTTTCGTATAGCCCCCAACGACAGACAACCCGCTTTCTCCTGAGTCAATACGCGAGAGTATGCCAGACACCAACTTCCATCAACTTCTCATATTTCATAACGTCGCTCAGTTGGGCAGCTTTACCAAAGCCGCGAGAGAGATGAATATCAGCCAGCCCGCAGTCTCCATTCAGGTGAAGGAACTCGAGCGCGCGTTCAACACTGTGCTGGTCAATAGAGTGCGGAGAGGCATATTTCTGACTGACTCGGGCGAGGTCGTTTACGGATATACAAAGCGCATATTCTCGCTCGCCGACGAGATGCGCCTCGCGGTCCGAGACCTTGAAGGCCTGCAAGCGGGAAAGCTCACAATCGGTTCGTCCTCAACCCCCGGTGAATACATCCTGCCGCTGGCCATGGGAATATTTCGAGAACGCTATCCCAAAATCAGAGTGTCCCTCTCCATCTCCAACACTCAGACCGTTGTGCAGCAAATACTCAGCCGCGAGATGGATGTGGGCATGGCGGGCGCGGACGTGGACATAGAAGGACTCAGTTCATTCCCCTACGTCGAGGATGAGGTAATCATCGTCGCCTCTCCCACCCACCCTCTGACACGCGACAGAAGATGGGTCAGCCTGAAGGACGTCGCAAATCAACCCCTGATTATGCGCGAGGCCGGCTCGGCCACCAGAAACGCCGCAACCGACTTCTTCAAAGACCACAAGATGGATATCAATGTCGCTATGGAACTGGGCAGCAACGAGGCCGTCAAACGCGCCGCCGCCGCCGGGCTTGGTCTCGGACTTCTATCCAAATTCTCCGTAGGCCCCGACGTTGTGGCCGGTTATCTGAGCGTCTTAAAAGTACGCAGATGGAAGTGCGCGCGTCCGCTGATTGTCTTATACCGCGACGACGGCCATATCAGTACCGTTCAGCAAGCGTTCCTCCGTCTTCTCCAAGTAGAAAAACCCCTTCCTCCCGTACCGCCCCAATTCTAGCCCCACCCAATGCCGAAACCATAATCCGATACCTCGCAACCGGATGCGCCCATTGGCCCTATCTCCTCCACCCCGCTTCTTGTAAGACGTACACGCGGCAACCGGAACAAGCAATTGTCAGGCATCATGAGCGTAGCATTGACCTCTACCTCCAGTCGGGCGACGCTTCGCCATCTTCCGGACCCACCTTATTATACCCATCCAGAGCGGCCACCTTGTACGCCTCCGCCAGTGTAGGATAATTGAAGACAGCGTTGACGAAGTAGTCAAGACCGCCACCGAAAGCGAGCGCCGCCTGTCCTATATGGATCAGCTCCGCCGCGCTGTGACCGATTATATGCACTCCCAGTATCCTACGATTCTCGCGGTGGAAAAGCAGCTTGAGAAGTCCTTGGGACGCGCCCGTTATGGCGCTGCGCGCTATCTCCCGGTACCGCGCCACCCCTATCTCATAAGGAACGCGATTTTCGGTCAGAGCCTCCTCGGTCTCGCCGACCATGGCGATTTCCGGCACAGAGTATATGCCGTAGGGAAACAAACTGCGCTCGGAAGCATATGAGACGCCAAAGGCGTTGCAAGCGGCAATTCGACCCTGCTCCATCGCCGTCGAAGCGAGCGCCGGAAAGCCTATAACGTCCCCGACGGCGTAGATGTGCGGCTGCGAGGTGCGATAGCTCTCGTCCACGCTTATCCTGCCTCTGCCGTCAGCCTCCAGTCCGGCGGCGCTCAGATTCAGGTCCTTTGTCGCGCCCACACGTCCCACAGAATATAGAAGAGCCTCTGATATCACCCTCTTCCCGCTGTCCAGCATAGCGACCACCCTGCCCGGTGTGGAGGACTCTACCCGCGTCACCTGTTCCCCAAGCCTGAAGACACAGTCCATATCGCGCATATGGTATATCAACGAATCAACTATCTCGCCGTCCAGAAATTCCAGAAGCCGCTTGCGCCCATCTATGATAGTCACCTCGACGCCGAGTGTAGCGAATATCGAGGCATACTCCAGTCCTATGACTCCGCCCCCCACAACTGTCATCGTGCGGGGCAGAGAGAGCATATCCAACGCCTCATCCGGCGTGTAAACTGTCCTGCCGTCAACCTCAATATCAACTGGGCGCGCCGATTCCGTTCCGACCGCTATCACAATATTATCCGCCGAAAGTTCAACGCGGGAGCTATCGCTCATCACCTCCAGGGCATGGTCGGACAGGAATCTGGCGGCCCCGCTAATCACCGTCACATGATTGCGCCGCATCTGGTGTCTGATAATATCAACCTCGCGATTTATGACCATGTCGCAGCGCGAAACAAGATCGCCCATCGTGATATTCTCTTTGACACTGTAAGACTGGCCGTATATGCCGCGCTGAACAAATCCGCTTAGATAGAGCGCTGCCTCTCTGAAGGTCTTGGAAGGAATGGCGCCGGTGTTGACACACACGCCGCCCACCATCTCCCGCCGCTCGCAGATCGCGACAGACTTGCCCAGCTTTGCCGCCTGCACCGCGGCGCGCTGACCGGATGGCCCGGAACCGATGACAAACATATCGTAGTGAGGCATAGTGTATCCATTGTCTTACGATTCAACAATTATCGCAACCGCGTCGGCGCGGCATGACATGGGCGACATCGCAACTTCGGCCTCCCGTAATCAAGAGATGATTAAGAACCTAGCGACTCCAAATCAACCTGATTTGAACATTCGCATAATCTAATGACCAAGAGACACCTCACACTGTCGGCGGCGGAAGGCCTGCGTCGGTTCCGGCTTGGGAAGCCGCTCGGCGAAGGTGCCGACCTCCAAGCATTCGGGGCGACGGACACTGAAAGCGGCAAGCCGGTTGTAGTCAAGAGACCGCACCCGACACTCGTTTCACGAAGAATCCATCGCGACCTGGAAAGCCGGACACTACTTCAGGCGGAGATGCGGACGCGAATCGGAAACCTGAGCGGTCTCACGCAGCTTCACATCCTGACAGAGCCTGCGTCCTTCGCCTGGTACTTTGGCGACCACCTCGCCGAACCCTACTCGGTCCAGGTGGAAGAACGAGCCGGAGGCATTCCCCTTATGGGCGGAGTCTCGGACATGGTGAAAGGACATCCGGTGGCGTTGCCGTTGAACCTATTCGTTCTCCATCCTCATCCAAAACGTATTCACCCGGACTACGTGAACCCCGCGATCACCGCGCTCGCAATCATCGAACGCTTCTACGAAGAGGGCTATCTCGCGGATGACCTGGGACCCCAGAACATTTTCTACTCCCCGGGCTCGGCCAGAAGCAAGGTGATTGACCTCGGAGCGCTGCGAAAGCCGAGCGAGGCTACCTCGCGCCGCCCCCCGTTCGACCTCAACGACATCCTGTTCGACATATTCCGGCGCTATGCCACCCCTAAGCCGACGCCGCGAGACCCCGCGCATTTCGGCCTAGTTAGAGAAGTCCCACTTTCAGGGAGCCTAGAGCGAAAAGCCGAAGCCATATCTAGAGAGTATGCGGCGTCGGACACTCGCAAAACGGCCCCGGCCCTGAACATTCTATCCAGAATCGGACAGCGAGACTACATCGCGCCCGCGCAATTCAGAGCGGACCTCCAAGCCTACCTGGCCGCGTCTGAGCGAGCTGATAGAGACAGCGTCACTGAGAAAGCCTGGCGCCAAGCGCGTGAGACGCTAAAGTCGGCATACTGGAAGAAGTACCTGTTCGACGCCGAAAGCGAACTAAGCTAACCCCGTCTCGATACCCGGATCATTCTACAAATATATCCTCGGGCAAGAATGCGGACACCGTCACATTCGGCAGGTCAACAATGTTGCTGATCTTCAGGTCAACCGCCACCGAGCATATCGCGTAGGCCTGCTCCGCCGTGAATCCCCTCTCCACCAGCAGTTCTATCATAGCCAGCAACGCGTTTCGCGCCGCGAGCGTCACATCTTCCCCCTCCTGTCCGCCGTCCTCCCGTATCGGGTAGCCTACTGTGGCGACAAAGTTCCTGGGAACTGAAATATCGGGCGGCAGGAAGAAACCGGGATGAGAAAATCGCGGAGCGCGGATATTTCTTCGCTCCGCCTCCCCCTTGTGGACAGTGAATCGCACCCCGACCGTCGCGCCCATCTCTATCGCGGTGATGCACACCTCACCGTCGCCCTGCGCGAAATGACCGTCCCCGACCGAGAAGAGCGCCCCCTCCACCGCGACCGGAACGTACAGCCGAGAGCCTCGGGTGAGCTGCTTTATGTCCATATTGCCGGCGTTCTCGCGCGGAGGGACGGTGCGAAGCCCCTCCTCGCCTATACGTCCGCCCGGCACCGCGTCCTGAACATCAGGGAGGCTGCGCTATCCCGCCGCGCTCGATAAGCTCCCGCTCGCGGCGCGTCCACGCCTCAAGCTGCTCATGGGAGGGCGCGACACCCGCCGTTCCCATGAAAGACCCGTCCGCTATTCGCACGCCCGGTATCTGTTCGGAAGTGGCGTAGCCATGTTCGATATTCCAGTGCGCCACAAACGGCTGTGAGAACACGTCTCTTAGAAAACCCGCGCCCGGCCGAAACCTCGTCCAACCGTAGGGTTCAGGAAATATGTCAACGTATTCGATTTCAAGAAGGTCTCCGGGCGCGGCCCCCTCTACACATATCGGCCCAGTCAGTGGATGGCTGACTTTCTGATCCATCGCTTCAAGGTCGTCCACCGTAGCGGTCGGCGTCATCTGGCCATCCGAAGCGTCGCGGGTCTCGATTATGATGTTCTCGTTCTCGCCAACCTCCACTATCGGAGGAATATCCGGATGCCAGCGGTTATGTCCTGTTTCCGGCTGATCTTTCAGCCTCTTGGCCCTATCTATCTTCACAAACTGGGTCATACCCCAAACTTCTCCATCCCAATGTCGGCGTGGCTCTCCAAATAAGTAATCCGACCGACCATCAGCATCTTATCCGGTAAACGGACAATCGTCCGCGGAATCCTGCGGCTCCCAGCCCAGAACTTCCAAAGGGTGGGACAGATCCCTGTAATTCCACCTGTTGTTAGAGACCGCGAAGAAAATGTCGAATTTGAGGTCATCCGCGGCGTCAATACAGGCCTTCAGATGGGTCGCGACATCTCTGTGACTCAGGTAGATGGCATTCTCCCGCATAGTCCTGGGCCGGTTGCCCCGCGTAACCGAGCCTATCCTAACGCAGATCATACTCATATCGTAGTCATCGGAGAAATGGCGAGCCAGCGCCTCGCCCCAGACCTTCGCCGCCCCATACAGCGCTTCCGGCCTCACATCGTAGTGGGTCAGCTTGCGATAACCTGCGGGAACTCTGTCATAGTTGCCGGCCGCTATGTCAGAATATGGCGGCGTTCGCTCGAAACCCCGTATGGCGTTCCCGCTCGAAGCGAATATCACCCTCTTCACACCCGCCCGCCTAGCCGCCTCGAAAACATTGTATGTACCCAGCACATTCCCCGAATGTTGCCCCTCCCAATCCTGAGAACCGAGATACGCCGCCAGATGAACCACTACATCCTGCCCCTCGAACGCGGGCAGAATTCCGTCCAAATCGGAAATATCGGCGCGAACAGTCCGAATCCCCTCCACTTCCCTACGATTGAGAGCGGTAAGCTCATAGCCGCCCGCTTCAAGCAGGTGGTCTTTCAGAATTCCTCCTATTAGCCCGCTCATTCCCGTTATCAACACTCTCTTAGACACGCTCGTTCTCCTATATCCTCTCCCTAACGGAAAAACTGCCGAAGGCGAAATCATCGAATTGTCAGCTTGGCCGCTCAGACCGTCGCTTCTCCCGGACAGTAGTAAACTAGCGCCGATTGCAAATGTCAAGAGAGCCGTTGAATCCAAACATATCTGTCGCGCGTCTCACCCGGAGAGGTCTCTGCCCCAAGAGCGCGTCACGCGAAGTTGACGCGCATAGCCCTGGCGACGACCAACACGCCCCACCCTCCGAAGCAGGTACCGGGAGCGTGGCAATGTAAGCGCCGATGAATCCGGGGCAGCCACAGCTAAGGCATATTGTACATTTGTGCTTATTCATCTAAAATAGACACATCCGCTTCACACGATTAACTCAACGTCCACCGTCCCGAACCGGCACACGAACTCTAATCATAAATCACAATATATGATTAACCTAGCGGGAAGAAAAATTCAGGGATTTAGCTACAAATTCTGGTGAAAGCAGGCTGGACGCAGGCGCCAGACCCCACCTGTGTGAACCTGTTGAGCGCCTGTGTCCGTCACCGGCGCGACCCGAGCTATATAAACGGAAATATATCAAGCCGCTGGACTTTAGATACGTTCACCCCGGCCGATGCAAACCTCTGAAATTAGGATATAATGTGATACAATGCCCTCCCTTGGCCAAATCAAGAAAGAAAGACAATGACTCAAGAGACACACCTCTGGGACAACCAGAGCTCAGAACCAAAAAAATCTGACGGCGATCCCCTCACGAGGCAGTCTTACAATCACTCTGCCGACGATTCCCAAGGATCTATGGAATTGCTGAAGGCTTACGAGCGCGAATTGAGCGACGAGCCGACGGACACAGTTAGAGAGTACCTCCGAGCCATCGGCCAGCACACTCTTCTCACCGCCGCGCAGGAGTTGGCGCTGGGCCGCGACGTGGAACGATGGATCCTTCTTAAAGACACGCGCGCACGGCTAGAAGAAGAGTTCGATCATAAACCCTCCACCTCGGAAATCGCGGCCGTCATGCTGTACGCGATCTTTACCGACCTACTCGTTCTAAGAACTCTCGCGGAGCAGACCGGCCTCGAACTTCCCTTAGAGGCGCCGGCGAGCGCGATTCTGTCGAGAGACGACATGCGTGACCTTCTCGACAGTCCAGCTACCGATTCTCTCAAAGAAACCCTCGCGGACCGACTTGACATAGAAGTGGAGAAATCCGCCCCCAGAATCACTGACATATCAAAGGCATCCGCCCTGATACCGGTGCGGGTAGTGAGCGAAACTGAGCGAAAACTCGGACCTCAGCTATACCACGAGTCTCTGGATGAAGAAACCATAGCAAGATCAATTGAAGAGCTGTCCCCGGAAATCGAAAAGTGGTGGAGACTCATAGAGGCGCGTGGCGAAGCGGCCTCGGAGAGGCTCACCAACTCCAACCTCCGGCTCGTCGTAAGCGTTGCGCGCAGGTATCTCAGACGTGGCCTTCCCCTCCTCGACCTGATACAGGAGGGCAACCTAGGACTGATGCGCGCCGTCGAAAAGTACGACCCCCACCGCGGCTTCAAGTTCAGCACCTACGCCACATGGTGGATTCGACAGGCAGTCACCCGCGCCCTAGCCGACCAGGGGCGTACAATAAGACTTCCCGTACACGTCGTCGAGAGACTGCAACAACTGAACACCGCGGAACGAAAGCTGATAAGGGATAACGACCGCGACCCAACTCCCGCGGAGCTTGCCGCTGAATTGGACTGGACTACCGAACAGGTCGAAAACCTGATGCGACAGCGTCAGCACACAATATCCCTCGGAACCCCGGTGGGCGATGAAGAGTCCACCTTGGAAGACTTCATCAAGGACACAAGCGGGAGAACTCCCTACGAAGTAGCAATGAAGATGCTGACCAGAGAGGACGTTATCGAAGCCCTAGAGAACATCCCGCCGCGTCTCAGAATGGTGCTCGCGCTGAGATTCGGATTCATAGACGACCGACCGCGAACCCTCGAGGAAGTCGGCCGCGAACTCGGCGTTACCCGTGAGCGGGTGCGTCAACTGGAGAAGCAGGCGCTCACCATGCTCAAAGGCTCAGGCAAGCTGCCCACCATCGAGGAGACGGAACCGGACTAGCGTCCGATGTAAATTCGCTTGAACGACTCGGCCAGCCCTCCCCCTATCCGCTTGCCTGTCTCCGCCGCCCTCTCCCGAGACCGCGCCTCGCCTACTTCTCTCGGGCGACCCATCTGGCTGACATGGCAGTACAGCGAATCCATCTTGGCGGAGAAAGTGTCCGTTATATCAACATACACATCCGGTTCCTGCGGCCTGAACAGCCAGACTTCCTGGACTTTGAAAGGCTCAAGACCCTCTTCAATCAACTCTGGGAAGGCCAAATGATCGCGCGCGTAGGGGAACACCGCGTCCAGAGTCACGCGCCCGGTCATATAATGGTCCCTGTGCCTGATATATCGGTTGCTGGGGTCTATGGTAACCACCAAGTCGGGACGATGTCTCCTGATCTGTCGAGACAGCGCGAGTCTAAACTCACGACAGTCCTCGAGGTTCTGATCCGGGAATCTGAGAAAAACGACCTCTTCTATGCCCAGCGCTTCAGCGGCGTCGAGTTGCTCCTTCTCGCGTATGACCGCCAGCCTCTCAGGCTTCAGACACCTGTCGCTTGTTCCCTTGTCGCCATTGGTGCACACCACCAATACGACTCTCTTCCCCTCTCTGGCCCACTTGGCGATTGTTCCACCCGCTCCCCCTTCCGCATCATCCGGGTGTGGCGTAACGACGAGAACTGTGTTGGTTGGATTGGTCATCCTTTTCCTGATCTCCTTTATCCGATTTACTGCGCTGCATTCTGTATCCTATACCGCAGACAGAACATACTAACATTGGAGACAGGGTGACTTGTACATGAATTCACATATCGGCAGGCTTCGATAAATGAAGCGCGTAACCACACCGGAAGAATTTCTCGGTTTCAGTGTGGGCGAAGACAGAAAGCTCGCCGGCTGGAACGAGATAGTTGGATATTTCGATCTTCTAAGCAGGGAAAGCGATAGAGCGATTGTCAAAGAAATCGGTCGTTCCACAGAGAACCAACCCTTTATCCTATGCCTCATCAGCTCGCCGGACAACCTGCGGCGCGTAGGCGAGTTTCGCTCCATCCAGCGGTTACTATCCGATCCGAGAATGCTGGACGAGGATGAATCCGAGCGGGCCATCGAACAGGCTCGCGCGGTCGTGGCAGTCACATGCAGCATTCACGCCACAGAAGTGGGCGGAAGCCAGATGTCTCTCGAGTTGGCGCGCCTCCTCGCATCCTCAGACGACGAGAGGACCCGCGCTATTCTCGACAACGTCATTCTGCTTCTGGTCCCGAGCATGAACCCTGACGGACTGGTTAGGGTAAAGGATTGGTACGACGCGTCGCTTGGCTCCCACTTCGAGGGTTCTATCCCTCCCTATCTTTACCACAAGTACGCCGGCCACGATAACAACCGCGACTGGTTCATGTTCACCCAGAAGGAGACTCGCTTGGTCGTGGAGCATATCCATAACGCATGGAGTCCTCACATCACCTTTGACATCCACCAGACCCGCGCGGACGGAATGCGAATGATTCTTCCACCGTTGCTCGACCCAATCGGCCCAAACGTGGACCCGGTTATCCAGAGCGAAATGGCCGCGCTGGGCGCGCACATGGCCGCTCAACTCATCTCCGAAGGAAAAGGCGGAGTGGCCGTCAACATGGTATATGACTCTTACAGTCCAAGCAGATCCTACCCCCACTACCACGGCGGACTGAGAATCCTATCCGAGTCGGCCAGCGCTAAAATCGCGACCCCGGTGGACATACCCCTCGGAAGCCTGCGCGACGACAGAGGCGAATGCCCCAGAAAGAAATCATGGAAACACCCGCTACCCTGGAAAGGGGGACGCTGGAGCCTACGGGATATAGTCGAGTACGATCTGTCGGCCACTATGGCCTGTCTTGACCACGCCGCCCGAAACCGGCGCTGGTGGGTCAGAAACGCCTACGACGTCCTCAAACGGGCGACAGACCGCTTCTCCAACCCATACGCATACGTCATACCACAAGCGCAGCCCGACCCGAGCGCGGCTAACGAACTGCTGGAACTGCTGGACTTCGCCAAAGTCGAGATACATCGCTCAGAACAGTCCGTCAACCACGAGGGCCTCGACATACAGCCCGGAGACATGATCGTCCCCATGCGGCAGCCATTCGGCTCTTTCGCGCATACCATGTTGGAGAAACAGAGCTACCCGGACATTCGCCAGTACCCCGGAGGCCCGCCAAAGCAGCCATATGACGCGACAACCCACAATCTGCCGTTGGCAATGGGCGTAGCCTGCCATGAAGTAAAGACGCCCGTTCACATTAAGATGACACAGTCTAGGACACCATTCTTCCGAAAGGCGGACCGGAAGCGTCCTATCGAATCGGACGCCCCGGCCTATTCCATCGGTCCGGAATCCAATTCCGCCTACCTGCTCGTGAACAAGCTGCTATTCAACGGACACCCGATATTTCGCGCATACGCGCCCAAGAGCGCAGGAGACCAATTGCTGACTCCCGGAACATGGGTGATACCCGCGTCCGACGCCGCGCGCGAAGTTCTTTCATCAGAGAACGCGCGCGTCAATATCCGGCCGGTGCGCAGCAGACCCGCGAACGGCTTGAATCTGATGCGCCCGCCCAAGATTGGCATATACGCAAGCTATGTTCCAAGTATCGAGGAAGGTTGGACACGCTTCATATTTGACAACTACGGGTTCAAATACACCTCTCTGGTGGACAGCGACATAAAAGAGCCGCGCCTCGAAAGCCGCTTCGATTGCATAATAATCCCCCATCAGAAAGTCCGGCAACTCAGACGGGGCTTCAGCGGCGCCCATTACGCCCCGCGCTTTTCCGGAGGTCTCGGAGACCGGGGACTAGCCGGACTTCGCAGATTCGCAGAGCGAGGAGGAACAATCATAGGCTGGGACGACGCAAGTCGGCTGCTGGTACACCACCTGAAACTGCCCGTCTCCAACCCACTGGCGCGACTATCGAATTCCGACTTCTTCGCGCCGGGCAGCCTGCTCAAAATATGGGTGGACAACCGGCATCCAATCGGGTTCGGCATGCCCCAGACAGCGGCGGCTCTCTACGTAAACGGCCCCGCTTACCATGTCCAAAAGGGGAAGACGATAGCCACATTCGCAGAAAAAGATACACTGCTAAGCGGACTTCTTGTCGGGCAAGAGCGAATCGCGGGCCTTTCGGCGCTCGTATCCGCGCCCTTGGGACTGGGAAGAGTGATCCTGTTCGGCTTCAGACCACACTTCAGGGCGCAGGCCAGAGGCACCTACAAGCTACTGTTCAACTCCGTTTACCACTCAGCCAAATAGAACACCCAGGATAGCGATAAAAAGCTATTCCCTCTCCTCCTCAGGCGCTTTGACCGATCGGAACATCACATATAGCGCCGCGTTGTACATCAGCTTTATCAAGCTGCCCACTATTATAGGTATTCCAAGAGCGGTGGACTGCGCCACCACCCCCGCGATAGCGGGACTTATCGCCTGAGCCAGCGTCCTGCCCAGGTTCGTAACGCCGGCGGTGGCGGTGCGCGCTTCCAGCGGGACAATCGCCATCGAGTACGACTGGCGCGTCGGAATATCCATATCGTTTATCAGTTCCCTCGTCAGAAAGAAAACCACGGCCAGCAACCAGTTTCCGGTCAGCGCCATGAGCATCATCACCGAGTTCGCAAGCCCCTGAGAAGCCGCCATTGTGGCAATCAGTCCCACACGACGCGCTATCGGAACCGCGAGCATTATGGATACGGCGTTGAGAAGCTGTCCCGCGAAGAAAATCGCGGCTATCGTCCCCAGCGACATATCGAACCTATTGACGAAGAAGAACGACATGAAGCTTTGAACCATGAACCCGCCTCCTAGCGAGTCCAGACTGAACAGCACAGCCAGCTGTATCATTATGGTCCTGGCGCTGCGGGATATATCGGGTGGCGGCTCAGCCTCAGAAGACTGGACAGGCAACGACTCCGCGCAGGGGGTCAGCTTCCAATATATGGCGACTCCGACTAAAGCGACCGCCGAGTATACGAGAAACATCGCCTTGAAAGACAATACTTCATCCATTCCAAACCACGCTTGAAGCGCAACCGGAACCGCTATCATCAAAGAGCCGAGCGCCTTGGTGAGCCTACCCAACAGGTTGTACCAACTGAACAGAACAGTTCGCTCAGCGGCCTGGCCCGACTGCGCGAGTATAGCCATATCCAAAGAGAGAAAAGCCGTCCTGTCACCGCCGGTGGAAGTGGTCATTGCCATAAGCGAGATAGCGACCAGTAGCGCAGTCTGCTCTGTAAGCGGAAACAGAACGCCCCCAAGACCCATGAGGAACGCCATAGCGATCAGCATCCGCCGGCGGCCTATCGTGTCGCCTTTCCAACTAGCGACTATATTGGACAGAGAACCTCCGGCCATTATCGCGCTTAGCGCTATCCCGACCTGAAGCGGAGAATAATCGAGCAGATCCAGATAGACGCCAAGAAACACGCTTATGAATCCATAGTCGAGCGAGCGAATAGCCGAGGCGATGATAACTACCTGCCCATCGCGGTTCACAGACGGGACAAGAGAGTCGCGAATAGAGGACAACGGATTTGGAATTGTGAACTATTCCTCCCCTAGGAGCGTGTTGGCGGGAACGCAGCGTATGCGACATTGCTCTCCGCGCCGTCGGACAAAGAGCGAAAGATACGCGGAACGCGCAATCTACCTCGACAAGCGGTCCAGTATATCTGTCAGCCGAGCGATACGCGCCCGCGTCCCTGACAGCCGATCCCGCTCGCGATCAACCACCTCTTCCGGGGCGCGATTAACGAAGTTTTCGTTAGAAAGATTCTTAGCGACACGCCGCTCATACTTGGAGAGCTCGCCAAGTTCCGACCTGAGCCGCCTCGTCTCCTCCCCCAAGTCCACTAGACCGCCGAGAGAGACGGCCAGCGTACCAGATCCGAGAGCCTGAACCGCCATCTCGGACGACCCCGCCGACTCATTCGCAGAATCGGCAATCACCAGATCAAGCCCGGCCTGAGCCGCGATGAAGCCCAGCGACTGCTCAAACACCACCGCCTTCGCCTGCGATACCGAGATCTTCGCACTGAGACGCTCGTTGTTCTGTATCCTGAACTCCGCGCGCAGATTGCGGGCGGCCCGGACAAGCTCCACAACAGACTCAACCTCAGCCTCCGCTTGGTCATCGAAGCGCGACGGATCCGACTCAGGATACGCGGCCACTATCAGCGCCTCCGGACGACCGGGCGCGTCCGGCAGGACGGCTATCAGCCTAGTCCATATCTCCTCGGTCACGAATGGCATAAATGGGTGCAGCATTCTAAGCGTCTTTTCCAGAACGTGCGCCAACGTGGGCAACGGCGAGGAAACATCCCCGGCGCGCAGCCTGACCTTGCACATCTCTATGTACCAGTCGCAGTATTCATTCCAAAGGAAGTCGTGGATAACCCGTTGCGCCTCTCCGAATTGGTAGTCACGCATACTGGAGTCCACTTGGCCGGCTACTCGGTTCAGGCGGCTGAGTATCCAGCGATCCTCGCGATGGCGCAACTCGCTCAACTCATGCCAGCCTTCCAATCCCGAAGCCTTTTCCAAGTTGCTTATGACAAAGCGGGCGGCGTTCCACATCTTGTTGGCGAAGTTGCGGCTCGCCTCAAGCTTCTGCTCATTCATCCTCATGTCGTTGCCTGCGGAGTTGCCGGTCGTGAGAGCGAACCTGACAGCGTCCGCGCCATACTGTCGGACAAGTTCGAGGGGATCAACCACATTGCCCCGCGTCTTGCTCATCTTCACCCCTTCAGGATCGCGAACCAGTCCGTGCAGATAGACCGTGTGGAACGGAATATCGCCCATATTCTCTATTCCGAAAAAGATCATCCTGGCTACCCAGAAGAACAAAATATCGTGTCCGGTCTCCATAACCGAAGTGGGATAGAAATAGTCCAGATCCTCAGTGTCATCCGGCCAGCCAAGCGTGGAGTGAGTCCAAAGCCCGGAGCTAAACCAAGTATCAAGAACATCGGGATCCCGTTCGAGGTCGGCCCCGCCGCACGCCGGACACCATTCCGGATCTTCCATCTCCACTATTCGCTCCCCGCAATCGCAATGCCAGACCGGGATGCGGTGTCCCCACCACAGCTGACGGCTTATGGGCCAGTCCCGGATATTGTCCATCCAGTTGAAGTAAACCCTGGCGAAACGCTCCGGGACCATCTTGATCCGCCCATCCGCGACGGCGTCGCGGGCAGGCTTGGCGAGGGGAGCCATTCTAACGTACCACTGATCGCTGACAATCGGCTCAACAACCTCATCACAGCGATCGCAGTGGCCCACCGCGTGGTGGAAATCTTCGACCCTCTCCAAAACGCCTTCTCGCTCCAACCGCCGGACCACATTGCCTCTAGCGTCCGGAACAGTCTGACCCTGATACTGCGCCGCATTCTCGTTGAGAGCGCCATCCAAGTTCAGGATGTTCAGAGTGTCGAGAGCGTGACGCTGACCTATCTCAAAGTCAACGGGGTCGTGTCCCGGCGTCACCTTAAGCGCGCCTGTCCCAAAATCTATCTCCACCGACTCGTCGCCTATGATAGGAAGAACGCGGCCGACAATGGGGAGAATGACGTTCTTTCCTATAAGGTCGGAATAGCGGTCATCACCCGGGTTCACCGCCACTGCCGTATCTCCAAGCATCGTCTCGGGACGGGTGGTAGCTATAACGACGTACCCCGAATCATCCTCCAACCTATATCTGATATAGTACAGATTCGCCTCTTCGTCCTGATATTTGACTTCAAGGTCCGAAAGCGCGGTCTGACAGCGCGGGCACCAGTTGGTGATGCGATTCCCCTTGTATATCAACCCCTTTTTGTACAGATTGACGAACGTCGTGCGCACCGCCCTCGCCGGCCCTTCGTCCAGGGTAAAAGCTCGGCGTGTCCAGTCGCACGACGCCCCCAAGCGTTCAGTCTGGCGGTAGATTCGATCTCCATAGTCATCCACCCAAGACCACACTCGCTCAATGAATTTCTCTCGCCCAAGGTCATGCCTGCTCAATCCGTCCGAAGCAATCTGGTGTTCAACCACAACCTGCGTGGCTATGCCCGCATGATCCGTCCCGGGCAGATACAAAGCCGGGTCGCCCAGCATACGCCGCCACCTGACCATAAGGTCTTCCAGCGCGATAGTAAGCGCATGGCCCATATGCAGTTCGCCGGTTACATTGGGGGGAGGCATGATTATGGTGAACGGCTTCTTAGAGCGGTCTATCTCCGGCGTGAAATATCCATTGTCATTCCAAAATTTGTATATGCGCTCCTCCGTCGCGCCGGGCGCGTAGGCGCGGGGCATATCCCCCTGCGGGACCAATCTATTCATCATGCCGGAACTCCCCTACTCGTGAACTGCATCAATTCTAGTTGGGCTGAAAAGCGAGCGTCAAATGCGCTGCCCGGCTCGAAGACGCTTCTGGGCGGGAAGATAGAGATTGTGGAATGTAGCTGTTTCGCGCGTATGCAGCTCTCTACAAATTAGCCGGAGCGCGAAGCGAAGCGAAGCGTCAGATATCCCAGAAGACCCGACAAGGCCGAAGCCACCATAATCCCGAACTGAGCGTTCAGTATGAGGCTGGGATCAGTGAAAGCCAGACCGGATATGAAGATAGCCACAGTGAAGCCGATTCCTCCCAGAAGACCAACACCCAACACATGCGCCCAAGACACATACAGCGGGAGTTCCACTATCCCGAACTTGGAAGCCGCCCAAGGAAACAGCGTAATGCCGACCACTTTGCCGAACAGCAGTCCAAACACTACACCGATTGTGACATCGCTGGAGACCAGTTCGCCGAATTCCACTCCGGAAAAGTGAAGACCCGCGTTCGCAAGAGCGAACACAGGCAGAATGACGTAGCTGGTCCAAGGATGCGCCAGACGCTCAAGTCTCTCCATCGGCGACTCGGTGCCTTGAGTCAGTTCCTCCAGCCGCCCAAGAATTGTCTCCGAACGTTCCGTATTGCCGTTAGCTATGGCTTGCCGATAATCTAATATGAGACTCCCCGAGTCTCGCGCAAAACGCTCCTTGCTGTATTGGGGTTGAGAGGAAGCCAGAAACCCGAACAGCACTCCCGCGATTGTGGCGTGGACACCGGACTTCAGCATAGCCGCCCATATCAGAAACCCTAGCGCGGCGGTTACCGTGGCATGACTAAATCCGACGCGATTGGCGACTACCATCAATACCGCCAGCGCCGCGACTATCCCAAGATATATCAAGGATATAGATTCGGTGTAAAAAATAGCGATCACTACTATCGCCCCCAAGTCATCCACCACCGCCAGACCCAGAAGAAAAACCCTAAGCTGCATTGGCAGCCGACGGCCCAGCAGAGCCAGAACGCCGAGCGCGAACGCTATATCCGTAGCCATGGGTATTCCCCATCCGCGCTCTCCCTCGCCACCCAGATTGAAAGCGATATATATAGCGGCCGGAACGAGCATTCCTCCGAACGCGCCTATCAAAGGCAACGCGGCCCGTCGCATAGACGAAAGTTGACCGAATAGAATTTCTCGCTTAATCTCAAGCCCAACAACAAAGAAAAATATCGCCATTAGGCCGTCGTTGACCCACTTTTCGACAGTAAGCTTGATCTCGAACAGACCAAAGTCCAACGTCAGGTAGGTTTCGAGTATATCGTCATACAGGTCGTTCCAGGGCGAGTTCGCCCATATCAATGCGACAATCGTCGCCGCCAGCAGAACCAATCCACCGATTGACTCGGTGTGAATATACTGTTGCACAGGGAGCCTGAACCTGCGCGCAACGTACGAGTTCTCCGCCTGCGCTTGTAGAACGCCCCTGCTTCGTGGAGGTATATGGACCATCTTCGGAGACTTAATCCTAGATCAAACGCTGTGGACGAAGCGGCTCAGAGACCCCTATCATGCTGTCGCGCGTAACAAGCTTGGCCAAATCATCTTCCGACATCCCATAAGTTCCCGCAGGACGACGGGGCAGGACGAGGTAGCGCAAGTCCGCGGCGCTGTCCACCACCCTGACCTGCATATCGTCGTCCGGCTCAAAGCCGAATTCACGCATAATTGAGCGCGGCTCTACCACCGCGCGTTGTCGGTAGGCGAAACTCTTGTACCAGTCGGGCGGCGGGCCGAGAAGCGAAGTCGGATAGCAAGAGCATAAAGTGCACACCACAAGGTGATGAACGCTCTCAGTATTCTCCACAACGGCGAGTTCGGCGTCGTGAGTAAGAGTATAACCCAGCTCATAGACAGCGGAGCGCGCGTCTTCCAGAAGACGCCGCTTGAATCCCGTATCGCTCCATGCCCTCGCCACAACCTTAGCCCCGTCCGCAGGCGTGCGAGAGCGATAGGCTTCCGCACGTTCGCGCGCCTCATCCGCGCCAATCACACCCTTTTCCACAAGAAGTTCGTGCATGGCGAGCGCTCGCTTCGCGGGCAGACTCAACTCCGTGTCGGGCCGGATTCCTTCGTGTTCGGATTCGTCATGATGATCTTCACTCATTTTCACTTCCCGGCCCTCGGCGTTCAGGGTGCGGCCCGCAACCACTGTTCGTATATATCCATTATAAGCAGGTCGCCCTTATCTTCCGGGTAGCCGCCGCCCCACACGTGAGATTGCTCAAACTCAACCTGATAGAGAAGACGCTTAGGAACGCCGCTGCCGCCGTGCGCCCTGGATTCCGGATCCAAGAATGGCCCGCTGACTGCGCGAACCCTGCCCCTCTTCCCCTTGATGAACCAAGGTGTGCGGTGGTGGTGACCAACCACATCGGATCTTACCAAAACATCATCGCCCGGCGAGAAGACGCCCGGTTCCGCTGAGAAAACTACCCCCATCTCTCATCCAATTCTCTCGCCTTGGCGTCTATCTCATCAGTGGTCAGGACCCCCTTCTCCACCATTAGCGTTTCGAGCGACGCCGACCATCGTTCGTAATATGTGTACGACTCATACAAATGGGGCGGTATGGACTCGATCCCACGTCTCAGTTCGTCAACTGTCACCAGATCCCGCGCCCTGAGCGCGCCCACCAAGGCGTTGGTCATATGCTCCCAGTCAGCCCATTCGTGTTCCGACCTGTCAATCGGTTCATCTGTGGGAATTCCTCCCCTGTCGTGTACATCAGGCATCGCGCTACTCTTTGCTGACCGAACTCAAGGGATTTACGGTAACGCGACTGAGGGTGACATCGCCGGTATTGCGGAACTGATGCTCCACATTCGGCGGCACAAGCGCCGCGTCCCCGGCCCTAATAGGATACTCTCTGCCCTCTACCCAGAGAACGCCCTCGCCCTCCACGATGTACGCCTGATGCTCCCAAGGGTGAATATGCTGTGCGCTCGTTCCGCCGGGCGGATGCTGTACCCACAGCATCACATAGTTCGGCGTTCCGTCATCAGGTCCCAGAACCGGGTTCCCCCTGCCCTCTACGCTCTTTATCACAGGTTCCATATCGTCCCCCAAATTGAAAGTATGCCTATTATACCAGCCCGCCGAAAGTCAATGTTTCAGGATAGGCGCAATAAACCGAGCGCCTGCTGCCTTGCCCAATCAAGATTAGGTCCGATTGGCGGATCGATCATTCCGGCTCAACCATAACCGCCAACTCGGTCAGCTCCTCCGCCGCCGCTGTAAGACTGACTATTCCCCCGCCCAGAAACGGCTCCGCAAACTCGCTATACACTGTCCTACCCAATCCGCTCTCGTAAACATTCCTATGCTGATCAAGCTCATAAACTGGCCAAGCCCATATCGGCTTCAGCGCGAGGCGCAGTCCCAAACTCCGGCAACGTTCGATAGAATCCGGCGTTCAATGCCGCCGCGAACTTCCGCCCCCAAGAGTTGACGATCCCGCCTTTATGCAGAAGCTGCGAGGCAAGCGACTTTCTGCCGCAGAGACACTGCTGTTGTCGGTTGGAAATCCGAACACTTCGGCAAATAGACGCTTGGTCATGGCCGCGCGAGACGCAACTCCTAATCAAGACCTAAGCGTTGCTTTCGATTTCGTAGTCCTGAGCGACGGCCATCGGCGGCTCGCCGTCCCAGACGCCCCTCATATTGCGGTATGCGAACTCGGCGCGCCGAAACCACGTGTCCCAAGTTGTGCCGGCTGAATGGGGCGTCACGACCACGTTGTCCATGGTCAGCAGAGGATTGTCAGGGTCCACCGGCTCATTCTCGAACACATCCAAGCCTGCCCCCGCTATCCGGCCCTCCGAAAGCGCGTCCACCAGAGCGCGCTCGTCAACGACCGGTCCGCGACTAGTATTTATCAGAATAGCGGTCCGCTTCATGGAAGCCATCAGTTCGCGGCTGACGATGTGGCGAGTATCAGGGGTGAGAGGCGTGTGGCAGCTGATAATGTCGGAAGTCTTAAAGAGCTCCTCAAGGGAAACGCGCGTTACGCTCAACTCACGTTCGCGTTCCGAAGACAGCGGAAACAGATCGAAGTACTGCACCCGGGCGTCAAAGCCCTGCGCCCGTTTTGCAACCTGACGCCCTATATTTCCCAGTCCAATCACTCCGACGAGCTTGTCCGCCATCTCAAAGGTGTTGAAACCGTCTATCGGCTGCGACCAGCGGCCGCGGCGGGTTGACCTGTCGGCGGCCATAAGCTGCTTATAAAGCGTGAGCATCAGCAAAACCGCGTGGTCGGCGACCGCGCGCGAGTTCGCTCCGCCGTTGTTGCAGCACGGAACTTCAAGTTCGCGCATGAGCCGCAGATTCATGCTGTCGTACCCGGCGGCCAGAGTCTGAACCAAGCGGACTTTCTGAGCGGCGCGAAGCGCATCGTCATGGAGGTGAGCGCGATACACCATTATGAAGTCGGCGTCTGAGACCGCGCGTTTCTGCTCTTCCCGCGGCGTATCGCCATAAACGACCTCAGTGGTCCAGCCCTCGGGATTGTACCCAACGACCACTTCCACAATCGGCTCAGGCAGACCCGTAATGAACACTACTTTGGGATTGGACACTCTGACGCCTTCCTTAATACCTCTGAGACAACATCTCTTTGAGACCCTCGACTGTAAAGTCGGGAGAATTGGCGTATCCTATTAGCTCCTGCTCGTTGCTCTCAACCCTCTTTACCGCTTCAGGTATATCGGCGGCTATGTCGCGGGGAACCTTTATGACTCCGTGCTGGTCGCCCTGGATTATGTCGCCCGGATTAACCTCTAGGCCGCCCACCTTGACCGGAACGCCCACGTCGGTGATATGCACGTAGGCGTGGGAAACAAGCACGCATGAGGCGAAGGCAAAAAAGCCGACCTCCTGCATTTCGTCCAAATCCCGCACTCCCCCGTTGGTCACAGTGCCAACCGCGCCGAGCGCCCTGTGCAGATTCGCCTGCACCTCCCCCCAGAACGAACCTATCGGGTTGGGATAATCTATATCCTCAAGAACCAGAACGCGGGGAGCGGGTATCTTCATAAGGGAGTCCACCCAGTCGGTTCGCGGCACATTCATGTAGCTGGACGGCGGCGCGTCCGCGGCTATCTTTGCGGTTGCCGCGTACCCTATCATGTGTCCCATCTTCGGAAATACGCTCTTTATCTCAGGCCCCATGAAGCCCACATTTCGCGGTTGGACAGAAAAGGTCTCAATCGCGTTGGCGATAGAGCAGGACGGGATCTTGCGAAGAGTTTCAAGAAGATTGAAATCTATTGGCTTGATGTCTGACACTTGTGGATCCTCCTCGGCAAGTGGCGTTATTGCTGAGCGGCGAAATGGACGCCGCGATTCAGGTCTCTATTATCTCGAATGCGCTGCTGACTCGCGCCCTCCCTCCAATAGTCGCCCCTATGGAGCAGTACTTGTTCTCGGAAAGGTTTATGGCCCGCCTTACCAAATGTTCTTTCAGGCCGGAGCCTCGAATAGTGTAGTGAAGCTCGATATCCTCCCAGGTCCAGGGCGGATCCGGATTCTGTCGGCCCTTGACGCTGATCTCGATACCATCCACCTTCTGGCGCATCCTCTCCAGAATGTTCACCACATCTATTCCGCTGCACCCCGCGAGCGCGGTCAGCAGCATATCGCCGGGCATGAAGCCCTCAAACGACGCGCCGTCCCTATCGGGAGCGTCCAGAGTCAGGGTATGGCCATAAGTGTCACGGGACTCAAATCTGAAGCCCCCCTCCCAGTTGAGGTTGACCGCGCTGGATGGCCTATTGTCAGTCAATGAACTCACCTCACTCCGGCATTCCGGCGTCTATCCACGCGGCTATTTCATCAATTTCGTCCGGTTTAAGAAAAGGCCCGCCCATAGGCATACGGGGTATAGAGCCGAAACCCTTCCGCAGCGAGATTATCAGCGCGGTCTCCTCGGCCGGAACGCCCGGCTCAATGAACTTAGAGCCCATAGACTCATCGTTCGCCAGTTCCCCCGGCGTGGCCCATGCATATGAATGGATCCCGGGAAGACCCTTGCGGCCCTCCTTCCGCTCCCACCTCGTCATTATACTACCCAACAGTTCCTGAATCCTCGGCCAGGTCGCCACTTCCATAGTCATGGGGCTACTCGCTCGCAGTCTGAATAACTATCCCTCAAACCAACGTCACAGGCATATTATCCATACCTGATTTTGCAGTCAATCCCACGCGGAAAATCCGGCAAGACATCTCGACTATCCAACCCGCGCGCCTATCCCTCCCAAACGTCCCCTAAGTGAACGACCCAGAATAATTGGCATACGAAACATCAAAACCCAACTGACCCGCCCGAACCTCCAAATTCCACTACACACCATACCCGTCCTGTGCTACTATAAGAACATAACTTCTGACAGATGAAGATAGATTCATATCAACCAACATAAAGCGGAGATTATTTTATGAAAACTCAGAAGCCCGAAAAAATTTTACCCTGGCATTACAGGCCATTGCAGGTGAAGTATAGGTGAATTCTTCACCTGACGCCACCTGACCCACGCGCCAGTTCTGACTTGCCCCCGTATAAACCAAGCCCTATGACTCCGCCACCCCACCCATCATTTGACACACCGCCTTTCAGTCTCCGGTCATCAGATATTTCAGGGGATGAACAAGCTTGCTCGGAACAACCATCATGAGAAGACCTCGGAGAGGTAATCCAAGGCCCCGCCGTGAGCGGCGCGCCCCACTTGACCGCATCGCCCCCTGCCATTAACCTTGGACGCGAGTTTACCAAGCAAACGCCACACCCTCGGCGCGCCGTACTAGCCCGGGATATTGCCCCGCGCGGCGCGCCTTGCGAGGAAGGAGAACCAAAATGCCAAGCGGAGATGTAGGTTTTATCGGACTGGGAATAATGGGGCGCCCAATGGCGCGAAACCTAATGAAAGCGGGATACTCGCTGACAGTTTACGACGTCGTAGGTTCCGCCATGGAAGAAGTAGTCGGAGATGGAGCCAAGCCCGCGTCCTCGGCCGCGGAGGTCGCCGCGGCTACCCCGACAGTCATCACTATGGTGCCGGATTCGGCGGACTCCGAAGCCGCCATACTCGGCGAAAACGGCGTTCTGGAAGGCGCGTCCGCAGGATCGGTCGTCATTGACATGAGCTCCATCGCCCCCGCGAGTTCACAGAAGATAGCGGCTGCCTGCGAAACGCAGGGAGTCGCCTTCCTAGACGCGCCGGTCTCCGGCGGCGAACCGGGCGCGATTTCGGCCACTCTCGCCATCATGGTGGGCGGCAAGAAAGATGTATTCGACGCCCACGTTGGTCTGCTCGAAGCCATGGGATCAAGCATCGTCCTCTGCGGCGACTATGGAGCGGGCAACACCACCAAACTTGCCAACCAGATAATCGTCGCCGCCAATATAGAAGCCGTTGGAGAGGCGCTCACCCTCGCCAAGAAAGCCGGCCTTGACCCGTCCGTAGTGTTCAACGCGATCAAGGGCGGTCTCGCCGGATCAACCGTCCTCAACGCGAAGGCCCCCATGATGATAGAAGGCAACTTCACCCCCGGCTTCCGAATCGTTCTTCACCACAAAGACCTCAACAACGCCCTGCTGACAGCTAAGGACCTCGGCGTCGGTCTGCCGGTGACGTCGCTGGTTCAGCAAATGATAGTCTCGCTTATGAACGAAGGCAAAGGAAACGCGGACCACTCCGCCATAGCCAACTTCATCGAAGACATGGCAGGCGTCGCCATAAGCGAAAACTAGCCCATACCTTAGGCGGAGAACGAAAAAGGAGCGCAAGCATGAAATACGATTACATCATCATTGGCGCAGGCTCCGCCGGAGCGATTCTGGCCACCCGCCTTACCGAAGACCCCTCGAAATCGGTTCTGTTGCTGGAAGCCGGTCCGGACTACGCGGATATGGAAGAGCTGCCGGACGAAGTGCGCTACGGATACGCCACGGCCACCGACATTATGACCAGCGACCATAACTGGCAGTACACTGGCCGCGCCACCGACTCGGCCGAGCCTATGCTCATCCCGCGCGGCAAGGTTACAGGCGGATCCTCGGCCATCAACGGCCAGATATTCCTGCGCGGAGCGCCGGAAGACTACGACAACTGGGCGTCGTGGGGCAACAACGAGTGGGGATTCGAGAACTGCCTCCCCTACTTCCGCAAGCTGGAGACCGATACCACCTACTCCGACGACTTCCACGGAACAGACGGCCCGATTATCTGTCACAGATTCCCGCCGGAAACCTGGCAGAACGTGTCGAAAGCCTTCTACCAGTCGTGCCTAGACTACGGCTTCGCCGACTGCCCCGACCACAACGACCCCGACTCAACCGGCGTAGGACCGCTCCCGCTGAACAACCCCGACGGCATCAGGTGGAGCACCAATCTAGGCTACCTGAGCCTGTCGCGTCACCGCCTGAATCTCACAATACGGCCTAACTGCGCGGTTCACAGGATAAAGTTCGAAGACGATAGGGCAACAGGCGTTGTGGCAGAGAGCGGCGGGGAAGTCTTCACTGTTGAGGGCGAAGAGATAATCCTGAGCGCAGGCGCGGTCGGCTCGCCCCAGATACTCCTACTGTCCGGCGTCGGCCCAGCCGAGCATCTAAAAGAGGTGGGAATTCCGGTAGTCAAGGATATCCCGGGCGTTGGACAGAACCTTCGCGACCACCCGCTAGTTTACGTTACATGGACGGTAAAGCCGGACCATGAATTCGACCTATACGGGCCGCGTATGCAATTCGGTCTCCGCTACACCGCGACCGGCTCCGACCTCCGCAACGACATGATAGTCTATATGAACACATTCGCCACCGAGCGAGTCAACAGAGGCGGCGACAGGATGAACCCAATAGGCATACGCATGATAATCGCGCTCGACCTCGAAGTAGGCTCGGGCGAGCTGAAGCTGAACTCGGCAGATCCGTCAGATCAGCCGATTCTGGACTACAACTACTTCACCGAAGAGTTCGATCGTGAGCGTATGCGCGAGGCGGTGCGTATATGCTCCAAGCTCAGCGAGCATGAAGCTTGGAGCGACATCATAGCCGAGCGAGTCGAGCCGCCCGACGAGGTTATGGACTCGGACGATGATCTAGACGAGTGGATGGCGCGCGAGGTGACTACCGGCCATCACATCTCCTGCACGGCCAAGATGGGCCCCGCAGACGACCCGGCAGCGGTGGTTGACCAGTATGGCAGGGTTCACGGCGTCAAAGGACTGCGCGTGATAGACGCCTCGATCATGCCTGACTGCGTGAGGGCGAACATCAACGTCACCACCATGATGATCGGGGAAAAGATGGCCGACTTCATAAAGGAGGGAAGATAGTCCCAAAGTAACCCAATTGGCGTATCTGAGGAGCGCCGACGCAAGGAGCGCGAAAGTTGAACTACGACTACGTAATCGTTGGAGCGGGATCCGCGGGCGCGACCCTGGCGGCGCGGCTATCGGAAGACCCCAATACCTCTGTGCTGTTGCTGGAAGCGGGGCCCGACTACCCAGACTTCGACACCATCCCGGAAGATTTGAAGTATGGCTGGGGAACGGGGACGGACTTCGTAGTGGAAGACAAGCACAACTGGGCATTCACGGGCCGCGCCACACCTCTCAGAACAGACATGGAAGTCCCGCGCGGCAAGGTCACAGGCGGCACAAGCGCCATCAACGGACAGGTATTCCTCAGACCGCTGGTTCACGACTTCAACCACTGGCAATCACTCGGCAATGACGAATGGACCTACGAGAGCTCCCTGCCTTACCTGCGGAAGATAGAGACCGATACCGACTTCTCCGACGACTACCACGGCACGGACGGCCCGATAATCGTTCGCAGGCACACCCTCGACTCCCTTCAGCCCGACCAGTCCGCCTTCTACGAAGCCTGCCTCGACATGGGCTTTCCTGAAATTCGGGACCACAACTACCCAGGCGCGTCCGGGGTCGGGCCATATCCCCTGAACAACCCGGGAGGCGTACGCTGGAGTACCGCAATCGGCTACCTTGGACAGACCCGGCACAGGCTGAATCTCACGATACGCCCGAACTGCTTCACGCGGCGCGTCCTATTCGAGGACGATACCGCTGTCGGCGTAGAAGTGGAAAGCGGAGGCGAGATATTCCAAGTATGGGGCAGCCAGATTGTATTGAGCGCGGGACCGGTAGCCTCCCCTCAGCTATTGATGCTGTCGGGAATAGGGCCGGCGGAACATCTCGCCAAGTTCGGCGTCCCACTCCTGTACGATTCGCCCGGTGTAGGTCAGGGTCTTCGCGACCACCCCTGCGTAACGATGCTGTGGAAAGCGCAGGACCACGTCCCCGCGCCGCCCCAGGAAGTCGGGCCGCAGAAAGTCGCCCTGCGATATACCGCGCCCGGCTCGCGTATGCCGGACGATATGATAACCGTGATGCGCTTCCGCAAGGAAGGACATCTGCTAGTCATGAGTGTCGGTCTCTACTTGGCTACTGGCAAGGGTAGCTTGACACTTCAGTCAGCGGACCCTCATATCCAACCGCTCCTAGACTACAACTACCTATCAGAGGAGTTCGACAGACAACGGCTGAGGGACGGCGTTCGGATGTGCCTAGACATCGTTCAAAATCCGGTGTTCGAGAACATCGCCGGAGATCTCGTCGCGCCGGACGAGACCGCTCTCAAGTCTGATGACGCCCTAGACGAGTGGATGCTCGGCAATGTCAGCACCATGCACCACATATCCTGCACCGCGAAGATGGGGCCGGAAGACGACCCAATGGCGGTCGTTGACCAGCATGGACGCGTCAGAGGCGTCAGAAACCTGAGAGTAGTTGACGGCTCTATACTTCCCGATTGCCCGCGCTCAAACACAAACGTGCCTATCATGATGCTGGCCGAGCGCGTCGCGAGCTGGATATCAGACGGAGAGTAATCCTCCCCAATCCGCCACCGCGTCTTCTCTCGTAAGATATAGCGTGTGAGACATACGGGAGATTGGCATTTATGGGCATTAAGAAGTTCTTCGGTTTTGTCGGTGTTGGATTAGCGCTTGGGGCAGCCGCGTGCGGCGGGGAATCGGTCGCGGCTCCCACGCCTGAGCCGTCGCCCGTCCAGGTATCGGCAAAGGCCGACATGAGCTCCGACGAAGCGCCCCCTATACCCACGCCAACAGTCCAACCAACCTCCACGCCCGCTCCCGACACGACAGCCCTTCCTCAGGCTGCGCCGGCTCCGACGCCAACCCCCGTGGAATACGACTCGAACACCGCGATGTACGACGTGTTCCCCGGCTTTACTATAACGATGGAGCGGACTTACCGAGCGCTGGACGCTATCAGGGAAAATAACGATATCTCCATGATCCCCGTACTGATAGAGATAATTCGGTTCATGCCGTCCGCCGACTCGAGGAACAGGGTTGCGGAAACGCTCGAATCGCTTACCGGACAGCCATTCTCGGGAAATGAATGGGACGAGTGGATGAACTGGATGGGGGAAAATCTTGAGGAGATCGAGCCGCCAGACAAGTACGCGAACTGGAAAGCCAATCTATATTCAGCCATAGACGAACGCTTCGCGTATTTCCTACGGCCCGCGCAAGACTTTTCCCGCATCCATCTGGCTGAGATAGTCTGGGGCGGCGTGCGACCGGACGGAATACCGGACTTGCGCCGCCCACTCTTCCTCGACGCGGATGAAGCCGACTACCTGAACCCGGACGACAGAGTTTTCGGCTTAGAGATAAACGGCGACGCGAGGGCGTATCCGCTCAGGATAGTCAACGCTCACGAGATGGTGAACGATTCGGTTGGCGGTGAACCCATATCGCTGATGTGGTGAACGCTGTGCGGAGCCGGAATCGTGTATTCCGCCAAGATAGACGGACAACCAACCACTTTCGGCACATCCGGACTATTGTACCGCTCCAACAAGCTCATGTACGACAGGAAGACGAACTCGCTCTGGAGTTCCCTGCTGGGAGAGCCGGTCATTGGAGACCTCGCCGAGCGGGACGAAGTCATCAAGCTGGATTTCTTCCCGGTGGCGCTGACCACATGGGAAGAGTGGTTAGAGGAGAACCCAGGCACCAAGGCGCTGTCGCCTGATACCGGCTACTACTCTCCCCGCTTCTACGAACCGGAGACAAACGCGAAGTCCATATACTACGACTATCGCGTGAGCGCGGATACAATGTTCCCTGTGTGGAAGCGCGACCTGACGCTGGACGCGAAAGACGAAGTGTTAGGTCTATCTGTGGGAGGATCTCACAAAGCCTACCCTGTAATGGCGCTACGTGAACTGAAAGTCGTTAACGATACTATTGGCGACAAGGCGATGGTGATCATATCGTCAGATATATCATCGGATGTCAGGGTATTCGAGCGTGGGGATGAAACATTCACACTTAAGGACAACGGCGATTTGAAAGGCGTTCCGGACTTTCTGGTGGACTCGAAGGGGGAAACTTGGCTGGTTGGCGAGAGCGGTCTGACGAACGCGGTTGACGAAAACAAGACCCTGTCGAGACTGCCTTCTTTCGTCGCGTTCTGGTTCGGCTGGTATGCCTTCCACCCCGACACATCGCTATTCGAGGGCGGCGGCTAGGTATCCAGCGAGCAAATATGCTCACCTCCGAACTTAGTAACAGGAAAGCACTCTTACACCTCATTCGAAAGGAACACATCGCGTGCCAGCGCAGTGCAGATTGCAAGGTGCGCGACAAGGTTACGCCGGCTCTAGCAAGAACATCTCCCGCTTCCCGCCCTCCGGTTTTAACCTATCGATCACTGAGAAGCTTTTCCCGACTTCGGACACAACGCTCTCCGAAGTGTAATCCGAATAATCCTCCCGCTTGTTCTCCAAAAGCTTACGGAACATATCATCCTATCGCCCGACAAACTCCAGAATGATTGTCGCATTTAGGCTGCGCAACCATCCATCCCATGAACAACGGCAAGGGAATATTAGCTGAAACCCGTATATGGTGAAGTAGCGCGAGACAGAGAACCATATCCAGGCTCACCCTCTGGTCAAACGACGCGCGCTCACGCCCCACCCATCCCTGGCTGGGCGATAGATTCTCCAAATCCATCACCAGCGAAATGATGTTCTGCTATGCGCCGCGCCGCGATTATGTCTATAAAGACCGGTCCGCCCCGTTCCACCGGATATTGAATGGCGTCGCGTCCTTGAGGATCCCAGCCGTTCCACACACTCGCATCCGGCATGCGCAGTTGAAGTAGCGCCGCGTCTTTGAGCATCGCAAACGACCGCTCATAAGGCTAGGCCGAAATCAATGGCCTCGTGTTCCGCCGCGGCAGTCCAACACTCCTCCATAACGCCCCGGCCTTCCGCGATCAACATACGATTCACTGTTCTACGCGTTCCGAAGACAGGACGACCCTTGTCGTCGCCGACCCGCTGGAGTGAAGATCCGGTGACGCCTCTCATACAGAAAGCCACTGTTCCTCAGATCCGAGGCCAACCAGCGTCCATGCACTGTCTATACGTGTAATGAACTATGCGTCGCTGGACAGACCCCTCCATCCATGACTCGGTCCTAGCAACGGGGAGCGATTCTATGCCTTGTCAACACAGCTAATCCGCGGACACCAGAACCCTGCCGCCAACCTGGTCTCCCGCCCATCGAAGCAGATCCGCAGTCTCGTCCCAGCTGATGCAGGCGTCTGTTACCGATACACCGTACTCAAGGGAATCGCGGTCGCCGTTGAGCTTCTGGGCGCCAGGATTGATATTAGACTCCAGCATACAGCCGATTACATGATCATTGCCACTGGCGCGCTGCGATACCACATCCCTGAAGGCAACTTGCTGGAGGTTGTGGTCCTTGTTGGAGTTGCCGTGAGAGCAGTCCACGAGCAGTTCGAGGCGAACGCCCGCGTCTTTCAGAAGTCCCTGAGCCTCTGAAACGAATTCCTCCGCGAAATTAGGGCCGGAACGCCCCCCGCGCAACACTATGTGTCCGTCAGGATTGCCAGTGGTATTGACTACGGCGGTCTGGCCGAAATGGTCTATGCCAAGGAATGAATGAGGAGACTGGGCAGAGACCATGGCGTCAACGGCCGTCTGCGGGTTGCCGTCGGTGCCGTTCTTAAATCCGACCGGCATCGAAAGGCCGCTCGCCATCTGCCGGTGTGTCTGGCTCTCGGTCGTCCTCGCGCCGATAGTAGCCCAGCACACCAGGTCAGCCAGGTACTGCGGGACTATAGGGTCGAGGAACTCGGTGCCGGTGTAAACACCCATCTCGGTGATTGAGTGCATCAAGCGACGCGCGATGCGCAAACCTTCATCAATGTCGAATGTATCATTCAGATGAGGATCGTAGATCAGTCCCTTCCACCCAACAGTTGTGCGAGGCTTCTCGAAATAGACCCGCATCACTATCAATAGCCTGTCCTCAAGCTCTTTTCTTAGTTCCAGTATCCTGGCGGCGTACTCCACGGCGGCCTTCTCATCGTGGATAGAGCAAGGACCGACCACCATCATCATGCGGTTATCCTCACCGCACAGAATTCTTCGGATCTGCTCCCGGCCTTCTAGAACAGTTCTCTCCGCGACTGGGCTTATGGGTATCTGTCTTACCAATTCTACCGGGCTTATCAACTGATCGGTACTCACCACATTCACATCCCTAGTTGGCGACTCTTGCATCTGATCTACTCTCCTGTTGGGGATAGCATCGTCTTGTGTCTGACAATCAAAAACCCCAGTCGCTGCCGACTGGGGTTTGGTTTCTGGTGTCTCGCCCTCTCAGGACTTCGGACATAACCTTTCAGCCGACAGCTTTACAGCCCGCGCGGTAAAAGAAATATCCAAAATAGCTGTTGGAGGCGATCTCAATCATTTCACACTCACCGTAGCAAGATTAGACAGGCGGTGTCAATGGTATATCCATCAGCGGTATTCTCATATTTCAGTGATATTGAGTTTAAGCATCCGCAAGAACACCAACGACAACAGACGCTCCAACATCTTTACGCTCTTGGAGTAGCCCTTCGTCCTGCGCGCCAGTCGGTTCAACTTCCCCCTCAACACCGAGCGCTGCCCCTCATTCCAGTTCACTGAGCCGTACTTCCCCACCTTGTGCCGGTTTCTGGGCAGCCACCGGTACACGCCGTAAGCGTCCGTCTCGTAGACGCGCGCGTCCGGCAGTCGTTCCAACAACCTCAACAAAGGCTTCTTACTGCGGTCTCCTACCTCAAAGTCCATCCAACGCGTCCCCTCCGGCTCTTCCACCACTGCTGTCCATACCCACAGGTCGTTGCGCCTTTCACCACGCCTAACACACAAGTATGTCCACATCTCGTCGAAGGCTATGACACCGGCTCGGATTGCGCCTGAACGACCGCTTGTCCGCCTTTCAGTAAGTTCATGCAGCCTCTGCCGCGCCTGAACCCCCTTTTTTTCACCCACCCACTCACCGTAGGCACGCTTGCGCCCACCACTCGCGCAGCGGCCGACAAGCTCATCCCCTCAATGCACATCTCCACTGCCTGTTCCTTGACCCGCTCACTGAAGTGATGGCGCTTGGCGCCAGCCGAATGCTTGCGGTTACACTCTCCGCACTTGTAAATCCGCTCTCCGCGTGTATGCCCATCCTTGCGTATCCAGTTGGAGCCGCAATGCGGACAGCGCACATCATGGCGATATGAGCGTTGCCGCGCCATCTTCACCCTCCTGTCTGCGACTATTCGACAAGTATATCTTATTTGCACTGAAATCTAACAATACCTCATCAGGTATTCATGATACGCATTGGTTATCAGATTAGTCATCCTCTCAACCACACCATAGCCAATGAGTCCACCGGCACTTCAACACTCTTGCTGTATCCCTTCGTCCGACGAACCAACCTGTTCAACTTGCCCCTCAATACCGAGCGCTGCACCTCTTTCCGATTCACCCCTCCTCCCTTTCCTATTCGTTCGCCGAGTGTCCAGATCGCGCGTCTTCCTAACCGGTGTGGGGATGTCAGACGACTGAGGAGTGCGCCGCTTTCTATCCAACTTACAGAGGTATGAGAGGTATGTCTGTTTGCCTTGTGAACGTCCTTAGGCGTCCAGTTGGAACCGCGGTGCGGCTACCCTGTATGGGTCTTCTCAACGAGTGTTGGCATTGATGATAGAGTGTAGTGAATCCAGACATGGCAGGTGTGAACATGGTCAGACAACGCGCGTATCGAGAGGACATGCAGTGTCCACGCTGTGGCTCCAACTGGCTGCCCAAGTACGGACGTTCCCGAGGCAAACAGACCTATCGTTGCGGTCATTGTCTGTATCACTTCATACCCGACAGCCATCGGCCTCAGTCATCAGAGAAGAGCCGGAATCTGGCTGTGGCGATGTACACAGAGGGTATGGGACTGTCAGCTATCAGCCGGGTGTTGGAGAAAAAAGAGGAGACAGTGTATAGCTGGGTCAAAAAAAGCGTGTATGGCGAGGGAGTTGATGGTCAAGCTGAGCGTTCAGCGCGCGTCGAGACAGATGGGTCAAAGCTGTGCGCGGGTCATATCCTTCGATGAGATGTGGACATATGTGGGAGCTAGGCGTAGAGACAAACGTCGGTCTGTATGGATATGGACTGCTGTTGTGGAGGAGTCAGACGGCAGACGCTGGGTGGACTTCGAGGTGGGAGACCGAAGCGAGAAGCCTTTTCTGAGGCTGTTGGAGCGTCTGCCGGATGCGCGCATCTACGAGACCGACGCTTATCATGTGTATGAATGGCTGCCCACAAACCGGCACAAGGTGGGCAAGTATGGCGCGGTGAACCGCAATGAGGGGCTACACTCAGTGTTGAGGGGTAAGTTGAGCAGGCTGGTCAGAAAGACCAAAGGATACTCCAAGAGTATGCGGATGCTGAGGGATTCGATAGCCTTGGTCTGTCTGAGACTGGGATATATCTAATACCAACACCTATTGAGAATACCCCTGTATGAATAGTGTATGGGAAACATAGATAGAATTGTATAATATGTCCCCAGCGCCATCATATCCAGGAGGACAGACATGATAACCAAATTCGACAGCCTGTACGCGGGCCACGTTGACATGAAGAACGTCGGCTATGCCGGAACCGCCGTCAACGACCGCCACTTCGACAACGACCATCTTGTCACAGCATATGACAAGGCGACCAACATAGCCCGAACGATGGACAAGTTCGGCTACGACACCTTCTGGATGGCGGAACACCACTTCCAGCCGGAAGGATACGAGTGCATTCCGAACCTGCTGATGATAGCGGTGCACCTAGCGCACATGACGGAGAACATTAAGATAGGCTGCGGGTTCAACATCACGCCAATGTGGCACCCGCTAAGGCTGGCGGAGGACTACGCCACTGCCGATATTCTCACGAACGGCCGGACCATATTCGGAGTGGGTCGAGGTTACCACACCCGCGAGGTGGACACATTCGGCTCTCCCCTGCTCGACCAAGAAGCCAACCGCAATCTGTTCGAGGAGCAGGTTGACATCATATTCCGCTCTTTCAACGAAGAGTCGTTCTCGCATGTGGGCGAGTACTATACCATCCCGCCGGAAGTGCCGTATCGCGGTTACACCCTGAAGGAGATAACTCTGGTCCCGCGCCCGCTGAACCTGCCTGTTGAGTGCTGGCAGCCGATTCAGAGCGCGACGCCGCGCGGCTTGGACTTCATGGCCAAGCACGGCATAAAAGGGATGATAGGCGGCGGCGTAGCCGAGGGCGGAGCGATGCACAAGGTTATCGAGGCGTATCGGGACGCCAACGCGCGCGCGGGCCGAGAGCTAGAGCTGGGCGAGAACCTATCCATCGGTTTCCATTTCTATATAGCGGACACGCAGGAAGAGGCGATAGAGGCGGCAGCGGGATATTATGAGGAGAATCTAAAGATGTTCGGGCCGCTGCGCCTAGTGCGCGCGCTGAGCGACGAGCAGATAGACGCGATGTCGGATCCATCGCGCGCGCCGACAGCCGACTTGCCGCGCATAGAGGACGCGGTGAGAACGGGCGGATTTCTGGCGGGGCCTCCGGAGATGATTATCGAGCAGTTGAAGCGGCTGGAGGAAGCCTATCCGGGCCTGGACAGGGTGGGCGTAAGCCATCCGGTCGGCACGCCGGAGTCAGTCATACTGGAACAGCTCCAGCAATTCGCCGAAGAAGTAATGCCCGAGTTCAGTGGTTCCGGGGTGAAGCTGGAAGCCGTGCCCGCGGACTAGAATATCACTACACGCGCGTAGAGGAGGGACGGACTGTTGGCTCTCCCTCCTCGCTTTCACATCAATATATCCACGCGCGCCGGACGTCTTGACTCAGACTCAGGGCAACCGTGTCGCGTGCCAAGACGTCATCCGCCAGTCGCCAGCGTTGTTAACGTACACGACAGTGTATTCGAGCGAGAAGTGATTGCCGTTTACGTGGACATGCGCCCCACCCCGCACGACTGCTGAATCGCGGTAAGTTCTGACGACTCGCTCGGTAGGCGTGATGGACTCGTAGTTGAGCCTGCCGGAGGCCAGCCCGCTCGTAAGGCTCTCCTTCGTGTCTATGGCGGCCGTAGTGTGCACGTAGCTGAGGTCATCCGCCAAAATCCGGTCGAGCGTATCAACGTCTGCCGCCACCATCGCCGCGAGGCGTTCTTCTTCCAGTCCAACAATTGTCGCTTCTACATCCTGCGTCACAGTCATGCTTTCTCCTTTTCGTGTATTAGGCTCCCGAACTGACAAGTCCATATGATAACTGTAAACTAATGGATGAGAACTAACAACGGAGGAGTGTAATGGCGAACAAGAAAGGCACAGGGTTATTGATGGTCTGGTGCGAGGTTCCGGCGGATATCGAGGACGAATTCAATCGCTGGTACAATGAAGAGCATATTGAGGAGCGCCTCTCCATCCCGGGCATTCTGAGCGCGGCGCGGTATGAGGCGTCGGTAAACGGACCGAAGCACCTAGCCGTTTACGAACTAGAAAACTCCGCCGTAATGCAGTCGGACGAGTATCTGAAGGTACGCGCGAATCCGACGGAGTGGTCGAAGCGGATGTCCCCGGAATACACTGCGACGACATACATACGCAACGTGTATGAGATGATTCACCCTGCCGGTCTGACGGACGAGATCGCGAACAGCCCAATGGCGCCCGCGCTTCAGATAGGTCGGATGGACATTCCGACGGAGGTGGAATCGGAGTGGAATCACTGGTATGACACGGTGTATGTACCGAACTATGAGACTGTGGAAGGCGTAACGCGCGGGCGGCGATATATGGCCGTGGGCGGCGAGCCGAAGTACATGACAATGTACGAGTTTGAGCATACTGAGATATCGAAGGGGAAGGAGTGGCTGCGGCAACAGACGGCGCATCCGGATAACGCTAGGATGCGCGAGGCGATGATTCATCTGCCAGAGTCGCCCGGTGTCTGGCGCAAGACGTTTGAGCCGGCGGGCTGACCGCCATCTGAAATAAGGGGCGTCTATATTCTGCCCTATCTTGAAATTCAACAAATTCTGATTCAGACAGCGAGGAAGTCCAATGTCAATGGCAGCGCCACACGGGTCGTGGAAGTCGCCTATAACGTCGGAGTTGGTCGTACAGAACTCAGTAAGGTTGGGATCCGTCGAAATAGATGGCGAAGATATTTACTGGGTGGAGGAGAGACCGGGCGATGGCGGCAGAAATGTGATAGTCCGACGGCGGGGGGATGGGGTAAGTGAGGATATCACTTTCGCGCCATATAACGTTCGGACTCGGGTACATGAATATGGGGGGCTGTGTTTCTGGGTATCGGACGAGGCGGTTCTCTTTTCAAATTTCGCCGACGGACGTGTGTATCGCCAAGGGTGGGAGGGCGACCCGATTCCGATCACGCCAGATGGCGTTGATCTGCGCTACGCGGATGGGATGGTGGACAGGGAGCGTAACCGGCTTGTGTGCGTTCGGGAGGATCATAGAGAGTCGGACCAGGATTGCGCGAATACTATCGTGGGTCTGGATCTCGATGAGGTCGGCGAGGGTGAGATTCTGGTGTCGGGCAGCGACTTCTACGGCTACCCGTCGGTTAGCCCGGATGGGGCGATGATGGCGTGGCTGAGCTGGGATCATCCGAATATGCCTTGGGACAGTACCGAGCTGTGGACAGGGAAGATCTTAGAGGACGGATCGCTTGGCGAGATTCGCAAGGTGGCCGGTATGCCCGGGGAGTCCATTTTCCAGCCGGAGTGGTCGCCGGACGGGATTCTCTACTTTGTGTCGGACCGAAGCGGATGGTGGAGCCTGTATCGCCAGCGTGGCGGTCACATAGAGGCGATGGCGCCTATGATGGCCGAGTTCGGCTCGCCCGCATGGGCGCTTGGGACACGCACATACACTTTTGAGTCGGTTGAGCGCATTGTGTGCGAGTACGCGGAAGACGGCTTCTGGAAACTTGCCGCGCTAAACACGCGCACAACAGAGTTCAGTCCGATAGAGACGCCGTACACCGAGATGTCTCGCGGCGATATACGAGCGTCGCCAGGGCGCGTCGCGCTAGTAGCGGGGTCGGCAAGCCTGCCGAACGCGCTTGTGTCTCTTGAGCTCGATACGGGGGAGATGGGCGTCATCAGAGAGTCTCGCGCCGTTCCGGTGGATAGCGGCTATATCTCGGCGCCGAGACCGATAGAGTTCGAGACGGAAGGCGGTCTGACCGCGCACGCCTTCTACTATCCGGCCAAGAATGCGGACTTCGTTGGCGTGGAGGGTGAGAAGCCGCCTCTTATGGTGATCAGCCATGGCGGTCCTACGGGGGCGGCGATGAGCTCGTTCAGCCTGTCGTATCAGTTCTGGACGAGCCGAGGCATCGCCATAGCGGATGTGAACTACGGCGGAAGCACAGGGTATGGAACGCGGTACAGACGACGGTTGAACGGACAGTGGGGGGTCGTTGACATAGCGGACTGTGTGAATGCCGCTTTGCACTTGGTGAATGAGGGGGAGGTGGATGGCGAACGGCTGATAATACGGGGAGGGAGCGCTGGCGGCTATACGACGCTGGCGGCGCTGGCTTTCAAGGATGTATTCAGAGTAGGCGCGAGCCACTATGGGGTGAGCGACTTGGGCGCGCTGGCTGAGCATACTCACAAGTTCGAGTCTAGGTACCTAGACTCGATGGTTGGCCCATATCCGGAGCGGCGGGACCTGTACGAGGAACGCTCTCCCATCTATCATACCGACGGACTTTCCTGCCCTATCATATTATTCCAGGGGACAGACGACAAGGTAGTGCCGCCCGCTCAGTCGGAGATGATGCTTGACGCCCTACGGGAGAAGGGTTTGCCAGTGGCTTATCTGTCGTTCGAGGGGGAAGGACATGGTTTCAGGGATTCGGAGAATGTGAAGCGCGCGCTGGAAGCGGAGCTTTACTTCTATTCGCGGATACTGGGGTTTGATCTCGCGGATGATATAGAACCGGTGGAGATAGAGAATCTGGACTGAACTACGGGTTCAGCTGGGAGGTGTCCATAATCATGAGGGTAGCCGGCTATTGAAGCGTTGACTGACCGAGCTGCGGGCTTCAGCGTAGTCTTCCAAGCGCTCGTAGGCGGTGAACATCCATCTCAGCTAAAGCGTCTGCCGGCGATCCCAGGCTCAGAGGAAGCCTGTGTCTAGGGCATCGAGGTTAATCCTGTTATCATGGGAGAACGTATAGGTTCAGCCGGACGCTCATGGGGCCGAGAGGACGCGAATGGGGTCGCCGGACAGGGACGCCACGATGTCTTCGAGCGCGTCGCGGTAGAAGATGCGGTAGGTCTCGGCGGTCACGTAGCCCATGTGGGGAGTGAGGACCGTGTTGGGCAGAGTTCTCAAAGGATGGTCGGCGGGCAGAGGCTCGATGTCGAACACGTCCAGGCCGGCGCCCGCTATCGCTTTCGACCTGAGAGTCTCTATGAGGGCGGACTCGTCCACTATGGGGCCGCGAGAGGTGTTGACTAGGTAAGCGGATTCCTTCAGCAGGGAAAGCTCGCGCCGACCTAACAATCCGCGTGTCCTGTCGCTTAGCGCTAGGTGTATGGTTACGATATCCGAATCGCTTAGCAGTTCGTCTTTCGAGACCAGAGCCGCGTCGAACCGCGCGGCGCGCTCCGCCGTCAGATTCTGGCTCCAAGCCACGACATTCATGCCGAAAGCGCGGCCTATTGTCGCCACCTGCGATCCAAGCCTGCCAAGTCCTATGACTCCGAGGGTCTTGTCTCGGAGTCCTTCGCCGACGGACACCTGCCACTTCCCCGCCCGTGTAGCGGCGTCCTCGACCGGGATTTTTCGGACGAGGGATAGGATGAGCGCCCAAGTTAGTTCGGCGGTCGGGTATGGCAGTCCGCCAGTGCCACAGACGGTGACGCCATGTTCGGCCGCGGCGTCCATGTCCATCGAGGCGTTTCTCATGCCGGTAGTGACCAGCAGCTTCAGATTCGGGAGGCGTGAGAACAGCGTTCGGGGGAATGGCGTTCGCTCGCGCATAGCGACAATGATACCGTAAGGTTCCAGCCTTCGCGCGACATCCTCCTCGATGGACAGGTGGTCGCTGAAGAATTCGACTCTCAGGTCAGCCGGAAGGGAGTCCCAGGCGGCCATATCTCGCGCTATGCCTTGGTAATCATCGAGTACGGCTACGCTTGGCATTTGATGAATCTCCTTCATTCCGATTCTTTCGAGGGCCGCAGACTAGGGCAATAGGTCTAATCCGCGGCGGTTATATATCTTTGTTTATGTCGGGACAGGCGGAGGCTGGTGAGTTCTGACCTGACGACAGGTAATTAGAACCCCTGTATTTCACCTGCAACGACCTGTACTGGCAGGGTAAAATTTCATGTCCGGCTTATCATAAATTGTGATTTATGGTTTTCAGGGTTCGGTCGGCGGTTGGGACGGTGGACGTCGGGTTGGAAGTTTCATGTTGTTGAGTCATGGGGGCATTATAATCAAATAAGCACAGATGTACAATAGTGGTGGAGTTTAGAGGCGATTGCCCCGGTTCAGTCCCGAGTCATTGGTGTTATCTTTTGCCCTAATGGTACAATAAAGGCGCTTTGGGTCTGCAATCAATTCCGTATGGGGAAGTTCGTTGGCTATAAGAGAGATACTTGCGATTCCGCATCCTATTCTGAGACAGCGCGCGAGGAAAGTCAGACGGGTGGACAGGAGGTTGCTCCAGCTTGCTCACGATATGGTCGAGACCATGCGGGCGGCGGGCGGCGTAGGGCTTGCGGCGAACCAGGTTGGGGAGCTGAGACGCCTGATAGTGATTCAGCTGTCTGAGGAGGAAGAGGCGCGTGTGTATATAAACCCTGAGATACTGAGTCGAGGGGGTGAACGCGAAGTTGAGGAGGGGTGTCTGAGTCACGTGGGGTATCGCGCCATGGTGAACCGCTCTGAGTGGGTTAGGTTCGGCGCGCTGGATCACACAGAGAAGTTAGTTAAGGTAAAGACGGACGGTCTTCTGTCCCAGGCTATGGAGCATGAGGTGGATCACCTGAATGGGATTCTGTATCTCGATCACTTGGCCGAACACGCCACGCCTTATCGGGTTGATGAGAATGGTCAGCCGCTTGACGAGACGGAGAAGTCGGACGAGGCCGAAATTCCCGCGTCTTCGGATCTGTTGGTTTCCGAAGACGTTCCCGCATCGTTGAATATCAGGTAGAGTTCCACCCTGTCTTGCCAGGTTGCGCGCGCCTCCTGAGCGGATGGCGCGTTTGTATATTGTGAAAAGTGGCTGCTGCAATGAACCCATTTGAAAAAGAAGCCCAGACGGTAGTGAGGGAAGCCGCGCGGGTTGTCAGTGATATAGGCGTGGCCGCGTACATTGTCGGCGGCTCGGTGCGTGACGGTCTTCTGAACAGGACGACGAGAGATGTGGACATGGTTGCGCGCGGGTCTGCGATCGAGGTGGGCGGCGCGCTGGCCGATTCGTTGAACGGGTATATGATCCGCATTGACTCGGAGCGGGATATCGTCAGGGTGATAGCGCGGAACGGGGACAAGAGGATCGTTATTGATTTAGCGAGTCTGACCGATGGGATTGACCTTGACCTCCGACGCCGCGACTTCACTATCAACGCTATCGCGACGCCTCTGGAGTCGGCAGTGTCGGGAGAGTGGAAGTTGATTGACCCACTCGGCGGGGTGAGGGATATTCGTTTGAGAAGAATTCAGGCCGTTTCCGACGATGTTTTCGTTGACGATCCGGTTCGGCTTCTCAGAGCGATTCGCCTATCGGCGGAGACAGGGTTCAGCATTCATGCCAGGACGGAGTCTCTGATTCGGCGAGACGCGGCGAGGCTGTGTGGGTCTTATCCGGAGCGAATCAGGGAAGAGCTGTTCAGAATCTTGGCGTCGCCGGGCGCGGCGCGTTGGATAGGGGCAATGGACCGGCTGGGGCTTCTGTCGGCGCTCATGCCGGAACTTGACCGCGCCAGAGGGGTGGAGCAGCCCAAAGAGCATTATTACGACGTTTTCGGCCATTTGACAGCGGCGCTCGATTACGCGGATCAGATAGTGACGGGGCGCTATTCAAACGGGTTGGCGCGCGACATGATGCCGACATTCGACGGAATGGACGCTTACTTCGGCCGCGAGGTTTCCGACGGACATACGAGAGGCACGATGCTGAAGCTGACTGCCCTTCTGCACGATGTCGCCAAGCCTGATACTAAGACAGTGGAGCCGTCAGGCCGGGTTAGGTTTTTCGGCCATTCGGAGTTGGGAGAAGGGATGGCGGGGGATATTCTCAGTCGGCTGCGCGTCGGCCGCAAGGGGGCCAATCTTGTCACGAGCATGATACGGCACCACCTCAGACCCAGACAGATGTCGGGTAGAGGAGAACTTCCGACAAACCGGGCCGTTCATAGGTATTATAGGGACCTAGGGGATGTTGCACTGGACACACTGTACCTGAACATGGCAGACTTTCTTGCGGCGCGTGGCCCACTTCTCACTTCCGGGGAGATGCACAGTCAGGTGAGGGTGATAAAGCATATTCTTCTGGTAGGACCTCATAATCGAACCGCCGAACCGTCTCGCAAGGGACTACTAACCGGCTATGATGTTATGGAAGAATTCCGGATTGAGCCCGGACCGCTCGTTGGACGGCTTCTGAAATCTGTCGCGCAGGCGGAGGCTAAGGGTCAGATCGCAACCAGAGACGAGGCATTGAAATTGGCGAGAGCCAACTTTAGAAGAGGAGTAGCGGGTGGGTAGATACGGGCGGACTGTCATAATAATCGCTGTCGTGGTGATTGTGGCCGGACTCATCCTAGGTTTTCAGACTTTTTCCATCGGCAATTTCCAGCGAGGGTCTGAAGAGACCCTGTTGGGGCTGAGTTTGGGTTTGGATCTTCAGGGCGGCAGTCACCTTGTGTATCAGGCAAATTTGACCGATGCGGTTACAGGCGCGCCGATAGAGGTCACGCAGGACCAGATGGACGCTCTGAAACTGACGATCGAACGACGGGTCAACGGCTCCGGTCTGGGGGAGCCGATTATCCAACTTCTGGGGTCCGACAGGATTCTGATACAGTTGCCGGGCGTGAGCGACTCCGAGCGCGCGGAGAGGATTATAGGGGAGACCGCACGCCTTGAATTCAAGCGACGCACGTTCAATGTAGCGAGCGATCTGAATGAGATAACGTCGGAGGACATCGCGGGCGTGACGGTGGATTTTCTGTCCGACCCGTCGGAGGCTTCGACCGATCAACCCGCGGAATCCACTCAGGACGGCTCTGAAGCGGAGGAAGAGACGCCGCCTATCGGCCTTGTTATAGAGTTCACGGAAGAAGGCGCGGCCAAGTTCGAGCCGGTCTTTATAAGACTGGCGCAGTCTTACTTTCTGTATCAGGAGGACTTCAGACAGAGACTTGAGGATGATCCTTCAGCGCTTCCCGTCGGAGGGCGGATACCCAATACTCTGGACATATCAGTTGACGGGAACGAACAGCAGCGTTTTACGGCGAGCTATGCGACCGTACAGCGGGTGGGCGAGACGACTTACGCTTTCGCGTTTCCGGTCGAAGGGGAGACGATGTCTCAACCCAGCATGGAAGTAGCGCGTCAGAGGACGGGCGATAACCCCGAAATCCTGTTTACGGAAATTGTGGGAACGCAGGATGAGGACATTGGGCTGAGCGGAGACAATTTGGATAGGGCCTTCCCGGGACAGCACTCCCAGTCGGGCATTCCAATCGTCAACCTAGAGTTCGACGGTGAGGGAACGCGGATATTCGGCGAGCTTACCCTAGACATCGTTCGCAAGCAGGAGGCGGAGGGCGTAAGAGATCAGATAGCCATCTTCTTGGACGACTCGGAACTTATCTCGCCCACTGTGCAGACCGCGATAACGGCGGGAACCGCGATAATTCAGGGTAGAGACTTTACGGTAGAGGGGGTTCGCGACCTAGCGCTTCAGCTGGAAGCGGGCCGTCTGCCGGTTCCGATCGAACTCATTCAGAAACGGGACGTTGACGCTATTCTGGGGGCGGATTCGCTCGCCAAGAGCGTGGTGGCCGGATTCGTCGGCTTGGGGCTGGTGCTTCTGTTTATGACCCTGTACTATCGCCTGCCCGGTTTGGTGGCGTCTATCGCGCTGATAATATATGCGATGCTGGTTCTGGCTATCTTCAAGATACTGCCGGTCACGCTGACTCTGAGCGGGGTGGCCGCCCTAATACTGTCAATAGGCATGGCGGTGGACGCCAACATATTGATTTTCGAGCGTATGAAAGATGAGTTGCGCGCGGGTAGAACGCTGTTGTCCTCGATAAACATCGGATTCGACAGGGCGTGGCCCGCGATTCGGGACGGGAATATATCCACCCTGATTACCTGCGGCATTTTGTTCTGGTTCGCGGAGCAGTTGGGGGCGAGCGTGGTGCAGGGATTCGCGGTAACGCTCGCGATTGGGGTTGGGGTCAGTATGTTCACAGCGATCATCATCAGCCGCACGCTGTTGCGTTTCGTAGGCACATCAAGGCTGACTCGGACAATGAGAGTCTGGCTGCCGTCCGGCGGAAGTGAAGCGCCTCAGCAGTTTTTGACCGATACCGCCGACTAGAGGGAGCTTGAGTTGAATTTCGTAGGCAAAAGGGGTTGGTTCTATCTTATCTCGCTGGCAGTGATCCTACCGGGCGTGGTCTTTCTTATAATCACGCCCGGGCTGAATCCGGGCATAGACTTCACGGGAGGTTCGACTCTAACCCTGGAGTTCGAGGGCGATGTCGATCAGACCGAACTGAGACAGAGCCTCGCCTTACACGGACACCCTGACGCTATCGTGCAGAAGCTGGACGAGCGGACGTTCTTTATACGAACGAAGGAGTTGAGCGGCGCTCCTGAGAACGCGGATTCGGAAGAGAGTCCTAAGGCGAAATTGCTTAACGCTCTGGAAGCGGACCTGTCGCCGGATGGCTTAACGGAACTTTCATTCGACCTCGTTTCGCCGATTGTGGCGTCGGAGACGGTGGTCAATGCCTTCTATGCGGTAGTGGCCGCGGCGGTGGGCATCTTCATATACATCTGGTGGGCGTTCAGAAACGTTCCTAGTCCTTTCAGATACGGAGCGGCCGCTATCGTCGCTCTGATACATGATACGGTGATCGTTGTCGGGATCTTCTCGATACTAGGCGCCGTTATGGATATGGAAGTCGGCACGATGTTTCTGATAGCCATTCTGACAGTGATCGGGTACAGCGTGAACGACACTATTGTGGTGTTCGACCGGATACGCGAGAATGTGGGCGCGCATCCCAACCGCGAACTGTCGGAGGTTGTCAATCTGAGCATATCCGAGACGATCGGCCGGTCTCTCAACACAAGCATAACGCTGCTTGTGACGTTGCTCGCGCTGCTCCTGTTTGGCGGGACGACTATCCGGGAGTTCCTGTTGGTGCTGCTGATAGGCGTCGTGGCCGGAACATATAGTTCTATCGCCATAGCGAGCCAAGCGCTCATCTCGTGGGAGTACGGGGATGTGGGCAACATCTTCAGGCGCATCAGGCAGCCGCGCGGGGCGACGGCCTAAGAATGCGGAAAGGGGGCGGCGCGCTCTCTCTCTGTCCATTAGGGTTATCAACAGCCCTATCCCCTGCCGGGGGTAGGGCTGTTTTGCGCCTTTATGGATTTAGGATGACTCGGCCGAGCGCTTCCCTATCGGCGACCATGCGGACCGCTTCAGCCGCTTCTTCCAAGGGCAGACGGGCGTGTACTACGGGTTTCACTGCCCCGCTCCGCACCAGCTCGGCAGCGGCGGCTATGTCGCCGAGGCTCGCGCCTGTGGAGCCGTGAATAGCGCCGTCCCTGAACATGATGTCTGTCAGGCTGAGGCGGGCGCGCCCGCCTGCGACCTCTCCGAGCAGCGCCATCCGTCCGTACTGCGCGAGGCTGAGCATGGAGCTTTCGAAGGTGGCTGAGCCGACGGTGTCTATCACTACGTCTGCGCCTGCGTCTTCGGTGAATGCGAGTACCAGTTCAGAGAAGTCCAGTTCGCCGCCCAGTATCACTGCGCCGGGCGCGAACCTTTCCAGGGCATCCAGTTTTTCGGGCGTTGAGGTGGCGGCGAACACCTGCGCGCCCAGCGCGGAGGCGACTTGGAGGGCGTGTACTCCGAGACCTCCTCCCGCGCCTACTATGAGCGCGATTTCCTCCGGCTTGACCTTCGCGACTGACTTTATGGCGCGTACACATACTCCGATGGGACAGGCCAGAAGGGAGGCGCCGGTCATGTCCATGTCTGCGGGGATTGGGGTGACGCTTCGCGCGGGCAGGCGGACGTACTCGGCGAATCCGCCGTTCAATCCGTGTCCGACCCCACGCCCGTAGCGGCAACGGTAGTCCATGCCTGCGCGACATCTGTCGCACTCGCCGCAGAAGGCGGTCAGTGAGGCCACAACCGGGTCTCCTTCCGACAGGGCGGTTACGTCCTCGCCCACTTGGGAGATTCGGCCGGAGATTTCGTGTCCAAGCGTTACTTCGCGGTCAACTCCTCGGCGCAATAGGCCGGTCATTATGGCGATGTCGTGTCCGCACAGGCCGGCCGCCTCGACTTTCACTATGACCTGACCGGCGCGCGGGGTGGGATGGGCGACTTCTCTCAGCTCTAGGCGGGGCGTCGCCCCCGGCTCTTTGACAAAAAGGGCTTTCAATTCGCTCTCCTAATCCGCGGACTGCATAGGATGGGGAAGCGCTTGGGAAGTGGCTCGTATGGTCTCTTTCAGGGGTCTATTTCTGTCAATGGTTTCGGGGCTTTCGTCGGCGAATGGGGTTGAGGCCAGTAGTCTGAATATCTCAGCGGCTCCCTGGTGGAAGTGTGGGGTTACGCCCACGTCGTCGAATGTGGCGGCTATTTCGTCCATCTCGCCTATCCAGCGTCCGGCGTTGGCCGGAAGGCCCGGGACGCCGGATTCCATGGCGGACAGCGCGCCCTTCTGGCTGAATGAGAGCTCAGCGACCAGTTCGTCGTAGAGTCCGAGGGAGTGCGCGGCGGTTAGCATGGCTACCCTGAGGGCGGAGGTTCCTTTGGTCATTGAGGCGTAGCACATCTTGATGCCTGAGGCTCTGCCTATCCGGGGGCCAAGATTTTTGATGATGACGCCCTTCCCGTCTAGTTCGTCCATGAGGTGGGCTTTGGGGCCAGAGGTGTATATGCGGGGCGTCGCGCCTCTGGCGGGAGAGCCGCCGATGACGCCGCCGTCTATGTATTCGCCGCCCGCGCCGTTTATGATGGATTCCATGCGCCGCGCTGTCTGCGGCGAGACGGCGTTGCAGTCGGCGAATGGGCGGGATAGGCCGCCGGTCCGCATCGCGGCCGCGACGTCCTGGGCGACGCCCGGAGCCGCGGCCGGAACGAGTATGGACATGATAAGGTCGGCCTCGGACACCATCTCTTCTAGAGTCTCGACAATCCGAAAGCCGCCGGCGGCGGCGAGTTTTTTGGTTCGCCGACTGCGGCCTTGGAGACAGGTTGTTGTGTCGTAGCCGTGTTCGCGCAACGCTTTGCCGACGCCGTGTCCCATGTCTCCGGGGCTGAGTATCGCTATTGTTTTCAGAGTCATTTATGATCACCTTGCTCGTTGCGCTCCGGGGGAGCGGGTTATATGTGTGCCGCATATCTTACTATTGGCGCGGATTATTTGGAAGTTGCGCCTGTGTCTGAGCGGATGACGTCTATATGACACGGGGTCAGGTTAGGGGGATGTGGGCTTGGTTATCGAAGGTGGGAGCGGGCGCGTATGTACGAGCGCGAGAATTATGACGCAACTCAGGCTAGAATTCGAGTGGCGAGGGTGAGTAGGATGCGAGGGAATTTATCTTGGAGGGAGTTCTTATGAAATTAGGGGCGCATATATCAACGGCGGGAGGGCTTCATACCGCTTTCAGGAGAGCGGCGAATATGGAGGCGGAAACTATACAGATATTCGCGTCTTCGCCCAGGGCCTGGAAGTTTCGAGAGCTGAAGCCGGATGTAGCGCTCAAGTTTAGGGAAGGGTCCGAGAACACGGGCATAGCTCCGGTATTCATTCATGGCAGCTATCTCGTTAATATAGGCGGGGAGCCGGCTCACTTGGAGAAGTCGGTCGCCTGTCTGAGGCGGAATATGGAGGTGGCTGCTGAGATCGGCTCGGATGGGGTCGTATTCCATGCGGGCAGCCATAAGGGCAAGGGGTTTGACGCGGTTATAGGCCGCGCTACCGAAGCTTTGAGAGAGGTTCTTGAATCTAGCCCGGAGGGTCCGTGGCTGATAGTTGAGAACAGCGCGGGCATGGGTTCGCACTTGGGCGCGTCATTCGAGGAGTTGGGCCGAATGATAGATGGGGTATCAAGCGACCGGATGAAAGTGTGCCTGGATACGGAGCATTGTTTCGCAGCGGGTTATAATCTGGCTGATCGCGATGGGCTCAACTCCGCCATGGATGAGTTTGACCATTATATCGGGCTGGAAAGGCTGGTTGTGGTTCACGCCAACGACGCGAAGGTTGAGCTTGGCTCAGGCGTTGACCGCCATGAGAACATAGGCGAAGGTCATATAGGCGTTGAGGGTTTCGAGGTCATAATGGGCCACGAGGCGTTTAGAGATGTCCCGTTCGTTCTGGAAGTCCCCGGACCGGATAGGAAGGGTCCCGACAAAGAGAATCTGGATAGGCTGAAGTCCATCCGAGAGCGTCTCTCTGTACCCGCCTGATGTTTGGGGCTTATACTTAGTATAGGCCGCAAGACCTGAAAATCATGGCCGCGGGCGGCGATACAACATAGGGGCAGGAAACTGAATGGGATTGAACGAGCCTGATGACCGGAGATATGGATTTTTCGGTGGCGGCATTCTTGCGGATGGGAATATTCGGGCGGCTATATTAGGGGTCAATGATGGGCTGGTGTCGAATTTCAGTTTGGTGATGGGCGTCGCGGGCGGCGCGGATGATCCTAAATGGGTTCTGCTGGCGGGAATAGCCGGTTTGCTGGCGGGTGCGTTCTCGATGGCGGCGGGCGAATATGTCTCGGTAGCCGGACAGCGTGATGTTTACCGGAATCGCGTCCGAGTTTTGTCTTCGTCTTTTCGCGCTTCGCCGGGCGCTGAGGAGATTCGGATAGCCTCGATATACGAGTCGAAAGGTCTGACGCCGGATGAGGCGCGCGGCGTGGCTAGGCGAATCATGGCTAACCCGGGCGCGGCGCTGGAGACGGTTGCGCGCGAGGAGCTTGCGCTTTCACCGGATTCGCTGGGCTCTCCGTTCGGGGCCGCGTCGAGTTCGTTCGTCGCGTTCGTAATTGGCGCGATTGTGCCTATACTCCCCTATCTGCTGGGCGCGGGGTCGTTCGCGTTTATTTTAAGCGCGACGCTGAGCGCGTTGGCGTTGGCGATAGTGGGCGCGGCTGTGGCGGCGGGGTCAGGCCGGAGTCTGGCTTGGGGCGGGGTTAAGATGCTGATGGCAGGAGGATTAGCCGCCGCCGTCACGTTTGGAATAGGGAGACTTGTCGGCATAGCGGTTACTGGCTGAATTTTTTGAAGATTAACAAAAGGAGGGATAGATATGGGATTAGATGGAAAGGTGTGCATAATAACGGGAGGCGGAAGCGGCATTGGTCGGGCGTCCGGCGTCATGATGGCGAAGGAGGGGGCGGTTGTGATAGCGGTGGGGCGCACCTACTCAAAGGTGGAGCAGGTCAGGGATGAGATAGTGGCGGCGGGAGGGACGGCCGAGGCATACGGGGTTGACGTGGGCGATAAGGACGCGGTTACTGACATGGTGAACGACGTTCTCGCTAAGTACGGCAAGGTGGACGTTCTGGTGAACAACGCGGGGCACAGTTCGCCTCATAGGATGCTGATGACGACGACGCCGGAGGACATCAGAAGCGTGATGGATTCCAACCTGTCCGGGAGCGTGTTTTGTTCGCAGGCGGTGGCGCCTTCGATGAAGGAGGCGGGCGAGGGGACGATAATCAATGTGTCGTCTATGGCCGGGGTGAACGCGAGTCCGCTGGCGGGCATGAGTTACAGCGCGGCCAAATCGGCTGTCATCAACTTTACGGCGTTCCTGAACGCGGAGCTGAGAAACACGGGCATACGCGCGAGCGTGGTGATTCCGGGCGAGGTGGACACTCCGATTTTGGACAAGAGGCCGGTAGCTCCGCCAGCCGAAGCTCGGGCTAGAATGGTGACGGCGGAGGACACGGCGGAGGCGATAACGCTGATCGCGCGCCTTCCGCAGCGGGCGGCGATTCCGGAGCTGGTCATCAGGCCGACTTGGCTGCGCGACACGAGCGCGGAGATCAATATAGCGTGATGGCCGGTTGTTAGTGATTGGCGGGGGCGTCCGTCCGGACGCCTGAGGGTCCCGGGATTATTCGAGTTGGAGGCCGTCGGCGAGTCCGAATTCGTGGGCCAGCTGTTTGAGGTTGCTCCAGGTCGAGTCCTCGACGAATATGCCTTCGGCCAGAAGTAGCAGTTCTCGGTTGTGTTCGAGCTCGCCCGGATAGAAGACTTCGCTGAATCCGGACGCGGGCGACGAGCTTTTGAGGTATCGGGCGAATTCGGTTACCTCGGCCTTGAACTCTTCGGCGTCTCGGAAGGCGGCGACGTCGAAAGCGGCCATGAAACAGCCGTCGTTGTGCCGGCCGGAGGGGTCGTGTCCGAAGCCGAGTCCGGTTAGAATGCCGGAGAGAATCTCGACCATCACGGACAGGCCGTAGCCTTTGTGTCCTTCGGGGCCGCCGAGAGGCAGGACCGCGCCTCCTCTCCGCAGGTCGTTGGGGTCGGTAGAGGGATTGCCGTCTTTGTCGAGGATCCAGCCTTCGGGTATTTCGTAGCCTCTGGCGACCGCTACGCCGAGCTTGCCGGCGGCGACCGCGCTGGTCGCCATGTCAATGAACATAACGCCTTCGAGGTTGGAGGGCATCGCGATACAGATGGGGTTGGTGCCGAGTCTCGGTTCCCTACCCCCGAATGGGACGACCGACTTGGATGAGCGGCCGGAGTCGGCGGTCATGAGGCCGATCAGCCCGCTTTTGGCGGCCATGATGGGGTAGTCGGCAACCCGGCCGACGTGGCTCTGTCTGAAGACGGTGGCGGCGGCCACCCCGCTTGTCTTGGCCTTCTGGATGGTCATGTTCATCAGGCGCTCGGAGACGACGTAACCGAAGCCCCAATGACCGTCTACTACTGTGGTGGTTGGGGTGTCTTTGATGATTTCAAAAGGGGCTCCCGGCACGATGTGGCCGCGCTTCACCCTGTCTATGTATGTGGGTATCTGGATGATGCCGTGCGAATCGTGTCCGGCGAGGTTGGCGCCTATGGAGTGGCGAGATATTATCTCGGCTTCCTCTTCGCTTGCGCCCGCCCCTCTGAGAAGTTGGGCGGCGATGTTCGTTAGTCTGTCCGCTTGTACGGTTGGCACTGTGTTTCTCCCCTAGAGTTTGTAGAATCGGGTTGCGTTGCCGCCCATAAAACCGGCGCGTTCGTCGTCGGTGAGCGGGCCTATGGTCTCGATTGCGGCATCCACTACCTGCTTGTATGACGCGGCGAACAGGCATACGGGCCAGTCGCTGCCGAACATGAGCCTCTCCATTCCGAATACATCTCTCACGTGGGCGACATAGGGCGTGAGGTCGGCGACAGTCCAGTTGGAGTGGTCGGCTTCGGTGACCATTCCTGATATTTTGCAGTGGACGCCGGGGATGTCGGCTATCTCTTTCATAAGCGAGTCCCATGGTTGAACTATACCCTGCGCGATGAGAGGCTTTGCTATGTGATCTATGACGATGCGGAGGCCGGGAACCTTGTCGGCGACCGCCGGAACGTGTTCCATGTGGCGCGGCCTGACGAGCATATCGTAGGCGAGACCGCGCGCGGCTATTTCTGTGAGTCCGCGGATGGTGGAGCCTCGAATGAGCCAGTCGTCGTCGGGGTCGTCCTCGATCTGGTGGCGGACGCCGACGAGGTTATCGCGCTTCATCAGCGCGTCAAGGTCGTCGGCCAGGCCGGGCGACCGGATATCGGCCCACGCCACGACGCCGGCGACGAAGTGGTTGGATTCGGCTATATCCAGCAGAAAGTGGGCTTCTTCCAAGGACTGTTGCGCCTGTACGAGGATTGTCTTGTGTATTCCGGCCTCGTCAATCAGGGGTTTGAGGTCTTGGGGCAGGTAGTTGCGGCGCACAATGCTGGGGCCGGGCGGCATCCAGGGATATTCGAGCTTGGATATGTCCCAGAAGTGGTGGTGGCTGTCAACGGTGTGGAGTTGGTCGGTCATGTCGCTAGAACCGGTCTATGTCGAAGACTTCTTCCATCGCGGCCCACCACTCGCCGTCTTTGGATTCGGGGAGCCGTGTCTGGAAGTTTCGCATGAGTTCGTCCCACTCTTTGGCCCCGGGGGATGATTCGGTGTAGGATTGGAAGTCGGTGGCGGGGTTGAAGCCGTCAGGGACTTCGAGGTACATGAACATTCGCGTTCCGAGTAGGAATATCTTCATTCTGGCTACACCGATAGAGCGTAGGCCGGATATGACCTCGGGCCAGACTTGGCGGTGGCATTCCTTGTACTTGGCTATCGCCTCTCGGTCGTCAATGAGGTCGAGTGTCATGGCGAGGGATTTCATGTCGGTCTCCAATGAACGAGTTGCGGGGACGCTCGGCCTGTCTGCCTATGGCTCAGCATAGCACAACCCCGCTCAGGCAGGGGTTGGAGCTTCTTGGGGTATTAGCGCTTCCGATTTGAGCTCGGTCCACAGGTCGGATTGGATGTCGAATGAGGCCATGCCGATGTTCTCGGACACTTCTTCGGGCGTTCGGGGGCCGGGTATGGTGGCGGCGACGGCGGGATGGGCGAGACCGAACTGTAGGGCGGCGGCCTTGAGCGGGACTTCGCGCCTGTCGCAGACTGCCTTGATCCGCTTGGCGGTTTCCAATACCTCCGGGGGCGTTCGCCGGTAGAAATATGTGGTGTCGGGACCGAGGTCGGAGGCGAGGACGCCGCTGTTGTAGGGGCCTCCTAGGATTACGCTGATGGATTTTTCTTCGCAGAGCGGGAGTAGGACTTCCAAGCCCGAGTGGTCGAGCAGGGTGTAACGGCCGGCGAGGAGGAAGCAGTCGAAGTCCCCTTCCCTAGCGAAACGGGCCGGCATTTCCCATTGGTTCATCCCGGCGCCGATTGCGCCGACGACGCCCTGCGAGCGGAGTTCGTCGAGCGCGGGATAGGCCTGGGTGATGGCTTGCTCCCAGTGGTCGTCGGGGTCGTGGATGAGCGCTATGTCGAGGCGCTCAAGGCCGAGTCGGAGAAGGCTGTCTTCTATGGAGCGAAGAACCCCGTCTCTGCTGAAGTCGAAGACGACATCGTAGGGTGGAAGCTCGACGTAGATGTCGTCTTCGTCGGACGCGGAGTCGTTGGGGTCAAGCACGCGTCCGACCTTGGAGGAGAGTATGTAGCTGTCCCTGTCGTATTCGGAGAGGGCTTGTCCGTAGAATCGCTCACTTTTGCCGCGTCCGTACAGGGGGGCGGTGTCGAAGAATCGGACGCCGAGTTCGTAGCCGCGTCGGACGGTGTTGACGGCGTTCTCAGCGCCGACCGTGCTGAATAGTCCGCCTAGTGGGGCGCCTCCGAGTCCGAGCGCGGTCACGCTGATGCCGGTGGTTCCTATCTGTCTGGGTTCGAGAGGATTCATGGGCGCGCCTTTCTGTTGGAGGTGTGGGACGGCGCAATTATATGGAGCGGTCACGCGGGCGTCAATTGGGGGAACGAAAAGAGGGCCGCGCTGAGCGGTGTCAGACGGCCCTGCGAGCGAATGTCGCGCAACGCTACTGTCTGGGTGGTTGCGGGGGCGCGGGGTTCGCCATGTCCATGCCAAGCGTTCCGGGGAACATGGCGGCTATCTCTTCGACAGACCAACGACCCTGCTTCTGGAGGGTACGGGCGGGCTCGGGGTTGTTCATAAGCGAGATTTCGCCGCCTGTGACGTGGAAGATGTATCCGTTGACGTCTTTGGCCTCGTCGGAGGCGAGCCAGGTGACGAACGGGGCTATGTCCTCAGGCTCGCGTCGAAGTTCAAGGGTTCGCTGAGCCGAAGCGTTCTGTATGCCTGAGGCGGCGCGGATCTGTCGGGCCGAGTCCGGGACGGTGGCGGTCATGCGTGAGTTGGCGCCGGGCGATATGCCGTTGACGCGCGCGCCGTAGCGTCCCATGTCTCTGGCGACGGCTCGGGTGAAACCTGCTATGCCGTCTTTGGCCGCGCCGTAGTTGGACTGGCCGGAGTTTCCGTATAGCCCTGAGGTGGATGAGAAGGTGATTATGCAGCCGCTTCGCTGCTGTCTGAATAGTATGGAGGCGAACTTGCATACTGTGAACGTGCCCTTGAGGTGGACTGCTATAACGTCGTCCCATTCCTGTTCGGTCATGTTGAACACCATGCGGTCGCGCAGTATTCCGGCGGGGGTGACGACGATGTCGAGCTTGCCGTAGTTGTCAAGAGCGGTTTTGACGATGTTCTCGCCGCCGTCCATGGTTGCGACGGAGTCGTAGTTGGCGACGGCCTCGCCGCCGGCGGCTTTTATCTCGGCGACAACTTGGTCGGCGGGCGAACTGGATTCGCCGGTGCCGTCAACGGCGCCTCCGAGATCGTTGACGACGACTTTGGCTCCTTCAGCGGCGAACAATTTTGCTATGCCGCTCCCTATGCCTCGTCCGGAGCCGGTTACGATGGCAACTTTGTCTTTGAGCATTTCTCCCATAAGTCTGGTCTCCCCTATGGTTGCGAAGATCGGAATTGATCGCTGTTTCTGATAGACGCGCTATTGTCGCGGCGGCTGTGGGGGCGAAGGATTCGGAAGTCCGTGAGTGATGTGTTGCGGGACGAGTTCCTTCAGTTCGTCGAGCGTCCACTGGTCATTCTTGAAGAGTGTTCGCACCCGGCGCGGAAGGGACAAGAGGGTTATGTTCCCGCCATAGACGAGGAAGGTTTGTCCGTTGACATTGGCGGCCATGTCGCTTGCGAGGTAGCAGATGAACGGCGCTATGTCGTCCGGGTCCATCGGGCCTTGCGGGGCCGGGGCTCTGTCGGATTCAGTTCTGTTGGAGCGCATCTGTCGGGCCACGTCGGGGACGGTGGCCGTCATTCTGGAGGACGCTCTAGGGCATATGGAGTTGGCGGTTACGCCGTATCGTCCGAGGTCTCGGGCTACGACTTTGGTGAATCCGGCTATTCCGGACTTGGCGGCGGCGTAGTTGGCCTGTCCGGTATTGCCGAACAGACCGGATTCGGAGGCGAAGGTGATAATGCGTCCGGATCTCTGCTGTCTGAATAGGATGGAGGCGAATTTGCATACTGTGAAGGTGCCCTTGAGATGGACATCGAGAACGTCGTCCCATTCTTGTTCGGTCATGTTGAACACCATGCGGTCGCGCAGGATTCCGGCGACGGTCACGACGATGTCGAGCTTGCCGTAGTTGTCAAGAGCGGTTTTGACGATGTTCTCGCCGCCGTCCATGGTTGCGACCGAATCGTAGTTGGCGACGGCTTCGCCGCCTGCGTCTTTTATCTCGGCGACCACGTCATCGGCGGGACTTTGAGACTCGCCGGTGCCGTCAACATTTCCGCCGAGGTCGTTGACCACAACCTTGGCGCCTTCCGCCGCCAACGCGATAGCGACGCCCCTGCCGATTCCGCGGCCGGAGCCTGTCACTATGGCGACTTTTCCTGTCAGAGTATCTGCCATCATTCTCTCCCGTCTCTCACTGCTTCCGACGCGAACCCAGTCGTCGCGTCGCGAGGGATAATCCCAAATCGTGTGGAACTCCTAAGTTGAAAACGTTCACAGTATATACAAATTCTCCCACGCGTCAACAGGCTGAATTGTGTGGTCGGGGTCTTGTCGCGGGGAGGTTGGCCGACGTTACGAAGTCTATGGCGCGGAGTCCTACTACCATTTAGCGCGTTCACTTTCTACGCAATGGTCGGGCGCAGAGTATTTTCGGGGCCTGTCCGAGGGCGCTTTATGGGTTAGAGCAGTCTGTCGGTTTGGGGTTCTTGGGTCTGTGTGAGGATGTCCTGCCAGGATGTGACCAGGTTGTTGAAGATGACGGCGTTGAGGGAGTCGTTGTTGCGGTCGTAGTGGTTGTAGAGGATGCGGGCCAGGCGTTCGACCGAGTCGGATTGGGCGCCGGTTTCGCTCATCCGGAGGGCGACGTTGGCGGCGCCTGTGACGCCTTCACCGTATTCGCGGTTGAGGTGGTACGCCATTCTCATGCAGCCTTCCCACGCGGTCATCGCGCCTCGCGAGAGTGGTCTGTCGGGGTGGTATTCGTCCATGCGGCGGAGTTTCACCCTGCCCGCGTCGGCGGTGAGCAGGCCGCTCATGGTGTCGGAGTCCAGGGCGACGTTCATTGCCTGGGAGAGGACTTCGGCTTCGCCGTAGCCGCCCTCGATGTAGCCGTGTTCTTCTGAGCCAGTCCAGGCAGAAGCGGCTTTCGGGGATCTATCTCGCCTTCCTGAGCCTCGAAGTAGTTTTCGACTGCCCGTTGTTGATGGCGATGAGCGCGTCACGCACTGAAACGGGTTCGCCGCTGACGGTGTTGACCGCGCTGTAACGGTGAGTAGATTTTCATGCCGGGCCCGATGGCTGCTTGTCTGAGGTCCGTGGGGGCTATGTGTCCTTCGCGGGTGAGGTGGTCGAGAGCGTCGGGGAGTTCTGTTTGGAGCGCGGTGAGGAACCGGCGGCGTGTGGCGGCCGGGGCGTTGTCGGGACGCGGGCGGCAGACAAGGATGACTGAGGATGCGAGGGTGTTAGCGCCGAGTGAGTTCGATCTATTGCCGAAAGCTCGGTTCGCATGGGCCAAGTGCCGACTATCTGGAAGCCGGCGTTGACCAGAGCGGTGAGCATGGTTTCCCAGCCTGTGGATGTCTTATCCGCCACGTTGATTCTCCTCTTGCTGCTTATATGCGTAGAAAATGGAAGATGGGAACTCGTCGGTGCAGCGCTTCACGTATCAGGCTCAGAGTCTTGCCCATCAACTCTTCAAAACGTTCTCTCGGAGTTGTCGAATCTTGGCGCGGCTATCATCTCTTCCTGTATAGGAACGAGAATGACCAGCGAAGAGTGTCGGGGTAGATATCGCGTAGGAGAGGTCGGAGCCAGACATAGAAAAAGTCGGAGAGTTCGGCATAGCTGATATTGTCGTAGTAAGGAGGATCAGTAACAATGATGGGTCCACTCGTTGTGCAGTGTGATGGTATGTGCGGAGGCATCAGATTGATGGGCTTGAGCCTGCCGGCACATTACTGCTGACAGTCGTTCCACGGATCTTTGGCTATCCATTCAATATGTGCCATCCAGTTTTGCAGTCATGGGTTGAGAAAACGAGTTCGCTTCTCAGCAAAATCCCAGATCATCGGAATGGCCTGTCTTGCGAGAATACACGTGCGCGACTTTGTCGCCACGCGATATATCCCATGTAGGCAAAACTTGAACTAGCTGATCCGCGAGTCTGCCGATGGACAAGACTGTCAGATATGTTACCTGACTGTATTTGCGTACCTGTCGTCCGATGCCTCGATCTTTAGATAACGAAATCGCGGACTTGACAGGTATCAGGTCACTGAATGTAGTCAAGTGCCTTGCAGCTGACGTTCGGTAAACAACTGGTGCCAGTGAGTGACGCCGTAGCCACGACCGCTTACAAGGTAAGCGGTCGTGGGCATTTTCTGCATTGGACGTTTGTTCGCTCTGGCGGACAGGGCCGTTTGTATATGTTCATCCGTTGGGGACAGGAACAGCCGCCTGCGGTCGCCTTCCGCGACTATGCCGGTCATCTGCTCGCCCATGTTGCCGGCTCTGGACTGTTCTCGGATGTATGAGTGCGGAACTGTTCCATTGCAGCTTACGCAGACCGCGCCCTTGCCCCCGCGAATGACTGTGCGCTCCATGGGAATGCCCGCGCCGTGGTTCTGGACGACGAAGGTTACGGTCTTCGTCTCTCGGTTTGTCACCGGTCTTGTCCAATGCTCGTTTCCCCTCTTCTTCGAGAGCTGGAATGTGGTCATCAGCGGCATCCGGACGCCGCAGGCGGGGTTCGGGCATGGGACGGTTCGCGCCCAGAGCCAGGCTATGACTGTGGCTTCGCCTCCGTCGGGGAGCCTGGCCTTCGGATACAGGTGGCCTATCTTCTTGTAGGCTTCTTCTCGCATACGGCGTCCATAGTAGCGGATGTCGTCCGCCAGTCCGGCGGCGCCGCGCCAGGGTATCTGCTCGGGCTTTCGGTTCTTCCCTCTGCCCCTGAACTTGCCGGTGGTCATGCCCATCGGGTCGGCGGCGGGGTTCACGGGAGGGCGGTTGTTGAATTTCGGCGGGAGTTCGATGAGCGCTTTGTTGATGAGGACCGCGACAGGGTTCAGGTCTGAGGCTATGGCGCGGAGTCCGAGACGCTGGGCCTCGAGGGGGATGGAGCCTCCGCCCGCGAATGGGTCGTAGATGGGGAGGGATCTGTCGTTGAGGTAGGCGAGGACGGCGTCGGGGTCGGTTGGGGCTTTCTCCGCGCGGGAGCGGGCGACGGAGCGCGCTATCTCGTAGCGGGCGTCGGCGATGAGCTTGCGAACTTCGGGTTTGGTCTCGTCTGTGTTTTCCCATCTGACGAGTTGTCTTATCATGTCGTGGAGGCGTTCGCGCTCGGATTCTTCGTCGAGGTCTTCCGAGGCGGCGTAGGATGAGGGGTCGTCCACCAAGCTGGCGAAGATGACGGCGCGACAGGCGGCGAGGGGTTTGACGCGCCCACCAGAGGTGGAGTGTAGATGGGATGTCCGTGCCGGATGGACTTTTCGCGCGCGGATTCGCGGTTTATGTCGTCGAGGGGTAGGTCTACTTCGATGAGTTTTCTGCGGCGTGTCACGGCGTGTCTCCACGTGTGTGTCTGGAATCAGGCGAGGAGTCTGAGCATGGCGGCGATGGCGGTGAGCATTCCGAGGGCGAGGCCTATCGCCATGCCGCCGCCCCACTTGATCATTCGGATTTCGGAGGCGCGGATTTCGGCTACCAGGTCGCCGCGCGTCGTTTCTATCTTGGTTTCGAGGTCGCCGCGAACTGTTTCTAATTCGCCTCGAACTGTTTCTATCTTGGTTTCCAGATCGCCACGGTTCTTTACTATCTCGGACACCAGCTCGCCTCGAACTGTTTCTATCTTGGTTTCCAGACCGCCTCGAACTATCTCCAGCTCACCGCGATTCTTTACTATCTCAGCTACTAGGTCGCCTCGAACTGTTTCTATCTTGGTTTCCAGATCGCCGCGCGTCGTTTCTATCTTGGTTTCCAGACCGCCTCGAACTATCTCCAGCTCACCGCGATTCTTTACTATCTCAGCTACTAGCTCGCCGCGCGTCGTTTCTATCTTGGTTTCCAGATCGCCTCGCGCTGTTTCTATCTTGGTTTCCAGATCGCCTCGCGTCGTTTCTATCTTGGTTTCCAGACCGCCTCGAACTGTATCCAGCTCGCCGCGATTCTTTACTATCTCAGCTACTAGCTCGCCGCGCGTCGTTTCTATCTTGGTTTCCAGATCGCCTCGCGCTGTTTCTATCTTGGTTTCCAGACCGCCTCGAACTGTATCCAGCTCGCCGCGATTCTTTACTATCTCAGCTACTAGGTCGCCTCGCGTCGTTTCTATCTTGGTTTCCAGATCGCCTCGCGCTGTTTCCAGCTCGCCGCGATTCTTTACTATCTCAGCTACTAGGTCGCCTCGAACTGTTTCTATCTTGGTTTCCAGATCGCCTCGCGCTGTTTCCAGCTCGCCGCGATTCTTTACTATCTCAGCTACTAGGTCGCCTCGAACTGTTTCTATTTTGGTTTCCAGCTCGCCGCCTAGTTTTTCGAGGTCGGCTTTGGTGGCGAGATGTTCGTATGAGCTTTCGAGTCTGCTGACTCGTTCTTCAAGCATGGTCATGCGCTTCTACTCCACGGGCGCTAACTTTTGAGGGATTGTATCATTCTATCATTACTTCTATTGGCTTCAGGATATGACGAACGGAAGGGAGGATGCAACCGAGGTTATCGCGAGCGAGGCGGCGTGGGGAGGCTGCCCTACACCGAGCGAGGGAGCGAGATGAAGAGTCTCGGCTACGAGAGGGAGACTGTTGGTTCTGGTGAGGGTGAGAGGGGTTTGCCATCGCTATTCGATTGACTTTTGCGGTTGTGTCGTCTATTCTGAGGTGCACAGATAGGTAGCGGGAGCTGGGGTAAACTGGGCTGAGAGGGCGACTGTCGTCGCCGACCGCGATCACCTGATCTGGGTAATGCCAGCGCAGGGACATTATTTTGGGGTATGATACACCGCTGGCGCGTATGCCAGCGGTGTTTTGCGTATGACGGAGGAAGCAATGGATGACAAGTTGGCGATAGCGGGCAGAGAGTTCAGTTCGCGGCTGATGGTTGGCACGGGTAGGCATCGCACCAACGAGGAGATGGTGGAATCGGTGAGGGCGTCCGGGGCCGAGATAATAACGGTGGCGATTCGGAGGCTGGACCTGGATAATCCGGAAGAGAAGAACATTCTGGATTACTTCGACTGGGATGAATACACGATTCTTCCGAACACGGCGGGGTGCAAGACGGCGGCGGAGGCGGTCTTCACAGCTAGGCTGGCGCGCGAGGTGACAGGGACGGATTGGGTGAAGCTGGAAGTGATTCCGTATCCGGAGTATCTTCTGCCCGATCCGCGCGGCACATACGACGCCGCGAAGCAGCTTATAGAGGAAGGGTTTGTGGTTCTGCCGTATATTCACGCCGACCCGGTTCTGGCGAAGCATCTGGAGGAGCTGGGCTGCGCTACGGTGATGCCGCTGGGCTCGGCGATAGGCTCGGGACAGGGTGTGCAGACGATTGATGAGATAAGGCTGATAATCCGACAGTCGAATGTGCCGGTCGTGGTGGACGCGGGACTGGCAGTTCCGTCGGACGCTTCGGTCGCGCTGGAAGCGGGCGCGGACGCTGTGCTTGTGAACACGGCGATAGCGCAGGCTGAGGATCCGGCGGGCATGGGCGAGGCGTTCAAGCTGGGGGTTCAGGCGGGCCGGATGGCGTACCAAGCGGGTCGTATAGCGCGAAGGGAGACCGGCGTTCCTTCTAGTCCCACTGAGGGTGTGGCGGTCGTTAGCGGATAGCGCCATGAAGCTGAAGCTTGCCCTGCCCTGCCTGTGTCTGGTTACCGACAGGGGACGCTCGGCGGCCGGGGATGTGGCGGATACGGTGTCGGCGGCGGTGGACGCGGGCGTGGGGATGGTGCAGCTGAGGGAGAAAGGCTGCCCGGCCGGGCAACTTCTGTCCCTAGCGCGCAGACTGAGAAGCGTAACCGCAGGGAGAGCGCTGCTGATAGTTAATGACAGGGTGGACGTAGCGATGCTGAGCGGGGCGGATGGGGTTCAGCTTGGTGAGAAGGCGCTGGATGTGAGGTCGGCGCGGAGTCTGGCGGGACGGAATATGCTGATAGGCCGCTCGGTTCACTCGGTGGAAGGAGCGGTGGAGGCGGTGTCGAGCGGCGCGGACTTTCTTGTTCTAGGAACGATATTCGAGACCGCGTCCCATCCGGGGGCGGACACGGGCGGGCTGGAGATTGTGCGAAGGGTGACCGCGCGGGTCGGGATTCCGACCATTGGGATCGGCGGCATATCAGAATCGAATATAGGCGGACTTATGAGGGCGGGCGCGGCGGGCGCGGCGGTAATCACGGCTATATCAATGGCGACAGACCCGAAAGCCGCCGCCGCCGCGTTGTCGTCGGCGATGCGGCGGTCCTACTCCAATTTCGCGGGGTGAAAAATGATAACTCTGACAGTGAACGGCAAATCGCGTGAAGCCAGCGGCCCGGTGTCCATAGAGTCCTATCTGGCGAAGATAGGCATTACGCAGAGCCATATAGCGGTCGCGCACAATGGCGAGGTGGTTCGGCGAACTGAGCTTGGCGGAATAACCCTCCAAGACGGAGACCAGCTGGAGATAGTAAGAGCGGTAGGCGGCGGGTAGGACGCGTTCTCCGCGACGCGCGCGACTTTCTGTGGTTGAGCTCACGCTCTATTGATTGGGATAAGGTGGGAAGGCGCGGCGATCCGGGGAGGATGTGGAGCGGGAGAGGGGATTTGAACCCCCGACCTCTTCCTTGGCAAGGAAGCGCTCTACCACTGAGCTACTCCCGCTCTTGAACGCGGCCGTATGGTGCCGAGGGTCAGAATCGAACTGACGACACCAGCATTTTCAGTGCTGTGCTCTACCAACTGAGCTACCTCGGCGGGCCGTCAACTGTAATGTTAGGGGTTGGAGGTTTTGAGTGTCAAGTTTTCCTTTAACCAGAAGGGCTTGAGAGTGGTAGTCTTGGGCAGGCGCAGGGGATGTCTGGGCGCGCCCCGCATAGTCAGCCCAAGGCAGTAGGGGGACACGTATTCCAGGGTGATGGCCGTTATGAGGGCGGCTCTTTTCGTGTGGATAAGGCCGTGGTTTCCCCAGGCCAATACGACCGTGTCCGATGTTTCCAGAGCGGATCGGATGGCGGCGTCGTTGTGTGGTCCAATCGGGTCGTGAGATTTGAGCAGGGCGCGAGGGTCTGTGGCTACGAGGGCGAACAGGTTGACTACCTCCAGGGAGCCGAAACCCCAAGTTCGCGCGAATCGGACGCACCTGCGAATGGTGGGGTCGTCGCGCTCCTCGTCGGCCCCGGAAGGGTTGAGCATGATGAAAAGGATACGGCTGGGCGACGCTCCTACACGACGCGTTAGCAGGTAGCGGTAGCGGCGGTCATGGGAGAATTCAGCATATCCCAGCGTGGTGTCCTTGGGTGAAGCGAGTTGGCGGCGCTTATGCGCCCGTCCGCAGGCGGGCTATGTTTTTCCAACGATGAGCCGATTCAGCTTGCCGGTTGAGAAGGCCTTGCCGGGTTCACCGTCCTATATATTTGGGTCGGCGCTTTTCGACGAAGGCGCGAACGCCTTCTTTGTGGTCTTCGGTGCGGCGGGCGAGGTTCTGGGCCGGACCGGCGAGCCGCAGGCTTTCGGCGAAGTCAACGTGGAGAGATCTTTGGACAAGTTTCTTTATCAACGCCATCGAGTATGTCGGGCCGCCCGCTATCCGGCGCGCGAGGTCGAGCGTGTATTCCATCAGGTCGCCATGCTCGACAACCTCGTTGACTATTCCAAGCCGAAGACACTCGGCGGCGTCCATTACTTTCCCTGTGTACTGGAGCAGCATGGTATTGCCAAGCCCTATCATTCTGGGAAGCTGCCAGCATGAGCCGTCGGCGGGTATGAGGCCGCGCCTAATGAAGGTCTCGGACATTCGGGCGTTCTCGGATGCGATTCGTATGTCGCAGGACAGCGCGATTCCCATTCCCAGCCCCATGGCGTATCCGTTCACTGCGGCTATGGACGGTTTCTGAAGTCTGTGCAGCCTGAGCGGGACGAAGCGAACCCCGTCAATATCCTCGGAGTCGTCAGAGTTGGGGCGACCGAGCCTCTCCCACTCCTCGTCGAGAACGTCCCAAGCCGTTCTGCGCGCGGACAGCGGCGGCTCGTCGTCGCGGGAACGGTTGGCGTCGTCCATTCGCTTCACGTTGGCGCCGGAACAGAAGGAGGGGTCGCGTCCGGTCAGAACTACGGCGCGGAGGTCTGCGGAGGCTTCAAGCCTGTCGAACTCCCGGTTTATCTCGGCGGCCATCTCGTCTCCGATGGCGTTGCGAGTAGGCGGGTCGTCCATCGTGATAACCAAGACTCCGTCCAACTCCTGTGTGGCTATGAACTGGTATGTCATATTTGAAGACCTCTCGGATACGCTTAGGGGGACTCGATTTTCGTCTTGAGGCAGTCGAAGAACTGGTTCATCATCATTCGGGACGCGCCGCCGAGCAGTCGCTGTCCGACGCGGGCTATGACGCCGGTTACCTGAACGTCGCCCGCTATCTGAACGCTTGTCCGGCCTTCGGACTCGGAGAAGGCGAGGTCGCCTGATCCTTTGACCGTGCCTCCCCTTCCGCTTCCTTCGACGACCATAGTGTAGGATTTGAGGTATTCGCTGTTCTCTGTTCTGACTTCGCCTTTGTATGATCCGGTGATGGCCGACACCCTCACTCGCATCTCAACAACGTATCTGCCCTCGCCCGCGGGCTCAAAACTCTCGCATCCCGGGATGCACCCGGAGAGTACGGATGGGGATTGCATAGCGTTCCAGACGGTTTGAACATCGGTGTCGAAAGTGTAAGAGCCTTGAATTCTCAAAGTCGCAGATTCCTTCCACCCCACATATCGAAATGCGGTGCAATACGCCAATTTATCATAGGTTCATGGGCAAGGCCACTCTTGTGACAGGCAAGTGAGACGAGAACGCTTTCGCGATTTTCTTGAGAGCCGTTATTGACTTGAAACGTTGAGTTCGGCAATGGTATCATAACTCTGGATGGTCGTGGTATCCGTCCATTTCTTTTGAACGCTCCGCAGTAGCTCAGTGGTAGAGCGGTCGGCTGTTAACCGATTGGTCGTAGGTTCGACTCCTACCTGCGGAGCCATCGTTCTCCCCCGCGTTCACGCTGTCTTTGTGAATTCGCTATTCTAAAAGGGTTCAGTCGGGGGCGCTTTTCGCACTTCCGCCTTGTATGTGCCGCCGGAAGCGCCCCAGCGCCATCAGCGGCCAGTAGTTTCTGTAAAGGTCGTACCTGATCATGAATCCGGCGGAGAGTTCGGTTCCCTGTGATTGTACCTTATTGACCTTTCTTCCAACGCCGTATCCGGGGAATCCTGCGCCTGTGAACCAGGGTTCATCCCAGGTTCCATCCTCTTGTTGAGTGTCTGTCAGATAGCGTATGCCGCGTTGGACGGCCTCGCGGTCCCATTCTCCGGCGGCCATAAGCGCGAGCAAGGCCCATGCTGTCTGGGAAGCGGAGCTGGGGCCCCTTCCCGCCCAATTGGGGTCGGCGTAGCTTGCGCAACTCTCGCCCCAGCCGCCATCGTCGTTCTGGCGGTCTATCAACCAAGATACGGAGCGGCGCGCCGAGGGGGAGCTCATGTCTTCGCCCATGGCTTCTAGGGCGGGCAGAACGGCTCCGGCGCCGTAGATGTAGTTGACGCCCCAGCGACCGAACCAGGGGCCGTCCGGTTCCTGCTCGCTCCACAGGTAGCGCAGCGCCTTTTGCAGAAACGGGGCGTCCGGGGGATAGCCGAGGTGAACAAGGGCTTCCACGACATGGGCGGTGACGTCGGCGCTGGGGGGGTCAATCATCTCTCCGAAGTCGGCGAATGGGATAGCGGCGACGAACTGGCGGAAGTTGTCTTTATCGAAAGCGGCCCAGCCGCCGTTGCTGCTTTGAACGCCGAGGAGCCATTCCGCGCCTCGCCTGATTGCCTCCTTCTGTCTTCGGGGATCGTCCAGTTTCACTCGCTTGAGGGCGATGAGCGCCTCGGCGGTATCGTCAATATCGGGGTACTTGCTGTTGGCGAACTCGAATGCCCATCCTCCCGGAGGGATGTTTTTGGCTTTGACCTGCCAGTCTCCCCCGGCGGTAACCTGCGCGTCGGTGAGCCACTCTCCGGCCCGGCGCAGGACGGGATTGTCCGGCGGCAGCCCGGAGTCTTGGAGCGCAATCATCGCCAGACAGGTGTCCCAGACAGGAGAGATGCAGGCCTGCATCCTCAGAGAATTGTTCCTCTCGATGGCGAAGCCCTTGAAACCCCGAATTCCTTTGCTCATTACCGGGTGGTCAATCTCGTACCCAAGCACTTTCAGCGCTATTAGGGAGTAAACCCAGGGGGGCTGGATACCGCCCCAAGAGCCGTCGTTTTCCTGGTGGTCAATTATCCATTTGACGGCTCTGCGTACAGCCAGTCGTCGCATCGGATGCCATGGGAAGGAGTTGTACCATCGCAATAGCTTATCGGCCACGTGGAATGCCCCCGCGACACCTAACATCCGCCTGAATCCCAAGGACTCGGAAGGTCCGGCCTCTCCGTCCGGCATCAGCTCTGGGATAGCGGCGCTGTCTGGAATGCGGCGCGCGGGCTTTTCGGTGAGTACAATGCTCAGAGGGAGCATAGTGCCTCTGGCCCAGCTGGAGAAATCGTAGAGATTCATGGGGACCCATGAGGGAATCAGCACAATCTCCGGGGGTAGTATCGGCACATTTTTCCAACTCCACTGTCCGAAGAGGGCGAGCCATATCTTGGTGAAGACTCGGGTATGTGAAATGCCTCCCTTGGACAGGATGAACTCCCTAGCTAGGACCATTCGGGGGTTATCCGGAGAGACGCCCGCCATCTTCAAGGCGAAGTAGCATTCGACCGAAGCGCTAAGGTCTCCGGGAGAGCCGTAATACTGACCCCAAGCGCCATCGTCCCGCTGAGACTCGAACAGGTGGTTTGCCAACTTACGCCAGGTATCCGGGTCGCCGATGCCCAGGAAATGGGTCATCAACAGGTACTCGGCTTCCATTGTGGGGTTGGACTCCAACTCGCCCCACCAGTACCCTTCGGGAGACTGGGAGCGTATGAAGTAGTCCTGAGAGCGGGCAACCGCCTGCGTGACTGCGTTACGCAACTCATGGGAAACGCAAGAGGTTCGCGCTTGTCCTACGGCCATCGCCCTTCCCTAGATGTAATCAAGTTATATAAAACTCATCGGCTGGAAGCTCCTTGCCAGTCATCGCGCGCAGATACTCGAGTCAACGAAGCAAGTGGAAGCGGCCATAAGGTCCTTCGCATAAGATGGCTACGAAAGAATTTCGGTCTCGCAAAGAGTCCGGGAGCTTATGAATCCCACAGCGAATGCCGCCAGCGATTCCCGCGCGATCAAGGCCGCGGCGCGCAACCGTATCAGCGCGGGAATAGACGACGGCCGGAGCATGATTCGGAGCGCCTGCCGCCAGCGGTCTCGGGGGCCGTTATCCGACACAAGCCGCGCGGCAAAGGCGGGCAATGGACGCTCGGCGACGTCAACGACGGACCGGACAGCGAGAAACGGCACATTCCACTCACGACAGGCCAGACCTATCCAGAGGCTCTCCATATCTACCGCCAGGGCGCCGGTGGCCAGACGCAAGCGAGTCTTGGCAGTGAAGCTCGATACGATCTCGGAAGCCGTCACGCATATTCCGGCGCGGTGGCGCAGGCCCAACCCCGCCGCGACCCGCAGGGATTCGTCGGTTAGCGCGGGGTCGGAGGTGAAAGGTTCCGCGCGGCGCGGGTCCTCTTGTCCGTTGAGCGGTATGGGCGCGGGCATCAGAGTATGGGCGACTATCAAGTCGCCGGCTCGCTGTCCTCGGACCAATCCCCCGGCGAAGCCTAGGGATAGTACGGCGTCCGCGCCATATTCTTCCAGCACTTCTCTAGTTGAGCGATCAGCGCGAGCCCTACCCATTCCGCTGACCACCAATATCGCCTGTGCGCCGCCAACGCAACTCTTGTATATAGCGGGGTAAGCAGATGACGGAATCTTCTTCCAATGACCAACCTTGAGGATGCCGCTCGCCTCCTCATGCAAAGCTACCAGCAAGGCTAGGTCTCTTCCCATATGACTAGCCTGCCCCCATGCCGCCGCGCTTTCCGACCAAGCCTTTCACAAGGGAGGCCGCTCCGCCGGGGCTGTTGAAGGCATCGTATATAGTCGCCGACTCAAACCCGCAGTGCATCATGCAGTTGGCGCATTTGCTATTGACGCCCACGCCGTAGTTTTCCCAGAGATCGGAACTGAACAGGTCGTTGACGTTATCGGTGTGCCTGTCCGCCAGTGGGTAGCACGGCTCGCGCCAGCCCTGAACCGTGTAGGTGGGGTTCGACCATGCTGTGCATTGATAGTCGCGCTCTCCGCGCAGGAAGTCCAAATAAAGTGGGTTGTTGTAGAATCGGACGCGTCCTATGGCGTCATCGGTCAGCACCTGCTTGAAGACTCTTATGGATTCTTCCCGCGAAAGGAACATCTCCTGGACCGGCCCATCCACGAAATCGTAGCCGGCGGAGACCATCACGCCCTCAAATCCCATATCAGTCACTAGGGTAAAGAGTTGGTGCAGGTCTTCAGCGTCGGATCCGTGGAACAGCGTGGTGTTGGAGCAGACCCTGTATCCGGATTCAAGCGCCAGCTTGGACGCTGACATGGCTTTCTTCCACACGCCGTTTCGGTTGACGGAGACGTCGTGCCGGGCTTCCATTCCGTCGAGATGTATGACCCAAGCGAGGTACTTGGAGGGTGGAATTTGCTTCATGACACGCCGGAGCAGGATACCGTTGGTGCAGCAATAGACGAATATCTTTCGGCTCACCAGTTCCTCGATGAGCTCGGGAAGTTGACGGTATATAGTGGGCTCACCGCCGGCGATGGAGACGATTGGCGCGCCGGAGTCTTCTACTGCCTTGAGACACTGCTCCAAGGTGAGAGTTTTGTTGATGACGGGCAGGTATTCACGGATGCGGCCGCATCCAAAGCAGTCGAGGTTGCAGGCCTCCAAGGGTTCTAGCATGGTAACCAGCGGGAAGCGTTCGCGGCGGCGGATGAATTTCTGGCTGAACATATAGGAGAAGGTCTTCCAACCCAGTTCTATTGGACGTCCGCTCCGAACTCTGACCTCCGGCTTGTAAACAGACAGCGCCTGATCCGCTGTTTCCATGACATCGCGCTCTGGGGGGGCTATCGTGACCACCATAGACGATCTCCCATATCTATGCTCACCCGTTTCGTTTAATGGGGAATATCTCTAGGTCGCTATCAATATGCAGTGGAACAAGTAGGAGGGTATCGTAACCCAGTTGTGTAATTCTGTCAAAGTAGCTACTCGTCAGGTCTTCTAAGCTCCATTGGCTGACGCTCCAAAGGAAACTCAGATTGACATTAAGAAAGGCACGTTCCCTTTTCCGAGGGGACATGGTTTTCACGTGGATAACCCCCCGCCGCGACACGGGGTCAGGCTAATTCATCGGGCTGATGAGGTGAAAATGAAAAACTCGCAAATTCTGATTAAACTGTTGACAGGAGCGGACGGACACCCTAACATTTGCGCAGTAACTTGGACGATGCGCAGGATGCGCCCTGTTTACTTGCAACAGACGAATCTCAGGAGGCCAATCGGATGGATTTCGCCTATACATACACCGAAGACCAGGAAGAATTTCGCAAAGAGGTAAGGTCCTGGCTGGAAGATAATGTCCCGGAAGACATGAAAGCGCCTGTTGACCGCATGGAGCTTTCCGAAAAGCAGTACTGGTTCTGGCGCGATATGCACAAGGTTCTCGCCGAAAAGGGCTGGCTGTATCCCACCTACCCCACGGAGTACGGGGGCGGAGGACTTTCGGGCGAACACGAGACCATCATACAGGAGGAGTTCAGGCGCGCCCGAGTAGTGCCGGGATTCACGAACGGATTGGTGTTCCCTACCCTGCTGGTGTGGGCGGACGACTCCCAGAAAGAGCAGTTCCTCAAGCCCCTGCTGAGCGCGGATAAGGTAGCTTTCCAGAATTTCTCAGAGCCGAATGCGGGTTCGGACCTCGCTTCCCTCCAAAGCCGGGCTGTCCGAGATGGCGACGATTTTATCCTCAACGGCCAGAAGATATGGATCAGCGGCATTGCCGAGCCTGATTTCCTGTTCGGTCCGTTCATGACCGACCCAGACGCGCCTCGACATCGCAATCTAGGCTACTTCATGGTGCCGTTCCCTTCAGACGGACTTACCCAAGAGAGGATGAACCTGCTCTCCGGCGACGACCAGAGCGTGTTCTTCTTTGACAATGTGCGTGTGCCGGGCGATCATCTCATCGGCGGCGACCACCAAGGTTGGCAGGTAACTCAGACCACGCTTGAGGTTGAGCACGGCGGACGCGGACAGGCATACCCGCAGGACGAGGCTATGGAGAACCTCATCAGCTATGTCCAGAACACAAAGCGCAATGGCGGCAATCTGGGCGACGATCCTATAATCGCGCAGGAAGCCGCTTCCGCCTACATTGACTCTCATGTTCACGGGTTGCTGAACCTGCGCAACTACGGTATGTACCAGTCGCGTCAGGAGATGACCTACCACGGCTCCCAGACCTCGATGTTCGGCAAGCTGTACAAGATCAAGAACGCTGACCGAGCGCGCGACATCATGGGTATGTACAGTCTGTGCGGCACCGAGGAGCCTCGCGCCCCGTTCGGCGGAGAGCCTGAGGTGTATCAGCGAGGAAGCCTAGTGGGCGCGCACCCCGCCGGCACCGTGGAGATTCAGAAGGTCATTATCTCCCGAAGGATAGGCATCAGCCGCACACGCGAGCGCGCCGCGGCCACGCCTTCCACCGCCGGAGTCGGCGGCGTCTAGCAACGCCCTCTGGGATAAACAAAACCCGGATAGGTACGGGGTCTTCTCGCTCAGATGGGAAGACCCCATTTTTATTATCCGCCCGCGTTCGACTATAATGTTGGCTGATATCGTATCTATGCCATCCTGCCAGCGCCAATCTCTCGGCTGGTCGCGCGGGAGCGCAGCAGAAAAGGGGGTTAGTTTGGACTTCAGATCTCCGTACACACCACAGCAGCAAGCATTCCGAGCGGCGGTTCGCGCGTGGCTGGCGCAGCACTTTCCGAAAGGCCTGAAGATCCCGCCGGACGGCAGCCCGCTCGACGCGGAGAACCAGGCAAAGGTCAAGAAGTTCAGGCAACTGCTCGGAGAGAAAGGCTGGCTCGCTCCATCATGGCCAAGGGAACTCGGCGGCGGGGGACTAACATCCGGCTTGGATATCGTCCTGATGGAGGAGATGAGACGGATGCCGCTGCCGAGCATGGGCGACAATAACCGGTGGGTTCCCGCGATGATGGTCTGGGGAACCGATGAGCAGAAGGCGCGCTTCATACCCGCCTGTCTCAGGGGCGAGTCCATCACATGGCAGTGTTTCAACGAGCCGGGTTCGGGTTCGGATTTCGCCTCAGTCAACACATACGCGGTTCCTGAGGATGGCGGCTGGGTAATCAATGGGGAGAAGGCGTTCATCACCGGGCGATTCGATCCCGACTACCTGATCACTCTCGCCAATACGGGCCGCGACAGGCCAAGACGATCGAACCTCGGCGTGTTCATGGTGGACGCGAATAGCCCGGGCATAGAGATACGAAACATGAGATTGCTTATGGGAAGTGAACGCAGGGTGAGATTCGACAACGTTTTCGTGCCGGACGACTGCCGCATAGGGCCGCAGTACCAAGGCTGGGAGATAGCCATGTCCGTCATTGAGGCGGAGCGTGGAGGAGTAGCGTTCCGCATAAGCGAGGACGGAACGATAGAAAGCATCTACCAGTATTTGCGCGACCAACGCAACGATCAGTAAGCTCAAGGCTGGGAGACACGCCGTGAATCGCCACGAACATGGACACAGACACCACAATGAAGCGATGCTCAGCGTGGAAGACGCGCTGGAACGCATCCTAGATCACTTCCACGTTCTGGACGCTGAGGAACGGCCGTTGCTGGAAGCGCTGGGTCAGGTACTGGCCGAGGACGCCGTGTCAGCGTACGACATCCCGCCTCTGGACAACTCCGCCATGGATGGCTACGCGGTGCAGGCCGCGAGTGTCAGGGGGGCGTCGGAGGACTCGCCCGTCACGCTCAAGGTCGTCGGGTCGGTGGCCGCAGGAGAGCTTCCTTCGGTCAGCGTCGGACCCGGCGCCGCGGTCCGCATAATGACCGGCGCCCCCATTCCCCCCGGCGCCGACTCGGTGGTTCCCTTCGAGGAGACCGACGAGTTGGAGCGGAGGAAATCCGGTCTTGGCATGAGAGAGATCGGAATCAGGGTTGACGCTCCGGTCGGCGCGGACATCAGGCTGGCAGGCCAAGATGTTCGCCGAGGAACGCGCGTCCTCTCTAAGGGAACAACGCTGCGTCCGTCGGAGATAGGCGTTCTGGCCTCCCTCGGATTCGATACAGTGAAGGTGATACGCAGGCCGGTGGTGGCGATTCTATCCACCGGGGACGAGCTTCTCAGCCCCGGCGCCCCCTACGCCGCCGGCAAGATATACGACTCTAACAGCTACTCCGTCGCCGCGAGCGTGCTGAAATATGGCGGCGTTCCAAAGCAGCTCGGCATCGCGCGCGACAACCTCGACTCCATGAACGCCAAACTGCGTGAGGGTATGCAATCGGATATGCTGATAACATCGGCGGGCGTATCCAAGGGCGACTACGATATGGTCAAGGATGTGCTGGCCGAGCACGGCAGGATAGCCTTCTGGTCGGTTCGGATGCGCCCCGCCAAGCCGCTCGCGTTCGGTACGCTGGATTCCGGTGGCGGGCGAAGGGTCCCTCATCTCGGACTGCCGGGCAATCCGGTGAGCGCGATGGTGGCGTTCGAGCAGTTCGGACGAGCGGCGATTCACAAGATGATGGGAAAGAGCGGATTCCTTAAGCCGCGCATCCGGGCGACGCTCGAAGAACCGATATACAATACTGATGGCCGGCGCGTTTACGCGCGTGCGGTCATAACGAAACGAAACGGCGATTACCACGCCCGACTAACAGGCAATCAAAGCTCCAATCTGCTAACCTCGATGGCCGACGCGAATGGGCTGGCAGTCTGTCCCGAAGATACGCCAGTCAAGGACGCGGGAGAGATGGTCGAGGTGCAGATGTTGGATTGGCCCGAGGATGTTTTCTAATGGTTGACGATACGCAGACAGCCGGGAATTCGGATCAGAAGCCTAGCTTCGTAAAGTATTTCATAGACCCCGCCAAAGCCGAAGCGTCAGGACGATCCCTTCCGGTTCTGATAGCGAGTAGGCAGTGCTATATGTGCCAGCAGGGTCTGGTGGAAGAACACACGATAAACTCGGATCCGCAGGATTTCATAGGCCAGATTCTCGCCCACTGCTCCCAGTCGCCCGACTTTCTGCTGCCCGATACGCCGCTGAAGGAGGCGATATTCAGGGTGTTGCTGGCTCACGGAAACGAACCCATGGACGCCGAGCGGATTAGCTTATTTATCGGTCAGAAATGGGCTATGACTCAGTTTCCGCGCAACACGTCGCCCAAGGTGATACAATTGTTGCTCGACAGTAGCGACTTCTACTGCTTCGCGCCCGCTGCCGAGCAATAGGGCAACAGACGGTCCGGGCCCGATAGCGCAGACACCTACTCCCTGCCCGACTCGCGCCTAGCCAAGCCGGACAGTATTTCGATGAACGCCGGAGGCGGACAGTGAACTTGACCAAACGACGTGAGCGTTACAGATCCATCCTCGAAGGCGACGAATGTCTGCATCCCGCGTCGGTTTACGACCCAATATCGGCGCGCATCGCGGAGGATCTGGGATTCGAGGTAATGATGTTCGCGGGATCCATAGCGTCGGCAACCGTACTCGGCGCGCCGGACTACATCGTGCTGACGCTGACCGAGTTCGCGCAACAGATTCACCGGATATGCAGGGCCGGAACGCTGCCGCTGATGGTGGACGCGGACCACGGCTATGGCAACGCGCTGAACGTTCGGCGCACTGTGGAGGAATTGGAGACTGCCGGGGTCGCGGCGCTGACGATAGAGGACACCCTTCTTCCCAGCCCGTTCGGCCAGTCGGGCCAGAGCCTCATCCCGCTGGAAGAGGGGATCGGCAAGATGAAAGCCGCGCTGTCCGGCCGCCAAGACCCGGCTCTTGTCGTGGCAGGAAGATCAAGCGCAATCGGAATAGAGGGTCTGGATGAGGGCATCCGGCGCGTGAAAGCGTATGAGGCAGTCGGAGTGGACGCCCTCTTTATGACCGGAATCAGCGCGCGGACCGAGCTGGAGACGCTGAAGTCGGAGGTTGGCATTCCCATACTGCTGGGCGGCGCGGGGCCGGAGTTGAACGACAGGGCGTATCTTGGGTCTCAGGGCGTGCGAATCGCACTCCAAGGACACCTGCCGTTTATGGCGGCGGTGAAAGCGGTCCACGATACGCTAAAGGCGTTGCGCGACGGCGTTCCGCCCTCCGAACTGAACGACAGCATAGCGTCGCCGGAACTTATGGGACAGGCGACGCGGCTGGATGAGTATGACGGGTGGGTTGATGAGTTCCTGAACTAGGACTGCGAATCGCGCTCTTCCACTTTTTCCCCGACTATCAGCAGCCCGGGCTTTCTCCAGTATAAACCTAATGTGCCTAAGGCAATGAATATGTTCATGAGCTGCCATAGCAAACTCGGCCTATCCTCGACTATGAACGCCACCTTGTAGCCCTGAGAGTTCAGTTCAGGGAACACGCGATTCAGCGCCTTGCCCTGACTCTCACCTGCAAACATGGCTATCCATCCGCCTCTTCCCGAAACTCTGTGTTGTATATTGATGGGACCGTATGTCACTAGACGCCTCCTTGAAGCGGGCAGTGTCTTAATTGAAAGTTCATGGGCTGGAAATTGAGGTCTTCAGCGCTTGGGAATTGATAGCGAGACAAAGGCTATCTTGGTAAGATCGCTCAATGCTGTTCTCCTTAGAAGATGTATGCGATCAAGCTCTTGGCTCTGACCTTTTATTCCCATCGCTGCGCTCAGAATGCGACATAGACTTCAGGGAAAATTCAGCGCTAGTTCAGAAACGGAGGACAGACAATGCCGAAACCTACGAAGATCGAGAAGGTGGAGACTTTCTTATGGGACCGCTGGCTGTTGATCAAGATTCACTGCGAGGACGGGACTGTGGGTATCGGCGAGGGCGGCGTTCACGGCTGGCAGCGCCCTACCAAGACGATGATAGAGACGATGGAGCCGTACCTGCTGGGCAAGGATCCTCATCTGATCGAGCATCACTACCAGTGGCTCTACCGCAGTTCGCACTTCATGGGGTCGGTTGTGCAGGGCGCGCTGTCGGCGATTGACATCGCGCTGTGGGACATCAAGGGGAAGCGGCTGGACGTTCCGATATACGACCTGATGGGCGGCAAGACGCGCGACCGGGTTCGCTGCTATATGCACGTGGGCGCGCCCGAAGACAACGACACCGCCGAGGGTCTGGCGCAGGACGCGCTTAGGGCGGCCAACGAGGGCTTCACCGCTGTCCGGTTCTCGCCATTCCCGGGGAATTACTACCTGCACAGGTCTTACAGCGAGTGGGCGGACGAGGCGGTGAGGCGCGTGGGCGCGGTGCGCGAAGCTGTGGGCGCGAGGGTTGACCTGTGCGTAGAGATACATCGTCAGATGGCGCCGGCGGAGAGTATCTGGCTTGGACGGCGGCTGGAGCAGTTCAATCCGTTCTTCTATGAAGACCCGATGCTGCCGGACAGTCCGGCTGTCATGGGCGACGTGGCGGAACGGTGCAACATCCCGATAGCGACGGGCGAGCGCTTCACGACGATATTCGAGTACCAGCAGCTGTTGGAGGCGAAGGCGGCGTCATACGTGCGGCCCGACCTGTGCCTATGCGGCGGACTGTCGGGATGCAAGAAGGTCGCGGCTATGGCGGAGGCGCATCATGTGAAGGTGATTCCACACAACCCACTGTCGCCTGTCAGCACGGCGGCGTGCGTGCAGCTGGACGCCTGCATCCCGAACTTCGCTCTGCAGGAGTACACAGGGGAGTCGGAGCCGCCGAAGAGCGACCTGCTGGTGAATCCGCTGGAATTGGTGGACGGATACCTCATTGTGCCGGAGGGGCCAGGGCTGGGGATAGAGCTGAACGAGGCGGCGCTGGCTCAGCCGGAGAATCCGAAGGTTCTGGACACGCCGATTGGGTTCGACGGGTCGGTGCAGGATAGGTAGGTAATCTATCTTGATATGGCAACGTATTCTGAACTGGCGCTGGATTTTCCATGAAGTCTATGTCGCATTCTGAGCGCCGCGATGGGAATTGAATGTCAGAGCGAAGAGCTTGATCACATACACCATCAGTAGGTCATTACATAAGCGCACAGTAAAGGACTAAGACATTAAGGATTTTCATCGGTGGGTGAATCAGCGCCAAACTGAATGGCGACAGTCTCATATACTATCCAATCAATTTGGACAGTGGAGAGGTAGTCGCCATTATCCTTGGATACTACCCGAAGATTCATGGGAAGAAGGTCTTTGGGCCGGTATAGGTCCTGAATCGGAAAACTCGCTGACTACATACCTTCAAGAAGCCTGTGTGCAAAAGCATACACGTGCGCACCACCTTAATAGCTCGTGGATACTATGTGCCAACTTGTACTTTCCATTTAGGGAAACGAGTAAAGGTCGAGAGTTGTTCGCATCCTTCCTGAATCACCGTGTTGCCAAGGAAATCGAGTCTCTGAAAGAGATTGAGTTGGAATATGCTGATGATGGTGAGCTACGCCCATCACGCTTGCTCGGGGAGACGGGGGGCGCGAGGGGCAGAGGGCAGACCTCACCAGACCTAGGGCTATTGGTAAACGGAGGTCTAGGGCTCGTTTTAGTGGAGAGTAAGTTTACTGAGCGCGACTTTGACGAGTGTTCCGCTTGGCGGTACAAGGGTAGTTCTAGACGACCTGGCAACCCTGATCCTGACCGTTGCGATCATCCGTTGAGCATTGTGAGAGATCCTGCCAATGAGTGCCATCAGACAGCTTGGGGGAGAAAGTATTGGGATCACCTGTCCCCTGTCGCTGACCGAGAAGTCTTAGCTACACTCCCATATTGCCCAGCATCCAGATACGGCTATCAACTGTTCCGTCAGCAATCTCTAGCCGAAGGTATTGCACAATCGGGACGTTACGATCTTGTTGTGTCGGCAGTAGCATTTGATGAGAGAAACGATTCTCTGAACACCGCTCTTAAGCCAAGCGGAATTGCCGAACTCAAGAACTGGGGAAGTATCTTTAGAGGGAAGGCAAGATTCGCTGTGTTCACTCATCAACAGTGGGTCGGATGGGTCCAAGAACACGACACTTCACGCCAATGGGATGATTGGCTACAGTATATCCACTGCAGATATGATCTATAAGGTCAGACATAAGGTGTCGTCCTAGCCGGAATTGCGCTGAAAACTCTTACTTCGCCCATGTTTGGCTTCCACATGGTCGCTGGCAATGTCCAAGTCGCAGCGTATCCGGAGTCCTGTCCAGAACTTGGCAGAGTTGACGCAGTTCGGTTCTCAGGTGTTCCAAGCGTATTTTCGGGCGGCGGATTCGTTTAGGTCGGAGCCCCAGCCGGGGGTGGTGGGGATGGTCATGTGGCCGTTGTTGATTTCGGGGAGGTTGGTGACGAGTTCGTCGCGCCAGGGGGCGGAATCTACGTCGGATTCCATGATGCGGACGTTGGAGACGGCGGCGCAGAGGTTCAGGCTCTGGAAGCTGGACAAGTGAGAGTTGTAGTTGTGCGGGGCTATGTTGAGTTCATAGACCTCGGCTAGGTCGGCGACCTTTTTGGCCTGTGAGAAGCCCTGCCACTGTACATCAACCTTCACCGTGTCCATAGCGCGCTTCCGAAAGTAGGGCTGGTACTGGCGAAGACCGAGAAGTTGTTCGCCTGAGCATATGGGGGAGCGCTGGGACATCTTTAGCTGGCGAAGCGCGTCGGGGTCCTGGTTGTCTATCTCAAGCCAGAAGAGGTCGAAAGGCTCCAGCGCCCTGCCGATGGCGATTGCGCCCTCTGTCTTGAAGTTGTAGTTGATGTCGAGGCAGACGTCCACGTCCGGGCCGACGGCCTCGCGCATCGCGCCTATCTGGCTGGCGGTGTGGCGTACAAGCTCGGTGGGGGCGTTCTGATCGTTGGCTCCGGCGAACATATTGTTGATGACGGAGGGGTTTTCACCCGGGAAGATGATGTTAGTCTTGAAAGCGGTGTAGCCGGCATCCACGGCTTCGCGGGCGCAGTCGGCGACGTCTTCCATGGTGCCGAGTTTGGGCTTGCCCCAACTCTCGGCCATCATGGCGCGGTAGGTAGCTAGGTGAGACCAGTAAACACGCTGTGTGTCGCGGAACGGACCGCCGAGCAGACGGTACACGGGGACGCCGTGCGCCTTGCCCTTGATGTCCCAGAGCGCGAGTTCGATGCCTGCTATAGCCATGGCGGTCGCGCCGCCGGAGGCGGAGCGGGTGTGACGATACATGTCCATGTAGAGCTTGTCCACGGGAAGCGGGTCTTGGCCTATGAGGGACTCGCCGAGGTCCTCGACCAGCGCGGGCAGTCCACGCGAGAAGGAGCCTATGCCGTATTCGGAGTAGCCGGTTATGCCCTCGTCTGTTCGGATGGCGCAGAAGAGCCAAGGGTTGCGTCCAAGTCCGCGGACGGCGAAGTTTTCGATGGCGGTGATTTTCATGTGGTGGGAATCCTTAGCTGTTAGTCGCTGGTTTTCAGTGGTTCCAAGCGTATTTTCGGGCGACTTCTTCGACGAGGTCGCAACCCCAGCCGGGGGCGGTCGGGACTGTCATATAGCTGTTTATGACTTCGGGCTTGGCGGTGAAGAGGTCGAATCGCCAAGGTACGCCCTCGGGGTCGGACTCCATGATGCGGACGTTGGACACGGAGGCGCAGAGATGGACAGACTGGAAGCTGGCAAGTTCGGAGGCGGGGTTGTGTGGCGCGATGTTAAGTTCGTAGGTCTCGGCTATGTCCGCTACCTTCTTGGAGGGACTGAATCCCTGCCACTGGACATCCACTTTCACGGTATCCATGGCGCGAAGCTCAAAGTATGGGAGGTACTCCCGGACGCTGAAATGCTGCTCTCCGGAGCATAGAAGCGTGGATGTGGAGTCCTTGAGCTGGACGAGGGCTTCGGGGTCTTCGTTATCGTGTTCTATCCAAAAGAGGTTGTAGGGTTCGAGGGCGCGGGCTATGCGGATGGCGCCCTCGGTCTTGAAGTTGTAGTTGATGTCGAGGAGTATGTCCACGGAGTCGCCGACGGCCCCGCGCATGACAGAGATCTGTTTTTCGGCGTTTCGGACGATTTCGGTATCGGCGCGCTGGTCATGGCTGAGTCCGTCGCGGCTCTGTGAGATAGATCTCGGGGTCTCTCCGGGCCAGATGATGTTGGTTTTGAAGGCGTCGTAACCGCGTTCGGGCGCTTCGAGAGCGGCGGCGGCCACGGCGGCCCAGTCCTTTAGAGGCTTGTCCGGGGCTAGGGATGGGTCTCCGGCCCTAGCGCTGGCGAGGTGAGACCAGTACACCCGCTGGCTGGCACGGTATGGTCCTCCGACGAGGTTGTTGACCGGAACGCCGAGCGCCTTGCCCTTGATGTCCCAGCAGGCGAGTTCGATTCCGGCAATGCCCATCTGCGCGATACCGCCGGGCATGGCTCGGAGATGGCGGTAGAGGTCGAAGTAGAGTTTCTCGACGGCCTCCGGGTCTTTGCCTATGACGAGCGGCTTGAGGTCTTCTACGAGTCCGACTAGGGCGAACGCGCGGCTACGCCGGAGCCGAACTCGCCATATCCGGTTACGCCCTCATCGGTTCGGACGGCCGAGAAGAGCCACGGGCGGCGCCCGCCGTCAACTACGAATATCTCAATGTCAGTGATTTTCATTACGCCACACGCTCCCGGGACTTTGACGCATTGTACAGCGCAGAGTCGGGGTTGGGAATAGCGACGTCGCCCGCGTGAAGTTGGCGCGCGGGGACAATCATCCTTACCCTGGCCCTTTTCGGGGGTCCGGACTGAGAGTTATCAATATTCAGTTTAGGCAGGATTCAATAGTATGTTGTCGGAGTGAGTATCTGCGAGGTCGGCGCGCTTATGAAACGTTCAGGGTGGGCGATAGCGACTGGGGTTATACTGCTGGTCGCGGCAGTAGTAGCCGCCGCAGTGACGTTCGCGACTCCGCATGGCGGTCGGCGAGTGGAGTGGGAACTCTATTGGGATGACGTTCCGAGACCGGCAGGGGGATACTATGTCATCCTGGGAGCGCCCGAGCATACCGGAGTCGGCGCGCAGGGCGGAGCCGGTCGGATGTAGTTGATAGAGTCTGGTTTAATGTCAGCCGGCGCTGATGGACCGGATCTCTAGTCTTTCGGCAACACAATATGATACAGCCATAGAACGATTCGGGGCGGGCGCTTTATCCTAAAACCCATGAAATTCGCCTATATCAATGAACAAACTCGGAAGCTTGGCGCGACCTGCCTCAATCTTGTTCTCCAAAATGCCATCGTGCTATCTGCTATGATGGTCATACTAGGTATGAGTTTTTTATCGGGCAAGTTTATGAACTATGTCCTGGAATCGTCTGGCGTGTCCGAAAGTACTCGCACCGCACTGCGACAGGGTTGGTTCACAGGTTTCCTGATAATTTCTCTTTGTGTAACTATTTCGGGTGTTATCGCGACTCTGCGTCTGGCATTTTCTGAGATACGTACCTTTATGACGGATAAAGGAGACGGATCATGAACTCTGTGCTTAGAGAGACCTTCTCAATTCGCCAGATAGCCGCTTCGCTGCTAATATCCGCAACTTGGCTTGCGGTGGTAGTTGCTGAACAGTATCCAGTGGAAGATTGGGCAGGGGCGGTTGTCACAGGCTATCTGGTATGGCGGGCGTCGAATGAGGCCGTTTTCCGATTAGCTCAATTTGGCATCAGGAAGGTATTGGCTTACACTCGGTCTGTGTATGATAGGCAGGCCATGGATTTGCCAAGCGATAGCAAGGCCACTTGGCAAATCCACCTTGTGGTTTTCGCCTACCTTTATTCCCTGGGGTTTATCATCTCCGGAATGGTGATTGTCATATCGCCCAAAGTAATTGAGGCTGTCGGACTACCTACCCTAGAATTAAACGAGGCAATAGGTCTGGCAATGATTGGGATTGGCGGCTTAGTAGTAGTCGCTTTCTTTGGAAATGCTCTCATACGCCTAATCCTGCTTGGTAGGTCTATGCGCGCAGCACGACATATCACGAGCCAAGCCATTGTTGTCTCGGACTACAAATTGACTCGGAGTCGCTTCCCTGTCGTAGCAAGTTCTTAAGCGAGGAACCGAGAACCAGCCGCCGCGCGATATGGACTATCACGCGATTGACACGCTGGCGGGGGCGTCCGCGCGGGACGCCCCTTGGTTTCGGGCTAGAGTCCGAGTTCTGCTTCGGTCTTGCCTATGGAATCGTCCAAGCGAGAGACGAGTTCATCAACTTCGTCGCGGGTTATGCAGAGAGGCGGAGATATGGGGATGATGTCTTGGCCTCGTCCCATTATGCGGTTTTGGTTGAAGTGGTGGGTGAGCTTGTCGCCCAGTCCCGCTTCTTTGGGGAACTTCTCCTTCGTGTCCCGATCCTTGACTATCTCGACGGCGGCGAGCAGCCCCATGCCGCCGCGAACGTCGCCTACGATGCTGTGTTCGTAGAGAGTCTGAAGCCGCTCGTAGAGGTAGTCGCCCATCTCGGCTGAGTTCTGGACCATGCCCTCGCCTTCCATGATGTCCAGGTTGGCGAGTCCGGCGGCGCAGGAGGCTGGGTTGCCGCCGAATGTAATCAGGTGGCGGAAGGTGGAGTCCTCGTCGCCTATGAAGGCGTCCGCGACTTCCTTGCGCGCTATGGCCGCGCCAATGGGCAGGTAGCCGCTGGTGAGCGCCTTGGCGACGGTTGTTATGTCTGGCTGGATTCCCCAATGTTCGGTGGCGAACATCTTGCCCGTGCGCCCGAAGCCGGTGATTACCTCGTCGCAGATCATGATAACGCCGTGCTTCTCGCAAATCTCCTGCACCGCGGGCCAGTAATCTGGATGCGGAACGTGAGTTCCGGCGGCCATAGATATCGGCTCGCCTATGAAGGCCGCGACTGTCTTAGGGCCTTCGTGTTCGATGGCGCGGTCTATCTCCATGGCGCATTCGAGAGTGCAGCTGCCGTTCTCGTCTCCGCAGACGCCCCTGTACGGGTCATGATTGGGAACGTGTATATTGCCGGGCATGAGCGGGCCTATCTGGGCCACCGCGCCGCCGGACTGTCCGAGAGACATACAGGCGTGGGTCGCGCCGTGGTAGGAGCCTTTTCTGCTGATGACCTTCCAGCGGCCTGCCTCTCCGTTGTTGTTGTGGTACTGCTTGGCCATCTTTAGGGCGGTTTCTACGGCCTCGGAGCCTCCGCTGACGAAGTAGATCCTGGAGTTATTATCCGGCGCGAGTCCGGCTACCCTGGCGGCGAGTTGGGCGGTGGCGGGAGTGACGGTGCCGCCCGGAGAGTAGCTTATACCCTGCATCTGCTCATATACGGCGTCGGCTATCTCTTTTCTTCCGTGTCCGATGTTCTTGAGGAACATACCGGAGATCAGGTCGAACCAGGGTTCGCCCGCCGCGTCATCCACCCAGACACCGTGTGCGCCGGTGACTACTTTGAGGCCGGTATCTTCAGAAACATTGCCCGCCTGCCGGGCGTGGGGCCAGAAGTGTTCGGCGGCCTGTTGTTTTACTTCTTCCAACTGCTCTCCGGTCAGTGTGGTAGCCATTGTTGGCGAACCTCCTTGGGGATTGGTTGTTAATCTTGGGTTGTCAGTTTACAGTTGTCGGTTTCGATTGTCATTTCCGGGATCATGACGCGAATATCCTGTCGAGTCTGACTGAAAAGCCTTCGAGCGTGAGAGATGTCAGGGCGTCTTCTATTCCGTACTCGCCAACGGTGTCGTATTTCCCATCTTTCAGCGCCATTACGACGATTGTTCGAGCTTGTGGATCGGCTATCCCGTACTCCTTCACGCCATGTCTCGCATACAGGTCGCGCTTGGAGATTCTATCCAGTCTTCCGGTGGATGGGGATAGGATTTCGACGATCAGATCGGGCGCTCCCTGTATGTTGGCGTGAGTGATGATGTCCTCTCGCTCCCTGGATACGAATACGAGGTCGGGCTGCACGATGTTGACGCCTTCGTCATCAGTCAGAATCACTTCGAACGGGGCGATATAGACTCTCCCCAAATCGTTGTCTTCTTCTACGAAGATATACATTCTCGCGCCCAGACGCATTGCGACTGTCTGGTGTGATTCGTTGGGCGCGGAAACCAAGATAAACTCTCCGTTGATCAGCTCGTAACGATCGTAGCCGGGGATGTTCAGGTAGTCTTGGTATGTGGGCCAGCGCCTGGTTATCGCGGTTACCATGTTCGACCTCGCGCTCGTTCGGGGTTAAGCCCGGAGCAGTTTCGACTGCATTCTATGTGATGGTCTATCTTCTATCTCGGAAGCCTCTTTAGCTGGTCAACTATGTCCAGCCCCACTCTCTCGCTCCATGCGGCCAGCAACTGGTTGGTCACCGGTCCCGGAACGTCGTCGCCTATCTCCCTGTTGTCAACTCTCCCGACGGGCAATATGCAATATGGGGTGCTGCAGAAGAACGCTTCATCCGCGGTGTAAACGTCGTATGGCTGGAGGTCGTCCTCGACGGCGGGTATGCCAAGCGTGTCCGCTATCTCCATAATGGTCATCCTGGAAACGCCCTGCAACACGCTGGTATCCCTCGAAGTTCTGAGCGTCCCATCGGTAACCACGAAGAAGTTGGAGCCGGTTCCTTCGCTCAGATGGCCGTCCGTATCGAGCAGAACGGGCAAGGCGTCAGGATCAACGTCGGCGGCCTCGAGCTCGGCGAGCACGAAGTTCAGACGGCTGTAATGCTTGACCTTGGGATCGAGGCTCTCGGACGAGTAGCTTCGAGTCCTGGGTATGACAGCGTGCGCGCCGGCGTCGTATGCCGGCGCCCATCTGGGTGAGCCCAGCGGGTCTATCCAGATGGAGACATTGGGGTCACTATCGCCTCGCCTGCCCACCCCGCCGGTCACTATCTGGGTAATCATGTAGTCGTCGTTGAGACTTTGGCGCAGGTCTTCGTTGTGATTCACCACGTCCAGGGTGAGCCGTTCCATCTCGTCCAGCGACATACCCGGATCAATCCGCACATACCTGAGGGAACGGTACAGCCGCAGGAGATGGTCTCTAAGCCTGAACACTTTTCCGTTGAACGTTCTGGAGGTGTCGAACACCACGTCGCCGAGCCGGAAACCGCGGTCGGTCATTCCGATTTGAGCCTTGTCTCGGTCAACGTATTCGCCGTTAATCCAAATTTGGTATTCCATCAACTGTCTTCTCCTTCAGAACCGGTGCGTAATCCGGTCTTCGGTGTTTCATCCGCGACGACTCGGCGCTCCCCGTATGTTGGCGCGGGTTATGACGCTCTCGCGCTCTTTCAATACGTACATGAGGTTCGGGCTTCGCGCCTGTGATTTGCCATCTTCGTCCTCCCATTCGGCTGGCGGCTATCACGGTCGCACGGCTCTCTTGGGTCTCTGCGCCAGTTTATGAAGCATAGGTTGTGCGAGCTTGACGAACCTGCAGGCGAGTTGGCGGGTTTCGCGCGGGTCTATCAGGTCCACCACGTCGCCCTTGTAGGCGGCTCTGAACGGGGAGCGCAGCCTGAGCAGTCTGTTTTCTATCATGGCGCGGTGGGCTTCGGGATCGGGCGCGTTCTCGATTTCGCGCCGATAGGCCGCGGCGACGCCGCCCTCTATCGGGATTCCGCCCCACTCTCCGGCGGGCCATCCGAAGCGCAGGTTCAGGCCGTTGGGATGGCCGAGACTGTGGGGCGCGTCCGCGGCGACGCCATAAGCCTTTCGCACGTTGAACTCTATCTTCGGCACGTCCGCCTCCGCGCTGGCTATCAGGGCGCGGACGCCCCTGCCGCATCGTGGCCTTACGCTCGGCGTGGGAACCGAGCATGAAGCCGGGCATATCCAAGAATATAACTACGGGCAGGTTGAAGGCGTCGCACAGGTCAACGAAGTGCGCGTATTTCTCGGCGGCCCAGCCGTCCATAGCCCCAGCCAAAGAGCGCGGGTCGCTGCCTATTACCCCTACGCTGTACCCGTCGAGACGAGCGAATCCAGTTATCACCGCTCCGCCCCAATGCCGGCGCATCTCGAAGAACTCTCCGTTGTCCACCACTAATCGGATCAGCTTGCGCGGGTCGTAGGCGCGCTTGCGATTGGTCGGGATGATGTTCAGCAATTCTTCCGGCCTGCGGTCGGGCGGGTCGCCGGTCTCGACGCGGGGCGCGACGTCGCCGGTGGTGTTGGGCAAGTATGAGATGAAGGTCTTGATCTGCTGGAAGGCGTCCTCTTCGGATTCGGCCTCGTTATCCACCTGTCCGCTGTCGTGGACGTGCATCTGATAGCCGCCGAGTTCCTCCTTGTCGAGCATTTCGCCTATGGCGCGTCGCACGACGGGCGGTCCGGAGGGGAAAATCTGGGACTGTCCCTTTATCATCACGGTGAAGTGGGACATGAGGGCGAAGGCGGCGGGCGCGCCCGCGACCGATCCCATTACACCCGCCGCGACCGGCACGCGGCGCAGAAGTTCGACATTCCGCCACCACAGGTCTCCGCCGGGGAGGCCCATGTGTCCGGACGGCCTCGTCGGACTTGGAACTGTGGCCGACGCCTTCCACGAGTTGAATATAGGGTATGCCGTACTGGATAGCGAGTGGCTGGGTGAATTGTCGCGCGCCCTTGTGAACGTTGTGCGGACTGCCGCCCGAAATGGTGAAATCGTCGCCGCCTATGGCGACAGGGCGTCCGTCTATCTCGGCCAAGCCCATGACGTAGGCGCCGGGGGTGAACCCTCGAATGTTGCCGTCCTCGTCGAACTCGGCGGCGCCGACCATGGGGCCCGCTTCCATGAAGCTGCCCGGGTCAACCATCTTGTGGATGCGCTCGCGGACGGTGTGGCGTCCGCCGTCATGCTGTCGTTTGACGCGCTCGGGGCCGCCGAGTTCCTTCGCCAAGCCGCGCACATAGTGTATATCTTCAATAGCTTTCTCCCAGGGGTCTCCGGGTTTCCAGCTTTTTCGCGTCTGATCTACGGGCATACTCGCCTCCGTGCCATTGAATCAATGATGTGGGTTGAGTTTACAACGAATGAGACCGGATATGCACCTATTGCGCCATTGAGCGTTCGTTGACACCACGCATCGGCGCGAATACACTCCGAATCAGCTTGGACAGGAGTGAGAGATGACGATTTCGACCGATACTATACTCTATGAAACGCGCAACAACATCGCATACATCACGCTGAACAGGCCGGAATCGCTGAACGCTATCAGCCGCGAACTGGGTCGGGGCCTCCGCGAGGCGCTGGATCTTTTCAGGGACGACCCGAATCTCTACGTGGCGATCCTCATTGGGAGCGGCGGGAAGGCGTTTTCGGCCGGCATGGATCTGAAGGAGCGCGCCGCGCTGGACGCCTCCGGAGACAGACCGGAAAGTCCGATACGCAGGCCTCTGGTGAGTTCCTACGCGGACAGGGGCGTGTTCAAGCCGGTAATCGCGGCGATAGACGGGTATTGCGTCGCGGGCGGGCTGGAGATGTCCCTCTGCTGTGACATCAGGGTCGCGACGCGGCAGTCGCAATTCGGTCTGCCGGAGCCGCGCTGGAGCATCTTCCCCGGGCACGCTGTTCACAACCTGTCGCGCATGATTCCGCTGGGCGAAGCGCTGAACATGATGCTGACCGGAACGCGAATAGACTCTGAGCGCGCCTACCAAATCGGCCTGATACAGCACTTGGTAGAGGACCGGGAGGCGCTGGTTCGGAAGTGCGATGAGATCGCCGAGGAGATCAAGCTATGCGCGCCGCTGGCCGTACAGGGGATCAAGCGAATCGTGTATGGAGGCAAGGATACGCCGGTCGAGCATTCGGTACGGCTCGGCGCGCCCATAATGGAACGAGTGCAGGCTACCCAGGACGCAATCGAAGGGCCGCGCGCGTTTTCGGAGAAGCGTCGGCCGGTGTGGAAGTCCGGGTAGATATCCCCAGACCCATACACGCGGAAGGCGGTGTCCGCGGCGCGTTTCTTAGCGGCGATTCACAAAGGCCGGGCGCGCGTGTTAGTCTTCATTCGGTCAAGCGCGATCTTGGCGTCAATGACAAATCGGCGTTGGGAACAGGGCGGTCCCGCTTCTCAACGTCTATAACTTTATCCTAAGGAGTAGAATATGATTTACGAGTTCAGGACATACGACTTAAAGCCCCGGTCCACGCCGGAGTTCGAGAAGCGCACCGCCGAGAAGTGGAAGGAAGGCAGGGGCAGATATTCCGATCTGTTCGGTTTCTGGCAAACGGAGGCGGGGCCTCTGAACCAGGTGGTGCACATCTGGCCTTATGAGGACCTCAATCAGCGCAGGGACGTTCGCGCCAAAGTGGTGGAAGATGGGGTGTGGCCGCCCAACAACTCCGAGTTCACACTCAATATGCGGTCCGAGATATTCCTGCCGGCGCCTTTCATGGAATTCCGCGGGGCGGCGAAACTCGGTCCGGTGTACGAGATGCGAATCTACACCTACGCGGCGGGCGACATTCCCAAGGTGATAGACAAGTGGGGCAAGCACATAGATGAGAGACAGAAGTATTCTCCGCTCGTCGGCGCGTGGTACTCTGAGCTGGGCAGCCTCAACACTTGGATACATATGTGGGCCTACGAGAGCTACGACCAACGCGCCCAGGTTCGGGCCGAAACTAGGGAAAAGGGCGTATGGCCTCCTCCGGGGGGAATAGCTCCTCTGAAGCAGGAGAACAAGCTCCTGTTGCCTTTGAGCGTCTCGCCCCTTCAGTAACGCGGTTCCTAAACGCTCCTAAGATTAAGGACTCCCTCTCTTTGAGGAGGGCGTCCTTATGATTGGGGTCTAAAGATTGAGAACGCGCCGCTCTTATCAAGTCCCGCCGGGCCACGGATCCAGCGTCATGTTCACCTCTCTGTCTTCACCGCGCTTGAACAGGGTAAGCGTAACCTCGTCTCCGGGGAGCTTGGAGTTGAGATAGCTGACCATATCTTCGACTGACTCGACAGGAAGATCGTCAACGGCGGTGATGATGTCTCCATGCGCCTCTTCGGCGAGTCCTCTGAATGGGGTTATGCCCGCTCTTCGGGCCGGGCTATCGGCGAATACGCCTGTCACCGCAATGCCCTTGGGAAATCCCATCTCTTCCTCCAACTCCCGGGTCACGGGCATTCCCTGTATTCCTACCCAGGGTCTCTTGAGACTGACCGAGGCTGTGAGTTGGGGAAGTATGCTTATCGCGGTGTTGCTAGGGACGGCGAAGCCAATCCTGAAGTCCTCCACTCGCGCGTTGGGCGCGTTGACCCTTATCGAGGAGTTTATGCCTATAACCCTGCCGTCTGAGTTCAGAAGCGGGCCGCCCGAATTTCCCGGATTCAACGGCGCGTCGGTCTGGATCATGTCCGGAATGGGACGGTTCAGAACGCTGTTCTGTCCCCTTCCTATACCGCTCACCACTCCGACCGCGACGGAGTTGAATTCGTTGAATGGGCTGCCTATGGCGATAGCCATCTGGCCGGGTCGCACTTTGGACGAGTCCGCCAGTTCCAGCGGAGTGATGTCTCTTATCTGGTCGGGGTCGATCTTGATAACCGCCAGGTCGTCGGCCTCGCTCACACCAAGCCCCTCCGCTTCCAGTTGGCGGCCGTCCGACAGGCGCACAACGTACTCGTCGCCCGCCGAGATAATATGGTTGTTGGTAAGGATGTGTCCCTGGTCGTCAATCAGAAATCCCGAACCGGAGTAGGCGCCCGGAATGACGCGCCCCATGAATGTACGCGCCACGTCTATCTCGACCACCGCCGGGCCCGCCTCGTTGAATATGCGCGAGACTCGTTCCTCGTCGAACAGCGATTCTCCCGCGCCCGCGCGAGGGCCAATGACGGACATATAGATAAGCCCCAACGCGAACCCAACCGCGACGCCGAGCGCCAGTATGCCTATCACTTTGAGGCGCGCCGGGGCCGGCCGTGTCGGAGGCGGCTCTTCGGGGACTCCGCCGTATCCTCTGTAATCGTCCGGAACCAATTTCCTTACCTAAATCCTCCCTGTTTACAGGTCCATTTGCATGATTATAACGTGAGACACACCGGTTAAGTTGTTCCGGAGACGCCCAATCTGTCTAAGTCGGCGGGGCAATGGCGTCTAAATTTCGGTGGTTTCATATATTGATGTATATGGCGACAGCAGGAACAGGTGGCGGCTGGCAGGCGACAGGTGGTTAGAACGCCTGCTTTTGACCTGCACCCGCCTGTTTTAGCAGGGTGAAATTTTCTGTCAGGCTTGCCATATACTATGGCTTATGGTTTCAGGGTTCAGTCATCGGTTAGGGACGCAGAGGTCCGGGCTGTAAGGTCATTATAGTCTAGTTAGCGCTAATGTACAAAGGATGGCGCGCCTCAGATGCGGTTGCCCCAGAAGACGGACAGGGCAAGTTATCCCGGGTCTCCTATCATGATACAATATCCGCGCGAACAGCGCAGTCCGGTCTTATCCGGCCCGAGGCAACTATCCACTATTTCCCTTCCCTAAGTCTCAAGTGTTTCATGCCGCAGACGCGCGCGATACTCTCGCTCAGCTTCTTGGTCGTGAGTTTGATGGCAACGTCCTGCGACCGCGCGAACGGCCCTTCGCCTGCGGGAGCGACGCCGCCCCCGCGTCCACTCGCCGACGCCGACGCTACGTCTATATCGCAAGACGCGCCGACGCTCGAACCGAGTCCGACAGAGACGCCGACGCCCGAACCGAGTCCGACAGAGACGGCGACGCTCGAACCGGCCGCGCCGCCTGAATCCGGGGCAACCCCAACTCAGGCTTCCACGCTTAATCTCGACATCACCGTCAGTTGGGAAGACGCCACTGCTGAGTTGCGCTACATGGGATGGAAGACGGACTTCACCAAGTATTCAGCGCCGTACTCCGAGATCAAGCGAGGCGGACCGCCGCGAGACGGTATCCCGCCCATAGACAGTCCGAGTTTCGAGTCGGCATCCGAAGCCTCAACCTATCTTGCGGAACATGAACCTGTGCTGAGCGTGGAAATCGGGGAGGAGGCGCGCGCCTACCCGCTGGCCGTTCTCATATGGCACGAGATAGTGAACGACGAGGTGGGCGGCGTCCCCATATCGGTCACATATTGCCCGCTGTGCAACACGGCCATAGTTTTCGACCGCCGAGTGGGAGCGGACGAGAGGGTACTTGACTTCGGAACCACCGGCAATCTTCGCAACAGCGACCTGATAATGTGGGATAGGCAAACTCAGTCCTGGTGGCAGCAGATAACGGGCGATGCGATTGTGGGCGAGTACACAGGAACCAAGCTGGAATTGCTTCCCGGGACCCTAGTGTCGTGGCGGGACTTCAGAGATTCGTTCCCCGACGGCCGCGTTCTGTCCAGAGACACCGGGTTTTCGCGCGACTACTCTCGCCCTCCCTACGCAGGCTACGATTCGGGCGACGGACGCCCGTTCATGTTCGTGGGGGAATTGGACGGCAGGCTGCCGCCGATGGAAAGAGTAATCGGCCTCAAGGTAGGCGATACCGCCGTGGCCTACCCGTTTACGCTCTTCGATTCGTCTCCGGTGATCAACGATAGGATAGAGGGACAGGACATCGCCATCTTCTACGCGCCCGACACTCTGTCGGCCTTCTTGGGAGAGTTCGGGTCGGAGAGTCCGGTCGTCGGCTCTACCGGGGTTTATGATCCCAATACGGATGGGCGCAAGCTGACGTACAGGCGCGAGGAGGGCTCGATAGTGGACTATCAGACCGGCTCGGAGTGGAACATCTTCGGCAAGGCGACGGGAGGCTCGCTGGAAGGAAGCGTTCTGTCGCCCATCATTCACGCCAATCACTTCTGGTTCGCGTGGAGCGTCTTCAATCCGGATACGCTGATTAGGAGGCCCGGCGAGTTCCAGAACCAATCCGAGAAGGAAAAAACAAATTAGAGCGGACGGTGTACAATGTAAACGGGATGGCGGCGCGTGTCCGATAGAGCGGATCTACGCCCAAGACAACAATACGGCGTTGACCGGACTACGCGCCATAGCTATGATATATTGAAAGCCGTTAGCGTAAGGAGTTTGGTGATGCCGTTTCGCATTGGCCCGATGGAGTTGATAATCATTCTGGTCATAGTAATGATCATATTCGGCGTGGGCAGGCTGACTGATATAGGTGGAGCTTTGGGCAAGTCCATCCGTGAGTTCCGAAAGTCGTCCATGGACGATACGTCGGAACAGGCTTCAGCAACGAAGAAGGATAAGGATAGCGCGGAACAGAAGACCGCCCAGCCTCGACCATAAACTACGCAAATCCTGAAAGCCGTCCGTCTTGGGCGGCTTTTTTATTGGCTGCCCCGCTCCGGCTCAAGCGTAGGAGCGTCATTCCGGCCTCTGGCGGCCAACTTCGCCAGCCAGACGCTCACCTCGTACAGAACGATGATAGGCCCCGCCACCAAGCTCTGGTTGACAGGATCAAATGTGGGTGTGATTATCGCGCCGAGTATGAAGGCGATGACTACCGCGTACCTGCGATGTTTGGACAGAAAACTGTACGACACCACGCCTATCTTGGCTAGGAAGAAAATCACCACAGGCATCTCGAATATGATTCCCATCCAGAATAGAAGCGTGAGCATCAGATTGATGTAGCTGCCGATCGAGATGAGCGGTATGGCGACGTCGCCCCCGAAGTTCAGCAGAAATCTGACCATTGGGGGGAATAACACCCGATAGCCGAAAGCCGCGCCCAATACGAACACAACCAGGCTAACGGGCATGAGTATGTATAGGTATCTCCGTTCCTTGCGATTCAGTCCCGGCGCCACAAACATGATGATCTGGTACAAGACGAAGGGAAGGGACGCGAACAGCCCAACCAGCAGGGATGTCTTGAAGGCGATGCTGATGAACTCGGTAAGGGTGGTGTATATCGGCTTGCCGAATGGGAGGTCAACGAACTGCGCGGCCGGTTCCATCAACAGCGTGAGTATCTGCCGATGGAACACGAATGCGACGGATGTAGTCACAACCACAGAGATGGCCGCGTAGGTCATCCTGCGTCGAAGTTCGAGCAGGTGGGATTTGAGAGGCAGCGGTTCGTCGTTCATTGGGTCTTGTCGCGTTCGGACGACTGGGATTCGTCCGAGTTGGGCGGAGCCGGATCGGACGCCGGCGCGAACGCCACCGGTCCTTCGCCGTCGGAGCGCTCGACTGATTGGGACTCGTCGTTATCTTTGTTGGCGGGCTTGCGATCTAAATCGCGGGACATATTGATAGTACGCTCCCCGCCGACAACCTTGATGTCGTCATCTTCCATGACGACACGCGGCATCTCGGAGGCTAACTTGCGGCCTTCTCCGACCAATCGTCCCAGATAGCGCGCCGAATCAACCATGCGCTCAGGTCCCAAGACAATAAAGGCGATAACCAGAATCACTACGATCTCCAGCGGGCCCATTCCCAGGAAACTCACGATTCACACTCCAACTCGCCTTTCAAACGACATCCGTTACACCTGTTATGGTAAGGTATTTGCTCGAAAGGGCGCAATTTCGGTTCGGCGCCCAGCCGCCCAAGAAGTTCGACCAGCACGCAGAGCGGCAGCCCGACTACATTCAGATAGCATCCCTCTACCCTGACGACAGGGTTGAAAACATCATCCTGAACAGCGTATGCGCCGGCCTTGTCGAACGGCTCTTTCCTAGCGATGTAGGACTCGATGGACTGGTCCGAATAGTCGCGGGTGAGGACGTCCGAAGACTCCGTTTGGGTACGCAGACACTCCGATCCGGTGTGCAGCGCCGCCACTCCGGTGACGACCTGATGCCGCGTGTTTCTGAGCCGTCTGAGCATATCGCGCGCCTCTTCGTCCGAGTTCGGCTTTCCGAGGATGTCGCCATCCAGCGCGACTATGGTATCGGCGCTCACGAGCCAGCCTTCGTTGGAATCGCGCTCGCCCTCACCGAGTTTCGCTATCGCGGAGCGGGTCACGTAGTCCTCCGGGGTCTCGCGCTTCTCCGGCCTGGGCTCATGCCCGCGCGCGCCTGAAATTGACACCGGATTGGAAAGCGCCGCTATGATCTCCCGCCTCCTGGGAGAGGAAGAAAGAAGCGATATTCCCCTGCCTTTGGACAAATCTACCTACTTTCTTGAGCGGATGACAGGTCGCCGCGCTCGTCTGTCCGAAGTCGCAGCGTAGTCACCGACTCTACGTGATACGTTTGCGGGAACATATCAACCGGCTGCACTGTCATTATCTCATATCCGCCGTTGACCAGGGCGTTCAGGTCGCGCGCCAGCGAGGGTGGGTCGCAGGATACGTAGGCCACCTTCTTGGGTCTGAGCCTCAGCAGCGATTCGACGGCCTGTGGGTGACAGCCGGTCCTGGGAGGATCCAGTATCACAGCGTCCGGCGTTCTGTCGAGTTCGCAGATCTCGACGAGCCTGCCCAGCGCGTCTTCAGTCTTGAATTGGACAAACTCTACGTTGTCCAGACCTTCGGCGTTCGCGTTGCCGTCCTGAATCGCCGACGCAGACTCCTCGATGGCGATGGCGCGCGCGACATAAGGAGACAGGAGTATGGCGAAAACTCCAACGCCGGCGTATGCGTCAACCAGGATGTCGCTCTCCTTCAGTTCCAGTCCGTCGCGTGTCAGGCGGACGAGATTTTCGGCCTGCGCGGTGTTCACCTGGAAGAAGGAGGGCGACGCCACCCTGAGGTTCCGACCCATCATCGTCTCCGTATAGTGAGTCTGGCCGGACGGAATCGCTATGTCCGGGTTCTGGAAGGTCGGCTGGGCGAGGAGGTCGCCGGTGTTCGCGCCCACGCGCAGGGACATATTCGTCGTCTCGGCGGACTTGTCCTGAAATTCGGTCAGCGCGGCGTTTATGACGGGGTCCATGAGCATACAGTGTTCTATCCTGACGAACCTGCGGGTTATCCGGTTGGAGAAGCCGAGTTGTCCGTCTCTGCGAACCGTGAACCTGGCGTGGTTGCGATAATAGAATTCGTTCGGAGCGGGCAGAGCGGGCAGGACTTGGACGTCTGAGAGCGAATGATAGCGCTTGAGATGGCTCTCGATCGCTTCGCGCCTGTACTTGAGTTGGGACTTGTAGGCTATGTGCTGCCACTGGCAGCCCGAACATGGCCCGCAATACCCGCACTTAGCGGCGACACGGTCGGGGGACGATCTCAGAACTTTGGTCACAATCCCGGACACTGTCTCTTTGCGCCGCCGCCTGTAACGATATATCCGAGCCGTCACGCGCTCGCCGGGGATGCCTCCGGCTACATTGATGGTCTTTCCCTCGAACTCGGCCATCGTATCGCCGAGCTCGCCCATCGGGCCGAGTTCGAGTTCGGCGTACTCCGCGGGCGCGTCCCAAGACGATCGTCGCCTTTTTCTCTTGCGCGCTGCCTCTGTCAAGTTCGCCATAGCGTGTTCGGACGCTCCGTCTGTGAATCTGACAAATAATATAGCATAGAGGGGCATAGCGACTCGCGCGGCGCGGGATAAGCCGGCCCGAATCTGTTATCATCTATTCAGCGATTGAGGGGGTACAGGATGACAATAACGCGCCGTCTTCCGGAATGGTTCAAGGTCCCGATGCCGGGCGGTCCGAACTATCTGAATCTGCGCGAGCGATTCAGGTCCGAACAACTTCATACGGTGTGCGAAGAAGCGCGTTGTCCCAACATCGGCGACTGTTGGGAACGCGGCACAGCCACATTCATGATACTGGGCGATGTTTGTACGCGCGCCTGCGCCTATTGCGCTGTCGCCACAGGGATTCCGCAAGGGCTGGATTTGCAGGAGCCTGTGCGACTTGCCGAGACGGTAGAACGGCTCGGTCTCAAGTACGTGGTCATAACCGCCGTCAACAGGGACGACCTGCCGGACGGCGGAGCCTTCATATTCGCCCAGTGCGTGAGCCAGATACGCAAGAGGACGCCGGAATGCAAGGTGGAATTGCTGATTCCCGACTTTGAGGGGAACCGGGAGGCGCTCGCGTCGGTCATGGACGCGCGACCCGACACCCTGAATCACAACATAGAGACCGTGAGCCGGGTGTTCAGGCGAGTGAGACCGAAGGGAGACTACTATCAGTCTCTGGAACTTCTGAGGCGGGTGAAGGAGATGTCCTCGGGCGCGGTCACTAAGTCGGGTATGATGGTCGGACTAGGCGAAACGTGGGACGAGATACTTGAAACCATGCGGGATCTGAGGTCGGCGGACTGCGACCTTCTGACGATAGGGCAGTATCTCAGGCCGTCTCAGAAGCACGCTCCGGTCACCAAGTGGTACACGCCCTCGGAGTTCGACGAACTGCGTATTGAGGGCGAGGCAATGGGATTTCACCATGTCGCTTCGGGACCGCTTGTCAGAAGCTCGTACCACGCGGACGAGCAGCGTAGGAGCGCGACCCGCGGCGGTTTGACACTCTCACCTATCTGAATGTCGGACCGGCGCTAGTCGGAAGAGGGCAGCTTTCTGGGCTGCTGGACTTCCATGGGCTCGCCGTTGTATCTGAGGTCACAAGGTCCGGCCTTGGTTACCAGCACTGTCACGACGCCATCCGGAGACTGGTAGCGTCTGCCCAGGTTGATAGTCTGAACCTCATCGCCCGGAGCGTATCCGTTGTCGAATCCGGCCCCGGCCCCTTTCTCCTGCAGGTGTATATCGCCATCAGATAGTGAGCCGTCGCCGCCCTTGGTGACTATCAGTTCGGCGCCAGCAGGTGTAACGTACCTAGTACCCGCCTTAATCATTCCTATATACCTCTATGCCTCGCGATTTTGGACTTGTATCCGGTGTCCCCCGCCCCACCCGGGTGAACTCGTTCTTAGGCGAAGTTCCGAGTTCAAGCGTAAGAAAGACTATAAGCTGATGTATTTGGCGTTGTCAAATGCGGTCTGTGTCCGCGCGGCGCGGGGGCGGGACGTCCGCGGATTCCGCGCCTCTTATGTAGTGAATCAGTTCGTTGGCCCCTTCATAGTCGCGCGCTCCGCATCTAAGAATGGACGGCGTCAGGTAGAAGCGCCTCACGCCTATGTCTAAGAGTTCTCGCGCGCTCCGTTTGGCTATCTCAATCCCGTCGCCTCCGTCTCGCGCTTCCCGGACGATTCTTTCCGGCACGTTGCCGAAGTTCACTCCCCCTGAATCGAACACCTGCACCCCTTGGAAGAGTGGCGGCGGCGAGTCCGCGCTTTCGCCCGACGGATGAATGCGGCCGGCGAAGTTCTCGGACAACGCGGTGTCGAACAGAGCCTGACAGAGTATGAAGTCGGCCCCGGAGCGAATCTTTCTCGTCGCAAGGGCGACTTCCGCTTCTAGCCCGCGCGACGGGTCGGTCACGACTCCGACGCAGAATGACGCGCGGCGCGCCAGAGCGAGACCGCGAAAGTCCCGCCCCCGGTTCAGTTCGCGTATGTCTTCGACCAAGGCGGTGGTGGTGTAGTCGTTGACCTCTCGGACGACGCCTGCGTCTCGCTTTCTGATAGGGTCGCCCCTCAGCGCCACCACGTTTTCCAGACCGAGCGTGGAAGCCCCGAGCAACAGGCTTTGGATTGCGATGCGGTTCATGTCTCTGGTCGCCAGGGTGAAGATAGCAGGCTTTCCGAGTTCATTCTGTATGTGGTCGGCGCAGATAACCGGGTTCACTCTCACGGATTGTCCGGGATTGTAAGCTACGCACAGGAAGTCCGCGTCTATCTCTCGCAACTCTGACAGCAGTTCCGCCGCTCCGCCGCGCGGGGGAGACACGTCGCACACGATAACCGGAGATTGTCCCGCGGAAGCCGCGATAGCGCGTACCGATGTCATTCAGAACCTCTTCGATAAAGTGCGCTTAGCAATAACAGAAGGGCCGAAGGCTGGGTTCGCCTTCGGCCGTTTGAATTATTCTCGCTAGATAATATTGGGCTTACTTCCATCCCATGACGCCGCTTTTGCGTGGGATTAGAGAGACCCTGTGGCCCTGAACGCATTTGTAGCGCTCTTCCCGAATTTCGCGGCGCTTCCCGCTCAGAGAAGACTGGTCCATCTGCGACTGGCAGAATGGGCAGGTTACCGCATAGACGATGCGGTTGCGTATCCTGCGCAACTGGACATACACCAGCGTCTCCATCAGATTCGATGAGTCGCCAATGTACCTGAAGACGAAGCGCGTGGCGGAACTCATCAGGCCCTTGGCGCTTATCGGTGTGGGCGATACATACTTGTAGTCCACGAACCCGCACTGAATGCACTCGGGCTCGTTGTAGGTCATGATCAGGCTTGCGTCGCAACGCGGGCAAACCTGGTGCGCGCTTGTTCTTACAGCGGCGCTCGGCGCTGATGAGGTCACCATTTCGCTAACTCCCTCTGTGCGCTTAACCGTTGCCGGCGTCTGATACGACCCGGGTTTTCGGCGCGCACCTATACTAAGGTCTGACTGAATTCTTGATTGCCGGTCTGTCCGGCCTATCGGCTGAACCCTAAGGGTTCATGCTTATAGAGATGCCCCGCGCGGAAACGCGAGAGGTAAGTTCGGAATGCTCGTCGGAGACTGAATCCCCAAAAGACGAGACGGCCAAGTCGGAATCAATTATAATCTAGCGGCCTCGCCGGTTCGCAAGGAGTAAAGTTGGCGAAAATGCAATAAATTGAACAGTTTTTGAAATTTCGTATTTACCAAGTACAAGATTTCACGTCGGCGCTAGATGCGAGTCTATCGCTTCCGCATCCCAGTCTTTGGCGCGCGATATAAACTGTCAGGCGCGTGTCCCTCCATTCGTTGACTGATTCGGATACGGGCGCTTAACATACAACGTCATACTTGGCGCCGTTGGCGAGAGAGCGCGTTTCGGCCAGTGGGTCCGCAAGCCGCCGGTTCGCTCTATGGAAGAGGGGCGCGCGGCTGAGCCGGAGCGCAGAGCGCTCGCCAATTCCGCTAACCCTGAAATTTCGCAGATCCTGATTCAGATAAGAGGTGTCCACATGGCCGGAGCGCTAGAAGGCATAAGAGTTCTGGAATTCACGCAGATCATCGCCGGCCCGTTTGGCGGAATGATGCTGGCGGACATGGGCGCGGATGTCATTAAGGTCGAGCCTATCGAGGGCGAACCTTGGCGCGTCGCGCTCGAGTTCATTCCGGGCGAATCCAAGACCTATATGTCTCTCAACAGGGGCAAACGCAGCCTTCCACTGGACCTCACGAAGCCTGAAGCGGTCGCTATCGTCCACCGGATGATGCCCGATATTGATGTGGTGGTCATAAACGCGCGCCCGGACGTTCCGGGCAAACTGGGAATAGACTACGAGACGCTGGCGGCCATCAATCCGCGCGTCATCTACTGCGACAACACCGCTTTCGGAAGGAACGGTCCAGACAGCTACCGCCCCGGCTACGACCTGATTATCCAGGCCATGAGCGGACTCATGGCGGCCGAGGGCAAGATAAGAGACGGCGTTCCGCAGCTCATCACCTCGACCGCGGTGGCCGACTTCGCCACGGGCATCGCTATCGCCTGGGGAGTGTGCGCCGCGCTGTTCCACAGGGAACGCACCGGGCGCGGTCAGAAGGTGGAGACGACCCTTCTCGGAACCGCGCTCGGCGTACAGACAGGCAGCTTTATGGAGATAGACGCTTTCGACGCCGAGCGCAGGGCCGAGTTCCTGGCCGTTCTGAACGCCATGCGCGAGTCTGGGGCGTCCTACGAGGATATGCACGAGCAGTACGTCCAGATAGTCTCGCCCTGGCGCGGCGGCAACATCTACTACCGCACCTACCAAGCCAGGGACGGCGCGCTGGCGGTCGCCTGTCTCAGCGACCGGCTCAGAAAGCGGGTAGCCGACGTTCTGGGAATAGATGACCCCAGATTCAAACCCGGATTCGACCCATTCGACGAAGATACGATCGCCCACTCCGAAGAGCTTGTCAAACAGGCGGAGGCGCTCTTCCGACAGAAGACGGTTGACGAGTGGCTGGAGACGTTCGACACAGTCGGCGTGCCGGCCGGCCCGGTGCGCTACATACAGGAGCTGATGGAGGACGAGCAGATCAGGGCGAACGGCATGAGCGTCGAACTCGAACACTCGCTGGCGGGGAAGGTAAAGATGGTCGGCCCCATAATCGGCATGAGCGAAACACCGCTCGAAGCCACATCCGCCTCCCCCGCCATCGGCGAGCATACGGACGAGATACTTGTCGAAATGGGCTACACCCCCGACGAAATATCCGACCTGAAGACCGATGGAGTAACCCGATGACCTTGGGGATACTCTCACGAGCCGTAGCCCGCCTGAGAAGAATTTGACCCTCCCAAAGCCAGACTGATATAGTCCAATGTGGCCCCGCGCCACGAATCTTTACTCCATAACGAGGTACTGCTCGTGCCAATTAACATAGTGGTCTGCGCGAAACAGGTTGTGGATCCGGAGACTCCGGCGTCCGCGTTCAGAATAGATCCCGAAAGCAAGAGTGTCGTTCCGGCGGCGGGCGTTCCGCCCGTTGTCAACGGATTCGACGAGAACGCGGTCGAGGCCGCGCTCCAACTCAAAGAGAACGGAGGGGCGAAGATAACCGTAATTTCTGTCGGCAACGGCTTCGTGATGGACGTTATGAAAAAGCCCCTCTCCATGGGCGCGGATGAACTCATCCTAGTTGACGATCCGCTCACCGCCGAGCTCGATCCTTTCGCCACCGCCCAGGCCCTAGCCGAGGCGATCAAGAAGGTCGGCGACTTCGACCTCGTGCTCTGCGGAAGGCAGGCCTCGGACTGGGACAACTCGATGGTTCCTCTGGGCGTCGCGGAACTGCTCGGCCTTCCCTGCGTAACGATGGCCCAAAAGATAGAAACTCAGGACGACGGGATAGAAGTTCAGAGGGCCTTGACCGACGGATATGAGGTAATTCGCGCGCCGCTTCCGGCAGTGGTCACAGTCAGCAACGAGCTTGGCGAGCCGCGCTACCCTACCCTGCGCGGCATTATGATGGCCGGTCGAAAAAGGCCGACAGTGTGGTCAGCTTCCGACATCGGCATGGATGAGGCGTCTCTCGCTCCCAGGCTCACACTGGAAGAGTTGTACGTGCCTGTAAGCGACAAGCAGTGCGAGTTCATCGAGGGCGAGGACGAAGCGGACGCCGGAAGGCAGCTTGCGCTGAAGCTGCGCGAAGCGCGCCTTGTTTAGACCATATTCTTACACTTTAGCTACAACTGGAGATAACTGATGCAGGGCATTCTGGTCTTTGGAGAATTGGATCAAGACGGTCTTGGCGGCATAACCGGCGAACTGCTTGCGCTCGCGCGCTCACTGGCCGATGAAACCGGCGAACAGGTGTCGGTCTCCTTGCAGGGCGCGTCCGCCGGAAGTGAAGCGGACGATGCCGTGGCTCTGGGCGCCGATAAAGTTTACAAGGTAGAAAGCCGGCTTTTGGGCGAACCCCAAATTGACGCCCACCTATCCGCGCTGGAACAGGTCGCCAAACAGGCCGACCCTTCTATCATTCTGATAGGCCGGACTCCACTCGGGCGAGACGTAGGGCCCAGGCTCGCGTTCAGGCTCGGAGCGGCGGTCGCGCAGGACTGCGTCGAAGTGTCCGTAAACCCCGACACAGGGCGAGTTCTCGCAACCCGGCCGGTCTATGGAGGCAACGCCATGGCCAGCGTGTCGTTCTCCGGCGACGGCGTACAGGTCGTAATCGTCAGGCCCAAGACGTTCGAGGCCAACGAGCCGGACCCCGGACGGTCCGGAACCATCGAAGACTTCTCAGCCGACCTCGACGATTCAGTCATCAAGGCGCGTCTCATGGAGACAGTCGCGCAGGAATCGGAAGGCGTTCGACTCGAGGACGCCGGAATAGTCGTCAGCGGCGGTCGCGGATTGGGGGGGGCCGGAGCCTTTCCGACAGCTTCAGGCGTTAAGCGATCTGCTCGGAGGCGCTCTCGGCGCGTCGCGCGCGGCCTGCGACGCCGGGTGGATAGACCACAGCCACCAGGTTGGATTGACCGGCAAGACCATTACCCCGGACCTGTATATAACGATTGGCATATCCGGCGCCAGCCAGCACATGGCCGGCTGCTCCGCATCCAAAAACATCGTCGCCATAAACCGCGACGAGGACGCCAACATTTTCAAGTCCGCCACATACGGAGTCGTCGGCGACTGGAACAAGGTTCTGCCTTCGTTCATCGAAACAGTCAGAGAACTGACGGACAGCTAACGGCAACAGAAGATTCAGGACAGGCGGTCATGGAAGGAAATTTCCTCTTCGATATCCAGGATGTGATTCAAAACATAGAGCGCGCGGAAGTAATGTCGGTGTTCTTCCCTACGTTTCGCCGCGCGCTGATAGTGGACACCCGCTACAACGAAGACGTAGGCCCTCTGGTCAGGCTTATGCCCATGGCGAGGTCTCCCCAGGACAGGATGAGAGCAATCCGCCGTATGAGGCCCGAATTCCCCAGACCAACCAACCTCACCCTCGTCCCATGGCAGAGATACGTGGAGAGCCTGATCAGTTCCGGTGTCTGGGACAAGATTCTGGCCCGCCTCGAGAGTTCCGGCGACGAAGCTATTCTGATAGCATGTGAGGAAGCCCTGTCGGAATTGCGCCAATTGGAAAGCGCGGAGCTCACCGCGGCTATCACAGGCAAGAACTACCATACACTCTGGTCCAGGGACGAAGCCTCACGCTGAGAGAAAGATGCTTACGGTCACCGCCCACGCCAAGCGCGAACTCAAAAACATCCTGGAACAGCGAAATCTGGGTCCCGGCCGCTGTCTGAGGCTCGCTATCCCTCCCGCGTGGCCCGGCCCCGGCGACTTCGGAATCGTAATAGACGACGAGAAGAGCGACGACCTGACCGTAACCCTTCGCGGAACCAAGATACTCCTGCTCAGCCAGCAGCTAGTCCCCCAGATGTCCACATCTGTGCTGGACTACAAAGAAACCCCGCAGGGAATGGGCTTCACTCTCGACGTCTACTGACCGCGCTTCCGATTCATTCGTTCACCTATTCACCGCCATGACGCCCGCCCGCTGCCCACTCTGTCTGAAGGGCGGAGCGCGATTCCTGCACAGGTCGGACGATAGGCACGGGGCGCGGGAATTCTACGAATGCCTCATCTGCGACCTCGCGTTTGTCCCGTCTCGGTTCCACCTGCCGCCCGACGCCGAGATGGAACGCTATCTGATGCACAACAACGACCCCGACGACGAGGGATACAGGGCTTTCCTGGCCAAACTGTGGAACATCCTGAAGCCGATGCTGTCGGAGGGCGAAAGCGGCCTTGACTACGGCTGCGGCCCCGGTCCGGCGCTGGCCCGGATGATGCGGGAGGATGGCTTCAGAGTCAGGAAGTATGACCTATACTTCTTCCCCGACTCCGAACCGCTTACAGGGGTTTACGACTTCATTGCGTGCACCGAAACCGTTGAGCATCTCAGAAATCCGATAGAAGTCTTCACCCTGCTCAACTCGCTGCTCAGACCCGGCGGAAAGCTGGGCGTAATGACCGGGATGATGGAAGACCGCTCCGAATTCGCCGACTGGCATTACCAACGCGACCCCACCCATCTAGCCTTCTACACCCGCGCGACCATGAACTGGATAGCGGAACGCATGGGCTGGCGAGCCGACTTCCCAGCCGACAACATCGCCATCTTCACGAAACTATGACCGGCGGGCGATTCGGCGCGACCCGCCTATCCAAGTTCGCCCCTGATCTCCCCCACCCTCCGCGTCATGTCGTTCAGAAGAACCGACGGCGGCGCGGGGGCTACATGGGTGTACCCAACGCCCAGTTCCATTAGGTCGCGGGGACCGAGCGGCAGCGCGGCGTGGTTCATCGGTATCTGGAGTTTCGCCTTCCCCACCTCTCTTACGGCGTCGGCTATCTCTGCAACCTTGTCCATCAGTCTCGGGTCGGACGGTCCCGACGCTCCTATCGCCTGGGACAGGTCCGTGGGGCCAATCGCCACTAGGTCAACCCCATCGAGCGCGGCTATCTCCTCCACCTCGTTCAGGGCCTTTTCGTCCTCGGTCATTACCGACAGCAGAACGTTCTCGTTCGACGCCCTGACGTGTTCGTTCCAAGACACCGCGCCGAACCTCGCGGCTCTCGTGCCTCCGGCCCCGCCCCGCTCGCCCAGTGGCGGGTATCGGACGGCGGCGACAGCCTCTTCAGCGCCCCGAACCCCGTTGACGCGCGGAATGATAATCCCCTGCGCGCCCATGTCCAGTATGCGTAGAATCAGCTTGGCGTCATTGTCCGGGACCCGAACCATGGGCGTGACTCCAGCAAAGTCCGCCGCCACTATCATCTGCTGTATCAGCGGCAGATCGAACGCCGTGTGTTCCATATCTATGAAGGCCGCGTCGAACCCCGCCAGCCCGATTATCTCCACCACCTGAGGATCGGTGAAGCTGACGTAAGTTCCCAGGGCCAGTTCGCCGCCGCGAATTTTCTCCTTGACACGGTTATTCATAATGGAGACGCTCCCATTCGCTGTCTATGATTGATTGTCGGCTGAATGGTACAGTCTCCATGTTCACTTCACAATCCGCCCGGCGCTGTGCTGCAATTCGCGCATGACAGAACAAAAGTCCTGTAATATAACGTGCAATTTATGAATGAAACCGACCGGGGCCGAAAAAACTCCCCAAACTGGTGAATACTGGTCTATACAGGTTCTATTCAGGCGCCAGACCCCGCCTGCAGGCCACCAGCGGAACGTCTGATAGGCGCCAACCCGACTATAAGGCTCAATATATCAATCCACTGTTTCAACCCAGACAAGTCCCCGCCGGAGGCGAGCATGGAACTCAAACTGATTTCGGAATTCAGGGCGCACCCCAGACACGCCCAGTCCGTCATTTTCTCCAACGACGGAAGCGAACTGGCGACCACGGGAATGGACGCGCTGGCCCAAGTGTGGTCGGCGTCCGACTTCAGCCATTCACGGAGCTTTCAGGGCCACGACAAGAGCGTCAACGCGATTGACCTGTCTCCCGACGGCGCTATCGCCGTCACCGGTTCCACTGACAGAACGGTCATGGTATGGGACTGGAAATCGGGCGAGCGACTTCATCGGCTCACCGGCCACCGCAACACCGTAGCGGCGGTCGCCTTCTCTCCGGCGGGAGACATGGCGGCGAGCTCATCCTACGATGGCAGAATCGGACTCTGGACAAGAGGAACGGATGACCTCGAGATGTTCAGGTCCCACCCCAGGCATGTGACCTCGATAAGTTTCTCGGACGACGGCGGCGTGTTGGCCTCAGCCGGCATCGGGAACATGGTGAAGATATGGGATGTCCGCAACAGGGAGCTGCTGACCGAGATAGAGGCTCCGGGGCATTCGGCCACGAGTTGTATGTTCCTTGCCGACGGAAACCTTTGCTGCATGACCTACGAGGGAGAAGTGGCCATATACTCGACGGAATCGTATGAGTTGATTTCTTCAGGCGCGCCACAGGGCGGCAGAGTATCCTCGGCGGCTTCACTTCCGGACGCCGAAAGCATGGTATGCTCCGTGGACGGAGGGATAGTTGTAATTGATCTGGAAGCTATGGGGATTTCGGCTCGGTACGAGACCGGCGTTAAGGGAATGTACGGAGTCGCCTGTTCTGCGGATGGTCGAATGGCGGCGGCGGCGAGCGCCGACGGCCGGTGCAGAGTGTGGGAGGTGATTCGCTAGAGCCGCGCAGCCCGGCTCGCGGGAACGGTCAGCCCGGGGCTATTCTCCTGACCAGTTCCGGCAGGGACTCTCCGGCAGGTCCGCGCAGAACGACATCCGCCGTCTCAGACAGGGGCGTCGGGTTGGGGTTCGCCTCTATCAGCTTTCCGCCGTTTTCCTTGACAATACGCGGAAAGCTCGCCGCCGGAAAGACGGTCGCGGACGTGCCGCAGACAATCATGCAGTCGCACATCGCCGTCTCCCGAAAGCAGGCGTCTATCACCGATGGCGGTATCGGCTCGCCGAACATGACCGTATCGCCTTTGACAAGGCTGCCGCACCTAGGGCATATCGGGGGCAGAGCATCGTAGTCGAAAGCCGCGCGGGGCCATCTCGACTCACAGCCGACGCAGCGCACTTTGGCGCGGTTGCCGTGGATCTCCACCACCTTGCTTGAGCCTGCCCTGAAGTGAAGATTGTCCACGTTCTGCGTAATGATTGTCTTGAGAGCGCCCAGACGCTCCATGCTCGCAAGCGCGTAGTGTCCCGGATTGGGTTCGGCGCTGTCTATCGCTTCCCTGAACTCCGCGCGGGCGGGATCGGCCTCAGGGTCTAACTGATGCTTCCACCACCGGACGGGGTCCGTCAGGAAGCGTTCATACCCGTTCATGCTAGGTTCGCCCACCCTTGTCCACAGGCCGCCCGCGCCTCTGAACGTGGGGATGCCGCTCTCGGCGGAAAGTCCGGCTCCGACCAGCGCGACTACGTACTCCGAGCCGCTGATCAGTTCAGCCGCTCTTTCTATCGCTGTTTCATCATGTCCCAACATCATTCTCCGAATCTTGCGCCGCAGCCTTTCAGTCAGATGAAGTCACCCGCCCTGAGTCAATTGAAACCCGTCGAACCGGATGGTCTCCGATCATGCCGCGGAGGTCAGTCTCGGCGGTGGTCATGATGACCTGTTCGTAGTCCTTGATCCGGTCGAATACGCGCTTTCTGCGCTCGGCGTCCAACTCCGACATCACATCGTCCAGAAGCGCCACCGGCTGGTCTCCAACCTTGTCGCTGATAAGTTGCGTCTCGCCCAACTTCATAGCCAGTATCACGGTTCGGGTTTGGCCCCTCGACGCGTATGAACCGACCTCCATCCCATCCAGTTCCGCGCCGAAGTCGTCCCGGTGCGGTCCAACCAGACAGAATCCGGCCGCTATTTCGCGCCGCAGCAGCGCCTGAACCTCTTCCAGAAAAGTCTTGGAGAGTTCTCCCACGTCTTTGTACTCTCCCATTTCCAGGGACGGGGAATACGTCAACGAAAGCGTCCGGTCCAAGCCGCTCAGTTCGTCGTGTATTGGGGCTGTGGTCTCATCAAGCGAGTTTATCGCGCGAACGCGAGCGTCCATGACGCGCGCCGCGTAAACGGACCATCGCGCGTCCCAGAACTCGAGCTCCGACGCTTTGGCTTCACGCTCCCTGATAGATTTGAGCAGATGATTTCGCTGTGTCAGTATCCTCTGGTACTCTTGCGCGTCTCTCAGGTAACCGGGCGTAAGCTGAGATGTCAGTATATCCATGTATCGCCGCCTGAGAGTCGGGGGACCGCTCATCAGCTCCATATCTTCGGCGGCGAACAGCACGGCCTTCAGAAGCCCTATAAAGTCCGCGGACCTCTTCGGGACGCCGTTCACTCTGAATGTCTTCTGAACTCTGTGTGTTTGGGGCCGGCCTCTGTCCGCCGCAGAATTTGAAGACTTCGCGCCGCCGGAGAGATCAACCTGCAAGCCGAATCTGCCCGACGAAGCGACAACTTCCCCCGCGACCTGCGCGTGGGTCAGAAAGTCTTTGAACGCGTCCACTCTCACCATCTGGCGGTCGGTCGCGCTTCTCGGAGACCGGCCGATCGCCATCAGGTAGATGGCTTCCAACAGATTGGTCTTGCCGTGTCCATTGCGCCCTTCAATCAGTGTTATTCCCGGACTCATGCGAATATCCAGTCCGGCGTAGTTTCGGAAGTTGGTGAGTTTGAGCTTGCGAACGCGAATTGGGACGCCTCTGCGATTTGTTGTGTTCGATTCTAGCATAGCGCCGCTCGACCCGGATTTTTCAAACGGCTTCATATTGGTTGTAATCGCCTCAGCGTGTTACAGTAATTCAGGGTTTAGCCGACTGGCGCGCCGACATCATCTTGGGTATGTGGAGGAAAATCGGATGAAGACGCTTGCTCTGGCAGGAGGCGTTGGGGGGGCCAAGCTGTGCTTCGGTCTGGCTGAGGAGCTGGAGCCGGAGGAGCTTTGCATAGTGGTAAACACCGGCGACGACGAGGAGTTCTACGGGCTTCATGTATCCCCCGATCTCGATACGGTGATGTACACTCTGGCGGGGATTGCCAACCCCGATACCGGCTGGGGCATCAGGAACGAGTCATTCGTCACGCTCTCGGCCCTCGAACGGCTTGGCGAGGATACGTGGTTCGGTCTTGGCGACCAGGACCTGGCCACCCACATTCTCAGGACGAATATGCTTAGGCGGGGCAAGCCGCTGTCGGAGATTACGGAGTACCTGTGCGAAAAGTTGGGCGTCGAGCATAAAGTCGCGCCAATGACGGACCATCGTGTTGGAACAATGGTCATTACCGACATCGGCGTTCTGCCGTTTCAGACCTACTTTGTAAAGCATGGCTGTGAGCCAATCGCTACCGGATTGAGATTCGCCGGCTCCGAGACGGCCAAGCCATCGGCGCAGTTTTCCGAGAGTCTTGACGCCTGTGACGCGCTTGTGCTCTGCCCTTCCAACCCATATCTCAGCATCGCGCCTATCCTATCCATCCCCGGCGTTCGTGAACGAATAGAACGATTCGACGGCCGCAGGGTGGCGGTGAGTCCGATAGTCGGAGGACAGGCGCTCAAGGGACCCGCGGCCAAACTTTTGGCAGAGCTGAATGAAGACGTATCATGCGTCGGAGTGGCGCGTCAGTACGTTGGGCTGTGCGATATATTCGTGATTGACGAATTGGACAGGGATCTCGCGGATGACGTGAGGGCTCTGGGAATGGACGTTCTCGTTCTCAACACGATTATGAACGACAACCGCGACAAGATTGAGCTTGCGCGCAATCTTCTGTCCGCCGTGTCGAAGCCAAATGCCGGATAATCCTCCCATCGTGGCAGTCGTGCCTATGAAGTCCCTCGCCGAGTCGAAGACGCGACTCAGCGCTCACCTCTCGTCCGGGCGGAGGGCAGTTCTGTCTCTGAGTATGCTGTCATGGGTTGTCGCGACTCTGCGAGAGTCGAGGGTTGCCCGTGTCGTGGTCATTGGGGGAGACGAAGAGGTAAGATCGGTGTGCTCGGAGAAGGGCGCGGAGTGGGTTGAGGACGAATATCTCGACCTGAACAAGGCTATCGAGAGCGTGTTCGAGAGCGTCTGGCAAGACAGCCATAGCGCGGCCTACGCGCCGGCGGACCTTCCGCTACTGACAAACTCGGACGTGAACGGCGCGATTGAGGCGTCGGAAGACGGACGCTTTCTGACCGTGTGCCGCGCCCATGATGGCGGCACCAACGGTCTGATAGTCCCGCCGGACACGGGTTTTCGGCCTCGTTTGGGTCCGGACAGCTTCAGGCGTCATAAGGCGCTCGCGGTCGAATTGGGGATCGAGTTTCGCAAGTACCACTCCGATGGGTTCCACCGCGACGTAGATACTGTCGAGGACTTGCGGTTCTGTATGAGTATGCGCCCGCCTTGTCTGGAAAACATCGCTGACGCTATCGAGGATGTGAAAGAGTGAAATTCGGAATACTTTTGCCAACGCGCCGCCTTGTGATGGAGGGCGGCGACCCCGGACAGTTCGAGGAGATAGTCGCGCTGGCCCAAACCGCGGAAGAGGCGGGGCTGGACTCCGTTTGGGTGGGCGACAGCCTTACCGCCAAGCCAAGATTGGAACCGCTTTCGACGCTGGCAGCGGTCGCCTCGAAGACGGAGCGCGTCCGGCTAGGCGCCGCTGTGCTGCTCGCGGCATTGCGGCATCCGACGCGCCTGGCGCATCAGGCGGCTACGGTTGACTTCATATCCGGCGGCAGGCTGGCGCTGGGCGCGGGGGTAGGCGGCGCGTTCAACGACGCGCAGCGCAATGAGTGGCGCAGCGTAGGGGTTGACCCGCGAACGCGAGCCTCCCGCTTTGAGGAGGTCGTGGAGATAGTAAAGAGGCTCACCTCAGGAGAGACGGTGGACTTCAATGGGCGACATTTCTCGCTGGAAGGGGTGGCCATCGCGCCCAAGTCGCCGCAGGATGGGGGCGTTCCTTTCTTGATCGCTTCTCATTGGCGGGCCGGGGCAGACGCGCAGTTCGCGCGGGCCGCCCGTCTCGGAGACGGGATAATTTCCATTTCCGATTATCCGAATGAGTACGCAAAGGTTGTGGATAGAGTTGAATACCACGCGCGACGCCTGTCCCGAGACGTCGCAGAGCTCGAGCGGACTTTCTACATGACCGTCAATCTTGGGCCGGACGCCGAAGAGTCTGCGTCTGAGGCGGACAGATTTCTCAAGCTGTACTATGGCATGAACATCTGGGGAGACCGCTGGGGGCCGTATGGTCCGGCGGAGTTGGCCATCGAGCGAATTCGCAGATACGGGGAGGCGGGAGCCGAGACTATGATAGTCAGATTCGCGTCTTTCGACCAAGAAAGACAGTTAAGCCGATTCCTAGAAGAGGTCGCGCCGCATTTTCCGTCCCTTAGCGGCGTCAGTTCAAGTTGATCTTCTCAGCGCTCGCGCAGAGCAAAAGCGTTAGCGTTCTTGTCATTGCCTATCTCGGTATCATAATCATAAGGCGAGCGTCTCCGAGGGTTCCCCTTTTGTGGAAGGGATGGCAAGTCGCAGGCTTTGGGACTTGCCACAATCGAAAAACGCCGGCGCGGCGACGCGACATCATTGTGAATCTTGCGCGGACGCGACGCTCATCTCCGACTGTTGTTCGGAGCGAGATTCAGCCCTGTCGGATACGAGACGCTCGAACTCGGCTTCGGACAGGATTTTGACTTCCAGATTTTCGGCTTGGGCCAGCTTGGAGCCGGCGTCTTCGCCGGCCACCAGATAATCGGTGCGCTTGCTGAGCGAGCCGGAAACAGCGCCTCCCAGTTCCTTTATCCTGTCCTGTATCGCCGAACGGCTGTAACTGGCCAGCCTGCCGGTTACCACGAATCTCAGGCCCTTCAGAGAGGACGAGCCGTTTCCGTTGGCTTGGCTCGTATCCTCTGTCATGTTTACTCCGGCGTCAGAGAGCTTGTCCACTACCCGGAGGTTGGACGGGTTCTGGAAGTAGTCGAATACCGCGTTGGCTATTTTCGGGCCGATTGAGTTGAGTTCTTCCATCTCATCCCCGCTCGCCCGCCTTATTCTGTCCATGGAGACAAAGTGTCGCGCGAGCGCCGCCGCGACCTCCGAGCCTACGTGGGCTATTCCCAAAGCCACGAGGACCCTTGTCAACGGCCGGCTTTTGCTTTTGTCTATGGCGGCCAGAAGGTTGGTCGCGCTTTTTTGTCTCAGGGTGTCCGGGCGCAGGAGGTACTTTCTGTTCACGTAGTACAAGTCGGTCATACTCTCTATGAGTTCCTGTTCAATAAAATCGCTTCCGAAGCGCTCTACGGCGCTCCGGAGATTCTCGTCCCGGAAGTACGCGATGACGCTATCGGCGGCTCTCTCGTTTACGCCGTCAATAGCGGTCAACTCGTCCCTCGAAGCGCCGATCAGTTCCCCCAGGGAACCGAACTCGCCGGCGAGGATTCCGGCCGTCTTCTTGCCTATGTTCGGAATGCCGATTTTGTCCAACGCACTTGCGAAGCCACTCGACTTGACTGCCGCAATAGCGTCGAGCAGGTTCATCTGGGCTAGGTGTTCCTTCTTTAGGTAGTAGAGATCAGCTACGTCCTCGATCAGCCCTTGGGATATGAGTATAGCCCCCCACTTTTCGCCCAAGCCCTCGATGTCCATCGCGCCCTTGCTCACGAAGTGTTCTACCAGCCGGACAAGCTGAGCGGGACACGAAGCGTTGGCGCAATAGGACATGGCCTCGCCTTCCGCGCGAACCACGTCCTCGCCGCAGCTCGGGCATTGATGCGGCATGGCAACCTCAAGCTCGCTGCCGTCTCGCTCATCAGTCAGGGGCCTGACCACCTGCGGAATCACCTCTCCCGCGCGCTCCACCACAACCCTGTCCCCGACCCTCAAGTCCTTTGAATTGATGTAGTCCTCATTGTGAAGCGTCGCGCGGGAGACGGTCGCGCCCCCTACATATACCGGCTCTAGCACCGCGTAAGGATTGATCGAGCCTGTGCGCCCAACGTTGAATTTCACATCCAGGAGTGTAGTGGTAGCCTGCTCCGCCGGAAATTTGTAGGCTATCGCCCATCTGGGTTCTCTGCCGACTTCGCCGAGATGGCGCTGGTAATCGAAGCGATTGACTTTGACAACCAGCCCGTCGCAACCATAGTCGAGGCTGTGGAATTCATCACGCCAATGTCTGTACCAGTCAAGGATCTCCTCAACGCCGGAGAAGATCATATTGTGCCGGTTTATCTTGAAGCCTAAGTCGCCCAGAAACTCTAAGGTGTCGCTCTGATTATCCGGCGCATAACCACCCTCAACATAGCCGACGCTGTACACGAATATATCCAGGGGGCGCTCTGCGGTCATACGAGGGTCCAACTGTCTCAGGGAGCCGGCCGCGGTGTTCCTGGGGTTGACGTAGGTGGGCAGCCCTTCAGCCTCCCGCAGGGCGTTGAAGGCTTCGAACCTGGACTTGGGGAAATAGACCTCGCCCCTGACTTCCAGCAGAGAGGGGAACGTGTCAGCTGTGAGTCGGAGCGGGATGCTGTTGATGGTTCTGAGATTGGCGGTCACATCTTCGCCGACAACGCCGTTGCCCCTGGTCGCGCCGCGAACAAATACGCCGTTGTCGTATGTTATGGCGACGGCTAGGCCATCGAACTTCAATTCGCATACCATGTCGAACCGATCCGTCTCCAGCAGTCCGGCGACTCGATTATGCCATGCGCGAAATTCATCATCGTCAAAGGCGTTGGACAGGCTCAGCATCGCGCGTCGGTGGGTTACCTCGGCGAATCCATCGGCGGGCGCGCCTCCGACCCGCTGTGTGGGGGAGTCGGACGCTACAAGGTGTGGATTCTCTTCTTCCATCTTCCGGAGTTCGCGCATCAGCGCATCGAACTCGGCGTCGGATATCTCGGGCTGGTCCTTAACGAAATACAGGTACTCGTGACGCCTTATGAGTTCGCGGAGTTCGATAATTCGTTCCCGAATGTCATAGCTGATGATTGTCATGTCCAACTCTCCAGCGCTAAGTAACGAATTGATTTCAAATATGGCCAAGGCGAGCTATGCGACTGGGAATACAGTAAGAGGCGCAATGACGTTTTGGCTAGCCGGTCCAGGTCGTGAGTTTGCCGCAGTTCATAAGATGATTATAGCTCATACTAGAACAATAGTACACGCGGAATCAGCGCGGCTCTGTCCTGACTTGGCGGCGGCCGGAGGCGCAATCAACTCATAATAGGCGGGGCGCGCTTTTTCACACACTAATCTGAGGATCGCATACTTGGACTGCGCTTCACTGACGGCTGGGGGAATCCTTCTCCCCTTGGGTATCGGCGCTATACCGCTCGCGCGCATGAACTCTGCGCGGATATTGACTGCGGAATTCATATCGGCATCCCTAGACGCCTCACTAGACTACATTTAACCAAAATAGCTATACTCAGTACGGGCTACGGAAATCCGCCTCAATCTCGAATCGGAAGGGTAAAGGGTGTTGAGTTGGCTCCTCCGAAGGAGTTTCTAGAATTTATAGAGGGCTATCCGCCCCTCAAAGCCATCGGGAACACGCCAATGGTTGAGATTGATCTCGGCAGGCCGACGGGCGACGCGCAGGTCTTCGCAAAGTACGAGCATCTGAACCCCGGAGGCTCCATCAAAGATAGGCCCGTATTGAGAATGTTGGTTGAGGCAATCTTGTCCGGCGACCTCACGCCCGACAAGACCGTTCTGGACGCGACATCGGGCAATGCCGGCATTGCCTACGCGATGATCGGCGCTACGCTCGGATACAAGGTGGCTCTGGTAATGCCTGAGAACGCGAGCGAGGAGCGCAAGAAGCGGCTGATAGCGCACGGCGCGGAGATAATTTTCACCGATCCCATGCTGGGCTATGACGAGACGCTGTACGAGGTGAAGCGGCGGTTCGAGTCCGAACCGGACAAATACTTCTGGTCGGATCAGTATTCCAACCTGAACAATCCGCAGGCGCATTACGATACGACGGCCGAAGAGATACTGGAACAAGTTCCGGACATTACTCATTTCGTAGCGGGAGTAGGCACTGGGGGAACTATCAGTGGAGTGGGCAGGCGGCTCAAGGAACACAATCCGTATATACGGATCGTCGGCATCAACCCGCCGGAGTGGCCGGGCGTCGAGGGTCTGAAGCCGCTTGGCGAAGGGCATATCATCCCAAGGACTCTGGATCAGAGTGTAGTGGATGAGATGCTTCCCATTGATGTTGATGAGGCGAAAGGCGTATCGGTGGCGTTGGCGTCGAAAGGTCTGTTCGCGGGTCAGAGTTCCGGCGCCTATATGCTGGGCGCGCTCAAGGTTGCGGAAAAGTCGGGGACCGGAAAGGTAGTAACGATTTTCAACGACATTGGAGAGCGCTATTTCAGCACCGGGATGTGGGGCTGAAGACAACCCGAGCAGTATTGCGGAACGGGCGGCGAGTACCTCGCCGCCCGTTCCGCGTTCTGACGTTTATATGTCGAGGTTTTTGACTTCAAGCGCGTGAGTCTGGATAAAGTTGCGCCGGGGGGCCACGATGTCGCCCATAAGCATGGAGAACACCTCGTCGGCGTTCGCCGCGTCCTCTATCGTCACCTGGAGCAACGTGCGGCTTTCGGGATCCATTGTCGTCTCCCATAGCTGTTCGGCGTTCATCTCGCCAAGCCCCTTGTATCTCTGGATGCTTACGTTTCTGCGGTTTTTGAGCTGGATCATCACACCTTCACGCTCACCCTCGCTGTAAGTATAGTGGATATCGCGGCCCGCCGTTATCTTGTATAAGGGAGGCTGGGCAATGTAAACGTAGCCGTGCTCTATGAGTTCACGCATATGGCGGAAGAAGAACGTGAGTATGAGCGTCCTGATGTGGGAGCCGTCCACGTCGGCGTCGGTCATTATTATTATCCGATGGTAGCGCACTCTGGCGACATCGAGGTCGTCATCGAGTCCCGCGCCGATGGCGGTAATCATGGAACGAATCCCATCGTGGCTCAGCATCTTGTCCGCGCGCGCCTTCTCCACGTTCAGTATCTTGCCCCACAAGGGTAGAATCGCCTGAGTTTTTCTGTCCCTGCCGGACTTGGCGGTTCCACCGGCCGAGTCTCCCTCGACGAGGTATATTTCGCACAGCGCCGGGTTCTTTTCCGAGCAGTCGGCGAGCTTTCCCGGCAGACCGCCCCCGTCCATAGCGTTCTTGCGGATAATGAGGTCGCGCGCCTTTCGCGCCGCTTCCCTAGCCCGCTGCGCGGTCAGACACTTCTCAACGATTCTCTTCGAGTCGGTCGGATTGTCTTCGAGGTAGTATTGGAGCGCTTCGGCGACCACGCTCTGCACTTGGTTGGCGACTTCCGGGTTGCCGAGCTTGTTCTTGGTCTGTCCCTCGAACTGAGGGTCGGTCAGCTTAACGCTGATTACCGCGGTCAGCCCCTCTCTGGTCTCTTCGCCGGCGAGGTTGGGTTCATTTTCCTTTATGAGGTTTTGCTTTCGTCCGTAGTCGTTCAGAACCCTAGTCAGGGCAGACCTGAATCCGGTGATATGAGTCCCGCCGTCAACTGTGTTGATGCAGTTGGCGAAGGAGTGGACAAACTCGTTGAAGCTGTCGTTGTACTGGAGTGCGACTTCGACAATAGCGCCGTTATCGAGCTGTTTTTCCACATAGATAGGGTCGGCGTGAAGCACCTCACGGGTCTGGTTCAGATTGGTGACGAAGCTGGCTATTCCGCCGTCGAAGTAGTAGGTCTGCCGATTCTGCGGCCAGCGGTCCGCATGGTAGTGACTCGTGAACTTTATCTGAAGTCCCTTGTTAAGGTACGCCATCTCCTTGAAACGTTGCGTCAAAGCGTTGAAGTCGTACTCGTATTCGTAGAATATTTCCTTGTCTGGCAGGAACGTGATCGTGGTTCCCGTCTCCGACATCTCATTTTCACCTTCGCGGGCGTAGCGGTATTTCAAGTCGCTCAGGCGTATTCCTCTAGAGAAGTCTTGGTAATAGATCCGGCTCGATCTTTGAACTTCCACTCTCACGCGCTCGGACAAAGCGTTCACGACCGACGCGCCAACGCCGTGCAGTCCGCCGGAGACGGTGTAGGCCTTGCCGCCAAACTTGCCGCCGGCGTGCAGCGTTGTCATAACTGTTTCTACACCGGATACGCCGGTTGTTGGGTGCTTGTCCACGGGGATGCCTCGACCGTCGTCCTGTACCCTGACTGAGCCATCTTCGTTGATGGTGATGTCCACGCCGGAGCAGAATCCCGCCATGAACTCGTCAACCGCGTTGTCAACGATCTCATATATCAGGTGGTGCAGTCCTCTCTGGTCGGTGCTGCCAATGTACATGCCCGGTCGGCGTCGGACAGCCTCCATGCCCTCTAGGACTTGGATATCAGTCGCGGTGTACTGATCGTCAATCTGGTCAGGTTTCGATGCCATTCGTCGCTCCTATCAATAGCGTATCCGACCCCAGGTTATTGATCCTCGTTGAAATTCTCTCAGACTAACGCGGCGCATACGAGGGTCGCCAAACTGCCTAAGTTACCAGAAGTGAAGAGAGGGGACGTCTATATACCGAGTCGCCAAGGCGGACCGCGTTGCGGATTCAGTAGGCAGATGAGAACAGACTAAGGGCAGTTTCCAGCCTACGCAGACACTCTTCCTATGTTGTTAATTGTAACATTTTGTCAGGTTTACCCTCAATATGATAAAAGTACGGGTATTCATTATAAGTGTTGATTATGAGACTAGTCCCTCCCTTGCCACACCGTAGCCAATGAGCCCACCGGCATTCCAACGCTCTTGCGGCATCCCTTCGTCCGACGCGCCAACCTGTGCAACTTGCCCTTCAACACACTCACAGAGGTATGTCTATTTGCCTCGTGAGCGTCCGGTTGAAGCCGCAGTGTGGCCAGCGTATGTCGTGGCTGTGGGCGCGTGGTCGAGCTATCTCCGTTGTCCTACATGTGAGATTCCACTCTCTATTTTAGATTATCCCCACGTGTTAGGAATGCCCAAAGTATTGGGACGGGGCAATTCGCTACACATGGCGCGGCGGAAGGCCATATCCCCACAACCTTGACAGGAGCGCCAAGCAAGTCCATTATTATGTGCATCGCGCGCATTTGAAAACAGAACACCGACGGTGGGAGCGCCCGTCACAGGGCTTGAAAGAGGAAGCTGGTCAAAGTCCAGCGCTGTCCCGCAACGGTAGGCTCCGCTTTGAGCGGAGCAAGCCCGATCCACTACTCTCGTCAATGTCATGGCCTTCGAGGAAAGGCACAGGCATGGTTTGAAAGCCATGACGGGCCCCATTTCTCCTGGAAGTGGGGTTTTTTCTTTTATGTGATTCGGAAGCGTGGTTCAGATCGTCTGGGCCATGTTCAGGAAGTAGGAGACGCAGTTGAGCAAAATCAAGTTCTTTCTTTCAATGGCGGCGCTGTCCATCGCGCTGGCGATGACAGTTGCCGGATGTTCGGGCGACGCGCCCGGAGAGCCCCAATCGCCTCAGCGGCCGGAGCCTGCGGCTCCGGCTGTGGCGGCGTCGGCCTCGCAGTCGGTTGAGCCCGCCGCGCCCGCGCAACCCGCCGCCGCCGCGCCCGCGGCTTCCGCGTTTGCCCCGGTGTCATCGTCTAATCAATCTGTCGGACAGACGCCAACGCGCGGGCGAACGCCGCGTCCACTGCCCGCAGAACCGACACCTATTCCGGCGGTCTTCCCAGTGACTGCGCTGTCCGGGGACGGGCGCGAGATAGTGTTCGACGAACCTCCGGAAAGGATAGTGGCCTTCGACTCGGCGGTTGTGGAGATTTTGTTCGCAATGGGTGAGGGACATCGGATAGTAGGGACTCACGACTTTGTTTCATATCCGCCGGAGGCGGCGGACATTGCCCGGTTGGGCAATGCGTTCGATATGGATATCGAGTCCACCGTAGCCCTAGAACCGGACTTGGTTTACATATTCTTCGAAAGGTTCAATGAGGATCTGGAGCGTACGGGCCTGAAGGTGTTGTACATCCCGACACTCTCGGACGACTTCGCTAAAGTGGCGGACAATGTTCGACTCTGGGGCAGGATTGTGGGAAATCCGAATGCGGCGGAGAAGGTGGCGCTGGAGTTTGAGTCCAAGCTGGACAGAATCAAGGAAGTGGTGGAGCCGGTTGGGGCGGGGCCAACCGTTTTCCAGGATGTCGGTTCCTACTGGACGCCCGGGCGCGAAACCCTTATGCAGGAGGTTTTCGACCTGCTCCGGCTCGAAAACATCGCCTCCGATATAGAGGGGTACGCGCAGATAAGCCCAGAAGTGATTGTCGAAAGGGATCCTAACATCATCATAACGTCGTCCCCGGAGACGATTATGGCCGAAGCCGCGCTCGCCGACGTATGGGCAGTGAGGCACAGCGCGTTCTATACACCCAGCACGGACGCTCTGAGCATTCCCGGCCCCCGGTTCATAGACGGAGTTGAAGAGCTTGCCCGGTGGGTATATCCGGGGTTATTCAGGTAGGTTGCCATGGTCGAACGGAGCGGAGGACGGACGCGGGTCGGCGACGCAGAGGCGATAAGCCTGGATAAAATCGCCGTCCGTCTGATCGGTCTCAGATATCCGTGGTGGCGGCTGGCGATAGGTGGCTGTGTAGTCGTTCTAACCGCGATTTTCGCCGCGACGCAGGGCTCGGTGGACATACCGTTTGTGGCCGCGGTCAGGATTATTTTCTCCCATCTTCCGGGCGTAGCTCCGCCAACCGATCTTCCCTCGACCTGGGATACGATACTCTGGCAGATTCGCATTCCTAGGGTGGTTCTGGCCGTGATTGTCGGCGGCGCGCTGGCAATGTCGGGAGCGGCCTACCAGGGGCTATTCAAGAACCCACTCGCCGATCCGTATCTGGTAGGAGTGGCGTCCGGCGCAGGTCTCGCGGCTACGATGGTTCTCCTGACCGGAATTCCGCTTGTCGTGGTCGGGATTAGCATACTGCCAATCGCGGCGTTCACGGGCGGGATTGGAGCCGTGGCCGCAGCCTATTCGATTGCGAAGAGTTCGCGCGGAACGCCGCTGACAACGCTCATCCTGGCAGGTGTGGCTATCTCGTCGCTGGCGGGAGCGGCGAGCAGCCTGCTGATGATAAGGAGCGATCCCGATCTCAGACCGGTTCTCAGCTGGCTGCTGGGCAGTTTCATATCGGCTGAGTGGAACGAAAGCGGGATAGCTCTTTTCTACCTGATTCCCAGTTTGGCTGTCATACTGGGTTTCGCGCGGACACTGAACGTGCTCCAGTTCAGCGAAGAACACGCCGTGGCTCTGGGTGTGGACGTGGAGAAGGTGAAGCTGATCCTCATCGGTATGGCGACGCTCGCCACGGCTACCGCGGTCTCGTTCAGTGGACTTATCGGGTTCGTGGGTCTGGTGGCGCCCCACGTTGTAAGGCTTATCTGGGGAGTTGACTATCGGTTTATACTGCCGATGTCCGGACTGGTAGGGGCGACTTTCCTGGCGCTGGCGGATCTAATCGCCAGAACGGCGGTTAGTCCCGCAGAGCTTCCTGTGGGCATTGTCACCGCCTTCTGCGGCGCGCCGTTCTTTCTGTACATACTAAGACGCAGGCGCGTGCGGGGTATCTGAGTTGGTCGGGTTATGAAGCGAGGCAATTCTCTTTCACAGTCGAGTAACGGCGCGGGGATAGCCATAAGGGACGTGTGGGCCTCCTATGGAGAGCGCAATGCGCTCAGCGGAGTTGACCTGAGCGTGGCGCGAGGAAGTTTCGTAGCGCTCGCCGGGCCGAATGGGGTAGGCAAGTCCACCCTTCTGCGCCTAATATCCGGGGTTGTCAGGCCCACGCGCGGGAGTATCGAGGTGGAAGGAGCGGACGTTTCGACGCTTTCGGCGAGGGAGAGGGCGCGACTCGTGGCTATGGTTCCTCAAGAGCCGGAACTGCCGCAGGGCGCGCCCGCCATAGAAGTGACGCTGATGGGGCGCAATCCACACCTGGGTCTGCTGTCCTGGGAGAGCCACTCGGATGTCGAAGCAGCGGTTGAAGCGATGCGTATGACACAGACCGAATATCTTCTGGACAGGCCGGTTGACGAGCTTTCCGGCGGCGAGCGTCAGCGAGTGGCAATCGCGATAGCGCTGGCTCAGCAGACGCCGATTCTGCTGTTGGACGAACCCACAGCCAACCTGGACCTGGCCTACCAGCCGGCAATCATGGAGTTGATGCGAGGGCTGGCGGCTTCGGGCAAGACAGTGCTTGCGGCCGTCCATGATCTGACCCTAGCCGCTCAGTTCTGCGACGAGGTCGCGCTCATGCGCGGCGGGAAGAGTCTGACCATGGGCACGCCGCAAGAAACGCTGACAGAGGATAACATACGGCGGGCGTATGGAGCGGAAGTCAGAATCATGGAGCATCCTGAAACGGGCAAGCCGGTGATAGTGAATTCATGGCGGTGAACGCGGACGCCGATACACGTCCTTTGGGCAAGGTTGTAATGCTGCAGGGGACCGGCTCGTCTGTGGGAAAGAGCCTGCTTGTGACCGGCCTCTGCCGCGTATTCGCGCAGGACGGATACGCGGTCGCGCCGTTCAAAGCGCAGAATATGTCTCTGAATTCGGGCGTGACGCCTGACGGCCTCGAGATTGGACGGGCTCAGGTGGCGCAGGCGCAGGCGGCGGGCATAGAGCCGAGCGTCGAGATGAATCCGGTACTTTTGAAGCCGGAGTCGAACGCAACCTCCCAGCTTGTGGAGATGGGCAAGATGCGCGGCAGGATGTACGCCAGACAGTTTCTCACTCGGCGGGAGGGGTTGTGGAAGACGATTACATACGCTCTCGACAGCTTGCGTTCGCGCTTTGACATTGTGGTTATAGAAGGAGCGGGAAGTCCGGCGGAGATAAACCTGCGCGCCGGGGATATCGTCAACATGGCCGTAGCGCTGTACGCGGACTCGCCGGTATTCATCATTGGCGATATAAATAAGGGCGGCGTGTTCGCCTCCCTTTACGGGACACACGCCCTTATCAGCGAGGATGAACGCAACCTGGTGAAGGGTTTCATCATCAACAAGTTTCGCGGAAATGTCCGGATTCTGGAACCGGGTCTCCACCAGATCGAGGATCTGACAGGGATAAAGGTAATTGGCGTGGTGCCTTACCTCACCGATGTTTACGTGCCGGAAGAGGACTCGCCGAGGGAGGCGCGAGTGTCCGATTTGGCGGATGAGGACAACTATGTTGAGATAGTGGTTGTAGCTTTGCCGCATATCGCCAATTTCGACGAGTTCGATCCGCTGGCGAGACAATCTGGAGTACGCCTGAGATATGTCAGAGAAGCCGACGATTTCGGAAATCCGGATATGGTCATACTGCCGGGGTCCAAAATGACCATCGCCGACTTGGATTATGTAAGAAGTTCGGGAATCGAAAGCAGGATTAGAAGCCATCTGTGGAACGGTCGCGCTCTTATGGGCATATGCGGCGGGATGCAGATGCTCGGACATTCGATTCACGACCCGGACGGCATAGAGTCCGAGCGACCAACGGCCAAGGGTCTTGGGATCCTGGATATAGATACGCGGTTCGTGGGCGATAAGTTGACGACGCGGACTGAGGGGCGAATAGTGGGCGACAGAGGCCTGCTTTCGGACGCTCGCGGAATGAAGGTGACGGGATACGAGATTCACGTGGGAGTCAGCGACTCCGAGAGAAGCGGGGCGAGGGTCATGGAGTCGGTGAGCGGTGACACGGCGCTCGGATTCGCGGACAGGACGGGGCGTGTATTTGGGAGCTATATACATGACCTGTTCAAGAACAGCGCGTTCACCGACAGGATCGTCAGAAACGTAGCGTTCATGAAGGGCCTGAATAAGACGAGCGAATCGGAGCCATTCTCCCAGGAGGCGGAGTTCGACAAGCTGGCGTCCCACCTCAGAGCGCATCTCGGCGTTGGCCTTATCTATGAAGCAATGGACCTTTAAGCAATAGGCTCAGAGTCGCGCGGCATCTCGGGAGACGCCGCGCGACTCTTTATCTGGGGTCTCCGACGCAAGTGTCGGAGACCCCAGACCCCTTATTCGCTTGCGGGAGACATGAGACCGACGCCCGCGCCCTGCGCGTCCATCAGGAACGCTATGCGTCGCTCGGCTTCCGGAATATACATCGGCTCCAAGACGACCTGGCCTCCGCTCGCCTTTGCCTTCGCCAAGGACGCCTCAAGGTCGTCCACGTGGAAATATACGCTCCAGTGTGGGGGCACGTTCTGGGCGCTCAGATGCTCCGGCATCTGCATGACGCCCGCGACACCTTGTCCGTCCGCGGTCAGCACGTGATACTCTCTGCCGCCCGCCATAGGATAGGTCTCCGATCCCACTCCCAGAAGGCCTTCGTAGAACCCGATGGCCTTCGCCGGGTCGTTCGTCAGAAGTTCGCACCACTCGATTGAGCCGTGTTCGTTTTGAACTCCCGCTCCGATATGCTCCTTCGCCTGCCATAGCGCTATCGCCGCGCCCGTGGAGTCCTCGACCTCTATCATCCGTCCCGCGTCGAATACGTCGAAAGGCCCGGCCAGCAGGTTGCCCCCATTCTCGGACACTCGCGTGGCGAGCGTATCCACATCCTCGACGGTCATGTATGTGTTCCAGTGCGGCGGTATCCCCATCTCCTTCTCGTTGTCCATCTGAGTAAAGATGGCGCCGGCGTATGACCCGTCCGAGACTGCCATGGAATAGACTATTCCACCCATGTCCTCTATCGCGTTGTCCTCATAGCTCCAACCGAACAGGTCAGAGTAGAAAGATTTCGCGCCATCCTGGTCGGTGGTGGCGAGGTCCGTCCAAGACGGGACGCCCTGATTGTAACTTTCTATCTTCGGCAAAACATTTCTCCTTGCGTAGTTTGTCTCCCAGCTTTATCAAGCTGATCATGCACGAGGATAGAACATTATTTCTTATAGAGTCAAGCTATTTGGGGACAATCTTTAACCATTTTCAGAAATGGTCGGGTCCAAAATGCGTTCACGAAACTTACATCCGCTACTTCTTTCCCAGCCAATCCATGAACTCATCCACGCCCATGCAGTTCACGATGTCCGCGGCCTCGCGCCACCCCCGACGCGCCAGAGACACGCCGTACTTCATGTTGCCGAGGCCCTCGGTGGTGTGCGCGTCTGTGTTGATGACAAACGCCGCCCCCAGTTCACTCGCTCTTCTGATGTGAGCGTCCTTCAAATCCAGCCGCTGAAGAGACCCGTTTATCTCAAGCACCGTTCCGGTGTCGGCGGCGGCTCTGAATATCGCGTCGTAGTCGGCGTCCACCGGTCTGCGCTCGCCTATCAGCCTAGTGGACAGATGCCCGATGGCCGACACCCGTGGATTCCGCATCGCCCTGACTATCCTGTCGGTCATGGTCGCCGAGTCCTGACCCATCGCGCTGTGGACCGAAGCCACCACCCAGTCCAGCTTGTCCAGAACCTCGTCTGGATAGTCGAGGGTCCCGTCCGCGCGAATGTCCATCTCGGTGCCGCGCAGAATCCGTATGCCGCCTATATCCGACTCAAGCTCCTTTAGTCGCTTCCCGTGACTCTCCAGACGCCCCACGCTCAGACCGTTGGCTATCCCCCGCCCTACCGAGTGGTCGGTCACCGCGATGTACTCCAGACCGCGCGCTTTCGCCTCTAGGATCATCTCTTCCATAGAGTCGCGCCCGTCGCTCCAGTCCGTGTGAGTGTGCAGGTCTCCCCTGATGTCCGACAACTCCACCAGTTTCGGGATGCGGCCGTCCCTTGCCATATCCACCTCTTCGGCTCCCTGCCTCAACTCCGGCGGAACATACTGAAGCCCCAGCCTATCGTACAGCGCTTCCTCCGTAGGATAAGTTTCCAGCGCTCCCGTCTCCATATTCCTGAGTCCGTACTCGTTCAGCGACAGCCCAAGCCCATTGGCTATCTCCATCAGCCTGACATTGTGGCGCAGGTTGCCGGTGAAGTATTGCAGCATCGCCCCCAGATGCTCAGGCTGACACACCTGCAGGTCAACCTGCATCCCTGAATCCAAGACGACCGAAGTCTTCTTCTCGCCACGTCCCAATACCTCAACCACGCCATCCATCGCGGACATGGCGGACATAACCCCAGCGGGGTCAGACGTCACGCATACCAGATCGAGGTCGCCGATAGTCTCCTCGAACCGTCTCGCGCTTCCGCACACCACAAGGTCAGCGATTCCCGCGCAGTTCCCGCGCAGATAGGCGGTCAACCGGCGAGATATGTCCATTGCCCGCGCCATAGGGAACCTGTCGCTCTTGGACTTGGCGAACCGGATGGCTTGTGCGATATTCTCCGCGCTCTTCTTGCCCATCCTCGGCAGCGAGGCAACCCTTCCGTCTTCGACAGCCGCCTCCAGCGCGTCAATAGAGGCAACATCGAGTTCTTTCCAAAGCCGCACCACCGTTTTCGGCCCCAAACCGGGTATCTGGATCAGATCCAGAACGCCTTCTGGGAACTCACCCTTCAGTCGCTCCAGATATGACATCCTCCCGGTGGTCACAAGTTCAGTTATCTTGTCCGAGATGGCCTTGCCGATTCCTGGTATCTTGGTCAGGTCTTCGCCTTCCGCTACGATGGCGTCCATGTCTCGCGGAAAGCGTTCGATAGTCCGGCCCGCCCTCTGGTACGCCCTAATCGTGAACGACTTCTCGCCCTTCATTTGAAGCAGGTTCACAATCGTCCCGAACCGCTCTGCAATCTCGCCATTGGTCATCGGCAGACTACCCTCCGTGACACCGCTTGTACTTCTTTCCGCTGCCGCACGGGCACGGCTGATTCCGGCCCACTTTGCGCGAACCGGACACCGACCGGTCCTGACGTCTTCCGCCGCCGGCCCTGGACATGACCGTTTCCCGCGCGGGCCTGCGCGCCGCGGACCGCCCTCGCCCCTGGTTCGCCGACCCATTTCTGGAACCGTTCCGCCGCTGCGTGTTCGTCGCGCTCCCGTTCAGAGCGTCCTGCAGCTTGAACACCGAGTGCGCTATGTCGCTCTGTATTTTGTACTGGAGCCTCTGGAATTGCTCCATTCCCTCTTTCTTGTACATGACCAGAGGGTCGCGCTGACCGTATGCGTACAGCCCTATCCCCTGTCGCAAATTCTCCATAGAGGTCAGATGGTGCACCCAGTTCGCATCCACAGACCGCAGCATCAGCCACCGCTCGATGTCGCGCATCGTATCCTCGCCCACCGTCCGCTCCATCTGGTCATACGTCTGCTCCGCGTGCGCGAGAAGCCTGTCCTCAATCCCGCTTATCCCCAGGTTCATCAGCTGATTATGGTCATACAGATCGTCGGGCGGCGGCAACACAGTCCCCACCTCGGCGAGAAACGCCTCAACGTCCCAGTCGGAAGGCCGCCCATCGCCCAGAGTGGAATTCACTATCTCGCTGAGCTGCGCTCCAACCATCTCCTGTATGTTGGCCTTCAGGTCCGCTCCCGCCAGTATCTTGTTACGCTCCCCGTAGATGACGTCGCGGTGCGTGTTCACCACGTCGTCATACTCCACCAGATGCTTCCTCATATCGAAATGGTGAGACTCCACCTTAGTCTGGGCATTCTCGATGGACTTGTTCACCATCCCGTTCTCTATCGGAACATCGTCGTCCATGCCCGCCCAGTCCATGACGGACTTTATTCTTTCTCCCCCGAACCGTCGCACTAGGTCATCGTCCAACGCGACGTAGAACTGCGTCCGGCCCGGGTCGCCCTGGCGCCCCGAACGACCTCGCAACTGGTTGTCAATCCGGCGCGCCTCATGTCGTTCAGTCCCAATGATGTGCAAACCGCCGACGTCCAGAACCTTGCTGTTGTTCCGGCGCCACTCCGCCTCCGACATACCCGACATCTCAGCATTGCCGCCCAGAACGATGTCCGTTCCGCGTCCCGCCATGTTCGTCGCAACGGTAACCGCGCCCGGTTTGCCCGCCTGCGCCACGATAAGAGCCTCCCGCTCATGCTGCTTGGCGTTCAGAACCTCGTGCGAGATGCCGCTCTTTTTCAGCATACCGCTCAGTATCTCGGACTTGTCTATATCCGTAGTGCCGACCAGCACCGGCTGGCCCGCCTTGCTGCGCTTATCTATCTCGCGCACCACCGCGCGATATTTCGCCTTCTGATCCCTGAAAATCAGATCATGGGTGTCCTCGCGCGTCATGGGCTTGTTCGTAGGAATGGACACGACCTCCAGCTTGTATATCTTGTCGAACTCCTCCGCCTCGGTCGCCGCGGTTCCCGTCATTCCGGCCAGTTTGTCGTACAGCCTGAAATAGTTCTGAAGGGTAATCGTCGCGTATGTGATGGATTCCGCCCTTATCCGCACGCCCTCTTTAGCCTCTATCGCCTGGTGAAGACCGTCCGAATAGCGTCTTCCGGACATAAGCCGCCCGGTGAACTCGTCAACGATTATGACTTCCCCCTCCTGCACCACGTACTCCCGGTTTCGCTGGAACACGACGTGCGCCTTTAGCGCGTTCTCTACGTGATGCACCAGGCCGAAGTTTTCGGGCGCGTACAGATTGCTTACGCCCAAGGCGCGCTCCAGCCTGGAGATACCTTCTTGGGTCAGCGCGACCGTCCTGTGCTTCTCGTCCAGCGTATAGTCCCGCTCCATCTGCAGAGTCGGCGCGACTTTGGCGTACCTTATGTAATCCCGCGCCGACATCTCCGCGGGCCCGCTTATAATCAGCGGCGTCCGCGCCTCGTCAATCAGAATGTTGTCAACCTCGTCAACAATCGCATATGAGCGGTCCCGCTGAACGCGCATGGACAATTCGGCAACCATGTTGTCCCGCAGGTAGTCGAACCCAAACTCGTTATTGGTGCCGTAGGTTATGTCCGCTTCGTATGCCTCTTTCCGACTTGCCGGCTTCATATGCTCGAAGCCGCGCTCGCCTTCCGTAAAATCGGGGTCGTAAACGAGAGCCTTCTGATTCTGGAGCGAGCCGACCGTAACGCCCAGCTTGGCGTAAACAGCGCCCATCCAGTGCGCGTCGCGGCGAGCCAGATAGTCGTTCACGGTCACGACGTGAACGCCCGCCCCTGTCAGCGAATTCAGGTACGCCGGAAGAGTTGCGACGAGTGTTTTCCCTTCACCCGTCCGCATCTCGGCTATCTTCCCTTGGTGAAGGACTATCCCGCCGATAAGCTGAACGTCATAGTGTCGCTGCTCAAGCGTCCGTTTCGCCGCTTCCCGCGCCGCCGCGTAGGCTTGGGGCAGAATATCGTCTAGAGAGTCCCCCTGCGCCAGGGCGCGGCTCAACTCGTGCGTCTTCCCTGTAAGCTCCGCGTCGGACAGCCGCTCGTGCTCCCGCTCCAGCCCATTTATCTCATCCACTATGGGCCGCATCTTTGAAACAACCTTCTCATCGGAACCGCCAAATAACTTCGCGATGGACTTGAACATCTCAACCAGCCCCTTTCATAATTATCCCAGACCGACCTTCCCAACTCCCGCGTTTGCGTATGTGAATCGAATAACCAATCTTGCCCGACGCCGTCCCGTCGCGGGCAAGTGAAAAACCGGAGGCGGCTCATCGAAACGGTTCCTCCGGTTGCCTTCCTCCTGTTTCAGGATACCAAATATATTCTCATAATGTTCTACGTAGCGGACCGCAGTTAATGGGTCCGGTTCGGCGGGGACGGGATACTTCCCCGGTGGATGGCGGGCCCCGGTCCGCTTATAACCGGACTGGCTACATCCGAATCCGGTGGGAAATCGGCATACCCGAGACTGTCTGGGTCAATCCGGTGTCCGATTGTGTCCTCCTCGCCTCCAAGAGTTTCGAGACAACGAAGAAGACTTGGAACTGCGAGCCCGGGTCCGGAGACCAGTTATCGGGAAGGCTTTGAAATGGCCCATGCACATATGAGTATAATACTGACGGTCAAAAGTGGAAAGCCATAGACTGACCGATGGCAACCGGAGCGCGGCGCGTCGAAAGCCGCCTCCCATAGACAATCCCAGGTGAAAGTTTTAGTGTGCGACGCTCCGATAGCAGGCGCCAACATCCCATCACCCCGCTCACGCGTACACATGGCAGGTGAAATCAGTGTATGACGCCCTGATAGTAGGAGCGGGGCCTGCAGGAAACACAGCGGCGCTCGAACTCGCCAAACGCGGGTTCAGAGTAGCTGTCCTGGACTACCGTGAGCGTATTGGCGATAAACTATGCACAGGCATCATAGGCGCAGAGTGCGCGGAGCGATTTCCCGTCCGGCCAGAACTGATTTACAGGCGAGAGAATACGGCGACAATCTACTCCCCAAGCGGCCGCAAGTTCAGGGTCAAACGCCCAGATACGCAGGCGCTAATAGTTGACCGAGTTGGATATGTCAACTCCATAGCGATGTCCGCGGCGCGGCATGGCGCCGAATATCGGCTGGGCTGGCGAGTCGGCGGTGTGTCGCTCTCCCCGACCGGGATCAGTGTGAGCGCGCGGCGCGGCAATACTGTGGATACGCTCCAAGGCCGTATCCTATTGATAGCTTCCGGGTTGGGTTCGACGCTTACCGAGGCCATATGTCCGACCAACGGCGCGGGACGAGAGCGGCTTATCGGCGCGCAGGTGGAGGTCATCGCCCGCGGCGTAACCGAAACTGAGGTTTATGTCGGAGACGACGTTGCCCCGGGTTCGTTCGGGTGGCTGACGCCAACAAGCGGCTCGCGCGGGCTCGTAGGCTTGATGTCGCGGCAACGCTCTCCCGGCTGTCTCGAACGCCTGTGTGACAGATTGATCCGACAAGGGAAGATCCTAAGGGTGGAGTCGGGGCCAAGGCGATGGGGCATTCCCATAAGGCCGCTGGCAAAGACATACGGCGACCGCGTCCTTGTTCTCGGAGACGCGGCGGGATTCGCCAAACCGACGACCGGCGGGGGTATATACTACGCCATGCTCTCCGGGACCATGGCGGCGGAGACGGCGGCGAAAGCGCTGGAATCGAACACACTTTCCGCCGACGCGCTCCGCTCTTATCAAGAGCGGTGGAAGATCGAATTCGGCGGCGAACTCAGAGTCGGCTATTATGCTCGAATGCTATTCGAGTCCATGTCCGACATGCGCCTCGAGAAGCTGATAGATGTCTTTCTATCAGAAGAGATTCAGCGGGAGCTTATCAGATCTCCGATATTCTCATTCGACAGGCACAGCGGGATAATCCTCAAAACAATCGGACACCGGCGCATGATTGGCCTGATAAGAAGCGCAGGACCCTCAGTCATCCCATTGCTGGCAAAGCTGGCGAAGTCATCGGTCCTCGCCTGACCCCGATCGCTAAGAGAAAAGGTTATGGAGAACCGCCATTCTGGCGTACAAAGCGTTTCTCGCCTGCCGGTAGAAGGCGAGCCTGTCATCGCGGACTTCCACAATAAAGTCTCCGCTCCTCTGCATCGGGTCCATCACGATACAGCGCGGTTTCAGAGAGTCCATGAACTGCCTGTCAATCACGAGCCTGCCTCGTCCCCTGGAGGCGAGAAGCTGCATATGGGCGAGCGTTCTGGGGCCGTTAAGGTAAATCGCGTCGGCCTCCGAAACAGCCGAAAGGTCGGCGTCTTGGCGGAAGATGACGCCGCGCTCCGCGCAGTGCTGAACCACCCTCTCCGGCATCTGTCCGCTAAACGGCACAGGAATCACATTCACTCCCTCGAATATAGCGAGACCCTTGAGAAACGCGCTGACATTTCGGTGATCGAGGCGGCCGACTATGGATATAGTCGCGCCGTCAATCTCTCCCCGCTCACGCTGAAGAGTATATAGATCAGCAAGGGCCTGCGTCGGATGGTCGTCAGAACTGCCTCCGTTTATCACTCGCATCGCGTCAGTGGCCGCCGCGCGCTCCGTTACGTGCGGATCTTCAGCCCGTATGACCACGACATCCATCCTCAAACTCGCCAATAAGCTTATAATGTCATCAACGAAATGCGTATTATGCACCGGGAAGAACTGCGACGCGTCCTCAGTGTGATACGCCCTCCCCCCAATCAACTCGCAGGCGCGCTCAAAGGACGTGCGAGTCAGAAAACTCGGCTCGTAGAACAAGCAGTACAAGGCCTTGCCGCTCAACGGCAGCCGCGAATCTCCCCCGCCCCTGAGAAAATCGCACAGGGGGAACATAACATCTTCTAGCCACTCGCGATTCATCTGCGTTGTTTGGGTCAGGTGCTGGTAAATGGTCATCTGGCGCCTCCTGAAAGGAGCGAATACAATCCCAGCATCAGATTGTACACGAGTCGAATCTGCGATAGCTACGCCGGCATTTGACACATATCCAACCTCAATGCTAGATTTGAGGATGGCTGGCAATCGCAGGGTAAGACTGCTAAAAGCGGAGTGAGCTGGGAGAAAGTAACTTGCCGAGATATGATTATCGTTGCACAGGCTGCGGCCACCAGTTTGAGTTGCGGCAGAGCTTCAGCGCAGCCACCGTTCAGGAATGCCTGGAATGCGGCGGCGCCGCCAATAGGAAGATTCACGCGCCCCCAGTCATATTCAAGGGATCAGGCTGGTATGTGAACGACTACGGCAAGGGTCGCGGCAACAATGGCGTTTCCTCCGAAAAGACGGAGGAGAAGCGAGAAAAGAAAGCGTCTTCAGCTGAGAATTCTTCTACAACAGACAGCGGAAAGTCGGAAACGGCTTCCACGGCCAAGTCCGGCGCGAACAACTAAGGATTGCGCGCTCTAATCCAGCGAGTAACGGAAGCGTCGGTTTCCGTAGATGATGAAGTCCTGGGTCGAATTGGCCCGGGGCTTGTTGTTTTGGTGGGTGTGGCGCGATCCGACGGCGACCGCCATATTGACTACATCACCTCCAAAACGCTGAATCTACGGATTTTCGAGGACGCGCAGGGGCGTTTCAACCTATCCGCCCTGGACGTTGGGGCCGACCTTCTGGTCATAAGCCAGTTCACACTGTACGCGGACACTCGTCGCGGACGCAGGCCCGGCTTCACCGAAGCCGCGCCCCCGGACAGCGCGTCAAAGACATTCGAAGTAACCCTGGCCCGATTCAGGGAAAGCGGACTGCGGGTAGAGACGGGGCGCTTCCAAGCCCATATGCTGGTCGAGATTCATAACGACGGTCCGGTGACCATAATGCTCGACAGCGCCGACAGGGGATTGTAACCCTCACATACCTCTCCGGCGGGGGTCCCGCGCTCAGGCCTGCGCAAGGCCCATCTCGGTCGCCTGCTCCAGAAGCGCCTGAGCCCGCTTGACCACAGGAACGTCCACCACCTTGCCATCCAGCGACGTGGAACCGCGTCCCATCGCCGCGGCCTCCTCAAACGCCTCAATCACCCTGCGGGCATGATTAACCTCTTCCTCCGATGGCGAGAATACCTCGTTGAGAATCTCTATTTGCGCCGGATGAATCGCAAACCGGCCCCTGAACCCGATGCGGCGCGAGGCGAGCGAGTTCTCTCTGAGCGCGTCGGGGTCCCGGAACGCGAAGAACGGAGTATCCAGCGCAAGAATGCCCGCGGCGCGAGCGGCGACGGCTATCGCCCCGCGCGCGTAAGCTATCTCCGCGTCGCTATCCGTCCGCTCTATCCCCATGTCGTTGGTGAAATCCTCAGCCCCGAACGCCACTGCGACTATCCGGGACGACGCGCCGCATATATCTGAAAGCCCGACAATAGCCTCGGCAGACTCTATCCAGGGAACGAGCTTTGTCCTCCCGATTGGCAGTCCCGCTTTCAGTTCGAGCCTCTGGATAATCCCAACCACCTTTCTGAGTATCTGAGGGTTGTCCATCTTGCCGACCGACACCCCGTAGATGTGCGGTCCGATAATGGCGGCGAGATCAGATTCCAGAAGGCCGGTATCGAGCGAGTTGACCCTTGGGATGACAGACACCCCTGCCTGCGACATCTGCGGTATGTACGCGGCTACGACCTCTCGCGCGTTGGACTTTTCGTCCCAGGGAACCGAATCCTCCATATCAGGGATGAAGGCATCGGGCCTGAGGTTCAAGGCCCTATCCAACATCCGTGGAGTGTTTCCCGGCACAAAGAGCAAGCTTCTGAGTATTGGCGGCATATTTCGGTCCTTGGTCGTTCCTTGCTTATTGATCAGGTCACTCCCAGAAAGGAGCGTGTGGCCTGAATGAACTCGGCCGGCTTGTCCACAGTCACAACGTGGCCGGCGTCGGGAATGTCTATTGACGTCAAGTTTTGGGCAACGGCTTTCATGCGATCTAGTATCTCGTCCGACACAAGCGGACTTTCGGCCCCGCGCACCTCAAGTATCGGGCAAGGGATGATCTCAAGCGCGCTCCAGTAGCGGGATATGAGACCCGAATCGCTCATGTCCGGGAGAGGCGTATTGAACAGACGCGGGTCGGCCTTCCACGTCCATGCGCCGTCCGCGGTCTGCTTCATCTTGTCTCGGGAGTCCCGCATAAGACGTTCGTCGGAAGCCCAGGGATTAGATGAGCGCATCCATGCGAAAGCGTCGTCCATACTAGGAAACTCCATTGGAGTCGGAGCGCGACCGGACACCCCCGCCCTGACCGCTTCCGACGGCTCCGGGCCGATATCCACCATAACGATGCGCTCCACCCTGTCAGGATGCTCGGCGGTGTACAACATCGAATGCCAACCGCCCATAGACAGACCCGCCAGAGTGAACCTGTCGAGCCGGAGCGCGTCAGTGAAAGCGGCCAGGTCTTCGACGAATCGGTCGCGAGCGTAGCCGTCATCCGCGTACCCCGATTCGCCGTGTCCCCGCTGATCCAGAGCGTAAACATGGTATGAGCCTCGCATAGCCTCGGCGAACTCGTCCCATATGCGGGCCTGCCCGGTATGTCCATGCAGGCACACCAGGGGCGGCAATCCTTCAGTTCCCCAATCAAGGTAGCGAAGACAAACATCGTTTACGATTACGTTTTTGGAAGTTGGCGCTGTCTCAGCCATCTAGCCCCCCATATGAATCTTCAGTCGTCAGCATTCAAGTAGCTCGAAATAGTCTCGTTTATCTTCTGGCGAGCGCTTTGGCCCAGCCTGGTCGGGTGACCGTCGAACCCATGCGGACCACCCGGATATACTGCCAGTTCGGCCCGGTTTCCGGCGGCTGTCCAGCGAGTGTGCATAAACAGCGTGTCGTCGAGGAGCGGATCCAGCGTGCCGACCGTAAACAGCGCCGGCGGCAGGTTCGACAGGTCGGCGTAAAGCGGCGATACGTCCGGGTCCCGCCTTATGTTCGCGGGCGCGAACTGATCGTAAAACCAGTCCATGATGGGCGTGTTGAGAACCAGAAGCCGGTCTCCCCAGTTTCGCTGCGACGGAGTCATACTGAGGTCGTAAACGCCGTACACCAGGTTAGCCCCTGAGAAGCTGGTGAAGTCATGCTTGTCGCGCATCCTAATCAGAGTGGTCGCGGCGAGATGCCCGCCCGCCGACTCTCCTCCGATGACGAGCTTCTCGACTCCAAATTCGGACATGGCGTTTTCTACGACCCAGACAGCCGCGGCCTCACAATCATCGAGCGCGGCGGGATATGGATGTTCAGGCGCGAGACGGTAGTCAACGCTAACAACAACGGCGGAGCAGCTATTGGCTATCTCCTCATTGCGAGGATCCTGCAGGTGGGCGCGTCCGAGCGCCCAGCCGCCCCCATGTATATGCAGATATACGCCGCGCGGGTTTTCAGGCGCAAAAATTCGGAGCGTCAGTGGAGCGACGGGGCCGGAAATCTCGCGCTCCTCGGCCATCTCGGATAAAATCACCGGGCCGGATATAGAAGTTCCTTCTCCCCTAGCCCTGCGAGTTTGCTCCACCGGAACAGCGTCAATGGCGGGAGCCTCCGCGAGCAGAGCTTCAAGCTGGACATTGAACTCCGCTGTCTCAGCATCTATAGCCTCCGGCGAAAAGAGAGTTGAATCTGGCACATTGGTCTCCTGAATATGTACATCGGGTTATTGGCCATCAGTTTACAGTTTTTGTCATCGTCCGTCAGTATTCTATTCAAAACTGGACAAAATGCCTAATTTAAGGCATTATCTGTGCATGGATGAATGCAAATCCATTGGTGAAGCAGCAGACTCTCAGGCTATCTCACACCTGAGACGAGAACTCATAAAAGGCTCCGATTGGCCGAACGCGCTGATGGGGGCCATTGCTCTTTGGACAACCCCTGAGGAAATCTTCCAAGGAACGAGGCTCGTCTATCTAATCGCCTCCGAGGCGTTCGACTGGCTAACTCTCGCCCACCGGCTTAGTTGTGAGGCCCGAGACCTGATACCCGAAGATGAACTAGAACGCCTGCTTTTCACAGGTCGTTTCCCTTCGCGCGTGGATGAGAGCGACTTCAAAGACATTCTGGGGGTTGATAAGAACAGCGCCTACCTGAACTATTTCTACGGAGTGGAGGTAGAAACGGCATTACAGCACGTTGTGGAATCGGAAGTCGAGAAGCGATTCTACGCCGGCGGCAGGCAGTACGCCACTGATCACACCAACGAGGCGTTTCAGCGCATCTACAATTCGACGCGCGACGACCTGCTAGTGGCCTATTGGGAACATCTGAAACGTCCGTATCGGAACATCGCGACCCTCACCGAGTTGAAGGAATTCACCTACTGGCTTTTCAAGCGCAGGCTGAACGTATCGGACAAGGCGAAGATAGCGTCGGATACCAAAAAGGGAATGTCGGCTCTGGACCCCAAGGTTCAAATACCCGGGATTTTCATCCTTTGATCCGTGAAAAGCCATTTAGGGTAAGAGCTATCTGAACATATCTCTAGCTCGGTCGCGGATTAGGGCGGAATAGCCCGGATCGGCGACCGAATACGGATACCCGCGAACCACCGACACAGGAACTCCTATGGCCTTGAACTGTACAAGTTCGGCGGCGGCCGCCAACTCATCAGCGACAGCTATGGTGGTTACGTGCATCTCCCTGCCCTGAGCGTCTTGTGTGCCGCGATAGTCGGTCATGGGGTCCATTCCGGCCACGCCGATTGCGAAGTTCACGTGTCCCTCGCGCCACGCCCTCCCAAACGTGTCCGATACTATTACCGGAACGGTCAGACCGGAGGCTTCATGAATCTCATCCCTGATTCTACGCGCCGACGCGTCCGAATCCTCGGGGAGCAGGCAGACTATATCGTCGCCCGGCACATTGGACTGGTCTATCCCGGCGTTGGCGCACACGAATCCGTGGCGCGTCTCGGAAATTATGACGCCGCGCTCAGCGTCCATGCGGACAATAGACTTGCTTTCGCGCAAAACAAGCTCGACCAGCCTGGGGTCGCGACCGGCGCGTCGAGCGAACCGGATAGCGAACTCGGACGGCGTGATTGTGGACAGGCTGACCAATCTTCCTTCGGCCTTGGAAACTATCTTCTGGGTAACGACAAGAATATCCCCCTGTTCCAGAGGATTGTTCCGGTCGCAGGCCGCGCGGACTATAAGAGAGCCGAGCCGGTCGCCCGGCCGGATTTCGGGTATTCCGGCGACTCCAAATATAGTGAGTGAGTGGCGTTGTCCGTTTTCCTGGGGCATAAGTCATAGCCCTCCCGGCTCTCTCAGGCGTACAGCAGAGCGCCCGCGATGGATACCACCGAACCGTTATTGTGGTCGGCGGGACATTGATCGTAACCCATATGGACGCCGGACGCCCCTTCGAGCAGACTGAGCATGAGGTATATAGGCGAAAGGCCGCATATCTTTCTGGCGTCGGATTCAGCGACGGATATATCGAGGAAGTCCCCCGGACTGCCCGAGCATATGGCGGCGATGGATATGTCATCCTCAACCTTCAACTTTGACTTGGCTGCGGCGTCCAGCGGGATGGCGTCTCCGAAGGCGGGACCGACGTGCGCTAGGTCGCCCGCGGCGATAACGAGAGTCTTCCGGCGTCGCATTGCGCGGCCCAGCGCGTCTAGGACAGCGGTTATATGGTCGGCGTCGCGGGGGGATGAATCACCCCTGACAAAATGGTGGAACGAGCCGCAGAGGATCGGCACTACGGAGAAGTCCTGATTCCGCATGAAGTGGTGCGTCCACACCAAGGCCAGTTCTATCGAGTGCTCGGTCTTGTGATGCAACTCTTCCTGAAAAGCGGACTTCCCCAATGCCCGCGTTATGTCACCAACTATCTTTCTGTCGGTAGGCAGGATTTCGTAGGGCGTGCGGTAATTCTGCAATGTCGGCGTGATTCTGCCCAGCCCTCCCCGGTGGTCTGTTCCCAGAACAATAACCAGTTCGATATCCGCCAAGTCGGGTTCAGCCTGCTGCCAGAGCTTGGCGTATGTCATGTGTCCCCGATTGTAGTCTATGTGTGGACAGAGCATTCCCACCAAGTCGCCATCCGGCCTAGAGTGGCTGGCGTCCGGAGGAAAGCGACTGCACCAATCGCTGATCGCGGCGTGAAGCTGGGCCGGCGATTCGGGATAAACGGCTCCGGCGTGGGCCGGAGGTCTGTGGTCCGCGCCTCTGAAATCTTCCAGCGCGCGCCTGCGCGCCTTGCGGTAAGCGCCGTTTTCGATCATCAAAGCCTGGTCGAGCTGCCCTATGACGGAACGAAGGTCGTCATCGGTGAGGTCAAGACCTGCTCCAAGAGCCATAGCCGCCCGAATCGCCGCGAGGTCTCGCGTTCCGTCCAGAAACATAACCAAGGGCGCAAGAGGCGCGGGGAGCATAATAGTGGCTTCGGACATGGCTACGGGATCGCGCAGGTAGAGGAATCGCTGTCCCAAGTGTTCGACCCACACAGGTTCTAGTAGGCGGAGTTTTGGTTCTTTAGGTATCGTCATCCTGGTTGCTGTGGAGCAATCTTCTGCCTTTGGCTATTAGCTGGACGCCAAGCGCTGGCAAAGATACTATCACATCCGCGCGCGGATATGGCGCCAAGAGCCGCCCACGCGCTATATGCGATTGGGAATTAGGCTATGCTACAATCTCATGGCCTCCCAATGTTCCGAACGCATGGAGACCGCACAATGCCAATTGCAGAGGATCTAAAAGTATTTACAGGCAACGCCCACCCGCGATTGTCGCATGACATCTGCGCATACCTGGGAATACAGCCCGGCCAGATTGACGTATTCAAGTTCCAGAACGACAACACGTTCGTCAAGATACTGGAGAACGTGCGTGAGCGGGACGTGTTCATAGTTCAGCCGTTCAGCGCGCCGGTCAACGACCGGATAATGGAGCTTATGATAATGCTGGACGCGGCGAAGCGGGCGTCGTCCGGTCGTATCACAGCTGTGCTGCCCTACTACGCTTATGGGCGAAGCGACAAGAAAGACCAACCCCGCGTTCCGATTACCGCGCGGCTGATTGCCACGATGATAGAGTCGGCGGGCGCGGACAGAGTTCTGACACTCGACTTGCATGCCGGCCAAATACAGGGCTTTTTCGGTATTCCGGTTGATGAACTGACCGCTATTCCAATGCTTGCGAGATACTTCGCCGACGGCGACGACATAGTCGTGGCGGCTACGGACGCGGGCGGAGCGAAGCGAGCAAGGGACACCGCTGACATAATCAAAGCCGATTTAGCCATAGCCGAGAAACGACGCATAGGAAACTCCGACAGGGTGATCGTTGACCAGGTGATCGGCGATGTGAATAACAAAAAAGTGATTATCGTAGATGAGGAGATAAGCACCGGCGGCACCATTGTAGCGGCGGCCAACGCCCTAGCGGCGCATGGAGCCAGAGAGGTCTATTGCGGCGTGACGCACGGCGTGTTGTGCGGGGACGCTCCCCGTCTTCTTGAGGAAAGTTCCATCCTAGAAATAGCTGTAACCGATTCCCTGCCCATAGGCGAAGAGAAACTCGGCTCCAAGATGCGAGTTATATCAATCGCGGCCATATTGGGAGAGGCGATACGCAGAATACACAGCGGGCTTTCCGTAGGAGCGATGTTCGAGGATTCCGCGCCCGCGCCGGCGGGCAACTTGGGCAATTCCTAACACGCGCGCCGGGCGCAGGTGTATAGGTGGTTGCTGAGGGACGGGCGTCAAACAGGCAAGGGGGAGAGGCGAACCGAAACAAGGGGCGGCGCTCCGCGTTGAGGGGCAAGTTGAACAGGTTGGCGCGTCGGCCGAGAGATACAACAAGAGCGTTGAAATGCTAGAGGGCTCATTGGCTAAGGCAGGAACCAATCTTATAAGCAACGCGTATAATGAACACCGCAACTTGTGAAACTATTCTCAAACTGATAGAATTGGGACAATATGGTTACATCAAATAACTCCGACATCCCCGAAAGCAAAACTGGCATATACGCCGATATACAGAACCTTCAGGACATTTCGAGAGAAATTCTAGTTGTACTGATACGTCGTTGGCCTGAGAATGTTCCACAGCCCGGCAAGCTGAACCTGTACGTAAGAGCCGACCACGCCGACCTGTGGCGCGTGTGGGCAAGCCACGAATTCTCCGACTTAGAAGTGGTAGTAAAGGGCGTCCAGCACTATACGCTATCGGCAACCAAAAACGCGGCGGACATGGCCATAGCAGTGGACGCTATCAGCGACTTCAACCACAACCGAGTGAACCACGTAGCGGTGGTCAGTGACGACAGCGATTTCATATCCCTATACTCCAAACTAGCCGAAGAAGTCAATGGGTTCGACTTGGCTGGCAGAGACGGAGACATTCCGTTTTTGTGGGTCTTCACTGACCGGATGGGAACCCGCTCGGCGTTGCTCCAAGAATTCTTCCCTCAAAAGTATATCCATGTGGTGGACCATCAGCTGTTCGACCTCGTTGAAATGGAAAGAGAGAGAGAAGAGTCGAGAACCGAAGCCGATTTCGAAGACGACTCCGAAATGACGGAACCGGATGAACCGGACGAGACCCCCGTCCCAGAAGCGAACGATTCCAAGCGAGCGCCGGAACCCGAGCCCCTCATGGAACAACCCCTGATGTCAGAGGCTCAGCGAGAGGCCTCGGAGACCGAGCGCATCGCCCTCCAGTTGATTCGCGATATGCCGGTGGGAAAGTTCAAGAGCACTGACTGCCGAGACATCATTCGCACCAACTTCCCAAACCACCACTTGTCAAACGCAGACGGACCTGCGTTCGGCACTATCTTCAGGAGGGAAGTATTGCCCTTCATGGAGAAGCGTGGCGTGAAGGATCTTGGAAGCCAGAGTCCGCGTCAGTACGAGATGACCCACCAGGCGAAGCGGTCGCTGGCGCGCGCCTGAAACTCAAGAGCCGAGACCGAATACAAAATACGCCGTCCGCAAGTCGGAAGCGTCGAACCCTTGTGTCCTCTCGCCGAGACTACGCCTGCTCTTTGAGACGTGAGGCGAACAGCAGGTATGGGATAGAGACCGCCAGGCCAAGCGCCCCCATCGCGGTCAAAGCCCACGTTACGGACGTCGCTCCGGCCAACCAGCCCACGAACAAGCTCGACCCTACCACAAACCCCTGTCCGATTCGTTGAAGGCTTGTGATTCTGCCGCGTAGTTCGTCCGGAACCAACGTCTGGGTAAGCGCGCCGTTGGTGGTCCTGAACGCGGTCTGGGTGGACGCGAACAAGGCTATCACCAACAGGGCGAGCGGTAGCCACACGGCTTGAGTAAGAGCCAGAGCGAACACCGAACTGGCAATCGCGGTCACAAGGCACACCACGCCGCGCTTGAAAAAGAACCCGAACGACGCAATGGCAAGCGCCATCAGGAAGCCGCCAAATCCGTTTATGGCGAGCATATACCCTCCCACGTCCGCGCCGCGTCCGAGTATTTCGTCTGTGAAAAGTGGCAACGAGAATATCACAGGTTGCAAAATAACGTTCGGAACGACGGTCAGGCTTATCAGGAAAAACAGCGTCCTGTTTCCGGACCAGATGTATCTGAACCCCTCCACCAGATCCGCGAAAAACCCTCCGGTCCGCGCGCCAGACCTCCTGCGTGCGGCATTCCCATAACGCGCCCGCATCGGCAGAAAAGCGACAATCATGCCCAGATACAGCAGCGATTCAATGGTAAAGTTCCAGAAGAATCCGAGCGTGGCCACTAGGATTCCGCCCACGAAGGGGCCGATAGCCCTTGTGCCGGGTATCGTTAGAACATTGGTGGCGTAAGCGTTGCCGATCATATGACGGGGGACAGTATTCGCTATCAGAGCCTGCCTCATCGGCTGGGTTATCGAGAGGCAGATCCCGCTGACTATGGCGTAAGCGAATACGTGCCATACCTCCACAACTTCCAGTCGTACTATCCAAGCGAAGGCGAACGAGAACGCCGCCATAAACGCTTGGAGAAAGATTATCAGCCTGCGTCGGTCAACCCTGTCCCCTAGGACACCTCCCAACGGCCCGACAATCAGTCCGGGAAGAGTGTTGATGCCCCCGACTCCTATGACAAGAAGAGCGGACGAACGAGTATCCTCTGTGAGATGCTGCACAAGCCATCCCAGCGTAAGCAGCTGAAGCCAGTTCGCGGTGTTGGCGAAGAAGTTGCCTATCCAGAGAAGCCGATAGTCTCGCGACGCGACCCAAGCGTCGAAAGTCCGAAGTCTGGGCAAAGATACTCGTCGAGCTATTGGTGGCCTCCGGCGCAAGTGAATGGTGAATATGATACAGATATCCGTAGCGGGTTGTCAGTTCTCGCGTCGCCCGCGATGAACGGGCGCTTCCGGAATTCGGCGGCGGGACAATCGCATCTGAACCATCCGATATTGCACATCTGTACTCATTCGGCTAAAATAGACTCATCGGCTTCACAACCCTTGGACAGAAAGACCATCGTCCTGAACTAGTGCCATAACTCTGAATCATAAATCACAGTATATGAAAAATCTGACAAGGAGAAAATATCCACCGAATTAGCTACAAATTCTGGTGAATGCAGGTCGGATACAGGTACCAGACTCCACCTGCGCAGACCTGTCAAGCCACCTGCATCCGCGCCAGAACGACTCTAACTAGCATAAACGAAGATATATAAAACCGCTGAAATTTAGACTAGGTTGTCCTGTGATCGCCGACCCGTCGTATTTGCCTAGCTCGGTTTTCTCGCCGAGATAACCACCGCGAAGGGAACGCGGGTCAGCCGTTGCCAGTGGTCGGCCCAGTAGCGGCCGGCGTATGGAGAACGAGGGTCGTCCGGCAGGCCGACCGGATAAGGTTCGAGCAGACGCTCTATCAGCAGACCCGCGTCCGTCACAGAGGACGCCAGTTCCTCTATCGCCCGAAAGAAAGTCAGACCGGGTGAGCGCCCCTCAGGTACCGGATCATCCCATACCTCTACCGGAGGGTTGAAATAATCGGTCACCCGCAGCGAACGCGTCGAGAGATTCCAGTCGAACGCGCTCAGCGGATGTACGGTTGACATTGCCAGTTGGCCGCCCGGACGGAGGATTTCGGCGCATTTCGACATACATCCGGCAAGGTCGGGAACGAACTCCCAGCCGAACGACGACAGGACGATGTCGAACGACTCCGCCTTAAACATAGTGGGCGATTCCATATCCCCGTTCATCAGCTCGAACGCCGCGCCGGCCTCTCGTCTGAGAGACTGCGCGTACCGAAGCTGTTGTGGAGAGAAGTCCAGAGCGACAACCTCCGCGCCCCACTTGGCCAGAGCGACTGAATTCTGCGCTCCGCCACAGGCGAGTTCCAGGACCCGCTTGCCCGATACGTCGCCCATCAGCCGGTAGAAACGCTCGCCGGGCGCGAACGGCGCGTAATGAACGTCGTTCAGCGCGATGCGACTATCCGCCTGATAGGAACGCGACATCGCGTCCCAGCCCGCGCGGATAGCGCTCTTTACCTCCCGGACGTCCAAGTCAGCGCCCTAACACGCGCCTTGCGCGCCGAAGATGGCGGCCCGCAACTCGGCCATCGCCTCCCCCACCGAGAGCCTGTCATTATAGACGGCCGACCCCGCCACAAGCTGGTCCGCGCCGGCCTTTGCCACAAGCGCCGCGTTATCCGGCTTGATTCCGCCGTCAACTTCGAGGATAGCGCCGGAACCTTCGCGGTCGAGACACTGCCTCGCCCGTTCGATCTTCTTGAGCGTCGAAGATATGAACCGCTGACCGCCCCACCCTGGGTTGACCGTCATTACCAGAAGAAGGTCTATATCCGACACAACCTCCTCAATAGTGGAAAGGCTCGTCCCAGGATTGACCGCAACGCCGGACTCCATGCCGAGTTCGCGTATCTGAAATATGGACAGATGCAGATGAAGCGCCGCCTCTTGATGAATAATGATCCTGTCAGCGCCCGCGTTTCTAAGTTGCTGGAAATGATTCTCCGGGCGCTCTGCCATCATATGTATCTCAAGCGGCAGGCGCGTGTGCGGCCTTATGGCCTCCACGACTGTCGGCCCGAAGGTGATCGGAGGAACAAAATGGCCGTCCATTACATCAATATGCAAGGAGTCCGCGCCCGCTTGTTCCGCTTCCGCGACCTGTTCGCCAAGACGCGCGAAATCCGCCGACAGAATAGACGGGGCTATCTTAACTCCGCTACGAGGACACACGCTCTTTCCTCCAACTCCGCCCTTGCCGCCTCAATCGCCTTGGCGACCCGCGCGAAGGCAGTTCCCCCATGCGTGTCCCGCGCCGCAATCGAAGACTCTACCGTTATATCGTACACGTCCCTATCGAACAGAGGCGAAAGCGCCGTGTACTCTTCAATCGAAAGCTCGTCGAAACCGACACCCCTTTCCAGAGCGTAATCCGACAGACGGGACACCACTCGGTACGCCTCCCTGAATGGCGCGCCACGAGCCACGAGGTAATCCGCTATATCTGTCGCGAGAACATAGCTCTCCCCCGCCGCCGCCCGCATTCTGGCCGCGTTTATCTCAATGCCTGACGTCAAGTCGGAGAATATCCTGAGCGTGGACAGAATGGTATCCGCCGTATCGAAGAAGCCCTCCTTATCTTCCTGCATATCGCGGTTGTAGGTCAACGGAAGGCCCTTGAGAATCGTGAGAAGCCCTATCAAACTGCCGTACACGCGGCCCGTTTTGCCCCGCGCTATTTCCGCAAAATCCGGATTGCGCTTCTGAGGCATAATGCTGCTGCCCGTCGTGTATTCATCCGGCATTCGAACGAAACCGAACTCGTCAGACGACCAGAGAACAAGCTCCTCCGCCATTCGGGATAAGTGCATCGCGCATATCGCGGACGCCGACAGGAAATCAAGCAAGAAGTCTCGGTCGGACACCGCGTCCATGCTGTTTGCGGATACACGCGAGAATCCCAGTTCATCAGCCACAAACTGGCGGTCTATGTCGTAGGGCAAGCCAGCCAGAGCGCCGCTTCCCAGAGGCATGACATCCGTCCTCTCGAACGCCTGTGCAAACCTCTCATAGTCACGCGAGAACATCTCATAGTAGGCCAGTGTGTGATGAGCGAACAGGACGGGCTGCGCGCGCTGGACGTGCGTATAGCCCGGCATGGGCGCGTCAGGATTTCGCTCTGCCAGAGAGACCAGGTTCCATCTCAGGTCGTATAATGCCGTCAGTATCTCAGAAAGAGCGTCTTTCGCGTACATCCTGACATCAAGAGCCACCTGATCGTTTCTGGAACGCGCCGTATGCAAACGGAGCGCAGGCTCGCCTATAAGCTCGAAAAGGCGTCTCTCGATGTTCATATGTATATCTTCGAGCTCCGGCCTCCACTTGAACTCGCCGTCGCTTATCTCTCGCTCCACGCTCTTAAGACCATCAACAATAGCGTCGGCCTCCGACTTGGAGATGATGCCCTGTCTGGCTAACATCCGCGCGTGAGCGACCGAACCGGCTATGTCCTGCCTATACAGTCGCCTGTCATAGTGGATGGAGACCGTATAATCTGAGAATACTTCTTTGAGGCCCATGTCCGATACTTAGTCCGAACGCTTTGGAACCAAGAAGCGGCGGCGCATCGTGAGGATATGCTCTTCCCGGTCGTTATGCGCCCTAGTCTCGATATAGACGATTCCGCGGTCCGGCCTAGAGCGAGACTCTTTCACCTCAAGTATCTCGCTCTCCGCGTATATAGTATCCCCATGAAACGTCGGACCTGTATGGACTATCTTCTCGTACTCTAGGTTGGCGATTGCCCTGCCCGACATTTCGGGAACGCTCATTCCTACCACCAAGCTCAGAACCAGCGCGCCGTTGACCAATATCTTGCCATGCTGATGCTCGGACATATAGCGTTCGTCTATATGCAGGGGATTATGGTTCATAGTGAGCAACGAAAAGAGATGGTTATCCATCTCCGTAATCGTCTTGCCCGGCCAGTGCTTAAACACGTCACCCGGAATAAAATCCTCCAGATATCCGCCAAAAGTGTCTCTTCTGTCGTGAATCATGTATGAGCGTCCTAATTCGCTAATCACTTGCCTCTGCGCGTGTACAGTCTCTTATCGTGGACTGCCGCTCGCGTCACGTTTAGTCTATGGGAGATAAAACAGCCTTGTTCAGACAAAGCGCCGGCCATTCGCTACACAGCGTAGCGCTCCAAAAGGCGGCGCGCTATCAGCAGTTGCTGTATCTCGTTAGTGCCTTCGCCTATAATCATCAGGGGAGCGTCGCGATAGTATCTCTCAACATTGAAATCCTTTATATAACCGTACCCGCCGTGAATCCGCATCGCCTCCATCGCCACCTCCCCGCAAACCTCGGACGCGAACAATTTCGCCATGCCTACCTCCAGATCCACCCGCTCCCCGGCATCCTTCTTGGCGGCGGCGTCATAGGTCAGCAGGCGCGCCGCCTGTATCTTGGTCGCCATGTTGGCCAGCTTTATCTGGATCGCCTGATGTTGCGCTATAGGTTGTCCGAAAGTCTCGCGCCGCTGAGCGTATCGGATAGCCGCCTCAAACGCGGCGGTCGCCACACCGACGGCCCGAGCCGCTACGTTTATCCGACCTCCCTCCAGCCCGGCCATAACTTGCTTAAATCCCTGTCCCTCTACTCCGCCAACGAGCGTCTCCGAGCCCACACGACAATCGTCAAAGATAAGTTCGGAGGAGTCCAGACCGCGATACCCCAGTTTGTCCAGATGCTGACCAACGCGAATCCCAGGGTTCGGCTTCTCAACCACGAAGCAACTCATCCCGCGATAGCGCGGCTGGGCGTCCGGGTCCGTCTTCGCCAGAACCGCGAACACATTCCCGCTCTCCGCGTTCGTTATGAACATCTTTGTCCCGTTGATGACATACTCCTCGCCATCTTTAATTGCGGTTGTCTTGCCATTCTGCACATCGCTGCCCGCATCCGGTTCTGTCAGCGCAAGGCCGCCTCTGAGTTCGCCGCTGGCAAGTCGGGGCAAGTACTCCTCCTTCTGACTCTCATTACCGAAGTTGGCGACGATATGCGCAAGAACATGGTGCGTACCAATAATGCCGCTGACGCTCATCCAGCCCCTGCTCAACTCCTCGAAAATGGTGGCGAAGGTCGTGTGATCCATACCCATTCCGCCGTACTCTTCCGGAATCGTGATGCCAAACAGACCCATCTCTCGCATGGGTTCGATAAGTTCCTGCGGGTAAATATCCTCGTTGTCATATCTCTGAGCGATAGGTTCTACTTCTCGCCTCACGAAAGCTCTCACTAGCGCGATCGCCTGGCTTCTAACTTCGGATGAATTCATCGTGCTCGTCATTACTACGCTCCGTATTTCCATTTACCAACTTTTCAATTGAGCAAGTCGAGCGCCGAATTGTCTTCTATGGACGCCCAAAGCCGGGATACGATAGCCCCGGATAGCTCCAAGCCGCGAGCCGATTGGAAGTCCAGCGTTGACCCGATCACGCCCACGAACGTAACTACGTCCAACAGCGCCCAGCGGAAGTCTTCTACGCAGTCTGCAACCGTATATCCCCCCACCCCATTCGCGCGTAGCTCTTCCACGTATGTTTCGATAATCTCCCCCTGATGCCGCCTCCTTACCTCTACCGGGACCGATGTGGACAGAAAATAGGCCAGGTCATACATTCCCCTGCCTATGCGAATTGCCTGCCAGTCAACCAGCTTAACTCCACCCGCCCCGAAAAACAGATTGTCTCCACGCAAGTCCCCATGCGCCAAGGTTACGGGCGTACGAGATAGCCGCGCTTTGATCTCAGCCACTCTCGGCGCGATTCGCAGGGCGGTTTCGATCAGCCCTTCAGGTATCCCCTCCATAGTTTCCGTCAAACGCTTCCACGCTACCGAGTGCATCCGCTCGAAATACCCGGAGCCACTGTCGAATCTCGGTATCCAATCAGGACAGTCTTCAATCCGCTCCGACCAGAACCGCGAATGAAAGCGAGCCATCGCGGTGGCGACTTCAAGAGTTTGGACTAACGAACAGCCTTCCACCTGGTCGCCGGGTGTCATATATGACAGATCTTCCATGACGATGCAGAAGACTCCGCTCTCATGGTCGAATTCCGAGAAGAAGGACTTGGGCGCGATCTCGACAGTCCCCGCAAGAAAGCCGTAGAATCTCGCTTCCCTCTCGTACACGCCAAGCGCCGTCAGAAAGTCGCGCGAGCGAGCATCCTCCGAGACCGTCTTCCAGATAACCGTTTCGGGAAAGACCGAGTCCGAATCCGCATACGCCATACGGACTCGGTAAACCGATCCGGCAAATCCCGCGCCCGCGCCAATAGGTTCTACATCCACACTATCAATCCCGGCGCCCAGCGCGGATTCGAGCCAAGACGCCGTCATCTCATCTACCGAAATAGGAAGCTGACCGGAGCTCAATCTACAAGCCTCAAACGTTGTGGGTTACTGATATAGTCCCTGCCTGCGTCCGATATTCTTCGCTGATATGCCCAGCACACGCAGAAATCCTTCAGCGTCGGTGTGGTCATAAGTCCCCGTCGCCTCCATCGAACTGTCGTCGGTATACAGAGAATGAGGCATAACGGCGCGCGTATCCTCTGCGGTGTCGAAATATATCCGTCCCTTATGAAGCCGAACCGATATAGCGCCGGAGGCAAGCTGAGTTATCGGCTCCAGAGCGGCCAGCGCCGCCCGTGTCGCCAGATCCAGCCAGTACCCTTGGTATATCTGCACGCTGATTACCTGGGAAACGTGATTGAAAAACTCCCGGGCCCGACGATCAAGTATAAACTGGAGCAAATATTCGTAGCTCTGCCCCAGAAGTTCCATCCCGGGAGATTCGTATATCCCCCTAGATTTCACCCCCACAAAACGATTCTCCACCACGTGCGTCCCAATACCCACGCCATGCCTGCCGGCGATAGCGTTCGCCGCCTCGAACACCGCCTCAATATCCATAGGTTCGCCATCAATAGCGGTCGGAACGCCGCGCTCCCAGCGAACAGCAACCACCTGCGACTGGTCCGGCGCGTCCCAGGGCCACACCCCCATGCCGGGATCCACGAAAGTGGGGGATATCGTCACATCTTCCAAGTCGCCCGCCTCGTGAGTGAGACCCAGGAAATTCGCATCCGTAGAATACCGCGACTCGCGCGCGGGGCGAATGGGCAGATCGTTTGACTCGCAATACTCAATCATCTCCCGCCGACCGGGAAACCTCTCTATGAACTCAGGATCGCGCCAGGGCGCGTAAATCTCCGTGTCAGGGTCAATCATGTTCGCGGCCAGATGAAACCTGACCTGATCATTCCCTCTCCCGGTCGCGCCGTGAAACATCACTCCAATGCCACGCTCCTCCATTTGAGACAATATCGCCGCGACCGTAATCGGGCGGGCGATACCGGTCGTATTCCAGTACCCGCCTTCATACCTCGCCTGAGACTGGATAACCTTTAGCCCCGCGTCCGCCAACGCCCTTCGACCCGGCACGATTACCGCGTCCGAAGCGCCGCATCCCATCATCCTATCGGCTACGGCGTCCAGATTCTCCTCATCCGGCTGTCCGAGGTCCACCGTGAAAGCCTGAACCTCAAAACCGTTCTCACGCAACCAGTGAGTCGCCGTACAACTATCCAGCCCCCCGGACACCGCCCCGCCGACCACACCCATATTCTTCTCTTTCAACTCACGCCAGTTCATAATTGTCGTCGGCCTTTCACCGCTAATCTAATCAGCGCTTGGAAGTCGCATCTAAGAGAATCCCTCAACATCTATCCAATACCAAAGACGCGCCTCTTTCCATACCCGTTTCGGACT
>CBDCBF010000011.1:0-161009 GCA_965214185.1 Dehalococcoidia bacterium | reverse complement strand
GCGTGCTCACCGGTGGCTGCGGCCCGGCCACCGTGCAGGACTTCTCTTCGGACGCGGACGGCTGGATCTGTCTCGACCTCTACAATCAGGCCCACGCCTGCAGCGGAGGCCAGTTCCCGCTCAACATCTGGGACAGCCGGACCGTGGCCGACGGCCTCTACCAGCTCGTGCTGGAAGTGCGCAGGAAGGGCGACCCGGACAACATCACCTGGACCAGCGATCCGGTGCGCGTGACGATCGACAACACCCCACCGCGGTGTTTCTTGCGCTCTCCGCAGTTCGTCCCGCCCGGCGGTACCGCGCAGATCGAGGGCTGGGCCTTCGACGAACACTTCGAGAGGTTCACGGTGCAGGCCGGGAGCTTCAGCTGCGGCAACAACGCCTACCAGCCGCAGGCGGTGACCTTCCCGCTGTTTCCCAACTCGCCCCCCGCACCGGTTTGCTTCGACGAGCCGGGGCCGATCGACTGCACCGGCACGACGCCGAGCATGACCGACCTGAACATCTTCAGCGTCGGTCCGGTGGCCGTCGCGCCGGGCGCCTTGCTGCCCTGCTGCGTCGCGATCAACATGAACATGGTCGACCGCGCCTGTCTCGGCCGCTGCAGGACGTTCAACCCCGCGTTCCCGAGCCTTCTCCAGCTCTTCGCGAACGGCAACCAGAGCAACTGCCTCGACTGCTTCGGTGTCTCGCCGAATCCACCCGCTCCCCTGGAGCTCGGCTCTTTCCAGCGTGGAGACGCGAATACTGACGCCCAGGTCGACCTCAGCGACGGGGTCTCGATCCTGGGATTCCTGTTTCTCGGAGGACCCGACCCGAGCTGCATGAAGGCCGCGGATATCAACGACAGTGGCGTCGTCAACATCGCGGACGCGAGCTTCCTCTTCGACGGTCTCTTCGGGAGGGGCTCCCTGCCGCCCGAGCCCTTTGGGGCGTGCGGCATCGACCCGACGCCGGACGAGTTGCACTGTGACTACTACGAGGCTTGCGCTCGGTAGGCTCTGGGCGGCCCCGCGGCTCGGATCGCGGGGCGTCCGTAGAGCTCCGGGGGTCTGGAGCCCCTCGAGCTCGGAGCGTTCCAGAGACAAGAGCGAGGTGCAAGCATGACCATCGAACACCAAAGAAGCGGGAGGGTCCGAGGAGCCGTGAGGCTCCTGTGGGCGAGTACGGGAGTGCTCGTGCTCTCGGGCCTGCTCGCCCCACCCGCGTCGTCGCAAGGCCCTGAGCCCTGCGACGGCATCGTGTTTTCCACCGAGGAGGACTTCCTCACCTTCGGTCCGCTGCCACCGGACGGCAACGCGATCATCTCCGACGGCGACCTGCTGGCTCTCGAGTTTCCCCCCGCCGGGGGCGTCAGCGTGTGCGCTCGCAACGCGCACCTGCTCGAGCAGTTTCAAGTGCGCGAGGATCTCGGTCTCGACGCCGCGGTGGTCGTCGATCCGAGCGACGACGCCTTTCTGATCGGGTTCTCGACGGAGCTGAACGATCCCCGGAGACGTTTCACGTCGGGCGACCTGCTGATCACCAACGGGACCATCGTTCCGAACTCGGTTCTACTCGCCCGCTTCGGGCTGCCACCCCAGCTCGACCTGGGCCTCGACGCGCTCGAATTCGTCGGCGACCCGGACCGGATCCGCGAGCTCGTCGAGCGGCTCGGGCAGAACGGGCCCGGCACGATCGTCGACGAGAGGTTGTTCTTCGGACTCCTCGAAGAGCTCGAGGTCGACGTGTGGTTCTCGACCGAGGGCAGCGCGCCGGATCCCGACGGGCCGGCCTTCCTGGACGGTGACCTCCTGTCGGCCCTCAACGGCGTGATCGTCGTCGCCGGGGAGGACCTCCTGGCCGCGCTTCCAGCCGGCATACCGACCGACGGCGTGGACTATGGGCTCGACGCGTTCACCCGCGGAGAAGATCCGGAGGAAGGGAACCTCATCAATCTCTTCTCGACCGAAATCGTCTCGATCGATCCGCCGGTCGTGTTCACCGACGGGGACGTTCTCGAAGAAGGACCGACGGTCTTTCTCCAGAACTTCGACCTCACGCAGGGCCTCGAGCCCGTGGTGCGCGACCTCGGTCTGGACGCGCTCGACATGGTGCCGACGGTGCCGCCGGACGAGTGCCCGAACTTCGTGAAGTGGTCGCAACCCCCCGGAGGGGAAGGGTTCGACGCGCCATCGGGCATCGACTGGATCGACATGGAGCCCAACATCGTGACGGTGGACGACTTCATCTCGGACGGCAGACCGATTCTGGGCGTTCGGTTCTGGGGTTCGTACATCGACCGCGAGTTCATCCCGCCTCAGTTCGGCGGCGGCGGCGACCGTCAGATCGACGGCTGGCTCATCAGCTTTCACGCGCACGGCGGCCAACCCGAGAGCCTCCTGGGCGTCTACTTCTGTCCGGAGGACAGCGTGCGCATCACGCCGACGAACCTCCCGGCCTGCGACCAGAGCCGCGTCTTCGAGTACTGCGTCACGCTGAGCGACTGCTGTCCCCTCCACATCGACCTGGTCGATGACCGGGACGGGACGACACCCGCTCTGCCCGACCGCTTCAACGAGACGCGAGGGCTCGAGTACTTCATCGGAGTCCAGGCTGTGGTCGGACACACGTTCACCGAGACCTGCGAGATGCGCGAGACGTCGAACCAGGCGGACGACGCGTTCTGGGGCTGGCACACGAGCCCGGGGCAACTCGTCGAGTCTCTCTTCGGCATGGTCTTCATGGACGGCCGTGAGTGGATCTACAAGGGCTGGCCGCCGGTGCGGCCCCTCTGCGGAGACGACCGGGGCCAGGCGTTCGAGCTGCTGACGGGCGAGACCATCGACCTGCCGGACTTCGTGCGCGGCGACAGCAACGGGGACAGCCAGATCGACCTCAGTGACGGCGTGTTCGTGCTGGCTTTTCTCTTCCTCGGTGGGCCGGCACCCGGTTGCTTCGATGCCGCCGACTCGGACGACAGCGGCCGGCTGGATCTCACGGATGCGGTGTTCCTCTTCGGCTGGCTCTTCCTGGGCGGTCCCGCACCTCCGGATCCGATGCCGAGCGTGCCGGAATACGCACCAGAAGACTGTGGCGCGGATCCGACGCCCGACACCCTCGACTGCGTCGTGCCGCCGGAGACGTGTCTGCCGCCGGAGCCGTAAAGGACGTTCGCGGGTGCGGCGCACGGAGAGCGCGACGACGACCTCGACTTCGTCGCGCTCTCCGCACTCGCGCCTCGCTCGCTTCCTCGATGGCGACTTAGAGTTGCTCCAGAGAGACCGTCTCGACGGACCAGCGATCGCCGTCCTGCGTCATGTAGGTCTTCTCGTCGACGGCCGCGAGCCGATCGCCGGCCTCCTGCGGAACACGACGTCTTCGGTAGACGAACACCGTATCCATGTTGATCGCTCGACCGGAACTCGGCGAGTCCAGGAGCGAGAAGACCTCGAGAGGCTTCGCGGGTCCGCCGACTTCGCGGCAGCGGGCTCGGAGATCCTCCCTCACCGAACGTGGAAAACGTGATCGCCAACGTCGAGCAGCGCGCCCGCCGCTCAGAGCTCGCACCCCAATCCGTCGTCACTCGGGTCCAAACCCGGAGACGGGAACGGCGGCGGCGGCGGCGGACCGCCGATGAAGAGGAAGTTGAGCGAGTACACCGCGTCGGAGGCGTCCGCGTCGCCGTCGTCGTTCGAGTCCGCCGCGTCGGGGCAGGTGCTACCGGGGCCTCCGAGGAAAAGGGCTGCCAGATGGAAGATCGGATCGGTGATGTCGAGGCGATCGTCGGAGTCCGTGTCGCCCCGGAGAAACACGGGCTGGTCCCCCACTGTGACGCGGCCGTCGATCGCGAAGGGCCGCCTTCCCGAAACGGCGCCGACCGGCGTGAACGTCAATGCGCCCGGCGATGAGCTGCCGCGGAGCAACCGAAGCGGGATGCGTTCTCCGGGCTCGGCCGTCTCGGACAGCTTCGCGAAGATACGAGCGACCTCGACGTCCTCTCCCGCGCAGATCGACGGAGGCGGTTCGTCATCGCCGCAGAGGGCTCCGGTGTCGAACCGCATGACGATCTCGAACGTCGTCAGGCCCTCCTCGTTGTCGATGTTCGCGAGCGCCGACATCGCGGCCTCCGCTGCCGTATCCCTCACGGTCACCTCATCGATCGTGATGCTCTTCGGGTCGTAGGCAACGGCGAACGTGACGCCGTTGAGGTCGCTCTCGCTGCTGGCCAGCACGGGGACGCGGACCCCCGGCAAGCCGGGCTCTCCTCTCCCTTCTCCGATCCTCAGAGTGTCCGTGGTGTACGTGAAGGCGCGCGGCAGCACCGATGTACCGAGCTCGTGAGTCAGCGACACGTCGACGGTCGCGTTCCGCGGGACCGCCGGGACGCGACCGGTCAAGGTCTGCGGGTCGAGAACTCGAACGCCCTCGAGGCTTCGTTCTCCGAATGCGATTTCGCTGTCGAGCGTCAGGCTGCGTCCGCTGATCGTCACGCGGATGCCGCCCGCTGCGGGCCCCACGTCGGGATCCACCGAGAAGACGGCCGGAGGCGGCGGTCCGTAGCGATACCCCCGCGACAGTGTCCCCGCGCCGAACTCGAGGGTCTCGACGGTGACGTCGACGAATCCCTCGGTGTGAGGCGGCATCCGCAGGACGCGGATGAGCCCGAGGCTCTCGACCTGAAAGTCGGGCTCGGGGACGGGAGAGCCGTCGATGAACAGCGTCGTGTCGCTCTTCCACGAAAAGTTCGTCCCGCGGATCGCGGCCTCGCCGCCTCCCTCCGGCGGACCGAAGGCCGGCTCCAGGAAAATGACGGTCGGTGCGAGGTCCTGACCGGCGACGACGTCATAGAGAAACTCGACACCGTCCCGGTCATCCTCGTGGAGGGTCCTGGCCGGGAGAGCGCGCTGGCCGACGGTCGCGAACATCGTCGCGTCACGTGTCGAAGTGTGATCGAGCCCCAGCGCGTGACCGAACTCGTGGACCGCGACTCCGGCGATGTCGAGGGTCCCGGGAGCGGGGTCGCGCGGGCCATTCCAGCGATTCGGGACGCCGCCCGTCGAGCCGAAGAAAACGATATCGAAACCCGTCGCACGGTCCCCGATTCCATCGACGAGGGTGGCGGCAACGGCGGCGCCTCCATCGGCGTCAACCCAGGAGATGTTGTTGATCCCGTCGGTCGTGTTGAAACCGGTGCGAGTACTCGTGTCGGCGAAGACGAACTCGAAGTTGGCCGAGGACTGAGTGGTCCAAGCGCTCGCCGCGGCGCGGAGGATCTCGACCTGCTGTTCCGCGGTTCCCGACAACTCGGTGTCCGGAAAGCTCGGGTTGATGTGGTACCGCGGATTGGACCTCCACGTTGTCCCGAGCGTTCGGAAAGCCGCGACGGGGGTTCCGAGTGCGAGGATGAGAAACAAGGCCAGGGAAACGGAGCACACCCGCCGGCCCGTCGTGCGCGCGGCCGTCAGGTCCGCCGGGGAACCGAGCACTACGACCCCAGCCGCCAGCCCACGCGGTAGGGACTTTCCGAGCATGCCGAGACTGCCTCAAGAGATGCCTGACAAGACTCTCGTCTGTGGGAGCCATCATAGTCAGTGGCGAAGGGGAAGCCCAATACCTTTTTCTGAGCGCGATCGCGGAGCCCCACCTTTGATCGGACACGCGGCTCTTGCTAAGCTGCGTGTCGCTCACCCGCGTCGGACATCGATCAGCCGGAGTCATTCCTTCCGAACCACGACAGCGGCTTGAAACGTGAGACGATCCTACTCCTGACCTGCGTCTGCGCCGCCGGCTGCTCCACGGCGGAGCGCGGGCGGTGGCCCTTTCCCCAGGTGCAAGCCGCAGACGACACATCCGTCCTGACGGTCCTTCGGGAACGGACCCGCAGCCCCGGGAGCCTCTACGCGGAGCTGTGGATGAGCTTCGAGAGCGCCGAGCAGGGCGGGGTGTTCGACGTCGTCGTCCTCTACGACGGCGCCGACCGCCTTCGCATGACCGCATTTCGAGACCTGGCGCTCTCGACGCGAGACATCTTCGACTTGGTCATCACGGGCGAGAGCTACGAGCTGGCGCTCTGGGGCGAAGAGGAAGGCGCGTCGGGGCCCGAGAGGCACGCCGGCTCGCTCGCCGACCTCTCGAGTGTTCACCGGGGCTACCTGGCGTTCGCGTTCTTGCGAGAGGGCTTCTTTCTTCCTGGTCCCGCGGCGTCTCTCCAGGACGTCGAGGTGGAACGAATCAACGGGTCTCTTCGCGTCCTCGGGAGTCCGAGCCCGGGAGTGACCCTGATGTGGGATCTGAAAGCTCGACGCTCGGCGTGCGCAGGACCACGATACTGCGAGATGAGACGGAACGCGGCGAGAGCGAGAGACGGAAACCGCCGATCCGCATCGTGTATGAGAGCTACCTCGAGGTGGACGGCCGTTTCTTTCCCGAGAGATTCGAGTTGCGCGACCCCGACGCCGGGATCCTCATCGAGGGTGGCGTCCGCGACCTCGAGTTGAATGTGGAGCTGGGAGACGACGCCTTTCGTTCCGTGACGAGGGGCTTGCCTGGAAACCCCCGACCGCGGCTGAATTCCCCGCATGAGAAACCCTCCTCGTCACGTCTCGCTACTCGCCCGGCTGGCCGACTTCGGCTGGCGCCGCCCCGTGGCGGCGCTCTCGATGAGCGGGCTGCTGGGCTCGCTGGCCGTTCTTTCGATCCTCGGGCTACGGTACCGCTCCGACGCCGGTGACCTGGCGCCGTCCGCCATCACCGAGAGCCTGCAGCGGCTCGAGAGCGCCTTCGGGGTGATGGACAGAGTCGTCCTCGTCGTGACGACCGAGAAGGATGGAGAAGAGTCCTGTCTCGTGGAGTTCGCCCGCACCCTCGCGAAGCTTCTCGACTCCGAGCCGCTGGTTCGATCCGTCCGCTACGGCTGGGCCGGTCTCGAGGGCGACCTCTCGGCGGACCTCCTGGCCCGCGCACCGCTCTTCGCGACGCGAGCCAGCCTTAGCGAGCTCGATGAGCTCCTGACGCCCGAGGGCATTCAGGAAGCCGTTCGGAAGCTGCCGCTGATGCTGGGAATGCCCGGCCTGGGCGAGGCGGAAGCGTGGATAGAGAAGGACCCACTCGAGCTGCGCCGGTTCGTGTTGTCGCGAGTGCGCGAGCCCGGTTCCGGGCCGTCGTTCGCTTCCGGATCGGGGTACTTCCTGTCCGAGGACCGGAGGACTCTCCTCGTGCGCGTCGAGGGACAGGTCTCCTCCTCCGACATCACCCAGGTCAAGGCGCTCGTCGCCTCGGTCCGTCGAGCGGAGCAGCACGCCCGCGAAGCGGTGGCAGCGCGCTGCTCGGCAGCTCGAGACTTCGAGATCGGATACACGGGCGGTTATGCGTTCGCCGTCGAGAGCGAGCGAGTCCTCCGCGCGGATCTGACACGGGGTGTGTTTCTGTCGTTCGGTCTCGTGGTGCTCACGCTCGGCGTCGCCTGGAGGCGCCCGAGCGTCCTCCTCCTCTCGGTCGTGACGCTGTGCTACGGCATCCTTCTCGGATACGGCGCGTTTTCGGTGTTGCGCCGCGAGGTCGTGACGCTCGCGATGGTCTCGGGCGCTCTCCTCGCCGCCGTCGGCATCGACTTCGTGATTCACGTCGCCGGCGCTCTGCGCGTGGGTTCGGGCCCGATCGATCGCGTGTCCCTGTCGGAGGCCATGTTGCGAACGGGGCCGTCGATCTCGCTCGCTGCGCTGACCACGGCCGTCGCGTTCCTCTGCTTCGTCCTCGTCTCGGATGGATTCCTCGCCGACTTCGGCCTCCTGACGGCGCTCGGCATCGCCGGGACCCTCCTCAGCACGGTCCTCGTGTTTCCAGCGCTGCTGTCGCTGTCCTACCGTGGCGGGGCACGTGGGTCTCCGCGTGCCGGCGCTGTCGCGTCTTCGTCTCTCGGTCGCTCCAGCCTGGAGTATCTCGCTTCAGGACTTGCCGCCTGGTCGAGGAGACGGCGCACCCGCGTGCTCGCGATGGCAGCGCTTTCCGTCGTCGGAGGGATCGTGTTCCTGTTCAACCGCCCTCCGCAGGTAGAGAGCGACCTGCGGCGTGTTCATGACCCGAGCTCCGAGCCGCTTCGCTGGGAGACGCGTCTCTCCGAGGCCTTCGGCACCGCGGACGATCCGGTCCTGTTGATCATCGAGGCTCCTGAGGAAGACGGATCCACAACGACCGGTCGAGACGGCCCATCGGTGTCCGCGCAGCCTTCCCTCGAAGAACAGCGACTGCTCGAGGCTCTGTCTCGGCTCACCAGTGAACTGGACGAGCTGGAACAGGCGGGGACGATCGCGGGCTGTTTCTCTCCCCTCCAGCTGATCCCGCCACCGTCGAATTCCCAAGAGCCGTCGTCTCGGAGACTCCACGAATCCGCCAGAAACGGCTTTATCCGGCCGTCGAAGTCAATCCGGACCAGAGTCTCCAAAACCCCCGCTCTCGAGAGAATGAAAGAGTCGTCCGTTTCGACAGCGCCGTTGTTCGCGGGGGAGAAGGGCGCGGCTATGATGATTCGGGTTGGATCGGACTCGGTCTCCGCAGCCGCTGCCTGAGCCGGGCGCGCTGACGCGACAGGCTGGGGCGCGGCGGTCGGCGCCGCCGACGCCGAGAGTTGCTTGGCTCGCCGCCGCCGCTGACGTAGGCTGTGGCTGAGGCTGGGAAGGCTCAGCTTGGACTTGTGGAATCGCCGCAGGCAGCAATCATAAGGCAGAGCGCCGCCATCGCCATGAGGGAAATCGCAACGCCGCGCGTACTCGCTATATTGGTCATCATCGTTCTACTATGTCCTCTCTATACATGGCATTCAGTATCCTAGTCGCCGCCTCAGCGCGCTTGTACGCGGCAAGCCGCCGAAGCGAACAGGACATAATAATGCGGCGACATGGAGAAATCAATACACATTTATCGCAACGACAACGTTCATATCAGGCACATAGCGTGCGATAACTGAAGATGGAAAGACGCCTCGCCCGCGCCACGTCGCCTAGTTGACAGCCGGATAAAGCCGGGGTCTAAACCTTGCTGCCCGGCGCGTTATGCTGTGATATACTCCGCTCCATAGCACAAAGCCTGCGAGTCGAGGTGACCGATGTTTGACGTAATCATAACCGGAGGAACAGTCGTTAACGGCAGCGGGTTCTCCCGGATTCAGGGCGGACGTGGGCATAGTGGGTGAGCGCATAGAGACGATAGGCGACCTGGCCGACGCCCAGGCGCGGCGCGTCATCAACGCCGTCGGACTCACGGTGTCCCCCGGGCTTCATAGACACTCACGCCCACTCCGACGGCGTGCTTCTGCTCGACCCGCAGCACGCCAACGGCCTGCGGCAGGGCATCACCACCGAGATACTAGGGCAGGACGGCCTCAGCTACGCGCCCATGTCCGCAGACAACTACAAGACTTACAGGCGATACCTGTCGGGCATACTGGGCGAGCCGCCCGAAGACTTGGATATGTCGAGCGTGGCGGCCCTTCCGCTCCCACTACCACAAGAAGGTCTCGATAAACACCGCCTACAACATCGCTCACGGCGCTATCCGGCTGGAGACCGTGGGGTTCGAGGACGTTCCGTTGCGCGGACGGCCTCTCGACAAGGCGCTCGATCTGGTTCGGCAGGGAATGGAAGAAGGGGCTGTGGGATTCGCCACCGGAATGTCCTACCACCCCAAACGCATGGAGCGACACCGACGAACTGGTGGCTATCTGCGAGGTTGTGGCCGAGTACGGCGGCGTTTACACAACTCACCTGCGCGACGTGAACACCGAGCGAGGCTTCGGCGACGGCGGCGTCCCGGAGGCGCTGGAAATCGGACGCAGGTCGGGCGTCAAGGTTCACTTCTCTCACTATCGAACCGACGCGTCCAACGCGGGACAGGTAGCCGAGCGGATGGAGCTCATAGACAAGGCGAAGGCCGAAGGGGTTGACTGCACACTCGAACTATACCCATACCCGACGGGGAGTTCGTTCCCGCTCAGCTTCCTCCCCAGCCAGGACCACGTGGGCGGCCCCGACGAGATAATGCGCAGACTGCGAGACGGCCGTATCCGTCGCAGACTGGTTAGAGAACTGGAGTCGAACCCCCGCCGCTCTCTGCACGACGCCGTCTTCACCTACATGAAGATCAACAAGGATCTGGAGGGGATGTGCCTTGCGGACGTGGCAGAGGCGCGCGGTCAGAGTCATGGCGAGACGCTCATTGACCTGCTGGCCGAGGAAGACGGCCAGATCTGCTACCGCGGCGCTCCGCCCCACAGCGTTCGAGTGTGGGACCAGATAAGCCGCGACGCCATGGACTTCCTCGCGCGGCCCGACTACATGATAGGCAGCGACGCCATACCCATAGGCTCTATGCCGCATCCCAGGGCATACGGATGCTTCCCGCGCTTCCTCGGACGGCTCCGGAAGAAGCATCCCGTCATCAGCCTCGAACAGACTGTGCAGCGGATGACAGACAACGCCGCCCGCCGCTTCGGCCTGACCGACCGAGGGCTTGTTAGAGCAGGCTGCTTCGCGGACATCGTCGTGTTCGACGCCGACCGCGTGATTGACAACGCCACATACGACGACCCGGTCCAGTTCCCCACCGGCATTCCCTTCGTGCTGGTAAACGGGAGCGTGGCGGTTGACAACGAGCGATGCACCGGTGTCATGGCCGGACAGGCAACGCCGTAATCCGTGTATCCTGTTCCTCTCAGCCGCTCAGCCCGGCGCCCTCCGCGACCCTGACAGCCAGATCGGAGAAGTCCTCTGAGCTATGGCCGGATATGAAGCCCGGGTCCATCGGCGTTATCGAAACCCAGTCGTTTCGGGTCGCCCACACATCGCATCCTTCGGGCGCGTTCTGGTTGGTCGGCCGATTGTGCCGGATCCAGTAGTGATAGCGCCAGCCGTCATGACCGCGCTCAATGCTCTCTAGGTAGCCCTTCGGCCCGAGCGTGGTAGTCATCACGCCGCGGATGCGGTCGCCCGGCTTGTTGGGAACATTTACGTTATACATGATAGGCCTGTCGTCGGACCCGTTCGCTATATGGCGCGCGAGGCTTCTGGCCACATCGGCGGCGGCGGCGTACTCTATGTCTCTAATCGCGGCGACCGAGACGGCAATCGAGGGTATTCCGCGAAAATATCCCCTCATCGCGCCGCCCACGGTGCCGGAGTCCAGAATGTCCAGACCCAGGTTCGCGCCGCTGTTTATTCCGGACACCACCAGGTCGAACGGTTCGGGGAAAAGGCTGCCGTCCGCGAGTATGACACAGTCCGACGGCGTTCCGCTGACCGTATGCGCGGTAACCCCTTCCAGCTTGGATTCCACCTCATCAACCCTCAGCACATTGAGCAGGGTGCGCGCCATCCCCACGCCGCTCTGGTCGCGATCCGGCGCCACCACCGACACCTCGCCCAGACCGTTCATCGCATTCGCCAGCGCCCATACGCCGGGAGCGTTTATTCCGTCGTCGTTCGTAACCAATATCCTCAAGATGTCACAACTCCTGTGTAACGTACCAGCGCATATACTGGGGACTGTCCATGTTAACGCCCCGGTCATAATATATCTCGAAACGTCTGCCCTCGGCGGTCAGTATCCGGTAGTAGTTCCTGTGGCGACGCTGCCACCACCTGTGCTTCCGACCATCGGAGGGAAAACCGTAGTCCTGCCATGAGGTCATAACGCGCTCGACGCGGTGCGACTCTTTCCCAAACGAAAACGCGAGCGGTTCACGGGTATCGGCGTCCCGCTCGACAGAGATTCGCTGTCCGAAAAATCTTCTGGCCATTTCCAAGAAGGGCTGAGCCCTTCCCCCCTCCCTTTACAGACTTGGAATAATGGGCGTTTTTGGGCCTGAATATGCCGAACGAGCTTGTATAGCCGTGCAGATAGGTCGCGCCCGACACCTGCCCTATCTCGCCGTTGCAGAAAAAGCCCGCCAGAGGCAGGTCGCCAACTTTATCGCGGAACATATCCGTGTCGTGGTCGGGGCGTCCGTACAGGTACGACCCGCGCCCGAGGCACTGGAACAGCAGCGCGCCGGCGCCGGACGCGGGAGTTCCGTCCGCCGAGTACTGTGTGAGCATAGCGTCCAGGTGTCATGGGACGACGTTTCCGCGTCGCGCAGGTGGAACTGCGCCGTCTGCCCCTCTTTAAGTATCTCCCCTATGGCAAGCGCGCCGCGCCGAGCGTCCACGCCCAGAATGTTCCTGATAAGAAAATCGCCAAGACCGGGGTCGTCATTGAAACTCATCCATCACTATGCCGAGAAAAAGAGAATGCTGAGCCAGCTGCTGATCACGCTCACTCAACTGCTGGAACGTCTCGCGCAGAACATCGAACGTATCTCTCCCGTCAAGTCCCTGAAGCATATTGTGTTCGCACGCCGTTATCTGCATACGCTGTCCGATGGGACGGCAGCCCTGCGCTACGATGGTATCCACCGCTATGTCGCCGCGCAGAGCTACTCCGACAGCGCCGTAGTCGTACGCGCGGTCGCCGAGATACAGCGCGTTTGAGCCGGGCTGTCGTCCGCCGGACGCGAGACCGCCTATCTTCGCGCCGCGCGGAAAAGCGTAATCCAGCCCCATAAGAAGGCGCTCGCCCTGTACGCTGAACGGGTCGGACAGTATCAGGAACTGCGGGTCGTCCGCGGCCGCGACGCGGATGAGTTTCTCCCACGCCGAGGGCGGCGCGTCGCCATCGGGCAGAGCGTTATTGTCTATATGAAACCCGACGATGCCGACATCCGGCAGAACGGCGGCGGTCAGAGAGAGACCCGGCCGGTCTTCCACCTCGCGCCCCGCGCCTATCACGCCCCCGCCGGAGCAGCCTACGAACGCGCACTCGCTGAAAAATTCACGGATCAGGGTCGGGAATTCATCATAGCGCGCAGCGTGGCGCGAGGACACAAACGCGATGACAAGATCCGGCTTCCGCTCACCGAGCGCGTCGGATATTTCGCGCGCGCACTCTGCCACGGCGTACTTGAGAAATCTGTGTTCGGATAGCGCAGATACCCACTTCATCGCCGACCTCCCAATAGTGTCCGTCAGCCTGTATAGCCCTATGATTTGGCATTGTAGCAGGAAGGGCGCGAGGCGGCACACACCGACGGCGCTTTCACGGTCGTCGTCGGACTCTGGCGGGGAGCGTGAGGGACGGAGGCTTACTCCGATTCGCGTGGCGGTGTATGGATTCAGGGATCGTCAGACCTAGAATATGACCGCGACTTTGGTATCATACATTAGAGAATGTTTTCAGAGGGAGAGCTCAATGTTCACCGATAGGCTTCAGGACGCTATCAACCAGCAGATCAACAGCGAGATGTATTCCGCCCATCTCTATCTATCCATGGCGGCCTACTTCGAGACGCTCAGCCTCACGGGCTTCGCTCACTGGATGCGGATGCAGTTCGAGGAAGAGACCTCTCACGCGCTGAAACTGTTCGACTACGTGAATGACAGGAACGGGCGCGTAGCCCTGCGCGCAATCGAACAGCCGCCCGTCGAATTCGAGTCGCCTCACAGCGTGATGCGACTGGCGCTGGAGCATGAACGTCTGGTCACGAACATGATCAACGACCTGTACACGCTCGCGGTCTCGGAGCGTGATTACCCTTCGCACGTGCTTCTGGAATGGTTTGTTTCCGAGCAGGTCGAGGAAGAGAAAGCTCTCACCGAGATAGTGGACCATATGGACATCATCCGGGATGACGGCGCCGGCCTGTTGATTCTGGACGCTCGGCTAGGCGACCGCACAGCCGAAGAGAGCGCGGAAGGCGAATAGCCTGCCTGTTTGTCGGCCGGCGTGAAATCGCCCTCTCTGCGCCGAGAGGGCTCCGGCCGTCTCGGACGGACATCCGTCGGCGCGCGTTGTGATAGAATGAAGCGACTTCACTTTCACCGCTGAGGTCATCTTTTGCTCAGTCGCGCTCTTTCCAACAGCCCGCGCTACAAGTGGTGGGTGTTCGGCGCGGTGGGTCTTGGTTCATTCACAGGCGTCATGTCGCTCGGCATGATCAACGTTGCCCTGCCCACAATCGCGGGCCACTTCGCGACCGACCTCCCAACCGTGCAGTGGGTCGTGATAGCGCAGACTCTCACCGTGAGCGCGCTGCTGCTGCCGATGGGACGCTTGTCGGACATGGTTGGCCGCAAGCGGATTTACGTTGCCGGGCTCGCGCTGTTGATGGGAGCGTCGGCGCTCGCGGCCCTGTCTCCCAGCGTTCTGACGCTGGTCATATCCCGCGTCATTCAGGGCGTCGGCGCCGCTATGACCCAGGGGACAGGGATGGCGATGGTCACCTCCGTGTTCCCGGAGGATGAACGCGGGAAAGGTCTCGGCGCTCACATGAGCGTCATAGGCGCGGGCGGCATGGCGGGACCGGTGATAGGCGGCCTGCTTGTGAGCGCGCTGGGATGGCGTTGGGTATTTCTGGTGAACCTCCCCATAGCCGCGATGGCGCTGGTCGGCGCGCTGCTGTTGGTGGACTCCAAGCTATTCTTCCGCGAACGGCGCGGCGCGCGGTTCGACTGGCCCGGCGCCGCCCTGTCCACCGCAGCCCTGGTCACATTCCTCATGCTGATGACCAACGCCCCTCGGCTGGGCTGGACTTCGCCCCCGGTCCTGCTTGCCGGAGCGGCGGCGATAGCGCTTGTGGCGGGATTCATCCGCTGGGAGACGCGCGCGCCCGCCCCAATGCTCGACTTAGGCTTATTCAGCCGTCGCGTATTTTCGCTCGGAGTTCTGGCGAGTTTCATCTCGTTCCTCAGCGTCGGCTCCATTCGATTCATGATGCCGTTCTACCTGCAGGGAGTGTTGGGATACCGGCCCGGACAGGTAGGCCTCATAATGCTGCCCACCGCCGTCACCATGACTATCATGGGGCCGGTCGCCGGTCGGCTGTCCGACCGGTACGGATACCGAGCGTTCAACGTGGCGGGGCTGATTCTGGCCTCGCTGGGCATATTCACCATCTCACAGATATCCGAAAATACCCATCTGGCGATCATAATCGGCGCGCTGGTGATTCAGAGCGCCGGAACGGGGCTATTCGGCTCGCCGAACTCAGCCTCGATATTCTCCGCGGCCGAGGGCAACAGGCACGGGGTAGTGTCCGCGCTGCTGAGCCTCGTCCGAAATTCGGCGAACGTTACATCCATAGCTGTGGCGACCGCCGTGGTGACCGCCACAATGGTCTCGATGGGCTACGCGCCCGACCTCGGCAACGTCGGCGGCGAGGACGCCGGACTGCTCGCATCCTTCGTATCCGGCATGAATACACTCTACTTCGCAATGGGCTGCCTGCTGCTGCTGGGCGCGGCGGCGTCCTTCCTGAAGGGGCCCGCGTCGCAGGTCGGGAGACGAAGCGGACGCAACACGGCGCGGGCCGGCGCGGGCGAATGATACTTGATAAGCGAGATGGCCGCGACATCTAACTATCCATGCCCTCAATCGGCCGCTCGATCTCTTCAACGAGCCTTTGAGCTACATACAGATTCGGCCGAACGCTTTCTATGCGAGTGACTATCCCCGCGTCTATAAGACGGTCCAGAACCCGGCGCGCGCCCGGGTCGCTGATTTCAAGCAACCGCGAAACCCCTGATACTGTTGTCACCGGGTGAACAAACAGATATTCCAGAAGGCGCAATCCGGAGCTCTGCTCCTTGCGCTTATAAAGAAGCTTGCGCCAATCTTCCTGAAGGTTTCGCACACGGCGAATTCTCGCCAGTACATCCCCCGACTCGCGATAGACTCCTTCAAGGAAATATGAAAGCCACCGCTCCCAATCGCCGGTAACGCTCACGTTGAGCAACTCGTCGTAGTACCTAGTGCGGTTGCGCTCAAAGTACGCGCTTAGGTACAAAAGCGGCGTCGTGAGAACCCCGCTGGCAAGCAGGAACAACGTGATGAGCAACCTGCCTATCCTGCCATTGCCGTCCATATACGGATGGATAGCCTCTATCTGATAGTGCATCAGCGCGCATCGAACCAGAGGCGGCAGGCGGTGAGACTCGTTGACGAACCTCTCCCACTCTAAAAATAGGTCACGCAGACACTCAGGCGGCGGTGGTATGAACCGCGCGTCCTGAATGAATGAGCGGGGCGCTCCAATCCAGACCTGCGTCGTCCGAAACTGCCCCGGCGCCTTGTCCTCTCCCCTGACTCCGGCCATGAGTCGTTCGTGAAGTTCGTTTACCAACCTGAATGATATGGGCAGACTTTTCACCCTCTCTATGCCGTGTTCGAGAGCGACTACATAGTTGCTCACCTCCTGCACATCCTCGCTTGACCACTTGCGACCGCTTGCTTCATAGGCCAGCACATCCGACAGTGACGCAATCGTTCCCTCGATTCTGGAAGACAGCACAGCCTCCCGTCTGATAAACGGCTGGGCCAGCAAATGAGGATTGGGGACGATTTCCCCGACGCCGTCAAGAGTGGCAATTGCCCGCGAAGCGTTGTCCAACAATAGAACCAGCCCGGAACTCAAGGTCAAGTCCCTCGGAAGCGGATTGGGGATGAAAGCCGACTGACCGCCCCCGATAGGAACGGTCTTGCCGCATGGACTATCGCTCAGACGCCGCATGAGAACCTAACTCCAGTTTAAAATACGTAGACTTTCTAAACTTTTCGGTCGAAAAGTTTAGAAAGTCTACCCAATTGTAACTCCGGTTTCAAATTCGGGGTATCAGAATAGATGGTTTGATGACGGGCTTCGCCTACGGCGGATAGGCAATTAGTGGTATCCTGAGCGGCGCGCCCATGAACAACTCGCCAACATACCCGCCCGAGTTCTTCCGCCGCGTGGACGAGTCCGATGACCGGCTCTTCTATGCGGAGCCTCGCTTGGTCACGCACATAGACGATAGCGCTATCGCCGCGATAGCTCAGTATTTCGCGGAGACGTTGCCCGAAGGCGGCGTCATTCTGGACCTGATGAGTTCGTGGCGCTCTCACCTTCCGCCCGGCTTTCGCGCCGGCCGCGTGGTCGGGCTTGGCCTGAACGAGGTCGAGATGCGCGAGAATCCGCATCTGGACGAATATGTCGCGCACGACCTCAACCATGAGCCGCGCCTGCCCTTCGAGGATGAAGCCTTCGACGCGGCGGTGGTCACAGTCTCAATACAGTACATGACGCGCCCGGTGGAGGTGTTCGCCGACGCGCGTCGGATACTGAAGCGCGGCGCGCACTTTCATGTCATATACTCCAACCGGATGTTTCCGAGCAAGGCGGTGGCGGTGTGGCGGGCGCTCGACGACAGGCGGCGGGGGCAGTTGATCGGCTCGTACTTCTCCGCCAGCGGCGGCTGGGAGAACATCGCTCTGTACGACATAAGCCCAAATACCGGAACGCACTCCGATCCGGTTTATGTCGTTTCCGCGCGAAAGGCGGCGGATGATATACAATGACTTTTGTAGTTGGCGACCAGTCAGACGAAAGGTTATGAGAAGTGGCGCGAGACAGTCTGCTGAGGCAATTCGCAGAGATAACCGACAGACCGGACCATGCGATTGACGTCGCCAGGGCCGCGATGCTGCTGGCCGCCGCCGAGTACCCCCGCCTGAACATAGAGCGCGAGCTTTTCGAGTTCCAGCTTCTGGCCGAAGCCATATCGAGCAAACTGCTCGACAACGACGATCCCCTGTACTGCGTCAACACGCTCAGCGAGTACTTGTTCGACCACATCGGATTCAGGGGCAGCGATGAGGAAAGCTACTACGATCCGAGAAACAGCTACCTGAATCAGGTTTTGGAGCGGCGCGTAGGCATTCCCATAACCCTCGCGGTGGTGTACATGGAGGTAGGCAGGCGTCTTCGAGCGCCCCTCCTGGGAATCGGAATGCCCGGACACTTCCTTGTGCGGCACAGGGAAGTCGAGAACCTGTACATTGACACGTTCAGAGGCGGCATCCTGCTTTCCGAAGACGAATGCAGGGAGGTTCTCCGTGACAGGGTCGGCGACGGGCTTCAGTGGAGCCGCGACCTGCTGAAACCCGTCTCGAACAGAGAGATACTCGCGCGCGTCATACGCAATCTCAAAGCGATATACTTAGTCGAAGAGGACTTCGTTCGCGCGCTGATACTATCCGAGTTCACTCTAAAGCTGCACCCTCACTCCGCCCTGGACAGGCGCGACCGCGGGATAGTCCACTACCAGCTTGGACACAGCGCGGAGGCGCTCGACGACCTCGTTCACTACCTGGACCTGGCCCCGGACGGGCCGGACGCCGAGGGCATTCACGCGCTCGTAGCCGAACTCCGATTCTACTTGGACGATTAGCAGGCAGAGAGGAGCTCCGCTTGAACCTCGAACGAAAAGTGAAGGCTCTGGCTCTGTCCCTCGGATTCGACAGGGTCGGAGTTACGGACGCCGCGCCGTTCGAGCGGGACGAGAAGGCCGCCGCCCAGCGTGTGCGCGACGGACTGATGGACGGACTCCCTTGGTACACTGAAGAGCGCGTTCACCGTATGAACCGCCCCGAACTGTTGCTGGACGGCGCTCGCTCCGTCATCTCGATGGCCGCGAACTACAACACCGGCGCGCCGCCCGACTCGGAGAAGCCCGCCGGCAGGGTGGCGCGGTACGCCTGGGGACGCGATTACCACAACGTCATAAAAGCCAGGCTCCGCCGATTCGCGCGCGAACTCCCCCACGCTGTGGGCAGACCCGTCCGCGCGCGCTGCTTCGTGGACGACGGACCCATGAACGACCGCGCCGCCGCCGAGCGTTCCGGCGTAGGATGGTTCGGCAAGAACACCAACATACTGACCCCCACGCACGGCTCTTGGGTATTTCTCGCGCAGGTGATCACAGACTTGGAACTGAAGCCGGACCCCCCGCTGAAAAAGACCTGCGGCGAGTGTATCCGCTGCATCCCGGCGTGTCCGACCGACGCCATCGTCGCCCCCTACGTCATAGACAACCGCAGGTGCATATCCTTCCTAACCATCGAACTGCGAGGCCCAATTCCGCGCGAACTGCGCCCAATGATGGGCGACTGGGTATTCGGCTGCGACATATGTCAGGAGGTCTGCCCCGTCAATCGAAAGACCGTCCTCAGCGGCGAGCCGGACTTCGCCAAGCGCCGCGATTTCGACGCCCCCGACCTGATTCCCCTGCTCTACCTAGACGATAACGCCTTCCGCAAGAGGTTCGAGGGCAGCCCCATCCGCCGCGCCAAAAGGGAGGGACTTCAAAGAAACGTGTGCGTCGCGCTCGGCAACATAGGCGACCCCGACTCCGTTCCCGCGCTGGCTGAGATTCTAAGCGTCGGCGCGCCGCTGGTCAGGGCGCACGCGGCATGGGCGCTTGGCCGTATTGGAAACGATGCGGCGCGGACAGCGCTCGCGCTCGCCCTGGAAACAGAAGAGGTTGAGGATGCGCGGCGTGAGATAGAGCTGGCTCTGGCCTGACACCCGCTACACGGGATACACCCTTATCTTCGCCGCTATATCGTAGCTGAAGACGACCTCATCCCCGCCCCCGCAATCCAGAGTGATCACACCTCTCGTCTCGGCGGCCTCTTTCACATGCACTTTCTGGCCCGGAAGTATCTTCTTCTCCACAAAATACTCCAGCAGCGCCTGGTCATCTTCCGGCACGGAGTCAACAATCATATCCTCGCCGCCCTTGACAGTATCCAGCGCCGCGGCGCCCTTGTTCGGCTCGTAGCCGCTGCCGGGTATCGGATGGCCGAATGGGCAAGTGTGAGGATTGTTCAGAACCGCCACGATGCGGTCTTCCAGATTTGGCGATATCGCATGCTCAAGGCGATGGGCCTCGATGTGCGCCATCTCCATATCCATGCCGAGCAGATCCACCACAAGCCTCTCCGCAAGGCGGTGTCTCCGAACGACGCTCTTGGCCGACTTGCGTCCGCTGGCGGTGAGCACGACCTCTTTGTTCGCTTTGGTCTCGACCAACTTCTCTCGCGCCATGCGCCTTATCATGCCGCCGACCGACGGCAGCGACGTCCCCAACCCTTCGTCCGACGGCAGCGTCTTCAAATGCTCGGACAATATCGTCAGGGTAACGCGCGTCCCCTGCTCATTCAGACGGAATATGGACAGCAGGTAGTTCTCGGTCGCCATGGACAGGCGGTCCGGCGAGTTCGGCGTCTTTCGTCTGCGTGATTTAGGCGCTGCTGGCATAACGTCTATATCATATCACTTAATATACTGGCTACCTTCATTCAAGTTTACCATAAGCCTGCATATGTCGCATTGCGGCGGCATTGGTGTAATATCTAGTGGTCATACCGCTTAGCATACTATCCGAGGAGGAGACGATGATCTACGAATATCGAGTGTACGAAGCCGCGCCCGGCAAGCTGGAAGCGCTGAACTCCCGGTTCCGCAATCACACCCTGGAGATATTCGAGCGCCACGGCATCAAGAATATAGGCTACTGGACCGCCGGCGTAGGCGATTACAGCGACCGACTCATCTACATCGTGGCGTTCGAGGACGAAGGCCGGCGCGCCGAGGCGTGGGCGTCATTCCGCGCCGACCCCGAATGGAATCGGGTCAGGTCGGAGTCCGAAGCGGACGGCCCGCTGGTATCCAGAATCTACAACTCCATCCTGAATCCCACAGACTACTCGCCGCTGAACTAGGCGCCCCGCGCCTCCACTTCGGCGGATATGGAGCCGTCCCCGCTTACGCGTCTTCTTCGGAAACGTAGCTGCCGAGGAAGACACGCGCCAGTATATCGGTATCTCTGATAGACTCGGCAGAGCCCTCATGCACGACGTGGCCCTTGTCGAGAATGTAGGCGCGGTCCACTATGTTCAGCACGCCTTTGATATTGTGTTCGACGATTAGGATGGTGGTATTCAGAGTCTCGCTTATCTCAGCCACCTTCTGAAACACCTCTGCCACAATGATAGGAGCGAGTCCGAGCGTAGGTTCATCCAGCAGAAGAACATCGGGCGCGGCCATCAGTCCGCGCCCCAGCGCGAGCATCTGCTGCTGCCCCCCGGACATCTGGCTCGCCAGATCGCCGCGCTTCTCCCGCAGAATAGGGAACATATCCATCACCGCTTCCATGCGCCGCGCTTTCTCCGCTCTGTCGCCCAGATAGAGGCATCCCATCTCCAGGTTCTCTTCGATGGTCAGATGCGTAAAGACTCGCCTGCCCTGCGGCACGAACGAAATGCCCTCTTTCACTATCTCGTGAGTGGCGGCGGACAGCGGACAGTTCTGCCAGTAAACTCCACCCCCGGACACGGGCGCCAATCCCATTATCGCCTTCAGAACCGTGGACTTGCCCGCGCCGTTCGGACCCATCACCGCGACCACCTCACCCTCACGCACACCCAGCGATATTCTATCCAGAGCGACAACCGCCCCATAGTGGACGGATATGTTCTCCAAGCGCAAAAACCCCGACGCTCCGGCGTCCCCGCCCCGCGATATGTCTGCAAGTTCAGTGGAATCCATGCTTCTATCTCGTCCCCATATGACATTCAAGACGGCTTCGCATATTCCAATCGGACGCCGCGCTACGTCCCCAAATACGCTTGTATCACCTCATCGCTGCTCAGCGCCTCCTCGACATCGCCCTCCGTGAGCAGACTCCCGCTGTCCAGCACGATAAGATGATCAGTCAGCTCCCGCACGATATCCATGTTGTGCGATATGAAGATGATGGCGTGGCCCTCGTCGCGCATGAGTCTCATTATGTCCTTGACCCTCTCCAGCATCTGCGGAAACAGCCCCGCGAAAGGCTCATCGAACAGATAGGTGTTGACATCCATCGCCATAGCGCGACCTATCTCAAGCAACTTTCGCTGGCCGTATGACAGCTCCATCGCCAGAGAGTCCCGCTTTTCCCACATCCCAACACTCTCCAGAATAGTCCGCGCTTTGTTCAGGTGCCCGGATTTCGTTCGCTCCATAAGCGCCGTAAACACGTGGCGGCTGGTCAGTACCACCAGCATATTGTCCAGCACGCTTATCTGGTCAAACAGCCTGACCTCCTGGAACGTGCGGGTGATGCCGTGTTCAGGGGTTTCGTGGGCATGGATAACCCTTAGCCCCGTTTCGTTGATGATGACAATGCCGTCGTCCAGAGGCAGCGTCCCGCTCAGCAGATTCACCAGCGTTGACTTCCCCGACCCGTTAGGCCCCACTATGCTCGTCATGCCCCTGCGGGGGATAGAGAGCGACAACCTGTCCACCGCCCTGACCGCGCCGAACCGCTTCGAGATTCCGCGGGTTTCCAGCGCGAACCGCGTTGAATCTTCGCCTCGACCGGCCCTCATAGCCTATACCTCCCGACAAGCCCCTGCGGCCTGAACAGCATCAGCAAAACCAGCAGCAGACCCAGAACAACTTGGCGCGCCTGACCTATGTACTCCACAGGCATACCCGGCAAAAAGCGCATCCCCTCCTCAAGCAGGACGAAAGCCATCGCGCCAAGAAGCGCCCCCCATATAGTGGCGAGACCGCCCAGAATTACGATTGACACCAGCAAAATCGATTCCAACAGTATGAACGAGAACGGATCAATAAAGCTGGCCCAACTGCTGAACAGTCCGCCCGCCAGTCCGGCCATCATCGCGGATATCACCCACACCGCCAGCTTATAGTGGGTCGTCCGGTACCCGAACACCTCTATCGCATCCTCGTCCTCTCGTATGGCGGTTAGAACCCTTCCGAACGAAGAGGTCACGATGAACCACGCTATCGTCATCACGATAGCCAAGAACGCAAGCGCGAATATCAGAAAATGAAATTCGTCTTCAAGCGCCCAGCCGCCTATCTCCGGCCTCGCTATCTCATGAATCCCGAACGCTCCCCTTGTAAGCCCGCGCCAGTTCAGAAACACGTTGAACGCGATTATGGCGAAACCGAACGACACCAGAACGTATATGTCATCCCTGAACCTGTTGAACACCACGCCCACAATGACAGCCGCAACCCCCGCCAGCAGCGCGCTGACCGGCAGAGCGGCGAAAAAAGACCAGCCGAACGTCGGTATCGCCTCCGTCCGCAGCTGTTCATAAGCGGGGTCGGACGTGAGTATCGCCATAGCGTAAGCGCCGATTCCGAAAAACCCGATGTGTCCCACCGACAGCAGGCCGGTGTACCCCACCACCAAGTTGAGACTGACCGCCAATATCGCCCAGATAGCGAACACGGTTCCCACCGTTATCGCGAAGCCGACCCCCTGCCACAGCATGAACGCCGCCGCCCACCCTATCACGAACAGGCTCGCCCAGAACTGGATATTCCTCCTCGACGATCGCCACAGCGCGCGCGGATCTCGCGCCAACTCCACCGACTTCCTCAGACTATCAGCGCCAATCGGCATAAAGCTATCTCCTCGGCAACAGGCCGTTCGGCCAGAACGACAGGAACAGTATCAGAAGGATAAACGATATGGCGTCTTTCCACTCGCCCGCCAGATCCCATATGCCGAACTGCTCGATAAGCCCCAGAACGAACCCCCCGACAATCGCGCCGTACAGGTTTCCGATCCCACCGACCACCGAAGCTATCCAGCCTTTCAGCAGAAGTAGCAGTCCCATGCGGGGCTGTATCGCCGTATCATGACCGCTCAGAATTCCGCCCATCGCCGCGTAAACGGCCCCTATAAAGAACACGACCGCAATGACAACCGTGGTGTTTATACCCACCACCTTCGACACCTCTTCATCGTCCCCGATCGCCCTCACAGCCTTGCCGAACGCAGTCTTCCTCAACAACAAAAACAGCGCCGCGAAGCCGACTAGCGCGACTCCGATAGCGAACACGTTGAATCCCTTGACGCGCGCGCCCGCGATTTTCCAGGAAGCCGCGCCGAAAGTGTCCGGCAGCGGGCGCGGCGCGCTCTGAAATATTATCGTTATGAACGCCGTAATCGCCAGCAGAATGCCCAGCGACGCCACAAGCATTATCAGCGGCGACCGCGCCTGTTCGCGCATATAAGCGTACAGCCCCCTGTACAGCGCCAGCGCCACCATTCCGGCCAGCAAGCACGAAACGCCCCAACTGAGATAAAGACCCGAACCGGGCGTCTCAGCTATCAAAAAGGCGCAGTACGCTCCCAACGCTATCCCCAGCGCCGCGCCCGCAATCAGCGCCGGGACGGCGCTCCCGCGAGCGAACGCCAGCCCGTAGCCCCAGAGAAGAATCCGGACCGCCGCCAGCGCCACTATCACGCCGACCGCAGGGCTGAGCGTTACGTGCATCTGAGAGGGAAAGCTGAGGACAAACCACATATATATCCCGGCCGCCGCTCCGGTCAGAACGCCCAAGACCGCGACAGCCTTCGGACTTATGCGACCTCCCAGACGAGACCCGAACGCGGCGCGAAACGCCCAGACAACCACCCCGACGGTCACCGCCGCGAACAAGAGGTTCAGAACAGGTTCGTTGACCTCATATATCCCCCCCAGAGTCTCGTGCGAGCGGAGATAGAACACCCCATACGCCCCCAGCGCCGACGCCGCGCCGTAATACAGATCGAAGAACCACACCGTACTGTAAACCAGCGTGAACCCCATCGCTATGAGCGCGTACACCGCGCCCACCGACAGGCCGTTGAACGTGAACTGCAGCGCCAGATCCGGAGACTGAGTTATCTTCCAGACGACGTACAGTCCGGCCAGCGCGGTCAGCGCGACAGCCAAAACCGCGCTCCGGTTGTCACGGTATCTGGACAGCATGAGTCCCCCTCGAATTCGTCGGTCCCCGTCCGATTTCCCCCGCCGACAGACACGGCCCCGCCAACACTGTGACAGCGCGCGGGGCAGCCCGCGAAAGACAAGCCGCCCCTTATACGCCCAGTGAACTACTGTATCGGCGCAGGCCCAAGAACCCTGTACCCTTGGTTGTCCTCAGTCCGTTCCGCCACCGGAAGAACTTCGACAACCACGTTCGACAGCCCCACAACCTCGCCATTCTCGTCGAAACTGTAATTCTCGCCTATCGTGCCGCTCCAGGTTATGTCATACATACAATCCCTGAACCCGTCGGCGTCCTGATCGTCATTCGTTCGCCTCAGACACTCCGCCGCTATGTACACATCGTCGTATGCCGAACCGAGATACCACGGGAACGTGACATAGCCATACCTCGCCCGGAAGTTGGCGACAGTGGTCGCCGCGGTTCTGTTGCCCGGATCAAGATCCGTCTGAACCGCCTTCAGCCCTGTGGCCGCGTCTCCGGCTATCTCCAGAGCAGTCGTCCCAACCGGAGATATCTCCGAGTAGAGCGCCCCTTCGTAGCCCAATTCCCGCGTCTGCTTCACTATCGTGCCGCCGGGGAACTCCGACTGCGACGCGATATGGATAGCGTCCGGGTCCTCGCTTATCAGCTTGGTCAGCTGCGTCCTGAAGTCCGTAGTATCCGAGGAGTAGCCTTCCGCGCCAACCACCTCGCCGCCCAGTTTCTCGAACTGCTCAACCGTGGTTCGTCTCACGCCCTCGGCGTAGTCCGTGGACTCCGTTATGGTCGCCAGAGTGCGAACCCCGTCCGCCCACAGCGTATTTCCCATATCAATGCCCAGCTGAGCGTCATTGAGCGCGGTGCGGAATATATAATCTCCCGCGTTCGCTATGTCCGGATTCGTCGCCAGACCCGAGAACATCACCACGCCGTCTTCCTCAGCCAGCGGAGCCGCGCCCAGCATCGCGCCGCTGCACGTAGTCCCCAGTATTATCTTCACCCCGTCAACATCAGTCAGCTTCCTATACGCCGTTATCGAATCCTGCGCGTTGCACTTCTCATCCTCAACTATCAGTTCGAGCATACGACCGTTTATGCCGCCCGCCGCGTTTATCTCGTCCACAGCCATCTGCTTCGCCTGCACCGCCAGCCTGCCGGCGGATTCGGCGGGACCCGTAACCGACTCCATCACGCCTACCCTCAGCGGACCCGAACCGGGCGAGGGAGCGGACCCTATCGTCTCGTAACCCTGATTCTCATCAGTGCGCCTCGCCGTCGGAAGAACCTGCACCACCACGTTCGATATCCCCACAACCTCTCCGAGATCGTCGAAACTATAATTATCCCCTATCGCGCCGCTCCATGTTATATCGTACAGACAATCCCTGAACCCGTCGGCGTCCTGATCGTCATTCGTCCGCCTCAAACACTCCGCCGCTATGTACACATCGTCATAAGCCGACGCCAAGTACCAATGGAGAGTCAGGTAGTTATAGCGCTCGCGGAAATTCGCCAAAACCTCCTGCGCCTTCGTGTTATCCGGGTCGAGATCCGTTACGATGGCCTTCAGCCCTGTGGCCGCGTCCCCGGCTATCTCCAGCGCGGTCGTCCCAACCACCACCACCTCCGAATAGAGCGGACCTTCATAGCCCAACTCCCGCGCCTGCTTCACTATCGTCCCGCCGGTGAACTCCGACTGCGCCGCAATATGAATGGCGTGCGGACCCTCGTTTATCAGCTTAGTCAACTGAGACCTGAAATCCGTAATGTCCGAGGCGTAGCGTTCCTCCGCGACTATCTCGCCGCCCAACTCCTCAAACTGCTCAACCGTGGTTCGCCTCACGCCCTCGGCGTAATCCGTGGACTCCGTTATAGTCGCCAGCTTGCGAACTCCGTCCGCCCACAGCGTATTCCCCGTGTCAGCGCCCAGCTGAGCGTCGTTGAGCGAAGTGCGGAATATATAATCCCCCGCGTTCGCTATATCCGGATTCGTCGCCAGACCCGAGAACATCACCACACCGTCTTCCTCAGCCAGCGGAGCCGCCCCCAGCATCGCGCCCGAACAGGATGTCCCCAGTATTATCTTCACCCCGTCAACATCAGTCAGCTTCCTATACGCCGTTATCGAATCCTGCGCGTTGCACTTCTCATCCTCAACTATCAGCTCAAGCATACGCCCATTTATTCCGCCCGCCGCGTTTATCTCGTCCACCGCCATCTGCTTGGCCTGCACCGCCACGTTGCCGTACGTCTCGCCCGGCCCCGTAACAGACTCCATCACGCCTATCCTGAACGGACGCGCCGCCGCCTCCGCCGCCTTCGCCATCGCAGACTCCACCGCGCTCTCTATGTCCGACTGAGTAACGCCGGGCCTATCCGCCAGCGCCCTCGCTATCGCGGCCGAAACCTCAGACTCAGTTAGACCCGGAGTCTGCTGGCGCAGCGCGCCGGCTATCGCGCCGGCCACATCCTCTTCCGTAACGCCGGGCCTTTCAGCCAGCGCCCTCGCTATCGTATCCGCTACCTGAGCCTCCGTAATCCCCGGCTGAGCCTCCAGCGCCTCCGCTATCGCGTTCGCTACCTGCCCCTCGGTAACCCCGCCGGGCTGAGCGGCCAACGCGCTCTGAACCGCTTCCGATACCTGCTCCGGCGTCATGCCTTGCGGCTGAGACTGCAAAGCTTCCTGTATCACCGCCGATATATTTATTGGCGTGGGGGTCGGAGGCATCGGAGACGCCTCCTCGCCCCCTCCGCAAGCCATGCCAGCCGCCATCGCCGAAAGAGACAACAGCAACAGCGCGGACATCCATCTTAGTGACATTGTCTTCATAACAATCTCCTTCCTAGACTTGAATTTTCACAGCCGCCAAACCTTCAAAGTTGGGTTTCACATCAGAGCCACCCGCTTCATGCGCGTAACATACCCTGATAGCGTTCAGCTAAGCCTTAACCAACTTTATATCGCCCAGCGCCCCAAATGCAAGATAAACTCATACACACATCATTAACGAACAAGGCGTCGCCCGAGCCGAGCTCGGGCGACGCCTTGCAAAGTATCAGTCGGACGCTAAGCTACGACAGATTCCTGCCGAAGAAATCGAACACCTTCTCCCATGACTCCATAGCCTGTTCAGGCCGATAAATGGCGCGGTCATGGTACCAGAATCCGTGTCCCGCGCCGTCATAGCGGTGGAACTTATGATCCTTGCCATGCTGTTTCAACGCCTCTTCCTGCAAATCAACTTCCTCCGGAGACGGCGACTGATCCTCGTTGCCGAATATCCCCAGCACAGGACAGGACAGACCCTCGGTCAGGTCTATCGGCGCGACAGGCTGCTGCGGAGTAAGCGTATCCGGCGCCATCACAACACGACCGCCCCACAGGTCAACCACCGCGTCAAACGCGCTCGACCTGCACGCCACCATATAAGAATGTCGCCCGCCCGAACAGCTTCCTATAATGCCCACCTTGCCATTCGTGTACGGCAGCGAATTCAGGTAAGCCGCCGCGCCCTCGGCGTCGGCAAGCACGCTGTCATCCGAAACGCCCCCCTGCCCCCGAGCCGCGGACGCAATGTCATCCGGCGTACCCTGCCCGAACCGCGCGAACAGGTCCGGCGAACACACAACATACCCGTGATGCGCGAACCGGCGCGCGAACTCACGGTAGAGCTCATCCCAGCCCGGCAGGTGATGTATCAGAACTATGGACGGAAACGGCCCCGTCCCCAGCGGCCTTGCGAAGTAGGCGTTCACCCTGTCTCCATTATATCCGCTTATCGTTATAGTCTCCGCTATCTGACCCTCATAGTCGCCTGTATTGAACTGATTCCACATTCTATTTCCCCCTAATGCGTGCTTAAGCGTACTGAATCTGTTGGGACGAATGACGCCGCGCGCCGCGCGTATCAAAGCCATCCCCGACAGTGCGAGATTATCAGCGTCGCCCATTTCAGTCAACGCCCGGCCGCGCAGAGTCGGAGGCATCGCCATCCCCCTCAGAAACAGACCACCCGTCATCATTTTGCAAAAGCGCCCGCGCCCACGACTCACCCCTCACACTCGGCCGATTCTTCGGCAGCGAATGTTCGCCGTCCGCGAAAGCGCGGTTCATCAATTCGCGGCGCCGGCATTCCAGCTCCCTTCCTCATCCTCGCAAGCCATCCCACAAACGCGGTCTGTCTCCCGCATCCCTCTATACAAGGCCATGCTGCCACAGCCGCAAGCCTCTCAGCGCCTCCAAACCCGGGCGCATAAGCGCGGACTTCTTCAAAACCCCCAATCTTATGCTACAATAAACAGGCGGTGACGCAGACTATACCCAAGACCGACAATTCGGATATAGACTATCCACACAAACGGCAAACAGCCATTGCAGTGTCCTTCCAATGAGCTTAATTTCTGCGGCGACACAGCGCCTGACGAAGCGCTTAGACTACATACCACTCAGGAGTCTTTAACATTACCGCGCCGCCGCATTGAATAATAGCGACCAAAATGGCTCAGTTTCCAAAACAACCGACCGCCTTATAAAATTAAATTAAGAGTGAATAACACATCTCATCTCATTGAGAAAATAGAAGCGCCTCAAAAATTCACTCTTCACGGCGACATAGACTGCCATTGCATTCTTCTTCAATTAACAAAACGCCAGACATCAATCCGTCTAATGCCGTCCGAATTTTTGTGACAACGCAGTATTTAGGGAAACCGCTTTTTGAAGCGTTCAGATTGCATGACGCATTACGAGACCCCAGTCCGTCCCCATCGCCGCGTACGCCCATACTTTTGCCCCACCGCGCCGGAGACAGCCAATGAGAACCGACACCGCCGAATTCTGGAACGACACATGGTCCGACATGGCCCACACCTTCGCAGACCATGACCAAGCCCTCGCGAACTGCGCCGCCCGCCTAAAGCCGGGACGCGCGCTCGACCTAGGCTGCGGCTCCGGCGGAAACGCCATATGGCTCGCCGAACGCGGCTGGCGCGTGACAGCCGTTGACTTCTCCGAAGTCGCCATCGAAAAAGCCGGAATTCGAGCCGCCGACAGCCAGGTCCAAGTCGAGTTCATAGTCTCAGACGCCGCCGCCTTCAAGCCGAACGGTCTGTACGACCTGATAACATCCTTCTACATACACCTATGGCCTGCCCGGCGCGCCAAGATGCTGGCCGCCGCCGCCAAAGTCCTCGCTCCCGGCGGCAGACTGCTATTCGTAAGCCACGACAAAACCGCGCCGCCATCGGGATGGAGCCGCGAAGACCTCGAATCCCTAACCACGCCGGAAATGATAGTCTCAGAACTCCCCAGCCTCAGGATAGAGCGAGCCGAAGTCATCGAAGAAACCGGCAGCCACTCCGCCTGCATGGCAGACTCCCAAGACTCGGAAAGCCACTCCCGCCATGACACCCACGAAGAACCCGGACACCATAGCCACTCCCACGGAGCCGCCACAATAGTAATAGCGCTGAAGGACGAGTAGGCGCGAACCGCCTCGGACGCCGCTAAAGAGCGTCCAGCCGCCTTGTCACATCTTCCGGCAGCTCCACAGACACCGCCTCCGCGTTGCTCGCCGCCTGCTCCGGCCGCGACGCCCCCACTATCACCGACGTTATCTGCGGCCTCGAAAGAGTCCACGCGATTAGAAGCTGAGGCACGCTGACGCCTAGCTCCGCCGCCGTCTCTTTCAGCACATCCACCACCTTAAAAGTCCGCTCATTCCAGTACGTATCCTTCGCCCTCTGCGCGTGACGCGACGCCATGTGCGTATCTTCCGGCGGCGGCGAGTCCCGGACGTAGCGTCCGGTCAGAACGCCGCCCATGAAAATCTGATACGGGATAATGCCCACGCCCCGATCCCGGCAGGCGTCGAACAACTCACCCTCGATATCCCGCTTCCCCAGATTGTACTCCGGCTGAACCGACTCGAATCTCTCGAATCCGCCCTTGTCGCTCACCCACAACGCCCTCATAAGCTGCCACGCCGCGAAATTGGAACAACCGATATACCGAATCTTCCCCTGCCTCACCAGGTCATCCAGCGTCTTGAGCGTCTCCTCCAGCGGAGTGTTCGGGTCGAAATAGTGAACCTGATACAAGTCTATATAGTCCGTCCCAATCCGCCTCAGACTGCCATCAACAGCGTCCATCAGATGCTTGCGCGAAAGCCCCGCGTCATTAGGCCCCGGACCGGTGGCGATAAACCCCTTGGTGGCGACGACAAAATCGCCCCGACGACGGCGCGTCGCCCTGCCCACCACAATCTCGGAATGACCTGAGTTATAAGCGTCCGCGGTATCAATGAAATTGACCCCCGCGTCATAAGCCGCGTCTATCACCGAGATAGCGCGCTCATCATCCACATATCCCGCGCCGAACATATTCGTCCCCACACACACCCGCGACACCCTCAGACCACTGCGGCCAAGCCTCACATAATCCATAGAACACCCCTGCCCCATTTGCGTTGACCCAAGACTAGCCCAACTCTGACAGCCTGTCAAAACAGCGCGCCCGCACAGACGCCCTCCGCGCAAACCCGAAGACCCTCAGGACAACCGCCGCCAAAACGCCGCTGTACATCCGTGCTGAATTCACTATAATAGCCGCATCGCTCGCCAAAACGAATCTCCGACTGAAACGCGCGACGTCCACAACCGGCAACCGAACCCTGAAACCCATAACCCACAATATATAACAAGCGGGACGGCGAATTTTTTACCCCGCTATTACAGGCGCATGCAGGTGAATTGCAGGCGTTCCAACCACCTGACGCTCTGGCGAACGCTGATTCAAAAACCACCCGTTCCGCCTGTCGAACGACCCCAAAGACATAAACCCTATATATAACCACCCGAATTTAGACTCGACCGCCCGGCGAAAATCGCGTAATCTACGCTTGGCGACCGCGCCAAAAAAGAACAGACCCAAGGAGTCGAACATGGACAAGGCGCTGGACGGTGTGAGAATCATAGACCTAACGCAATTCGAGGCCGGAACCTCCTGCACCCAGATGCTCGCGTGGCTGGGCGCGGACGTCATCAAGATCGAGCGGCCCGGCGTCGGCGACCCCGGACGCGGCGTCGCCGGAACCGACCTCGACTCACCATACTTCATACACTACAACTCCAACAAGCGCAGCGTCACCCTCAACCTGAAGTCCGACACCGGCAGAGAGATGTTCTTCGAGATGGTCAGGCAGGGCGACATAGTCGCCGAAAACCTCGCGCCAGGAACACTAGAGCGGCTCGGTCTCGGATACGACACACTCTCCGAAGCCAACCCGCGCATAATCCTCGCCCGCGTAAAGGGATTCGGCACATACGGCCCTTACAGCCAATACAAAAGCTTCGACCCCGTAGCCCAGGCCGCGGGCGGCGGCTTCTGCGCCACCGGAGAGCCGGACGGCCCGCCCATGCGCCCCGGCACCACCTCCGGCGATTCCGCCACCGGAATGCACGCCGCCATTGGGATACTCGCAGCGCTATGGCAGCGAGAAAGAACCGGCAGAGGACAGGTCATCGAAGTCTCAATGCAAGACGCCATCGTCAACCTGAGCCGCACATGGATGGCGCGCTCCGACGAGGGCCGAGTCTCCCCCGAACGCACCGGCAACAGCCTCAGAGCGAGTCCGGGCGTCGGAACATTCCGATGCGCCCCGGGCGGACCGGACGACTACGTATATATGATAGCCTCCCCCGCCCGCAAAACCATGTGGCGCGCGCTCGTCACCGCCATCGGACACGAGGAACTCTTCGACGACCCCAGACTCAACGACCCCCACCGGGCCGTGCGCGCCACCGACGAGATAAACGCCCTCATTGACGCATGGACGCGACGCCGCACCAAATTCGAGGTGATGAAGATACTGGGCGAGCGCGGAATCCCATGCAGCGCTTGCTTCAACGCAGTGGACATCTACTCCGACGAACACCTGAAACAGCGCGAAATGATAGTCGCCATAGACCACCCCGACAGGGGCCGATTCACGCTGCCCGGCTGTCCGGTCAAAATGTCCGACTCCCCCGTTGACTTCAGCGCGGCCCCCCTGCTCGGCCAGCACAACGCAGAAGTATTCGACGAATTCTTCCGGTACGACAAAGACACCCTTGCCCAACTCGAAGATCAGAAAGTCATTTGACTTGAACACAGCCGGCGAACCCACAACCGACTGCAGGATCATCATCCGACCCATTCCCGGAAAGCGACGCGCCAAGCTATTCGCCCAGTGAGAAAGCGAACGAACCCGACATGAAATACGCCCTCTTCACCCACGTCCCTTGGCCGCAGAACGCCGACGCCGCCAAGCTGCTGTCACACGCCGCGGACGAAGCGCGCCTGGCCGAAGAGATCGGATTCTCCAGCGCATGGATCGCCGAACACCACTTCACACGCTACGGCGTAGGCTCCTCCGCCCTCGTGATAGCAAGCTACATCGCCGGGCGCGCCCGCAAGATACGGCTCGGCGCCGGCGTCCTCATACCCACGCTCCACAACCCCATACGCCTCGCCGAAGACACCGCCACGCTGGACGCCATAAGCGGCGGACGACTCGACGCCGGATTCGGTCGGGGAGTCTATGGATACGAATACAGCGGTTTCGGCGTTGACCCCGCCACCAGCCAACAGCGCTTTCAGGAAAGCGTCAACATCATCCAAGGCTTGTGGACAACACCCGAATTCTCGCATCAGGGCCGCTTCTACAACCTAAACAAAGTCAGCCTCGCCCCTCCTCCGCTGCAAAATCCGCACCCGCCCATATACATCGCCGCCACCCGAACCCCGGAAACGCTCGACTACTGCATTTCCAAGGGACACAACCTCTGTATCGCGGTCGTGATGGACACCGCGCCCGCGCTCGACCTCCTGCGCCGCTTCGTCCAAAAGTCCGCAGAAGCCGGAACGAACCGACCCGCCTCAGACATACCCTTCTTCAGATATATGTACGTAGCCGAAACCACCGAGCAAGCCAGACGCGACACCGCCGCCCACCTCGAATGGGTACTCGATATGTTGTTCTGGCGCGCATGGTTCAAGGACGGCGGCAGCGAAATACACCACGACATCGAACAATGGCGGCGAACTCGAACCCAGACGCCTGTCGCGCTGGACTATGTTCTGGAAAACCGCGCCATCATAGGCGACCCCGACTACTGCATAGCGCGCATCGAAGAATTGAAGCGCGCCGGCGTCGAATATCTCGGCGCAAACTTCGCCATGGGCGGCCTGAACCACAAGAAAGTGCTGAACTCGATGGAACTGTTCGCCAAAGAAGTCATGCCGCGCGTAGGCCTGCCCGTCGAGGCAGGCGCCTGACACCCCTGCGCCATCCCTCCAAGTATCCGCGCGAACAAAGCATGAGGCGCGACCGCGCCTCAGACTGTCCAAATCCCCAACCCGACTCTCACGCAAGACTCACCCGCCCGGTATCAAGCCACTCAGCTCCATCGCCGATTGCCACAGCAGCTGCAGACTCAGCGACACCCCCACAAGCGCTCCGACTGCCGCGACAAGTCTGAGCCGCCATCCCAACCGCCGCGTCTTCTCGCTCTTGACCGCCCGCGTCTTGCGACGATGCTCCCAAGGCCGAGTCTGCGAACCGCCCGACTCCCAAATCCCCAGCCGTCGTTTTCTGGCCCGCGCCTCCGCGTCGGCTAGCCCCTCCAGCCTGCCATACCTCTGGTAAGCGTATGCGAACCCCGAGGACACAATCATATGGTTAAGCGACTTCTTCCTGTTCCTGCGGTACACCACGCCCACCACCCGCCCATAGCGGTCAGTATCCACGACTTCCAAGCGAAACGAGCCGCGCGCCATCTCCCTCATTCTGGCCCGCGCCTCCGCGCCATAAGGCTGAGAAAGCTCCGGGGCGTCTATGGCGTAGAGCCGAACCGGAAACGTCTTCGGCTTCAGAAGAAAGCTGAACCATCCACGCCGCGCGACCTCCAGCGAATCGCCGTCCACAACACGAATTACACGAACCTTAATTCCGTAGCTCCTCGTTAAACAGGCATCAGCCCTAGTTGCGCCCTAATTGTAGCCGCCCGAATATACGGGAATATATCCGTTTGAGCGCCATAGCTCGGACAATTTCGGTCATCGGCGACGGAGACCCGGATGCGCCGTTCACACGCCGCTGGAGTCCAGGATAAGGTTTCGAGCGTCCTGCAAAGACGGCGCTTCGTTGTCGAGAAGCAACTGGCCTATCGCGACGTCAAGGCGTCCTATCCCCCGAGACATAAACGCCCCCTCGACCGGAGAAGCGTGAGTGTAATCCGGACCGATAGCGAACTTAATAAGGTCGCCCTCCACGCACAGCCGCCTCCCCCTCGTGGGATCCGCGGCCAGCCAGCCATGATCCGGATGAAGATACTCTATCCAAGCATGAGTTTCACCCGGCTGAGTGACGAGCAATCCGCTCACATACCTCGTCGGGATTCCGAGCGCCCTGAGAAGCGCTATGGTCAGGTGCGTCATATCTTGGCAAACCCCCTTTCGAGTTTCCAAAATATGGTCGGCAGGCGTCGCAATGGTCGTCCGGCCCCGTTCATACTCGATATTCGCGTAAACCCAGTCAACCACCGCGCCCACCATCTCCAGCAGACCCCGCTCATTTCCCGCTATCTCCCTCGCCGCATCCGATACTTTAGCGGGAGTGACCAAAGGGGACGCGACAAGGGAAAGCGATAAGCGCCATTGTCGTACTCTATGGACTTCATCAGAAGGTCTTCAGGGATGCGTGGCCTCCTCAAACACACAGTCCCGACAGAGAGTACGATGAACTCGTGATGCGGAGAAGTCACACGCACATGATGTGTCGAGTTCCCAAAGCTGTCTATGAACTGTCTCGGCGCGGACAGAGGCTCGGTGGTCACTGCGGACATCAGGGGAGTCTGATAGCTATCGCTGTACGCCGTAATCCTCAGTAGATTGTCATTCTGGGTAACAGTATCCGTGTACACGTATCTAGCGGCATAGGCAAAGCTGAGCATCGAACATATCCGGTCTGTGGTCAAGCGCCATTGACTGATGAATTGCGCGCTTGTGGAGGGTACACTTTTTCCACGATGATTGGAGCGCGCTGGGATCCACATTATACTGTTCACATACCAACAATTGAACCGTCCGGAAACAACATAGCCAACCTGCCTCGGGAGGAATGTCAAATGTCAACATGGGAAGCCCAAAAGTCCAAAATCATCTACCGCCGTTTCCGGGCAGGCGAATCGCTGGTGCGAGACCTGGAATCGTTCGCGCTGTCGGAAGGCATCAGGGAAGCCGCGATAACATCCTGCATTGGGAGCTTGCGCCGGCTCAAGCTGCGCAACCTGTGCAGACACGACGCCGAAGGCGCGCCACAATTCGAGAGAAGCGTCCTCGACGAGAACCTCGAACTTGTAAGCGCCGAAGGATACATCCAGCCACTGCCCGAAGGCGGCATTCGCGCTCACATACACCTCGCGGCTGCGCGTCCCTCCGGCGAAATGGTCGGCGGACACTGTGAAGAAGCCACCACCTACACCGGCGCGTTCATGTACCTCCACGTACTCGATACCGAGAGTTAAATCTTTGACACCATTCGGCGCTTGGCTTACAATCGCTTCGCTTGCATTCTGGCCGCCACACCGCTTAGACAACTCAACACACGGCTCATTCGAGCGGCGACGCTAAACCGGAAGCCACGCCCTACCAAAGGAGATTAAATGGACTATTCAGATCTGTTTACCAGGAACCTCCCGGCGGAAGTCGTCGGCCCGCCCGGACAGGCCGACGATACCAAATACGTATTCTCTGTAACCTACACCGACAGGGACACCATGCCGGTTCAGGGATTCGTTGACGCCCTCGCCGACATCATGCCCCGCGAAGGTCTTGAACTAGCCAAGTATCCGCCGCCCCAGGGCCACGTCGGACTCCGTGAGTACATAGCGGCCGCGCTGAGAGACAACAGAGGCATGGACGTTCCGGTTGACAACATCTTTCTGAGCTCCGGCGCCGGCGGCGCCGTCGGAAGCATACTCGACGCCTTCATTGACGAAGGCGACACGGTTCTGGTCGAGCAATTCTGTTACTCCGGCACGCTGGGTATGCTTCTCGGCAAGCGGGCGAACGTCATCCACATACCGACCGACGAAAACGGCATGGACACCGACGCGCTCGAACAAACCGTCAGAGACCTCGAAGCCGGGGGGCGTCAAGCCCAAGCTGATATACACAATCAGCGTCTATCAGAACCCTATGGGCATGACCCTGAGCGCCGACCGCCGCAAACGCATGGTCGAAATATCCCAGCGACACGGCATCCCCATCCTGGAAAACGAATCCTACGCCGACTTCAGAATAGACGGCGACCCCCTGCCCCAAGCTATGTACGGCCTAGACGACCAGGACAGCGTAATGCACGTCTCCGCCTACACCAAGTTGCTCGGATGCGGTCTGCGTCTCGGCTTCGGCGTCGTCCCCGACCCGGTTAAAGACGTAGTGGGCAAACTCAGATTCGGCGCGTCACCCAGCCACCTCACCTCTATGGCTATCTACGAATACCTGAGGCGACATGGAGACGATTACATACCGGCCGTGGCGCGGTCTCTGGGCGCCAAGCGAGACGCTATGCTCGCCGCGCTCGGCGAACGCTTCCCTCCAAGCTGCGAATGGAGCGACCCCCACGGCGGCATGATGCTCTGGGGCAAACTGCCCGAGGGCGCGGACACATGGAACACTCTCGAGAAGGCTGTCGAGGCCGGCGTCAAGTACAACCCGGGCGCCGTCTATCGCGCGAACCGCTCACCCAACAACTATATGCGCCTGACCTACAGCTATCACAACACTGACGAGATAGCCGAAGGCATCGCCATACTCGCAAGCGTCTTTGAGCGCGAGGGACTGTTCGACAACGCATAAACCCATATTGACAGACAAAGCCGCCGCCGAAGAAATTCCGTCAGCCGCTCTCCGCTTCGCGGAGATGATAGTGACGAGACGGCGGCCTTTTCTAGGCTCCCCAACCCATACATGGCGACAGAGGACGGCTAAAGTGTAACATTGCGGACACGCACTCTAAGGCAACCCTGTATAAAGCGCGCAGATTGCACGTTTGTGCTATCTTGGCTATAATAGACACATCGCTTCGCACACTCGGCCGAACGCGTTTCGCATTGAACTGGCGCCCAACACATAAATTACAATATATGACAAATCTGGCAAGAGAAAAATATCCGGAGCTCTAGCTACAAATTCTGGTGAATGCAGGTCGGATACAGGCGCCAGACCTCACCTGCGCGAACCAGATGACCCACCTGCAGGCTCACCAGAAACAACCCTAACCTATATAAACCAAAATATATCAAACCGCTCACATAGTGGACAGACGATATCCAAGGAGGAGTTCGGATGCCGGAAGAAAATAAATTCAGCTTCGACAGTCTTTTTTCGAGGCGCGCCCCCGAGGCGCGGGCGAGGGCAGGCGCGGTCAAGCGAGGCAAGTATGACTTCGCGGTCGCCTACCCCGACCCCAAAACCATACCCTTCGACGGACTCGTAGATGGGCTTCGGCAGGCGTTGAAGGAAGAGGGCGAGGACCTCGCCCTATACGCCCATCCGCAGGGATACCAACCCCTCCGCGAATTCGTGGCCGACAAACTCGCCAGAGACAGAAACATCCACGTCACTCCCCATGACATCATCCTCGGCGACGGCTCCGGCCAGCCCATACATATGTTGCTCGAAACGCTTATAGACCCGGGCGACGTCGCGCTGACCGAGGACTTCGTGTACAGCGGCACTCTCGGACAATTGCGCCGCTTCGGAGCCGACGTAAGAGGCGTTGAAACCGACACCGAAGGTATGTTGCCCGACGCCCTCGAAGGCGCCGTCGCAAGAGCCGTCTCACAGGGCAAGAAACCCAAGCTCATATACACCATCCCTACCTACCAGAACCCAATGGGCTGGACAATGACGCTCGAACGGCGCAAGGCCATGGTCGAGATAGCCAACAGGCACGGCGTACCCATTCTCGAAGACGACTGCTATGTTGACCTCCGGCTCGACGGAGAGGCTCAGCCGACTTCCATCCACTCGCTCGACGAGACCGACAGCACAATGTATGTCGCCTCGTTCTCCAAGATAATCGCGCCCGGTATGCGGCTCGGCTATGTCACCGCGCCCTCCCCTGTGCTTGACCGCGCCCTAGTCGCCAAGAGCGGCGGCTCCGCCAACACATTCGCGTCGTTCGCGATCCATAGATACTCCACAGGCCGGCTCGACGCCCATATCGAAGAGATCAACGACGCCCAGAGAGCCAAGCGAGACGCGATGCTCGCGGCGTTGGGCGAGAATTTCGGCGACCGCGCCGAGTGGAGCCACCCGAACGGCGGACTGTTCATCTGGCTCAAATTGCCAGACCGAAGCGACCTCACCGCCATCCGCGACAACGTTCTGGACAAATACGACGTAGGCTACCACGCGGGGACCAACTTCTCACCCGAAAACAACTCCGGCCAGAACTACGCCCGTCTGTGCTACGGCTTCAACACCCCCGCCGAAATACACGAAGGCATAGCTCGCTTGGCCGAAGCCTTCGAGAAAGAGGGCGCCTTCTAGACGGCCATCCGACACGCGAACGAAATCACAGACCCGCCCTGATATAAAACACACAGGGCGGGTAGTTCGCTCACGGGAATAGACCGAACAGATCAACTCCGGCTTCATACGCGACCCCAAATATCAGCGTCACCCGCGCGAGCGCCCAACCCTGATCAGTCAGGTTGTCGGCGGTGATCCTCTCTCAGAGTAGGACAGACCCAATGGCGAATACGTTCCGGAACACAGGAGAGAAGACGTTATGCGTATATGCACATTTCTTCCGAGCGCGACCGAGATAGTCTATTTGCTGGGTATGGGAGATCGCTTGCGCGGCGTCAGCCACGAGTGCGACTTCCCTCCCGCCGCGATTGACAAGCCGAAAGTCGTCCGCAGCCGTCTGGACCCCGACACCCTCAGCGGCGGCGAGATAGACGCGCTCGTAACCGAAATGATGACGCGCGGCGAGAACATCTACGAAGTAGATGAAGATACGCTAACCGAAGCCCGACCCGACCTGGTAATAACGCAGCAATTGTGCGAGGTATGCGCCGTGTCTTTCGAAGATGTACAGCAAGCGGTAGAACGCCTCGACCCCTCTCCCACCGTACTCTCTCTAGATCCCCACAGCCTCAGCGACGTTATGAAAGATATTCTCCGAGTCGGAGCGCATACCGGACGGAACGCCTCCGCGCATCACGCGGCATTCAACCTCCGCGCCCGAATTGACGCGATCAGCCGGACCGTAGCCCGGTCAGAGAACAGACCCACAGTCGCTTGCATAGAGTGGCTTGACCCGGTCATAGCCGCCGGACACTGGATACCGGAAATGGTCGAAACAGCCGGCGGGCGAGACGCCCTGGCCGAACCCGGTTCGCCATCCTACCGCATGGAAATGCAGAACTTGACCGAGACCGACCCCGACATACTAATCCTGATGCCCTGCGGAATGGACGTAGCCCGCGCCCGCGCCGAATTCGACACGCTGGGCAATCTCGATATATGGCGCGAGATGTCCGCGTTTCGCAATGGTCGCGTGTACATAGTGGATTCCGGCGCGCTGTTCAGTCGCAGCGGCCCTCGGCTGGTGGACGGCCTGGAGATCATGGCCGGCATCATCCACCCCAACATCTTCGGCGCCCCGCCGGAAGAGTTCTGCCTTCGACTGTAAGCCCCTTCGACTCAAGCGACATTTTGACCACCTTCCGACCCCGTGATAGAATTTGACGAGCGCCGACTACTCTGATAATCCGTCTCACATAGGTCATTCGGCATCCTACTTTTGGCAGATGGAAATTCCGGAAAGAGCGCGAGTCACGACTTATACGGAGGCAGAGACATGGCAGGACATTCAAAATGGGCGCAAATCAAGCACGCCAAGGCGATAACCGACCATAGACGGGGCAAACTGTTCACCAAACTCGCGCGTGAGGTAATCGTGGCGGCGCGTCAGGGCGGGGGCGACCCGGACGCCAACTTCAGGCTGAGAATGGCGGTCCAGCGAGCCAAAGACGCGAATATGCCCAACGACAACATCGAAAGGGCTATCAAACGCGGCACGGGCGAAGGCTCGGACGGCGTCCAGATGATCGAGGCGGTTTACGAAGGCTACGGACCGGGCGGTGTCGCTATTATGCTTGAGACGCTCACGGACAACCGCAACCGGACCGTATCCGCCGTCCGGACGACACTGACAAGGGCGGGCGGCAATCTGGCGGAGTCGGGCGCTGTCTCATGGCAGTTTGACAAGCGGGGCGTCATCATGATCGAGGCGTCGGAGGAGCAGGCTGAGGACTTTACGCTGGTAGCCATTGACGCCGGAGCGGATGATTTCGACACCGACACCGACACCCTTCAAGTGTTCTCCGAACCCAACTCTCTGGAAAACGTTCGCAGCGCGCTTGAGTCGAGCGACGCCGTTATAAGCTCATCCGAAGTGTCTCTCATACCGAGCAACACCGTTCCGCTCGACCAGAAGTCCGCGGGCCAGATACTCAGGCTCCTCGATCAGCTTGAAGACCTTGACGACGTTCAGAAAGTGTATTCCAACGCAGACTTTCCCGACGACGTTCTGGAAAACTATCGGAGCGCATAGGGAAAGCCGCATCGGGACAACAAGCTCCGCGTTGGCCCAATGCAATTATAGAGCCAGTTAGCTATGAGCCGCCCGCGCCGAGCGAGTTTCAGTCGAACGACCGCCGAAGCGACGACCATCGTCACCTCAGCGGAAAGAATCCTTCGGAAGTTTCGCCTTCGGGCGCCTGTTCCTGAACCGAGCCCGCGATAAGACCCAGCGCCCAAGATTCCAACTTGTCCTCCGGAACCGCGCCGACCCACCGCCCGCGCACAACTCCGTCCGCTCCTACAAAGAACGTGACCGGAAGGCCTATAACCCCATAATCCACGGTTATCGCGCCATCGGGATCGCGCCCATTGGGGAAGGTGAGTCCGAACTCCTGAATATACTCCGCGGCGTCCCGCTCCGTGTCCTGGATATCCACTCCGACGAACTGGATGCCGGCGCCCTGGTACTTTCGCCACATCCTCTCGAACCCGGGAGATTCATTGCGGCAGGGCGGGCACCACGAAGCCCAGAAGTTTATTACCAGCGGCCTTCCGGCGTAATCTTCCAGATGGAACTCCCCCCCTCCCAGCAAGGGCATGGAAAATATCGGCGCGGGCTTCCCGACTCTGGTAACTCCGCTGCGCCCTGTCGCCGGGCTCTTATTCGCAAGTCCAAACGCCAACAGCGCGAAGAAGGCGAGTACCAGCGCGGCAAGGGCTATGGTGACGCCTATCTTCCAGTGTTTTCTCACTTTTCTCCCCAGTAAATTGGAACCAGTTCGGACGCTTGGGTTCATCAACCGCGACGCGGAGCCGCTCGGCGGCTTACGATGTCCCGGCCGGCCGCCTCAGGAACAGCGAAACAACCAACGACAAAGCTATCACAATAGCGCCGAGCGTAAACACATCCCCTATCGCCCCGGCGAGCGCGGACTTTAGTGAGTCCAGAAGCGTCTCCACTATTCGGACGCCGTCAGGCCCCGCTTCGATGAACACGGCTCTGAGCCTGTCCACGGAGGAAGGATCAACAAGCGCCTGCGGGTTGTCCTTTATAGCGTCCAGCTGACCGGTGGGCAGGGCAGAGGAGACATCATCCGGTATCGTCTCCTCCAGCCTTGAAGCGAATCTGTTCGCCATGACGGCGCCCAGGACCGCGAGACCAAGCATACCGCCGACAGACCTGTAGAACTGGAGCGCAGAGGTTGATATTCCCATCAGCCTGAACGGCACCGAATTCTGGACAGCCAGAGTGAAAGTGGGGAAGGTGACTCCCAGCCCAAGTCCCATAACAATGATATATCCGACCGCGCGGGCAAAGCTGGTATTCATATCCATGGTGGAGATAAGAAATGCGCCCAGCATCATTACGCCCGTGCCGATGAGGGCCTGTATCCGGTAGTGTCCGCCCGTTCTTGAAAGCAACTGGCCGGATAGGGTAGCCCCGAATACGATTCCGAGCATCATGGGGGTCAAGAAGCTGCCGCTGCTGGTCGCGGACGCGCCGAGTACGCCCTGGAAGAACAGCGGGACGAAGATTATAGCGCCGAACATTCCGAACCCTGTCAGGAATGTCGCGACGAGCGAGACGGTCACCATCCGGTTCCGGTAGATCTCTAAGGGCATGATGGGAGAATCAGACTTCGATTCTATCACCACGAACGCCGCGCCCATGGCCAAGCCGAACGCGAGGAAGCCTATGACCTGTGGCGAACCCCATCCGTACTGGACGCCGCCCCAGGATAGGGCGAGAAGCGTTGGCGTAACCGCGAGTATCAGCGTGACCATTCCCGCGTAGTCCAACTTTCGATTTTCGACCTCCGAGCTTATCTTGGGGAAGAACCACGCTATCAGAAGAAGCACGGGGATTCCGACCGGAATGTTAATCAGGAATATCCATTGCCATGAGAAGTTGTCGGTTATGAAGCCTCCCAGGGTCGGCCCGATGACCGACGACATTCCGAACACGACGCCGATGAATCCTTGGAACTTGCCCCTTTCTTCCGGCGGAAACAGGTCGGCGATGGCCACGAAGCTGTTCGCCATTATGACCCCGCCGCCTATGCCCTGGATCGCGCGGAAAGCGATAAGCTGGGTCATCGAGCCGCTGGTTCCGGCGAGGACTGAGCCTATCAGGAATATCGCGATTCCGCCTATGAAGAATATCTTGCGCCCGTATATGTCGGTTAGCCTGCCCACAATCGGGACGGATATGGTGGAGGCGAGCAGGTAGGCGGTCGTAACCCACGTGTAACGGTCGAACCCTCCGAGGTCGGCTATGATGCGGGGCATGGCAGTGCTGACGACGGTCTGGTCCAGAGCGGCCAAGAACATCGCCAACATTACGCCGACCATCGTCAGGATGACCTGCCTTCTGGGAAGTTGCACGAAGTCCTTCGCCACCGATTGGCTGGGCGTGGAAGCGGCTTGAGGGCCGGGACCGCCGCTCATGCGGGTGTGTCTCCTTCCGAGCGGACGGGCCGCCCGCCGTTCCCGACATAGCTATCTCTAAAGCTTGGCATGACCTTGTCCGCGAACATACGGAGGCTGCGCTCGTTGTCCTCCCACGACATGGGGCCGACGCGGAAGTGCAGAATCAGACCGCCGACCCCTATTCGGCTGAGCCTCTCTATGCGCTGAGCGACGGTATCGGGCGAGCCGAATATCATGCTGTTGCGGAGGCTGAATCTTGGGTCGGCTAGACTGACACTCACCGAGGCCATCTCCTCCGGAGTGTTCAGTCGGAGACGGGTCTCCGAGATGTGCATTCGGTTCGCCTCGTGCACTTTGGCGGCGAGCTTTTCGGCTTCGACGTCGGTGTCGGCGACGTAGATGTTGCGCCATATCCAGCACTCGCCCATAACGCGTTCCACCGCTTCGTCATCCAGGCCGGACTCGCCTAGCGCGCGGCGGTAAGCGACGAAGCGTCTCTCCGTCTCGTCGTCGGGCTGGACGACCAACATGATTGGGCGGCGGAGGTTCGCCATCCGTATCATGGAGGCTTCGGTGGCCACGGCGCGGATAATCGGCGGGTGCGGACTCTGATATACCTTCGGCCTCAGCACAGGCAGGTCTATATCGAAGAACTCGCCCTTGTGCCGGTAGTTCTCCGTTGTCCAGGCTTTGGGGAGTATCTCCTCGGATTCGACGAGCCTGCCCTGCGCTTCTGCGAACGGGATTCCGTAGCTGCGGTATTCGTAGAAGTTGTATGCGGTTCCGCGTCCGATGCCGAGTATGACGCGCCCCCGGCTGATGTTGTCGAGAAGCGCTATCTGTTCGGCGAGCCTTATGGGGTGATGCAGCGCCATCTGGACGGCGGCGAATCCTATCTTCACGCGCTCGGTTCGGGCGGCGACGGCGGCGGCGAAGGTGACCGGGTCAACGTAGGCGCACGCGCCGTCAATGTGATGTTCGCCAAGCCATACGGCGTCGAAACCGAGTCGCTCGGTCAGAGATGCCTCGCGCAACGCGTCGGCGACTATGTCGTAGTCGGTGTCGGGAGTGTCGGATTGCGGGAAGAGAAAGTTGCTGAATTTCATACTCTTTGGGTTCTCGACCCTCCTTATCCGGTTAGAAAGCATCTCAAAACGGCGGGATGTTCACCCTCGCCTCAGTCCTCTCCCCGGGACGCCTGAGGCATATCGCCAACTGAAGAAAGCGGAAGGCGCCAGGAATGCGGCGCAAACCGGACTAACCCGCTCGAAGGAGGGCCGGCTGGGAGACATGGGCGCGGCGGAGAATTCTGTCGTCGTCTAGAATGTCAGAACGCCGCCGCCGGGACTTCGGCTCGACTCAAAGGTGGATATGTCGTCTTCGTTTTCAAGCGTGAGGCCGATGTCGTCGAGGCCGTTGAGCAGGCAGTAGCGACGGAAGGGTTCGACGCTGAAGTCGGCGACCACATCTTCGTTGGAATCCCAGACTCGCTGAGATTCGAGGTCAACGCTCAGGCTGTATCCGGGGTTGTTCTCGGCGTTTTCTATAATCTTCTGCACGGTCTCTTCGGGAAGCGCGACCGGCAACAGACCGTTCTGGAAGCAGTTGTTATGGAAGATGTCGGCGAAACTGGGGGCTATGAGTACCTTGAACCCGTATTGTCCGAGCGCCCAGGGGGCGTGTTCCCTGGAGGAGCCTGAGCCGAAATTCCTGCCGGCGACGATAATCTCGGCGTTCTCGTAGCCGGGCTTGTTGAGAACGAAATCGGGGTTGGGCGAGCCGTCCTCGTTGTATCGCCAATTGAAGAAGAGGAATTCGCCAAAGCCGGCGCGCTCGACGCGCTTCAGGAATTGCTTGGGGATAATCTGGTCGGTGTCCACGTTGACCCGGTTCATAGGGAGGACTACGCCGTTCATCTTGTTGAATGGTTCCATGCTCGTTGGCTCCTCAGCATTTGGTTAGTGCATTGTAATATAGGGTGAGAGCGGTTTCATAGTATATTCGATTGTTGCGTAAGACGCTGAATCATATAGCTTAATTTATATGCGGTCAGGTGAGAACAGGAGCTTGAGTCAGGTAGCGTCAGGTGAAAAGTTCACCTATAATTCACCTGCAAAGGCCTGTAATGGCAGGGTAAAATTTTCTGGGGCTTCTGAGCTTTTATATTATAATTTCCACTTTATGTTGACAGGCGGCGAATCCGTCGCCGTCGCTAGATATGATGTTCTTATTGTAGCATGGGACGGTAGTGGATGGTAGTGGAATTAGGCATGGAGTTTCAGCGGTCTGTTCTCGGTTGTCCAGGCAATATATGGTCGCTGCCGGAAGAGGGGAGAGCGAGTATGTCGGCTAACCGAATGGACCCAGCTGCCAGGTTGGGACTCTGGACAAGCGGTTGCGGCTGTCCTATCCTAAGTGTCGGATGAAAGGCATATTCTGAAAGGAGTCGGAGATTGGCGAGATTCAAGGTGGCTGTTCAGAGGCCGACCAATGTTACCTACGCTTTGGGCGGTGGAGAGTATGATTATGAGATGGAGTATCTGTCCACGGTGGACGCGGAGATCGTGGAGATAGAGGCGTCCAGCGAGGGCGAGTTCATCGAGCAGGTGAAGGATTGCGACGCGCTTATAGCGAGAGGCGATAGGATAACTGCGAACATCATCGAGAACCTTCAGAATTGCAAGGTGATAGCGCTGGGGAGTGTGGGCGCGGACACCGTGGATGTAGGCGCGGCCACCGCCCGGAATATTCCGGTGACCAATGTTCCGGACACTTTCATAGAAGAGGTGGCGGACCATACGATGATGCTGTTGCTGGCTACCTTCCGGCGACTGACGCTTATGAACAAGTACTCGCGCGATGAGAGGTGGGGAGAGGGCAGGCCGTACTTGAACCAGTTTCCGCGTCTGTTCGGGCAGACGCTGGGGTTCGTGTCGTTCGGCCACGTAGCGCGCGCCACCGCGCTGCGCGCCCAGCCTTTTGGGTTGCGAATGCTGGCGTTTGACCCGTATATAGAGGAGCTTACGATTACCAGCTACGGGGTGGAGCCTGTCAGTCTGGACGAACTTATGCAACGCTCGGACATAGTGTCCATGCACGCGCCGTCCACGTCGGAGGTTCACCACCTGCTAACGGAGCGGCATTTCAGGATGATGAAGCCGACCGCGCTGTTCATAAACAACGGTCGCGGGCCGACGGTGGACGAGGCCGCGCTAATCAAGGCGCTCCGAGAGGGGTGGATTGCCGGGGCCGGTCTGGACGTTACCGAGATAGAGCCGCCGGAGCCGGACAACCCGCTTCTTCAGATGGAGAACGTGATACTCACGCCGCACGTCGCGTCGGCGTCGTCGAGGATGTCCCCTGAGGCGCGGCGCAGGGTGGGCCAGGAGATCTCGCTGGTTCTGAGCGGACGCTGGCCGAGAACGTGTGTGAATCCGTCGGTTCTGAATAAGACCGACCTCGTTCGCTGGCAGCCATACTCCATGGAGCGAGGGCCGGGGAGTGGCTGATAGTTAAAAGCCGCTATCTACGGACCATCGCGCCCCGCTCAACACATCCCGGTTGGCGACCGGCGAGGGGGCTTGAATCGCCGGAGCGGGACGACATCATGATGGAGTTCCCGCGCTCGCCCTGGCGGAACGTGTCCAACCGTTATTTGCGAGGCTGTTTCGCCAGCAGGACTATGAACATTGTGAATAGTCCCAGAGCGGCGAAAGCTATGAAGGCGGGACGGTAGCTCTCGCTGCCCGCGGCGGTCAGGTAGTCGAACACTATGCCGGGTATCAGCGCGCCCACGGCTTGGCCGAACGTGGTGAACGGCTCGGTTATGCCCCTGATGGCGCCGAGGGATTCTCGTCCGAAGTAGTCCGCGTAGGCGACCGGAGGCACGGTCAGCATCCCTCCCAACCCGAATCCGAATAGCGCGGAGTACGCCAACGCCTCTATCGTCGTGTCGGTCGTAATGAACAGCGCCGACGCCACGGCCATGACAAGCGCGACCGCAGCCATGACGTACCGGGCGGGGGTGTTCTCGACGACTCGTCCCCAGACGATGCCTCCGATACCGAGGAAGGCCGCGTTCAGGCTGATGCCCAGCCCGGCGGTCGTAGCGGTGAGTCCCTGGTCGCGGAAGAAGGCGGCGGCGTGGGTGTTGGTTCCGGCCTGCATCAGGAATAGCAGGCCTGTGCCGACTGCCAGAATCCATAGCGCGGGCGTCCGCGCAGCCTCTTTCAGCGTCCAAGCGGGTTCTTCGTTCCCCGAGACGGCTTCGTCCGACGCTTCCCCTCCCGCATCGCCGTCGGGGTGAAGGCCCACGTCCTCGGGGCTCTGCGCTATTAGCAGAGATACCGGAAGCAGCGCTATGACCCATACCATAACGCCAAGGACGAACCATGCGTCTCTCCAACCGCTCTGAGCGATTATCATGGACGCTATGAGCGGGAACAGCACCATTCCGGCCGAATGGGTCATGGAGAGGATTCCGTTGACTCTGCCTCTCATTCGCACGAACCAGCGTGAGACGACCACTGAGGCCCCAATCTGGATGGGGCTGGAGAATATGACCCGCCCGGTTCCGTAGGCGAGATAGAATGTCCATGGAATCGCCGCGCCGAATATCGAGACGGTGGATGTGGCCCAGGCGAGCGATATGGTGGAAATTCCGAGAACCAGCACGCTGGCGGTGAGCACGAGTCGCGCGCCGAAGCGGTCCACAAGCCAGCCTATGAGGGGCGAGGTGAACGTGGCCGCCAGTCCGCCGAGGCTGGACGCTCCGGCAATCATGGTGCGACTCCAGCCGAGTTCGTCGGAAAGCGGGTACACGAAGACGGCTATGGTAAGGCTGGCGGCGGCGTTGCGGACGAATATGGAGGAGCCGGCTGAAAAGAGGATAGCCCATCCGTAGAAAAATGGAGTTCGGCGGGCTAGACGCGGAGCTAGGTTCACTAAGATGTTCCTTCCCGTGATTAGCGGTGTCTTCGAGCGGACAGCGGGATGCTAACACCTTCAGTATTGACGGTCAAACGATTTGCGCCAGGTTAGCGTCCGGACTGAAGTTCCAGGAGAAGTCTAATCGCGCGGGACCTGTCGGATTCGGAGAGTCCTAGGCGCATAGCGCGACCGATATCATCCCTGGCGAGTTGGACGTTCCCGAGGTCTGCCATTATGAGCGCGCGCCGAAGGTATGCGGGAGCGTAGCCGGGCTGTATCTCGATGGCTTTGTCCACAGAGTCCAGCGCGAGCGCGAATTCTCCCTGTTGGTGGTATTCTTCCGCCTGTCGGATGTAGGTTATGGGCGTATCGCCAACGATGAAGTTGCCTATGAGTACGCCGATTGTCAGGATGGCGAAGGCGACAGGCAGCGTCCACATCCGCCTGTATAGAGAGTTGGTGTCCTGCAGCCTTTCGGGCAAGCCTAGGAAGTTATGCGCCACCCTGTAATTGGGCGAGTACACTATTCCGAGCAGGAATCCGCCGGTGAATCCGCCGATGTGGGCGAAGTTGTCTATGCCCGGCGTGACAAAGCCGAAGAAGAGGTTGATGGCCGAGATAATCAGCAGCCCGAACAGGGTATTCCGTCCAATTTCGCCGAATCTATCCCGATTGGAGAGGAAGAATGCGACCAATGCGCCAAGTATTCCGAACACCGCGCCGCTTGCGCCGACCCCGATAGAGTTTGGGCTGGAAGCGATGCTGAATAGGTAGCTGGCGACGCTCCCCGCCAGCCCCGCGAGGATATAGATCGCGAGAAACCGAGCGTGGCCGTAGAGACGCTCGATTTGCTGGCCGAATATGAATAGGCCGAGGACGTTGAATCCCAGATGAATAAGCCCTGAGTGTAGAAATGTGGCGGTGAATAGACGCCAGTACTCCCCGGACGCGATGAGTTGGTTCTGCAGCGCGCCGAGCCGTAGAAGCGCTTCTACGTTTGTGGAGCCTCCCTGTAACTCGGATACCAAGAACATGGCGGCGTTGGCGCCGAGAAGCAGCCATGTCGCATACGGCTTTCGGTCAAGTCCGGGGGGATAAATCCTCGTACTGTTAAAGGGGTTTTGTGGTTCGTCGGGTCTCGGAAGCAAGGCGAAGTCCTGTGCCTCTACAATAGCAGGAGCGGGTTCGGGTCTCAACGAGCGTCCCGACCGCCACAGCTGTGTCTCGGAAGCGCGGTCAGCCCGCTTCCGCTTCTTCGAGGGCGACGTACTTGGATGGGCACTTCACGATGACATTTTCGCTCATGAATACGCCGTTGGGGTGATAGCTGCCTTCTAGGATGATTTCCGAGTGTTCGTTGAAGAACAGGTCCGGCAGCACGCCTTCGTGGGCGGCGGCGAGCGTATTGGAGCCGTCGGTCAGACGGAACTCCGCGAGTGTCGAGCCGGCGGCGCGATGGAATGAGTCGGGCTCCAGCTTTCCGCTAACCCGAACCATCTTGCCGTCCGGAGACGGGCCTACTTCGTTCATCTCGCCCACCGTGTAGTAGTAAACAGTCGCTCCCTCGAAGGCAAGGAAAGCGAGGTATCCGAACGCGCCTATCAAAACGACAAACGCTATCAGCAGCTTTGCCCTGTGGGATGAGACTATTCCACCGGCCGATGGCGCGGTTTCTGGCAATGGATCGAGTGTCTGGGACATAACGAGATAGTATAGCCGTTTCTTCAGCTTTGCTCGGACGGCTGTTGGTTCCGTTCTTCGAGGGCGCGCTTGAGGGCCTCGATCTCACCCTGCATCTCTCGCTGTCGCCTGGACACATAGAATACGTACACGAAGAAGGCGGCCCAAGTGACTATGAATACGGCAAAGAGGAATGGAAGGTTCGCTTCGGGCGGGCGGCTCTGCAGGTCGGGCGAAATCGCGCCCGCGCCGCCCAGCATAGACCACGCGACCAGCGCAATGCTGATAAGCGCGCCCAGCAGGGTCATGCGCAGGGCCGAGTTGTTATGCCATTCTCTGGTGAAGTTCATCGAGGTCAGACTCCGACTTTTTCAGCGCGAATCGTTCTGTTAGCAATGCTATGTACATTACGGTAAAGGCGACGACTGAAACCAGCAGGGTTATGTAGATTCTGGACGAAGCCAAGGCTTCGTCTTCTGCGGCGGCGGGGCCGATGTTCAGCGCGGGGTGCGCCGTTCTCCACCAGATTGACGCCATGTAGATGATGGGGGCGTCTATTGCGCCGATGAGCGCGATTACGGAGGTGAAACGCTTGCCCTGGCTGCCTGTCGGCCCGTAGGCGCGTATCATTAGGTAGGCGACATATATGAACCACAGCGCCAGCGTGGTCGTCAACTTGGGATCCCATGTCCACCACACTCCCCACACGGGCTTGCCCCAGATCGCTCCGGTTACCAGTATTAGGCTGGCGTATATGACGCCGAGTTCCGCGGTCGAGTAGGCGAGGTCGTCCCATCGCTGTCGTCCGGTTATCAGGTGCAGCAGGCTGGCGACCGCGACCACGATTATGGACACCATGCCTATCCAGCCGAGCGGGACGTGGAAGTAGAAGATGCGTTGGGAGATTCCGAGGTTCTGCTCGGTCGGCGCCCAGAAGTATATAAGATAAAGCGTTATCGCCATGAGCAACGCGCTGGCGACGAGCAACGCGTCCCTGACAATGCCCCGGGTCGGGAATGGGGTCGAATAGTGAGAGGCCGTCATAGTATGTGCAATATATCACAAATCAAGTTTATGTGTCATCAAGTTCGTTGACATCACGGCGCCCGCGTTGGCGGGCAGGGCTTAGAAGACGACACGCTCCGGTCCCGCATCCCTGACAACTTCGCCCACCACGAGCGCGTCGGGGAGCGCGGACAGCGCCTCGGACACGCGCTCACGCTCGCAGACCATCACCATTCCCAGCCCCATGTTGAAGACGCGGTACATCTCTTCCCGCGATACGCCGCCGTCCTCCTGTATCCGGACGAAGATGGGCGGGAGCGGCCAAGAAGCGGTGTCGAACCTGGCCGACACGCCCCGGGGCAACATTCTCGGAACATTCTCCACGAGTCCGCCGCCAGTTATGTGCGCCATCCCCTTTACCATGCCGAACGCGGGCGCAAGCCGGTTGTAGTAGGGCGGGTGCGGTCTCAGCAGCGCGTCGCCGAGTGTCTCGCCGAGTTCCGGACAGAATTCGTACAGAGGCGCAGGATCGGAGTCCAGACCGTATATGTGCCTCACAAGCGAGTAGCCGTTGGTATGGAGTCCGTTCGACGGCAGACCTATCAGGGCGTCTCCGGCCTCTATCTTCGACGTATCCACCATATCGGAGCGCTCCACGGCGCCCAGCGCGAACCCCGACACGTCAAAGTTGTCGCCGGCGAACACGCCGGGCATCTCGGCTGTCTCGCCGCCGATGAGCGCGCAACCCACCTCCGCGCACGCTTTCGCCATCCCTTCCACAAGCGTGGTCACCACATCCGGGCGCAGGCTGCCCATGTTGATGTAGTCTAGGAACAGCAGCGGCTTCGCGCCGCACACTATCACGTCGTTCACACAGGCGTTCACTAGGTCTTCGCCTATGCCGTCGTAGCGTCCGGTCATGACCGCGAGTTTCAGCTTGGTTCCGACCGGGTCGGTACTGGCGACAAGCACGGGATCCTCATAGCCTGCGAACGAGTACAGCGCGCCGAAAGCGCCCACTCCCGCCAGCACCTCCGGGCCGTGCGTCCGCGCGACTATATCGCCGATGCGACGCTTTACGTCCTGCGACGACTCTAGGTTAACTCCCGCCTGCTTGTATGTTCGCGCTGTCATACGGCTCAGTTCATACGCTTGGAATGGCTTGATTATAACCCCTCCGAGGGGTCGCGCGATATGGGAGACGGGTCTTGCGAATGTTTTCGCCGCTTCGCGAGAGTCGGGCGCGCTGTTCACAATGGGGGAGCTGTCCCAGCGAGTCCAAGTCTATTTCCCCTGACGCTATGCGCTGTATGGTCTGCGGATAGAGGGTATGCTCCCACTCTAGGACGCGGGAGGCGAGGGTTTCCGGCGTGTCGTCCCGCATGATGGGGACCTCAGCCTGCGCTATCACCGGGCCGTGGTCGTACTCCTCGTCCACAACGTGAACGCTTACTCCCGAAACCCGCTCGCCCGCGGCCAGCACCGCAGCGTGGACGCGCTCCCCGTACATCCCCTGCCCGCCGAACTTGGGGAGAAGCGCCGGATGAACGTTCAGGACGCGGTTGCGGTATCTGCCCAGAGTCTGGGGGCCGAGCTTCCTCATGTATCCGGCAAGCGCGACTAGTTCAACCGCGTGAGCGGCCAGGGTGTCGGAAATAGCCTTGTCAAGCAGCGCGGGGGCGGGATGCGTAGCCGCGCTCAGATGCGCGGTTGGGATGCGCGCCCGACGCGCCCGTTCCAGAGCCATGGAGCGAGAGTTGTTGGAGATAACCACTCGGACTTCGGCGTCGAGCGAGCCGGCGGCGCAGGCGTCAAGAATGGCCTGGAGGTTCGTCCCTCCGTGCGAAGCCATGACTCCGATGGGCAGTTTTCCGCCCCGCGTGGGCGGGACCTTAGGGCAGTAGGAAAGCATGGTGAGTCTAGTCGGCGCCAACTTCCTGGATTTCCATGACCAGCTTATCCATTTCCAGCTGGACCGGAATCGGATATTCGCCGGTGAAACAGCCGAGACAGAAGCGGTTCTTCGTCCCGTTGACGGCGCGCAACAGGCCATCCACACTCAGGTAGCCGATTGAGTCCGCGCCCACCGTCTGCCGTATCTGCTCCACCGAGATGTTCGCGGCTATCAGCTCTTTCTTAGTTGCCATATCTACGCCGAAATGGCAGGTGGACGTTATTGGCGGGGCGGTTATCCGAAGGTGTATCTCTCTCGCGCCGCCCCTGCGCAGCAGCCTGACCACGTGGGGCGTCGTGGTGCCGCGAACGATGCTGTCGTCAACCACCACAAGGCTTTTCCCGCGAATGATTCCCGGAAGCACGTTGAGCTTTCGTCTCACCCCGAGGTCGCGCAGTCTTTGGTTGGGCTCTATGAAAGTGCGGCCCACATAGCGGTTCTTGACCAAGCCCTCTCCGTAGGGAATGCCCGACTCCTGGGCGTAGCCCACGGCGGCGGCGGTCGCAGAGTCCGGCACGCCGATTACCATATCCGCGTCAGTGGGATGCTCGCGGGCCAATTCGGCTCCCATACTCAGGCGGTCGCTGTATATGAGACGCCCGTCCAGAACGCTGTCCGGGCGCGCGAAGTATATATTCTCGAAAATACAACTCGAACGACGGGCGGGGTCATCGGAAGCCTTGACGGTTCTGAGCCCGCGGTCGTCTATCAAAACGGCCTCGCCGGGTTCGATCTCCCTGATGTAGTCGGCTCCCACGTGATCGAGCGCGCACGACTCGGAGGCTATTATCCAGCCGCCCGGGCTGCCACTCAGTTTGCCTATGCACAGCGGCCTGACACCCAAAGGGTCCCTTATGCCGAGTAGTCCGTCTTTGGTAAGCACGGTCAGGGAGTACGCGCCCTGAAGCCTTCGCATCAGGTAGGATATGCGCTCTTCCCAGTCCCTCGCGGGAGCGTTGGCGAGAGCGCTCGCGATTATCTCAGAATCGTTGGTGCCGACGAACCGGATTCCCCGGTCTTCCATCTCCCTACGCAGTTCAGGCGCGTTGATGACGTTGCCGTTGTGCGCCAACGCGAATTCGACATCGGGGCCGCGCGCGATGATGGGCTGGGCATTGACGATTAGGTTGGAACCGGTGGTCGAGTATCGCGTGTGCGCGATGGAGATATGACCGGGCAGGTCGAGAAGGTCGTCCTCCTCGAAAACTTGGGTCACCAGCCCCATCTCGGTTCGCGCTCGGATGCGCTCGCCGTCAGCCGACGCAATGCCCGCGCTCTCCTGTCCGCGGTGCTGAAGGGTGTATATCCCAAAGAAGGCGACGCGGGCCGCGTCCTCTCCTCTGTGATACACGCCCACAACGCCGCACGCCTCGCGAGGATAGTCAGGAGATTCGGAGGTTGAGTTGGCCCGTCGTAGATCGCTCTCTACGGAATTTACAGAAAAATCCGTCTGCCTCGGATACTCGCTGTGGGGGCTATGGGGACTAATGCGACTACACTCCCTCGGTTCAAGGGCCAATAACTTCGCTACTGTCCACGCGCTCTCGTCCCTCGGATGGTAACGGCCACATACCCGAAGATGAAGAACGCACGAAGATTATAGACCCAACCCGCTGAACGGTCAATGCTTCCGCGGAGCGTAACTAGGGCTATGGCATCTAAATTGAATATAAGACATGGGTTAGAATAGAGGTCATCCTCGAAAAGGAGCGACCTCATGGGAAACACCCACTCAGCCTCTCTGATCGAACACCTCTCAGTACTTGAAGACCCGAGAATCGACCGCGCCAAGCGCCACAGCCTGACCGATGCGCTCACAATCGCCATATGCGCCATAGTGGGCGGGGCCGACTCGTGGACCGACGTGGAGATGTTTGGCAACTCCAAGAGACAATGGTTCGACAGCTTTCTGGAATTGCCAAACGGAATCCCATCGCACGACACTCTCGGCAGAGTCTTCTCCATGCTCGACGCCGAACAGTTCCAAAGCCGCTTCATCGAATGGGTCAAGGCAGTCAGCGAGGTGTGCAATGGTCAGACAGTCGCCATAGACGGCAAGAGCGTCAGGCGCTCCCACGACAGATTCATAGGTAAAGAGGCCATCCGCATGGTCGGCGGCCAACAGACTGGTACTCGGACAGATCAAGGTGGACGACAAGTCCAACGAGATAACGGCCATACCCGAGCTGCTGCGAGCGCTGGATGTGTGCGAGCGCACAGTGGCGATAGACGCTATGGGATGTCAGAAGGAGGTCGCCAAGACGATCATCGAGCGGGGAGCGGACTACGCGCTGGCGCTCAAGAGCAATCAGAGACAGCTCTATGAGGATGGCACAGAGATGTTCGATGGCGCGGTACGAACTGGCTCTTGCGATCTGGACAGCGACTGGTACGAGACGGTGGAGAAGGGGCGCGGACGGGTGGAGACCCGCCGATGCAGGGTGGTCTCAGACCCTGCCCACATCGAATACCCAAACGAGGATGGGGCGTGGTCGAAGCTGGCGAGTGTGGCAATGGTGGAGTCAGAGCGCCGCGTGGATAGGAAGAGTTCACGGCAAACGCGATACTTCATATCGAGTCTGCCGGGCGATGCTTCCCGGCTTCTTGAGGCTGTTCGAGGCCACCGGGGAATCGAGAACTCGGTGCATTGGGTGTTGGACGTGAGCTTCGGAGAGGATGAAAGCAGGGTGAGGAGGGGCAACAGCGCCGAGATATTCGCCGCCAAGCGTCGGATGGCTCTGAACATGCTCAAGCAGGAGAAGTATCTGAGGGTGGGAATCGCGGCCAAGCGCAAGCGGGCTGGATGGGATAGCGAATATCTCCTCAAGGTCCTCAATCAATAAGATGCGATTGCCCTGGACCAATTCCCCGGTCTTCTCAACGAGTGTTGGCATTGATGATAGAGTGTAGTGAATCCAGACATGGCAGGTGTGAACATGGTCAGACAACGCGCGTATCGAGAGGACATGCAGTGTCCACGCTGTGGCTCCAACTGGCTGCCCAAGTACGGACGTTCCCGAGGCAAACAGACCTATCGTTGCGGTCATTGTCTGTATCACTTCATACCCGACAGCCATCGGCCTCAGTCATCAGAGAAGAGCCGGAATCTGGCTGTGGCGATGTACACAGAGGGTATGGGACTGTCAGCTATCAGCCGGGTGTTGGAGAAAAAAGAGGAGACAGTGTATAGCTGGGTCAAAAAAAGCGTGTATGGCGAGGGAGTTGATGGTCAAGCTGAGCGTTCAGCGCGCGTCGAGACAGATGGGTCAAAGCTGTGCGCGGGTCATATCCTTCGATGAGATGTGGACATATGTGGGAGCTAGGCGTAGAGACAAACGTCGGTCTGTATGGATATGGACTGCTGTTGTGGAGGAGTCAGACGGCAGACGCTGGGTGGACTTTGAGGTGGGAGACCGAAGCGAGAAGCCTTTTCTGAGGCTGTTGGAGCGTCTGCCGGATGCGCGCATCTACGAGACCGACGCTTATCATGTGTATGAATGGCTGCCCACAAACCGGCACAAGGTGGGCAAGTATGGCGCGGTGAACCGCAATGAGGGACAGCGCTCAGTATTGAGGGGTAAGTTGAGCAGGCTGGTCAGAAAGACCAAAGGATACTCCAAGAGTATGCGGATGCTGAGGGATTCGATAGCGTTGGTCTGTCTGAGACTGGGATATATCTAATACCAACACCTATTGAGAATACCGACTTGTCGTCCACCTTGACCTGTCCGAGTACCAGTCTGTTGGCCGCCGACCATGTGGATGGCCTCTTTACCTATGAATCTGTCGTGGGAGTGTCTGACGCTCTTGCCGTCTATGGCGACTATCTGACCATTGCACACCTCGCTGACTGCCTTGACCCATTCGATGAAGCGGCTTTGGAACTGTTCGGCGTCGAGCATGGAGAAGACTCTGCCGAGAGTGTCGTGCGATGGGATTCCGTTTGGCAATTCCAGAAAGCTGTCGAACCATTGTCTCTTGGAGTTGCCAAACATCTCCACGTCGGTCCACGAGTCGGCCCCGCCCACTATGGCGCATATGGCGATTGTGAGCGCATCGGTCAGGCTGTGGCGCTTGGCGCGGTCGTTCAAGTACTGAGAGGTGTTCGATCAGAGAGGCTGAGTGGGTGTTTCCCATGAGGTCACTCCTTTTCGAGGATGACCTCTATTCTAACCCCTGTCTTATATTCAATTTAGATGCCATAGCCCTGTGCGAACAGTCGCCTTTGACCATCTAAAACCCTGCCGCGAAGGATGGTTTCCCCCAGTCCGATTCAAACCTTCGAGTATCGCGGAGCGGCGACCTGCGTACCGTCCGGCAGGTCGGACACCTCAAAGTCTCCAAACATGAGAGGAGCTTCCTTCCGAAGCAGTTCCAACACCCTTATGGCGATGGCTCGGATCTCCCAGTCCGCGAACACCGCGCCGCGCATCTCGATAAAGTGACGCCAGGCCCGAACGTTGCCGGTAACGAATATCTTGGTCTCAGTCGCGTTCGGCAGTACGGCGCGCGCCGCCTGTCTTATCGCCTTGCGCCGGTCGGTCGCGTACTCGAAACGGTCTCTGGGCAAGACTTCCTCAAGCTCTTTCACCAGCTTGACGTAGCTATCGGCGGCTGATTCTAGCGCGCGCTCCAAGACGACCCGCGCATCATCCGCCGCGCCGTCCTCCATCATCAGAGCCGGCGGCATGACAAACGCGCCCTCCGTCTCGTCAACATATCTCTGCGACCGCTGGCTGTACGCGAACCCCGCCCTATGCCGCACCAACTCGTGCGTGAGGCTGCGCGAAACACCCGTTATCACGAAGCCGTAGTTCACGTGCTCGAAAACCGAGCCGTCCTTAGAACTGAGCAGATTGTTGATGAAGTCCTCAATGTCCCGCCGCCCGCGCCCGAAACTCATGTAACAGAGCCGCGCCGAAGTCTCGATAATCGCGTTCGCGTCGTCCGCGCCCGCGCGTATGCTGCTGGGGATGGGAGGCAGCTCCTCGTCGGACAGGAACGCCGCTATCTGCTCCCAGTCAACCGACGGCCTGCTCACAAGATAAACACTCGGCTTGAAACTGTACTTCATCGCGACCCCCTCCCCCTCCCCTTTCTACCCCGGATACGCAAGACACAGGCTGTAAGACACTTATCTGCCTGAACTTAACCGTCGGAGAGGGCAACGCCGCCAATTAGACTGCATTTCCGCACAAGGCTTCTAGGGGAATGCTGAGCCTGATTTGGCAGAATGCGGCTAAAGGCCGAGCGCCTCTTTCGCCGCCGCGAACATGACCTCCACAGGCGCCTCGCGCCCCGTCCAGCGCGTCCAGGCCGCCGCCCCCTGATAGACCAGCATCGGCAGGCCGCCTACGACCCGCGCTCCCGCTTTCGCCGCGTCCAGCAGCAGCGGCGTATCAGATGGGTTGTACACCATGTCATACACCACGCTCCCGGACGATATGACGCTCGCGGGAATCGGAGACCTTCCCTCCGCCGGACCGCGCAGCATTCCGACCGACGTGGAGTTGACTATCAGGTCGGCCCGTTCGCACGCGGAGAAAAGCTGAGAGTCCGCAATACCGAACGCGCTCGCCGCGACGCCCGTTCGCCCCACTTCGTCCGCCAGCGACTCCGCTCGCTCAGCGGTGCGATTCGCTATCGCAAGCTCGCCCACGCCTTCATCCGCCAGCGCGTATGCCGCCGCCCGCGCCGCGCCGCCAGCGCCTATCAGAACCACCTCCAGACCGGCGACGCTCATACCGGCTTCGCTTCGGAGCGAGTTGATGAAGCCAAGAGCGTCCGTGTTGAAGCCTGTCAACCGCCCATTCTGACTGACAATCGTGTTGACCGCCCCGATCCTCGCAGCCAGATCATCAACCTCATCCAGATGCTCAATAACAGCCTGCTTATGCGGCACGGTTACATTGCCGCCCAAGCGCTTCTCACCCCTTAGAGCGGAGACGCCGGCGGCGAGTCTGTCCGGCGTTGTCTCCCACGCCTCGTACACCGCGTCAATGCCGAAGCGCCGGAACGCGGCGTTGTGAATCGCGGGCGATATGGAATGCCCGATTGGATAGCCGAATATGCCCGCCAGAAGTGTCATGCGCCTCCAACCTCGGTAGCCCGCAGGCGAACTTTCTCCTCCAATCCTACCATAGTTCCGGCCCGGCAAATCCCGATTCAGATAGACGGACTATACCTCCACCAGAAACTCAAATACGGCGGCGCGATAGACTGGAAATGCTCCCACGTCCCCGGCTCAAGCTCAGTGTCGCAGAGCGTGGACTCGCCCGCTCGCAATAGAACGAACCCCAACTCGATTGGCCCGTTCAGCAGAGTCTCCATGCTGTGCCTGAACTCTCTCGGACCACGCACGCGGCGCGGCGAGCCGTCCGGACCCGTGAACGTCCACTCATCCCCCGTCGAATAGACAACCTCGCCCTCCACATACCTATTCCGCAGCGGATACGCGTAGCCGTCCCACTCCCTTTCATCTATGCCGTGGAAGTACGGATTACTGCAGGACAGCCGGTACAGGCCGCCCTCTTTCAGCGCCCCGCTCACCTGCCGGAAGACCGCGCGCGCGTCCGGCACGAAATTCAGCGAATGACCGTGCCACACCACATCGAATGTCTTCTCTCCGAACGCTGACAGGTCTCGCATATCCCCCTGAACCGTCTCTATATCCAGCCCATAGCGCTTCGCGGCCTCGCGGTCGCCCCCGAGCTGCGCTTCGGAAAGATCCAGAACAGTGACATTCGCGCCCAGCAAACCGAACGCCGCCGACTGCTGCCCCCCGCCCGACGCCAAACAGAGAACGTCGAGGCCGCGCGAGTCCCCGATAAAACCCTCCGCGTCAACCAGCGCCCGCGCGCCGCCCTCATCCAGATCCAAATACGGCCTCGCGTACTCTACCCCGGCGCGCGCCAACTCATCCCAACGCTCCTGGTTGAACCGCGCTATCTCATCCAAAGCCATACTCTACCCTTCCATCACTCCCGGAAAGACCAAACCCATCCCCATATCCCCCGACCCCACGGAGAGGCTCGCCTCTCAGCAATCCCAATTCGGACATCCGCACGTACTAGAACTACTCGCCCATCCGCTCCCGGAGCCTGCGGAGCTCCGCCTCCGCCCGACGACGAGCCGCCGACTCCAACATAAGCTCTTCCTCCGCCCGATCAGCCCTGAACGCCTCCGACTCCGCCCGCGCCATCTCCTCGTCATGAGTCAGCAGATACCCCTCGCCCACGGGGTCGTAAAACCGCAACTCGCCATACTCCCAACACAACCACAAACCCAACGACTCGCTGTATCCCCAACATCGCGATTCGTCCAACCACTCCACATCCACCCCAACATACACTCCCGACACCAGACGATCCCCGGCCAGAGCGCTGTCGTGATATTCTCCGCCCGTCGGGTCGAAACGCCAGTACTCCCTAACGCCATACCTCTCATAATCCGACCGCTTCGACGTATAGTCAAGCGCGCCGGTCGTCTTCGACGCCACCTCCAGCACAAAGTCCGGAGGCTTGCCCTGACGATCAATCGCGTAACCACCGTCTTCCTCGATAAGATCAGGACGCGAGTTCCTCGACACCGTCAGATCAGGCACGCGAACGCTCCTGCGACCCTCTACACGGCGAAGCGTCGGTCCCACAGGGATTTCGCAACCCGCGGTCGTAGTCTCACTCTCGCCCACATGAAGCGCGAGCGCGGCGGCCTGGCCCCTTTTGTGGAGATAGTTCCAATTCTGCATATCTTCTCTGGCCGGGAATTCCGGAAACGGCTCCAACTCCCCGTCCGTCTTTCTAAGCGCAATCGTCTTGCCTATCATCGCAGACCCCTCAGATAGCGGCGAGCCGCCCATTCTCCTCAACCATTATACAGCGAATCCACCCACCACAGACGACACAGTCGCTAGAAAGACGCAAGAACTGACGCCCTCGGTCACTCCATCTCGCCCATCCGCTCCCGGAGCCTGCGGAGCTCTGCCTCCGCCCGACGACGAGCCGCCGACTCCAACATAAGCTCTTCCTCCACCCGACGACGCTCCGCCTCCGCATAACGACGAGCCGCTGACTCCCGATCAGCCCTGAACGCCTCCGACTCCGCCCGCGCCATCTCCTCGTCATGAGTCAGCAGATACCCCTCGCCCACGGGGTCGTAAAACCGCAACTCGCCATACTCCCAACACAACCACAAACCCAACGACTCGCTGTATCCCCAACATCGCGATTCGTCCAACCACTCCACATCCACCCCAACATACACTCCCGACACCAGACGATCCCCGGCCAGAGCGCTGTCGTGATATTCTCCGCCCGTCGGGTCGAAACGCCAGTACTCCCTAACGCCATACCTCTCATAATCCGACCGCTTCGACGTATAGTCAAGCGCGCCGGTCGTCTTCGACGCCACCTCCAGCACAAAGTCCGGAGGCTTGCCCTGACGATCAATCGCGTAACCACCGTCTTCCTCGATAAGATCAGGACGCGAGTTCCTCGACACCGTCAGATCAGGCACGCGAACGCTCCTGCGACCCTCTACACGGCGAAGCGTCGGTCCCACAGGGATTTCGCAACCCGCGGTCGTAGTCTCACTCTCGCCCACATGAAGCGCGAGCGCGGCGGCCTGGCCCCTTTTGTGGAGATAGTTCCAATTCTGCATATCTTCTCTGGCCGGGAATTCCGGAAACGGCTCCAACTCCCCGTCCGTCTTTCTAAGCGCAATCGTCTTGCCTATCATCGCAGACCCCTCAGATAGCGGCGAGCCGCCCATTCTCCTCAACCATTATACAGCGAATCCACCCACCACAGACGACACAGTCGCTAGAAAGACGCAAGAACTGACGCCCTCGGTCACTCCATCTCGCCCATCCGCTCCCGGAGCCTGCGGAGCTCCGCCTCCGCCCGACGACGAGCCGCCGACTCCAACATAAGCTCTTCCTCCACCCGACGACGCTCCGCCTCCGCATAACGACGAGCCGCTGACTCCCGATCAGCCCTGAACGCCTCCGACTCCGCCCGCGCCATCTCCTCGTCATGAGTCAGCAGATACCCCTCGCCCACGGGGTCGTAAAACCGCAACTCGCCATACTCCCAACACAACCACAAACCCAACGACTCGCTGTATCCCCAACATCGCGATTCGTCCAACCACTCCACATCCACCCCAACATACACTCCCGACACCAGACGATCCCCGGCCAGAGCGCTGTCGTGATATTCTCCGCCCGTCGGGTCGAAACGCCAGTACTCCCTAACGCCATACCTCTCATAATCCGACCGCTTCGACGTATAGTCAAGCGCGCCGGTCGTCTTCGACGCCACCTCCAGCACAAAGTCCGGAGGCTTGCCCTGACGATCAATCGCGTAACCACCGTCTTCCTCGATAAGATCAGGACGCGAGTTCCTCGACACCGTCAGATCAGGCACGCGAACGCTCCTGCGACCCTCTACACGGCGAAGCGTCGGTCCCACAGGGATTTCGCAACCCGCGGTCGTAGTCTCACTCTCGCCCACATGAAGCGCGAGCGCGGCGGCCTGGCCCCTTTTGTGGAGATAGTTCCAATTCTGCATATCTTCTCTGGCCGGGAATTCCGGAAACGGCTCCAACTCCCCGTCCGTCTTTCTAAGCGCAATCGTCTTGCCTATCATCGCAGACCCCTCAGATAGCGGCGAGCCGCCCATTCTCCTCAACCATTATACAGCGAATCCACCCACCACAGACGACACAGTCGCTAGAAAGACGCAAGAACTGACAGCCCGCAACCTTGCGAACGCGAACGCGGCCTGTGCTACCATCAAAACCCTTCCCCAGAAGCGAGGATTCGACATGACCACCGCGGACCATCCCAGACAAATCTGGGAGGCGGCCTTGGGCCAACTGCAACTGCACGTTACCAGGCCCAACTTCGAGACGTGGCTCAAAAACACCGTCGGCACAGCATACAGAGACGGAGAATTCGTGGTCGGCGCGCCCAACGCTTTCGTCGCCGAAATGCTCGAACAGCGTATGTACTCGCTCATCTCCCGCACCTTGGAGAACGTGGTCAAGTCCGAGGTCGAAATAAGGTTCGAGGTCACGTCCCTCGAGAGCGAGCCGTCTCCTCCACGCCCCGCGGATAGCGACCGCCCCGACGCCCCGACGCTCACTCCCCCCCGGCAACCCGTCCGCGTATCCACCCCCCTCAACCCTAAATACACCTTCGATAGGTTCATCGTCGGAAAGTCGAACGAACTCGCCCACGCCGCCGCCATGGCCGTAGCCGGAAAACCCGGCGAACTATACAACCCCCTCGTCATGTACTCCGACGTCGGACTCGGCAAAACACACCTCATGCACGCCATAGGACACCGCGCCACCTCCCGCGGAATGTCCCTCATATACTCCACCACCGAAGAATTCACCAACTCCTACATCAAAGCCATACGCGAAGGAACCACCGACGACTTCCGCGAACGTTACCGCAGCGCCGACCTCCTACTCCTCGACGATGTGCAGTTCCTCATCGGCAAGGAACAGACCCAAGAAGGATTCTTCCACACCTTCAACGCCCTCCACATGACCAACCGCCAAATAGTCCTCACCTCCGACAGGCCCGTATCCGCCCTCACCCTGCTCGAAGACCGCATACAATCCAGGCTCGCCGGCGGCCTCGTCGTGGACATACAGCCGCCGGCCATAGAAACCCGCATCGCCATTCTCCGCGCCAAAGCCGAAGAACTCCGACACGAAGTCCCCGACGCCGTCCTCCAATTCCTCGCAGAGCGCATACACAAGAACATCCGCGAACTCGAAGGCAGCCTCAACAAGGTCGTCGCCCTAGCCGACCTCACCGCCAGCCCCCTCACCATCGAGCTCACCAAACGCGCCGTCGCCGACATGGTCGAAACCGCCGCCGAACGCCAAATCCCCGACACCGCTATCGTCGAAGCCGTCTCCTCCCACTTCAACGTGCCTATCGAAACCATAAAGGGCCGCAAACGCGACAAGAAGACAGCCCAAGCGCGGCAGGTCACCATGTACCTCCTGCGCGAGGAATCCCAACTCGGACTCTCAGCCATAGGCAAAATCCTCGGCGGCAAAGACCACACCACCGTCAGCCACGGCTGCGACCGCATAGCCAACCAACTCAACGTGGACCCCCAACTCCGCCGCCACCTCATAAACATCCGCGAAGCCCTCGCCTCATACTAACCCGACACTCCGCCCATCCGTCGCGCAACTCATCCGCCCCCCTGCTCGTCGCCTTGCTGACCGGGAGGAAGTTCGCGGAGCCGCCACCGTGCCCCAGGGTTCCTCATCGCATTCTTGGACGCCCGTTCCAGCCCCCGCCTAAAACAATTTCCGACAACCTACAATACCCAAAATCAACCTACTCGACATAACTATGTGGATAACTCCCCCCAAAGTGGGGATAACAGCATCCCCATGTGGATAAGTCCGAACGTTGGCCTCTTACTAGACCTTGTATAAACACCGGCTCGCTCAAACATTCCGCCGTTATCCGCAGTCTATCCACACACCCCGAAAACCCGTACAGCTTTGCATACACGCCCATTCGGCAAGTTATCCCCAATATCCTCCCCATTATTACTACTATTAGATATACTGAAAGAATGATTGACCAAATAATTATCCACATAAAAAGCGGTAAAGGCGGAAACGGCGCGATAAGCGGACGCAGAGAAAAGTACGTCCCGCGCGGAGGCCCTGACGGAGGCGACGGAGGACGTGGCGGCAACATCTACCTCCAAGCCGACCCCAACGTCAACACCCTATTAGCGTACAGATACAAGCGCCGCTTCCTAGCCTCCGACGGCCGCCGCGGCGAGCGCAGACTCAGGCACGGCAAAGACGCCGCCGACATCACCCTCCCCGTCCCCATAGGAACACAGGTCTGGACAGAGGAACCGTCCCCACGCCTCCTCATTGACCTCGACGAACCCGGCCAGCGCTTCCTAGCCGCCAAGGGCGGCCGCGGCGGAGTCGGCAACAACCACTACGCCACACCCACCAACCGCTTCCCACTCCTCGCCCAGGCCGGAGAGCCGGGCGAAGAACTCGCCCTCCGTCTCGAACTCAAGCTCCTCGCCGACGTCGGAATAATCGGCGCGCCCAACGCCGGAAAGTCCAGCCTACTCTCCGTTGTGTCCGCGGCCAGACCCAGGATAGCCGACTACCCCTTCACCACCCTCGAACCATCCCTCGGCATGATTGACCATCGCGGCCAGACCTTCGTCATGGTCGACATCCCAGGCCTCATCGAGGGCGCCCACAAGGGCGTGGGACTCGGACACGAATTCCTGAGACACATTGAGCGAACCCGCGTACTCATACACCTCGTTGACGGCTCCCTCAACGACCCAATCGCCCAGTACCAACAAATAAACGTCGAACTATCCCAGTACGCCCGGAACCTCACCCTCAAACCACAGGTGATAGCCATAAACAAACTCGACCTCACCGACGTATCCATCCTCCGCGACGACCTTCACGACGCCTTCTGCCAGGCCACCGGAACCGACGACATACACTTCATATCCGCCGTAACCCACCAAGGCGTTGACGCCCTTCTCGACACCGTGCTGCAAACCCTCCAAGACGCCCCCGACCCTATCGCCCCCTCTCCCGCCGCCGACACCGGCGACCTCCCAATCCTTCGACCCGCTCCGCTCCGCCGCAGACCCGCCGTTTACATCGAGGACGACGGCGTCTTCGTTGTGGACTGGCCCTCAGCCGAAAGAATCGCCGTCATGATTGACCCCAACGACTGGACAGCCAACATCCAGTTCTACAACCGCCTCATACGCTCCGGCGTAGTCCGCGCCCTCGAACAAGCCGGCATAACCCCCGGCGACACCGTCCGCATCGGCCAAGTAGAATGGCAATGGGACTAGCGCGCCAAGATAACCCGCACACACCACTACATACCGCCCCACACGAAACCTAGCTCCCCGTCGGCTTCCTCAGCCTATAAACAATAAAATTCGGCGACCGAAACTCATCATCGAAACTCGGATTCTCCGCCAGCTGCGCCTCCGAAGGCGTCGGCTCATCCAGCCCCTCCAACACGAACCCCGCTCTCACGAACGCCGACACATAACTCGAAAGCGTCCTGTGCATATTCACAAAACTCCGACCCCACCACTCGAACTCCCGCGGCCCCTCGTCCCAGTAGTTATCCACTGCGTAAAACAGCTTCCTGCCCCCCTGATTTATCCACCCATAAGGAACCGCCGACCGCATCGGATGAATATTGCACACCACGAACCTGCCGCCCGGCCTCAGAACTCGGTACGCCGCCTCGATAGAACCCCGATAATCCAGCAGGTCAACCAGCACGATATACGACACCGCAAGGTCAAAACTCCCATCCCCAACATCCGCCAGCGTCTCCGCGTTCCCCACAAGATACTCATCCCCGCCCACAGCCAACTCCCGCGCCCTCTCTACCAGCGACTCGGTCAGATCCAGACCCGTCACCTCAGCTCCCAGCCCCGCCAGCAACCGCGAAAACCGACCCTCGCCGCACCCTATATCCAGAACCTGCTCCCCCCGCGCATCCCCAAGAGCCTTCAGCATCCACGAATCCAGCATACCCGTCCGCGCAGCCTGATCCTGCCCTATCCAATCCTGCGCCGCCTCCGTCCACTGCCTCCCCAGCCTCTCTTCCAGATTCACCTCTCGCTATCCCACACAAAACAAACGCCCGCTATCCCCGGCCATTCCCGCTCAAGCGGAACAGCCCGACATCCGGGCAGTCTTCTAAACGACGGATTCTCCTACTAGCGTCGGCGTCGGCGTCGGATGCGACGCAGACTGCGCTGCTTATCCAGCCTTGTCTGCTCACCCTTCGACCGGAAAAACCGCCGATTGCGAAGCTCCCTCAATATCCCCGAACGCTGCATCGAAGTCTGAAAACGCTTCAAAAGAGCCTCAGGGTCCTCACCTTCTCTCAGATTTACATATGCCAAAAACATCCTCCCCTATTCTGAAATCCCTGCCATACCCCGCGCGCCCGACCACGATACGCATAAACGTGTGGAACGAGCCGGCGCAAGCCCCCGCGCGGCCCACTAAGCATACCACACAGCCAAAAATCCATACAACGACCAAACCCGCGGTATTCCTAAAAGCCGGGCACAGTCTATCCCTAGGTTGAGGTGAACCGTGAGAGGAGTTGAACAGGTTGACGCGTCGGACGAAGGGATGGATGCAGCAAGAGCGTTGAAATGCTGGTGGGATCACTGGCTATGGTGTGGCTAAGGAAGAGACTAACCTGATAATCAGCGCTTATAATAAATGCCAACCCGGCACTGCCACACCCCGCGGCCGCCTAACCCCCCGACAGCCTCCTCACCACATCCTCATCCAACTCCACTCCCAGCCCGGGCCCCTCTGGAACCGCGATACACCCCTCAACCACCTCCAGCGGCTCCTTCAGAACAGGCCACTCATCCCGTATCGAAATAGGCTCGATATTATACTCCTGAGAATACGGCGTCATCGCGCTCGCCGCGCAAAAATGCAGATGCGCCACTGTACTAAGTATCGGCTGCGTATTATGCACAGTGATAGGAACATTAAACGCCGACGCCAGCGCCTCTATCCTCACAAACTCCGTAAAACCCGGAACCTTCACAATATCCGGCTGGATTATATCCACACGCCCCTTTGTAATAAGATCCCTATACTCATGGTGCGTATAAATCATCTCCCCCGAAGCTATCGGAATCGTCAGAGCGTCCGCTATCCGCGCCAGCCCCTCCAGATCCTGCGCCGGACGAGGCTCCTCAAAATGAAACACCCCCAAATCCTCCAGCGCCGACCCTATATACATCGCTTGGTGAACCGAATACGCCCCATTCACATCCACCAGAATATCAACATCATCCCCCACAGCCGCCCTCACCTCCGCAACCGTCCTGACAGTCTCATCCGCCGGATCGTCAATTTCCCCCGGAACCGCGCTATGCAACTTATAACCACTATAACCCCGCTCCGCGAACCAAGCCGCCCGTTTCCCCTCCTCAAGCGGAGTCAAATCCCGCCGCATCGAGCTCGCGTAAACCCTCACACTATCCCGAACCTTCCCGCCCAGCAACTTATAAATCGGAACCCCAAACGCCTTCCCCTTAATATCCCACAACGCTATATCCAGCCCCGCGATAGCGCAAAACACAGCTCCGCCCATCTCCACCGCCGAACCCGCCGCCGCCATATCCCGAAACCGCAAACCCGTATCCAGCGCGTCCTTCCCCACAATAGCCGGCCCCAAACACTCCTCCACCAAAAACTTCACAACCCCGGGCTGACGCCTAAAACACTCTCCCACCCCCGTAACCCCCTCATCCGTCCGCACCCACACAAACGGATAATCCCCATCCAGAACCAAACATTCCACACCCGTAATCTTCATCTCGCCCAACCTCTCTCTAAAATGAACCCTCCGCCTAACCTACCTCCCACTATACAATACAACACGAATGGAACGAAGCGAAGAATCGCGAGAGGCCGCCTCCCGCCGATCACTTTCGGCGGCCCGTCCCCGGAAGGGAAATCCGCCTCACCGCCGTCCCATCCGCTCCCGCAGCCGCGCCAGCTCCGCTTCAGCCTCCGTCGCGCGTCTCTCAGTCTCCGTCCGCGCCATCGCCTCGACCTCCGCGCGTCTCTCAGCCTCTGTCCGCGCCATCGCCTCGACCTCCGCGCGCCTCTCAGCCTCCGCCCGCGCCATCGCCTCAACCTCCGCCTGTCGCTTAAGCCCCTCATGGTCCGGAAGAAACCTGTCCCGCTCATAATCATAGAACCGCAGACCGCCCTCCACCCAATACAAATCCAGACCCAGAGCCTCGCTTCTGCCCCGGATAGACCCGTCCGCCTCACGACTCAACCCGACCGGCTCATACACGCCCCCCACAAGCAGATCCCCCGCCAGAGGACGATTATGATACTCCCCGCCGCTCGGATCGAAACGCCAATACTCCCCGACGCCAAGCCGAGCGTACCCATCGCGCTTCACCGTATAATCACGCCTGCCCGTACTCGGCGACGCCACCTCCAGAACCAGGTCCGGCGGCTTGCCCACATCCTCTATCACATACCCGTTCTGGATATTGACTATCACATCCGCGTTCACCCCCTTGGCGAACACAATGTCGGGAACGAACAGATCCGAGCGCGTCCCGGCCTCCCGGCACAGATACCCCTCCGACCCCACCAGGACATCCTCACGCCCCTCGAAGAAATCCTTAATGGCGAAGAGGATGAGCGCGATCAACGGTATCTGCTGCATGGCTTCAGGTTCCCTGGGCGGATCCGGCAATCTCGCCAACTCGTCGGTCGGTCGCGGACGCAGCCCGGCCGGCGGCGGATGAACTGTTAGCCTCGTTATCATGCCTGACCTCCAATCGCCTAAAGATCCTGTCCTATCCGTCGCCCGTCCCCGGAAGGGAAATCCGCCTCACCGCCGTCCCATCCGCTCCCGCAGCCGCGCCAGCTCCGCTTCAGCCTCCGTCGCGCGCCTCTCAGCCTCTGCCCGCGCCATCGCCTCAACCTCCGCGCGTCTCTCAGCCTCCGCCCGCGCCATCGCCTCAACCTCCGCCTGTCGCTTAAGCCCCTCATGGTCCGGAAGAAACCTGTCCCGCTCATAATCATAGAACCGCAGACCGCCCTCCACCCAATACAAATCCAGACCCAGAGCCTCGCTTCTGCCCCGGATAGACCCGTCCGCCTCACGACTCAACCCGACCGGCTCATACACGCCCCCCACAAGCAGATCCCCCGCCAGAGGACGATTATGATACTCCCCGCCGCTCGGATCGAAACGCCAATACTCCCCGACGCCAAGCCGAGCGTACCCATCGCGCTTCACCGTATAATCACGCCTGCCCGTACTCGGCGACGCCACCTCCAGAACCAGGTCCGGCGGCTTGCCCACATCCTCTATCACATACCCGTTCTGGATATTGACTATCACATCCGCGTTCACCCCCCTTGGCGAACACAATGTCGGGAACGAACAGATCCGAGCGCGTCCCGGCCTCCCGGCACAGATACCCCTCCGACCCCACCAGGACATCCTCACGCCCCTCGAAGAAATCCTTAATGGCGAAGAGGATGAGCGCGATCAACGGTATCTGCTGCATGGCTTCAGGTTCCCTGGGCGGATCCGGCAATCTCGCCAACTCGTCGGTCAGTCGCGGACGCAGCCCGGCCGGCGGCGGATGAACTGTTAGCCTCGTTATCATGCCTGACCTCCAATCGCCTAAAGATCCTGTCCTATCCGTCGCCCGTCCCCGGAAGGGAAATCCGCCTCACCGCCGTCCCATCCGCTCCCGCAGCCGCGCCAGCTCCGCTTCAGCCTCCGTCGCGCGCCTCTCAGCCTCTGCCTGCGCCATCGCCTCAACCTCCGCGCGTCTCTCAGCCTCCGCCCGCGCCATCGCCTCAACCTCCGCCTGTCGCTTAAGCCCCTCATGGTCCGGAAGAAACCTGTCCCGCTCATAATCATAGAACCGCAGACCGCCCTCCACCCAATACAAATCCAGACCCAGAGCCTCGCTTCTGCCCCGGATAGACCCGTCCGCCTCACGACTCAACCCGACCGGCTCATACACGCCCCCCACAAGCAGATCCCCCGCCAGAGGACGATTATGATACTCCCCGCCGCTCGGATCGAAACGCCAATACTCCCCGACGCCAAGCCGAGCGTACCCATCGCGCTTCACCGTATAATCACGCCTGCCCGTACTCGGCGACGCCACCTCCAGAACCAGGTCCGGCGGCTTGCCCACATCCTCTATCACATACCCGTTCTGGATATTGACTATCACATCCGCGTTCACCCCCTTGGCGAACACAATGTCGGGAACGAACAGATCCGAGCGCGTCCCGGCCTCCCGGCACAGATACCCCTCCGACCCCACCAGGACATCCTCACGCCCCTCGAAGAAATCCTTAATGGCGAAGAGGATGAGCGCGATCAACGGTATCTGCTGCATGGCTTCAGGTTCCCTGGGCGGATCCGGCAATCTCGCCAACTCGTCGGTCGGTCGCGGACGCAGCCCGGCCGGCGGCGGATGAACTGTTAGCCTCGTTGTCATGCCTGACCTCCAATCGCCTATCCTATCCTATCACGCATTATACCACTCACCCGCTCTCCTTCCCGCCCCCGTCCCGCCCCAACGGTATCACCGCCACATGACGCTCTCCCGTGCCGGCGATCCACAATCACTATCTTCCCATCCCGAACCTCCGCCATCTTCTCCCGACCGCAATCATCGCAATATACCGAACGAACCTCTCCCATACCTTGACCTCCAATCTCAATTCCCAACTACACCCACAGCCAAATCCCGGTCCTCTTCAGCGCCAACTCCGTCACAGCCCACACCAGCGCATCCAGCCTGTCCGGCGAATCCCCGGACCCCGGCGTCCACGTACACATCTGATCCTCCAGAGCGTCCAGTCCCCCGACATGATGCGCCTTCCCCCGCTCATACAGCGCCGACACCGGCTCCGCCCTCGCGTACTTCCCTCGGCTCGCGCTCACCCGCTTATACGGTACCGCCCTACCCCCATACGCCGCCCTGATAGTATGCTCTACCAGATCGCCCCCATTATTCGACTCCCCAACTATCCGCTCAGCCCCATACTTATCCAGCATCGCTACCGCCCGCCTCGCCCAGCCGTCCGGCGACATCCGACCCGAAGCGTCCTCCAGAACATACACATGGCCATCCTCATCCGCTCCCGCCACCACTATCCCCGTCTCCGACCCTCCCGCACGCGACGACACCGCCGGGGGTCAACCGCCACAACTATCCGAAACAACTCCGGCGCCTCCCGAACCCGCGCCGACTCTATCCAATCCCGCCTCCACAACGCCCCCTCCGACTCATCCAGCAACTCCGCGTATATCTCCTGCCTCCCCACGCGCGTACCCTCATACCGCCGCCTTATATGCTCTATATACTCCTCCGGCAAATTCTCCCTATTCTCATACGTCGAACCTCTCGTCACGTGTACATCATTCCTATCCTTCAACTCCCGCAACAGACCCATCGGCTTCGGAGTAGTCGTCACCATGCACCTCGGACTATCCCCAAGACGCAAACCGAACTGAAGATTGTCCCACGTCTCACGCGCCCGCTTCCACGACCCCAACTCATCGCACCACGCCGTATCGAACTGCGGCCCACGCAAACGATCCGGCTCATAGCTCGAAAAACCCAGCGCCGTCGCCCCATTCGGCCACGTCAACTTCCGCTTCGACGGCTCATACAAAGGACGAAACCACGGCGGCGACACCTGCAAAAGCCCCGACACCCCCTCCACCATCACATTCCGAACGTCATCCGGCGTCGGCGCCACCAGCGCCACACGCCTACCCTCCCCAGAACTCACTCGACCCCGAACCCACTCAGCCCCCGACCGCGTCTTTCCGAAACCGCGCCCCGCCATCAGCAGCCACACCGCCCAACCCCATCCCGGCTCCCGTTGCTTGACACCTCCCCGCTCCCTCCACAGATAAGACTCCCACACCGCTTCCCGTTCCCTCATCCCGCGCATACCCCTCTCCCTGCTCCGTCACTCACCCAGAAACGGCAACCCGCCTAACCAAAACCCCCGCTCTCCCGAACCCCGACTATTAACCCACTAATACGGCTCCCACTTCCTCATCCGCAGAACCCCCGAACCGCGCTCCCCGCCATCCTCCATCCAGTCCATCACCCTCAATATAGACTCCGCCACCCGCGCCTTAGCCCTTGCTTTGCTCGGATCCCCTTCCCCCGAACGAAGCTCCTCCAGAGCCTCCTCCAGCGCTTCCAGAACATGACCCATATCCGACTCCCTCAACCTCTTCATCGTCCGCTTCCTCTTGCTGCGGGCCCGTCCGCCCATCGCTCGCCACTCCGCCGACTCCGGATCGTGCGCGAAACAATAACCCAAGACGAAACCCGCCTCGAACCGCACACCTCTCCGTTCCGCTTCCTCGCCGGACACGGCTCATCCTCGCGCGGAATATGCTCTCTCTCCATTCCCGTCGTCTCCTTCCCCCTAAATTCTATTCTTGCGAATATTCGTTCGTCTTGATAATATAAAGCAAGAACATGGTTGCGTCAAGAGGGACTCCAAAAACCTGAGCCAACATAAACTCCCTACATACCGGAACCCACAACCAACAAAAAAACTAAGCGCCCGAAACCAAGAACTAAAACCCAAGCCCTCTGCTACAATTAGCCCAACACACTAGGGAGAAACCAACAAAATGATGCAAAACATCGCCCCCGGACAAGAAGCCACACTCGAAATCGAAGTAACCGCCGACCTCACCACCAACCGCATGGGCAAACAGGGCGCCGACGTCCTCTCAACCCCACACCTGCTCGGCCTCATGGAAAACGCCAGCATCCGCGCCACCGACCCACACCTGCCCGACGGCTACACCAGCGTCGGATACGCCGTGGACGGACTCCGCCACATAGCCCCCACAAACGTCGGACAAACCGTCCGCGTCCACTCCATACTCACCGAAATAGACCGCAACCGCCTCACCTACCAAATAGAAGCCTTCGAGGGAAACAAACAAATAGGCAGAGCCGTCCACAAACGCGCCATCATCCCCATACCCTGACACCGACGAACCCAATAACCGGCCGGAGACAAAACCTACACCCCCGACAACCCAAATCCCAATTCACTATTCCCGCCGCCTATGCTAACCTCAATCCCTCGAAGCCACTCGATAGAACAGTTGCCGAAGGCGCTGCTCAATGCCTAACACAATCCTCGTCGTCGAAGACGAACCCAACCTGCTGGCCGCCCTCCAGTACACCCTCAAACAGGAAGGATACACCACGCTCGCCGCCACCGACGGCGAGACCGGCCTCCGAATGGCTACCGCCATGTCCCCCGACCTAGTCATCCTCGACGTTATGCTCCCCGCCTTGGACGGCTTCGAAATCTGCCGCATCCTCCGACGCGAATCCGGCGTACCCATCCTCATGCTCACCGCCCGCGGCGAAGAAGTTGACCGCGTAGTCGGACTCGAACTCGGCGCCGACGACTACGTCACAAAACCCTTCAGCATGAGAGAACTACTCGCACGCGTCCGAAACCTCCTCAGACGACTCTCTCCCCCTCAGACCCCCGGACACCCCAAAATCATCAAATCCGACAACCTCACCATAGACAGCATTAGCCACTCCGCGACCCTAGACAACAAACCACTCGAAATGAAACCCCGCGAATTCTCCCTCCTCGCCATGCTCGCCGCCGGCAGAGGACGCGCCTTCACCCGAAACCAGATACTCGAACGACTATGGGGACACGACTACATCGGCGACCCCCGCACCGTCGACGTCCATATCAGGTGGCTCCGCGAGAAGATAGAACCCGACCCCTCTCGCCCCCGCAGAATAGTCACCATAAGAGGCTTGGGTTACCGCTTTGACGGATAAAACCCTAACCACACTCCGCCAACGCCGCGCCGCCGGCCGCGCACCCCTCGAACCGGAGACCCCGCTATGAGAATCCTTCCCGCCTCACTGCGCCTGAGAATGATCATATCCCACACCGCCGTCGTCTCCATCGCCGTCGCCGCGGCCGGGATAGCCCTCATCGCCCTGCAAGCCTCCCCCGCCCCCGCCCTTGCCGCCACCGCGCTCGTCGGCTCGCTCGGCTCCATCGCCGCCTCCCTCCTGATAGCCCGCCCCATCGCCCGACCCATCCACAACGTAGCCGAGGGCGCGCGCCAACTCGCCGGAGGAAACCTCGACCACAGAGTGAAAACCTCCCACCTCAACGAAACCCGCCAACTCGACGAAGCCTTCAACCAAATGGCCCTCACCCTCCAAGACCTCATACGCGACCTCGACAACCAACACAGCCTGCTCGCCATCGTCATAGAAACCATGACCGACGGCGTCATAATCCTCGACCCCGACAACACAATAAGCCTAATCAACCCCGCGGCCCTATGGCTCCTCAACGCCGACATACACACAACCCGCGGACGCCCCCTGGCCGAAACAGTCCGCGACCACGAACTACTCCAACTCGCCTCCTCCGCCTCCTCCAACCGGATACAACGCGCCGAAATCGAACTCCTTCACCACAGACGCTTCCTCCACGCCACCGCCCTCCCCATCTCCGGCACACCTCGCGGCCGCGTCATACTCACACTCCAAGACGTAACCAAACTCAGACAAGTCCAAAACACCCGCAGAGAATTCGTCAGCAACGTATCCCACGAACTCCGAAGCCCGCTCGCCTCAGTCAAAGCAATGGTCGAAACCCTCAACGCCGGCGCCATACACGACACCGAAGCCGCCCCCGACTTCCTATCCCGAATAGACCACGACATCCGGCGCATGGCCTCCATGGTTGACGAACTCCTCGAACTCTCCATACTCGACAGCGGACAAATGCCCATCCACCTAGCCCCCGTCGCGCTGCCCGAAATAGCCGACAAAATCATCGAACGCTTCAAACCACACGCCCACTCCAAAAACATAAAACTCCTCAACCACACCCAAAACAACCTCCCGCGCCTCATGGCCGACCCCGGCAAACTCGACCAAATCCTCACCAACCTCATCGAAAACGCCCTGAAATCCACCCCCCAAGGCGGACGCGTCACACTCTCCGCCGCCGCCGACCACAACCACATAGCCATCCAAGTAGCCGACACCGGCATCGGCATCCCCAGAGAACACCTCCCACACATATTCGAACGCTTCTACAAAGTCGACAGATCCCGCAGCAACCTCGGCGCCGGACTCGGACTCGCCATAACCCGACGACTCGCCGAAGCCCACGGCGGAAACATAACCGTCCGGAGCGTCGAAGGCGAAGGCGCCACATTCACGCTCACCCTAAACAGAGCCTCATGACACTCTCCGAAGCCCTCCTGCTCGGACTAATACAAGGACTGGCCGAATGGCTGCCGGTAAGCTCCGAAGGCATCGTAACCGCAACCTACTCCCTAGCCTTCGGCGCCCCCCTGCCAGACGCCCTAAACTTCTCCCTCTGGCTGCACCTCGGCTCCATACCGTCCGCCATCGCCGCATTCCGCTCCGACATCTGGCGCCTGCTCCAAGAAATAGCCAAGCGGCCCGCCCACCCCTCCCCAATCACCGCCTACCTCATACTCGCCACACTTGTCAGCGCACCCGTCGGACTACTGCTCCTGGCCGGAATCCTCGAATTCTCCGAGCGACTGGGAACCGCCGCCATGATAGCGGTAGGAACCCTCATGTTAGCCACTGGCGCCCTCCTACTCAGAAGCGGCGCCGGCGGCAAACGCGCCCGCCAAGACCTCAAATGGCCCGACGCCGTCCTCACCGGCATCGCACAAGGACTCGCCGCCCTCCCCGGCCTAAGCCGCTCCGGACTCACCATCAGCGCCCTCCTCTGGAGAGGCGTGGACAAGCGCGAAGCGCTCACCCTCAGCTTCCTCCTCAGCGTCCCGGCGAACGCCGCCGCCGGACTCTACGCCGCCCTAACCTCAGACTACTACGCCTCACCCCAGGCCGCCGCCGCCCTTGCCCTCTCCGCCCTCGTCGGCTTCGCCACAATAAAATCCCTCATAGCCCTAGCCCAAAAGATAAACTTCGGATGGTTCGTACTCCTCATCGGCGCCGGAATAGCCGCCAGCGCCCTCTGGGCCCTCTGGACACTCTGAACCCCTACCCCCTCATCCCTCCCTCACAAACGCTCGCGCGCGTTAACTAACTGTTAAACGTCCCTTTAACCCGAATTAACCCTGGGCAAGTAAACTTAACCTAAGCAACAGAAAACAAGCGCCGATAAACTCCGGAGGCAAAATGAAAAACCACACCCAACCTAAATCGCCGTATGTCTCGGGGCTGCTTGCCCTCGGCTTGACCGCAGCCCTCCTCCTAACCATTGCGTGCGGCTCAGACAGCCGCCCCGCCGACCGGCCAAGCGCGCCCGAAGCAGCCACCCTCAGCGGCACAATAGAAATAGACGGCTCAAGCACAGTCTTCCCCATAACCGAAGCCGTCGCCGAAGAATTCCACAAAATAGCCCCCTCAGTCCGCGTCAACGTCGGAGTCTCCGGAAGCGGAGGCGGCTTCAAACGCTTCACCGCAGGCGAAACCGACATATCCAACGCCTCACGCCCAATAAGAGAACCCGAAGCCGCCGCAGCCGGAGAAAACGGCATAAGCTACTTCGAGTTCCTAGTCGGAGTTGACGGCCTATCCGTCATGGTCAGCCCACAAAACGACTTCGTACAATGCCTCACAATCGAACAACTCCACCAAATCTGGAAACCCCAAAGCGCGGTATCCGGCTGGAACGACATCAGCCCCTCCTGGCCCGACAGAAGAATCAACCTATACGGCCCCGGCACAGACTCAGGAACATTCGACTACTTCACCGAAGAAGTCAACGGAGAATCCGGCGTATCCCGCGCCGACTACACAGCCTCCGAAGACGACAACGTGCTGGTGCAGGGAATAAGCGGAGACCGAAACGCCCTGGGATACTTCGGCTACGCCTACTACGCCGAAAACATGGACAAGCTGAAACTGGTCGCCGTAGACTCCGGCGACGGCTGCGTAACCCCAAGCATACAAACAATAGCCGACGCCAGCTACTCCCCCCTCTCCAGACCCCTATTCATCTACGTCAGCAAAGCCGGCCTCTCCCGCCCCGAAGTCCGCGAATTCGTCAAATTCTACATGGAAAACGCCGCCGCCCTCACCGCCGAAGTCGGCTACGTCCCGCTAAGCGCCCAAGAATACCAAGCCAACCTCGAATTGGTAAGTCAATAAACAAATAAGTTAAACTCGCTTGGGAAGGGGCGGCGAACCCTCCCCAAGCCAGGCAGGACGCAGGACTTGGAACTCCCATCCCGCCTCCCCCTGCGCACACCCTGAAGTCCGGGGGACTCTAACTTGGAAAACACGCTATCTGGCATGAGCGAATCGGCTCCCGACTCCGGCGGCAAAACCGCAAGAGGAAAATTCCGTCGAGGCCGGCGCGGAAACATCGAAGGCCGAATAATAAGGTGGATCTTCTTCAGCTGCGCCATCGTATCCATATTCACAACAATAGCCATCGTATTCAGCTTAGCCAGCCAGGCCGTCGGCTTCTTTCAGCAAGTCCCAATTTGGGACTTCCTCACCGGCACGCGCTGGACACCCATCCTCAAACCCAGATCATACGGCGTCCTCCCCCTGATAAACGGCACCCTCCTCGTCGCCGCCCTCGCCGCCATAGTCGCCCTCCCCATAGGACTCATGACCGCCATCTTCCTGGCAGAATACGCCCCCGACAAACTGCGCCGAATAATCAAACCCATCCTCGAAATCCTCGCCGGAATCCCCACAGTCGTTTACGGCTACTTCGCCCTAACCTTCGTCACCCCCCAACTCCAGCGAATCTTCCCCGACATGATAGTCTTCAACGCCCTCAGCGCCGGCCTTGTCATGGGCGTCATGATAATCCCCATGGTCTCCTCACTCAGCGAAGACGCCATGATAAGCGTCCCAAGATCCCTCAGAAACGCCTCCTACGCCCTCGGCGCCACCAAACTCGAAACCACCATCAAGGTAGTCGTCCCCGCCGCCCTCTCCGGCATCGTCGCCTCCTTCATACTCGCCATATCCCGCGCCGTCGGCGAAACAATGCTCGTAACAATCGCCGCCGGCGCCACCCCGCGCATCACCATCAACCCCCTGGACAGCATCCAGGCCATGTCCGCGTACATAGTCCAGCTCAGCCTCGGCGAAGCCCCTCACGGCTCGCTCGAATACAACACCATATTCGCCGTCGGAATCGTGCTGTTCGTCATGACCCTCGGATTCAACCTGCTCGGCTACTGGGTAGTCCGTCGCTGGAGACAAGCTTACTAATGGCCGCTCGAACCAACCCCAACTTCAACCCCGCCCTCGCGCGCCGCAAAACCGTCGGCGCCATCTTCTACTTCATATTCCTCGCCGCCGTAATGATCGGCATCATCGGCCTCTTAGTACTCCTCTCACAAATAATCACCACCGGATGGTCCTGGCTGGACTGGAACTTCATCACCAGCTACCCCTCGCGCCATCCCGAACAAGCCGGCATAAAATCCGCCATGATGGGCACCATCTGGGCCATCGGACTCACCGCCCTATTCACCGTCCCCATCGGCGTCGGCGCCGCCATCTACCTAGAAGAATACGCCCCACGCAACTGGCTCACAGGACTCATAGAAATCAACATCTCCAACCTGGCCGGCGTCCCCTCCATTGTGTACGGACTACTCGGATGGGCCCTCTTCGTCCAACTCATGTCGCTAGGCAGAGTCGTACTCGCCGGCGCCATGACCCTCTCCCTCCTGGTACTACCCATCATCATACTAGCCTCCCGCGAAGCCATACGCGCCGTACCCAACGAATACCGACTCGGAGCCTTCGCCCTAGGCGCCGACCAGTGGCAAGTCATCAAAGGAACAGTCCTCCCCTCCGCCATACCCGGCATACTCACCGGAACCATACTCGCCCTCTCCAGAGCCATCGGAGAAGCCGCCCCCGTCATCGCCATCAGCGCCCTCGTTTACCTCACATTCGTACCATCCTCCCCCCTCGACCAATTCACCGTCATGCCAATACAAATATTCAACTGGATCTCCCGACCCCAAGAAGAATTCCAAAACCTCGCCGCGGCCGGAATCATCGTCCTCCTCATAATCCTACTCTCCATGAACGCCGTCGCCGTACTGCTCAGAAACAAATTCCAAACAAGATCGGAGGAGTAGCGTGAACGACTCGGCCCCCATCTTCCAAGTCAACAACCTAAATCTCTACTACCAAACCTTCTGCGCCCTCAAAAACATCAACATGGCCGTCAACCGCTACTCCGTCACCGCCCTCATCGGCCCCTCCGGCTGCGGCAAAAGCACCCTATTGCGCTGCTTCAACCGCATGAACGACCTCATCCCCGGCGCGCGCATAGACGGCCAAATACTCTTCGAAGACTCCAACCTCTACGCCCCCGACATAGACGCCACAGAAATACGCTCCCGCATCGGCATGGTCTTCCAGCGCCCCAACCCCTTCCCCAAATCCATCTACGACAACGTAGCCTTCGGACTCAAAATAAACGGCTACCGCGGCGACATGAACGAAGCCGTAGAACGCTCACTCAGACAGGCCGCCATCTGGGACGAAGTGAAAGACCGCCTGCGAGACAGCGCCCTCACACTCTCCGGCGGACAGCAGCAGCGACTGTGCATAGCCCGCGCCATAGCCGTCGAACCGGAAGTCATCCTCATGGACGAACCCGCCTCGGCCCTCGACCCAATCGCCACCCTCGCCATCGAAGACCTAGTCCGCCAGCTAAAGGAACGCTACACAATAGTCATCGTCACCCACAACATGCAGCAGGCCGCCCGCGTCTCCGACGAAACCGCATTCCTCATGGTCGGCCAAGACCGCGCCGGATACCTCGTAGAGCATGGAGACACCAACAAAATATTCACAAACCCCGAAAACGAGCGCACAGAAGCCTACATAACCGGAAGATTCAGCTAGACGCTTGACCATCATCCCCACCCTCGCTAGGAGCGTCCCATGCCCCGTATAGATTTCCACAGAGACCTCAGAGAACTTCAAGGCGACCTCCTCCAGCTTGGCGGAATGGTAGAAAAAGCCATCACCAAATCCTTAGACGCACTCAAAAACCGTGATATGGCGCTCGCCGAAGAAGTGATCCGAGAAGACGACGCCATAGACTGGAAACGCTTCGAAATCGAAGAAGAATGCCTCGACCTGATAGCCACCCAGCAGCCACTCGCCGGCGACCTCCGTATCCTCATAACCGTCCTGCACCTCTCCTCCGAACTGGAACGAATAGGCGACTACGCTGAAGGCATCGCCAAAATCAGCGTCGCCATGGGCGACGAACCACCCCTCAAACCCCTCATAGACATCCCGCGCATGGCCGACCGCTCCATGGATATGCTCCGTCGAAGCCTCGACTCATTCGTCAACCGCGACGTCCCCGCCGCCCGACAGGTCTGGGACGACGACGACGAAGTGGACGCCCTCTACGAACAAGTCTATCGCGAACTCCTCACCTACATGATGGCCGACCACAGCGCCATCAGACGCGCCACCTACCTCCTATGGATAGCCCACGACCTCGAACGCATCGCCGACCGCACCACCAACATCGCCGAACGCGTCATCTACCTCGTCACCGGCGACCTCTCCCAGAAAAAATCCGCCGCAAACTAGACCCACAGGAAACCCTCCCCCGGCGCAACCCGAGCCGCTCCGAAACCATCAAGTCGCGCCTGCCCTGGCTGCGAAAGCGCTGCCCCATGCGTTCGACCCCTCCGCATAGCCTCTGATACAGCTCAGCTCAGAGTCTTGCGGCAGCCCCTCGATTTGGCTTGTCCCATGGAGACAACAGCGCCGCGGAAATCTGGGCTTGAGCCTCAGGCGCCCATGTCAGCGCGTGTTACGAATACCAAAATTTCAGCTATCTCCCCTACCCTCCCTTTTCCCCAATATCCTTGAAACAAGCTTCAAGATCGGGGGGGGGGGGGGGGGGGGGGGGATAAAACCCTCCGCTCCCGCTCCTTGCGGCGTCGCGCCGGAAAGAAGATTCCTATCCCCCATGTCAGGTGCATAGTCACTAACGTCGGGGGAAGTAGTACAGCAGCCGCGTCCCGCCGACGAAAACCTATAACCACCGACCCGACCAGGATGACAAGAATGTAGATGAGCGGTATCGTCAGCGCTTCCCAAAAGCCGGCGACCAATAGCCCAAACCCGGCCGCCAAGGCCAATACCACACCGGGCGCGGGGAGATGGCGGAGACGAGTGGACTTGGGATGTTTCATCATCACCGCAGACTTCCCCCTCCCATAGTTGAAATACTGTCGCGCCAGAGCCCGGAACGTGCTGCGCGGATGGTAATCCACCACCATTTTGGGATCGAACCACACAACCTTGCCCCGCTTGCGTAAGCGGTAGTTGAACTCGTAATCCTCGTTCCAGACCAAGAAGGGATCATACCCCTGCAGGTCACATATCGTCTTGCGGCGGCAAGCGCCCAGATACGCGGTGTCTGTCGGTCCTTCCTCTCCCCCAAGACGATGGCGAGCGTCGCCCGCTCCCAGCCGGGTAGTCATGGCTATTGCCACGGCCCTCTCGAAGAAGGTCTTTCCAATCACCCGCTGCAGCCCCCCGACATTCGCCGCTCCGGTGCGCTCCAACTTGTCTATGGCGTGTCTATGGCGCGGCTTATGTAATCGGGCGAAAGAATCGCATGAGCGTCACACCGAACTACGATGTCTCCGGCCGCCATACTAAAAGCTAAGTTCACTCCCGGCGCAATATCCCTCTCCGGATTGTGAATCAACTTCACCGACGGGTAAGACCGCAAGATAAGCTCAGACATCGCCGAATCATCATCCCCTTGGGCGACGATAACCTCAATTTCACCCTCGTAGTCCTGAGAGAATATCGAATCCAAAGCGGAAACGATGGTCCCAACGGCGTTGCGAGCCGGGACGACTACCGACACACTAGGAAGACTATCGGAGAGAGGCACAAGACTTAGACCTTGCTGACTTTCGATACCCGCCAATTGAGGATACTTTCCACGTTATGATAACCTACGCGCTCCATCTGCGCCTGCAACTGCTCGGCGATAACGCTCATTTCCCGCGCTCGGCCATCTTCATGCCTCACATTCAGCGCTAGACCGCCAACGCTTCGCCCGAAGAAATCTTTGATAAGCCGGTCATAGGCGCTCCTAAAATTGGCTATGAAATAACGGACGGCATTGGCGCAAATTTATGATACCATCTGGACAGCCTCCCCGACAGCGGAAAGTCCGACACTCTGAGGAGATTGCCTCATTCCTTATCCTATGACAGCTGACGAACGCTTTGCCCCGCAAATCTAAATCCCAGCACGCCGTCAGCTCCCCAAAGATTTAACATAACGCCGGAGCGTTGCTATCCCCAACATCCCAAGACCGTCAATACGCCGGCCGGACCATCGGCTATGATCTGGCTAAAAGAGAAACCAACCTGACGACCAGCCCGTACAACGAGCTCCCCCACAACCCCACTACACAACCACTCCCAACCTCTGCTACAATAAGAACATCATATCTGAAAACCGACAACGCATTCACACCGACAACATAAACCCGAAATTATGATATGAAAACCCAAAAGCCCGGAAAATTTCACCCCGGCGCTACAGGACGATGCAGGCGAAATACACATGACCTTCCCACCTGTCGCGCCGCCTGAAGCTACATAAATCAAACCATATGAACCCGCCGCCTCACCTTTCGCCCGGCCATCCGTAACCGCCCCGTTGTCCAAGATATATCCCTCTGATATACTATGCGGGGTTCACGGACTCCGCTAATCGCAGTCGGCCTATCACACCCGGGCCCATCGGCGCGATACGCTGGCCTGACCAGTGAACACACCCAGACAAATTTGTCCATAGAGAGTTGACCCACACATAGCGCAACAAAGACAAAGCAAGAAAAGGAGGCGGGCTATTGAAGTGGATTGATTATGAAGCCCCCCACTCTGTAAGGGAAGCTGTTGACCTGCTGAGCCAGGCGGGCGACAGAGCCAGGCCCTTGGCCGGAGGCACTGACCTCCTCGTCCAGATTAGAGCCGGAGCTTACGACCTAGACGCGGTGGTGGACGTAAAGAACATCCCTGAACTCAACGAACTTACCTACGACCCCGACAACGGCTTAACCATCGGCGCGGCCGTGCCGTGCTACCGAATATACGGAAACTCCACCGTCCGAAGAGTGTACCCCGGCATCGTGGACGCCGCCAGCATCATCGGCGGAACCCAGATACAGGGCCGAGCCTCACTCGGCGGAAACCTCTGCAACGCCGCCCCCAGCGCCGACTCCGTGCCGGCCATGATAGCTTACAACGGCGTCGCACGCATCGTCGGACCGAACGGCAGCCGAGAGGTCGCCCTCGAAGACTTCTGCACATTCGTCCGCCAGACCGTCCTGCGGCCCGGCGAAATAGTCGTGGCCCTGCACTTCCCTCCGCCCCCGCCAAACTCCGGCGCCAACTACATACGCTTCATCCCCAGAAACGAAATGGACATCGCCGTGGCGGGCGCGGGCGTATCCGTCGTCCTCGATAACGGCAACATAAAGTCCGCCAGAGTAACCCTGGCCTCCGTAGCTCCCACTCCCCTGTTCGTCGAGGAAGCCGGAAACGCGGTCGCAGGAAAACCGGCCACCGAAGACACCGTTATCATCGCTTCCGCCATCGCCATGGAAGCCGCAAAGCCAATTACCGATATGCGCGGCACCATCGAGTACCGCAAGCGACTCTGCGAGGTGCTCACCCGCCGCGCCATGATGACCGCTATCGAACGAGCTAAGGAGAACTAGATTGCCCTCGAAGACCCACGTACAAACCATAATTAACGGCGAGCCGGTCGAGTTCCTCTGCGAACCTCGCCAGAGCCTACTCGAAGTCCTCCGAGACGTCGTCGGACTCACTGGCACCAAAGAGGGCTGCAACGACGGCAACTGCGGAGCCTGCACCATCGAATTCGACGGACGCATCGTCACCTCTTGCCTCGTCCTCGGCGTCGAAGCCGACGGCAAGGAGATGACCACCATCGAGGGCGTCGCCCGCGGAAGCGAACTCCACCCCATACAACAAGCCTTCCTCGAGAACGCCGCCCTACAGTGCGGCATCTGCACACCCGGCTTCATCGTCGCCTCAAAAGCCCTACTCGAACAGAACCCCGAACCCACCGAACACGAAATCCGATTCTGGCTCGCCAACAACCTCTGCCGCTGCACAGGCTACGACAAAATAGTCCGAGCCGTACAGGACGCCGCGCTGAAAATGCAGGAGGCCTAAACAATGACCCAAACCGTTGACTACGAACGAAACATGGTGCTGGCCACCCAAACCTACGACGTGGTCGGTACACGCCCCATCCGGCACGACGGCGCCGACAAAGTCACCGGCAGAGCGCGCTACGGAGCCGACTACGAAGACGCCGGACTGCTCCACGGACACATCCTCCGAAGCCCACACGCCCACGCCAACATCAAAAATATAGACACATCCAAAGCCGAGGCCCTCAACGGCGTCCTCGCCGTCGTCACACACGCCGACTTCACCGGAGACGCCGAGGGCATGGTCACCATGGGCGAAGGCGGCCCCACCAGCCTCAAGTGGCTGCGCGACAACGTCCTCGCCTCCGACAAAGCGCTGTACAAAGGACACGCCGTCGCCGGCGTCGCCGCCCTCAGCCCCCACATAGCCCAGGAAGCCGCCGACCTCATCGAAGTGGACTACGAAGTCCTGACCCCGGTCATAACCGTCGAAGACGCCATGGCCGACGGCGCCGCCATACTCCATGAAAACCTCAAAACCAAGGAACTCGGCGAAGCCACCAACAACGTGAGCAACATCGCCGAACACTTCCAGCACAAAAAGGGCGACACCGCCGCCGGATTCGCCGAAGCCGACGTCATAGTCAAGCGCGTGTACCGCGCCAAGACCGTCCACCAAGGCTACATCGAGCCCCACAACGCCACCGCCCTCTGGAACACCGACGGCAAAGTCCACATATGGTGCAGCACACAGGGCGCGTTCGCCGTCCGCGACGCCATGGCCCAACTCCTCGAAATGCCCGAATCCCAAATCAGGGTCACGCCCATGGAAATCGGCGGCGGATTCGGCGGCAAGATACCCATCTACCTCGAACCCGTCGCCGCGCTCCTGTCCAGAAAATCAGGACGCCACGTCAAGATAGTCATGAGCAGAGCGGACGTATTCGAGGCCTCCGGCCCCACCTGCGGCTCTTGGAGCCGCGTCAAAATAGGCGCGAAAAACGACGGAACCATCACCGCCGCCGAAGTCGAACTCGCCTTCGAAGCCGGCGCATACCCCGGCTCGCCGGTCCCCGCGGGCGCGCAGTGCGCCCTCGCCGCCTACGACATCGAAAACGGAACAGTTGACGGATACGACGTCGTCGTCAACAAACCCAAAACCGCCGCCTACCGCGCCCCAGGCGCCCCCAACGCCGCCTTCGCCGTCGAGCAGGCCGTTGACGAACTCGCCCAGAAATTGGGCATGGACCCCGTCGAACTCCGCCTCAAAAACGCCGCCAAAGAAGGAACCCGCCGCGTTGACGGCCCCGTCTTCAACAGAGTCGGACTCGTCGAAACCCTCGAAGCCATGCGCGACCATCCCCACTACAACGCCCCGCTGGGCGAAAACCAGGGACGCGGAATCGCCGTCGGCTTCTGGTTCAACATCGGCTTCCACTCCGCCGTTGACCTCGCCGTCAACGGAGACGGCACCGTCAACCTCACCGAAGGCTCAACCGACATCGGCGGCTCTCGCGCCTCCATCGCTATGCAGGCCGCAGAGGTGCTCGGCATACCCGCCGAGGACGTTCACCCCTCCGTCGTGGACACCGACTCCATCGGCTACACCTTCCTCACCGGAGGCAGCCGAACCACCTTCGCCACCGGATGGGCCGCCTACGAAGCCGCCCAATCCGTCAAACGACAGATGATAGAACGCGCCGCCTCCATCTGGGAAATGGACGCCGCCTCCGTCCGGATGGAAAAAGGCGTCATAAGCTCCCCCGCCGACCCCGAACTCAGAATGACATTCAAAGAACTCGCCGCGCAACTCGCCAACACAGGCGGCGGCATATCCGCCAGCGAATCAGTCAACCCCCAGAGCTTCGGCGGCTCCTTCGCCGGCAACATCGTTGACGTCCAAGTCGACCCCGAAACCGGCAAGACCGACGTCCTCCGCTTCACCGCCGTCCAGGACGTCGGAAAGGCCATCCACCCCTCCTACGTCGAAGGTCAGATGCAGGGCGGCTCTGTGCAGGGCATCGGCTGGGCCCTAAACGAGGAATACTACATGAACGACGACGGCGGCATGGACAACTCCACCCTGCTCGACTACCGTATGCCCACCAGCCTCGACCTACCCATGATAGACACCGTCATAGTCGAGGTCGCCAACCCCGGCCACCCCTTCGGAGTGCGCGGCGTCGGCGAGGCCAACATCATTCCTCCCACACCCGCCATAGCCAACGCTATCCAGCGCGCCACCGGCAACCGCCTATTCGAGACACCCATGAACCCGGTCGCCATCATAGCTGCCCAGGAAACCAACGGAAACTAGACCGCGCCATCCTGAAACAGTAAAACCGAATAGCTTAATCACACGGGGCGGGTCCTAGGACTCCGCCCCGTCAATAATTCAAACCGCAAATCCGGCATACCCCGCCCGAAGACACACACAAACCACACGCAAGCCAGGGCGTCCGAATTGCCCGGCCCCACAAGTCGCGGACAACCAACACGCGGCTATCAAAAACTCGGACCCGGACCGGAAAGATCTCCCATGGAGGCGTAGGACCCCCTGATATGCCCCTCACGGAAATCATCTTGAACAAGACAGCGCTCCCTACCCTGACCGCCATAATCGCCCTAACAACCCTGACCGCCATCGCCTGCTCCTCCCCCCAACCCTCTCCCGCCTCCACCCCCTTCAGAATCGGCGTCATGGAATCCCTCACCGGCCCCGGCGAAACCTACGGAAACGTCGCCGTACACGCCAAACAGATGGCCGCCGACGAAATCAACGCCGCCGGAGGCGTCAACGGCCGTCAACTCCAACTCATCGTCGAAGACTCCAAGTGCGCCGCCCAAGACGCCATCGCCGCCTACCGAAAACTCACCGACGTCAACCGCCTAAAGATAATCCTCGGAACATCTTGCAGCGGCGCGATGCTCGGAGTAGCCCCCCTCGCCGAAGAAAACCAAACAATCCTATTCTCCGGCCTCGCCAGCAACCCGGACATAGCCAACGCCGGCGACTACATCTTCCGCACCCAAATTAGCGACATCGAAGTCGGAATCAGTACCGGCAACGTCCTCTGGGCCGACGGCGTCCGCGCGCTCGCCACAATTACCGAAGAAACCGACTACGCCGAAGGCGTAAGACGCGCCTCCGTCGCCCAGTTCCAAAAAAACGGCGGCGCAGTCGTGGCGGAGGAGCGATTCTCGTCCGACATCACCGACTTCAGATCCCAACTCACAAAGCTATTCAAATCCAACCCCCACGCCCTCCACATATCCCCACAATCCGAATTCGCCGCCGGAACCATCATCAAACAGGCCCGCGAACTCGGTTACCAAGGCCGCATCTACGCAGAAACCGTATCCGTAGGAGCCACCGCCCTCGAAATCGCAGGCGACGACGCCACCGGCATGAGAGCCATCACCGCCGCCCCCGACCCCAACAACCCGAAATCGCGAAAAGTCCTCGCCGACTTCAGACAACGCTACAACTACATCACCCTGCCCTGGCACCTAACCTCCGCCTACGACGACGTGTACATCGCCGCCGAATGCCTCAAACAGACCGGCGACGACCAGGACGCCGACGGATTCAGAGACTGTCTCTACAATATCGCGTGGAGCGGCGCGCTCGGCGACAATTACAGCTTCGACGCCAATGGCGAGGTCGTCGGACTATCCAGGTCAGTCGTGCAGGTACTTCCCCTAGCCGACAGAACCCCGGACAACTACGGATACCGGGTACTCGGCCTTGCCGCCGACTGGAACACCCAATAAACCCCGCTTCGGCTTTCGCCGAAAGGCCCCATCCCCGCCGCATTGACTTGCCGATTGAAATCTCCCGGCCTGTATAATAACCTTAAGAATGACGACCCGACGCCCAAAACCGCCGCCGAATGCCCAATGACCAAAAAACCACAACCCGCCCAATCCGCGTCCGCGCCAGCTCGGAGCTAACCCCATGCCAACCGTATTCATCCCATCGCTAATGCAGAAACTCAGCGACGGCAACACCCGCGTCCACGTAGAAGGCGCGACCGTCCGCCAGATAGTCAACAACCTGGACGAACAGTACCCCGGCTTCAAAGACCGTCTCGTCGAGGACGGCAGAATAAAGGGAAACATCTCCGTCGCCGTGGATGGCGAGATAACCCCGCTCGGGATGCTCGAAAAAGTTGGCGAAAACAGCGAAGTCCACTTCCTGCCCGCCATAGGCGGTGGCGCATGAGCGAAACCAACCTCCGGCCCCTCGACGAAAACTGGCACACCGCCCTAGCCGTCGTCGCCCACCCCGACGACCTCGAATACGGAGCCGCCAGCGCCATATCCAAATGGACCTCCGAGGGCAAAAAGGTCATCTATCTGCTCGCCACCCGCGGCGAGGCAGGCATAGACGGCATGAACCCCGAACAAACCGCCTCGGTCCGCGTCCAAGAAGAAATAGACGGAGCCGCCGCCGTCGGCGTTAGCGCCGTCGAATTCCTCAACCACACCGACGGCATCGTCCAATACGGCCCCGACCTCCGACGCGACATCGCGCGCGCCATCCGAGTACACAAGCCCGAAGTCGTGATAACAACCAACTTCGACCTCCGCTTCTCGCAGGGCTTGGTAAACCAGGCCGACCACCGCGCCGTCGGTCTCGCCGCGCTCGACGCCTCCCGCGACGCCGGAAACCGATGGATATTCCCCGAACTCCTCCAAAACGGACTCGAACCCTGGAACGGCGTCAAAGCCCTGCTCGTCAACGCATCCCCCAACCCCACCCATGCCGTGGACGTCGGCGACCACATATACAAAGGAGTCGAATCACTCCAAAAACACCGACAGTACATCGAAGGCCTCGACGCCGATGTTGACCCCGAAATGATGCTCACAATGAACGCCAACGCGATAGGAATCGAATTCGGTTGCGAATACGCCGTCAGCTTCGAGGTGTTTGAACTATAAGCCTTCATCTGAAAATCCTGTAAACTGAAGATCTACAATTGCCGCCCGCTAACAACCAAGCCACAGGAGATACAACCAATGACGGACAAGCAGATACAAGGCGTAATAGTGCCAATGCTCACGCCGATGAATCCCGACGAAACTGTGGACATCCCATCGCTCCGCAACCTCGTCAACTACCTGATAGACAACGGCGTACACGGCATCTGGACCTCCGGCACCACCGGCGAATTCGCCAATCTTCCCGACTCCGAGCGCGTCCGGAGCATGGAAGCCGTGGTGGACGAAGTCGCCGGCCGCGTCCCCGTCATAGGCAACATATCCAACGCCTCCACCCAGATGTCCATAACCCTCGCCCAAGAAGTAAGCGAACTCGGACTCGACGGCATCGCCCTCACCCCGCCCTACTACTACCCCAACTCCCAGGACGAGCTTATGGACCACTACCGCTACACGAGCGACAGCGTCGGAGCGCCGCTGTGGGTCTATAACATCCCGCAGACAGTCAAGACCGCCGTCGAACCCGGCTCCATAGCAGCCCTCGCAGCCGAAGGCACGGTCGTCGGCGTCAAAGACAGCTCCGGCGCCGGCGAACTGCTCGCCCAACTCAACGTCCTCTGCGACCAGGGCGAGATTTCGCTCCTGCGCTTCCTCGGAACCGTGTTCCGCGTAACCGGCGCACGCTCAGTCGGAGTGCACGGCGTCATACCCGGAATCGCCAACCTCGTCCCCGCCGTCTGCGCGCGCGGATGGGAAGCCGGCGAATCCGGAGACTCAGACACCATGCGCGAGTGCAACGCACAGCTCATAAAAGCCCAGAAAGTAGGCGCGGTAGCCAAAGGCGGCGGACCCAACGCCGCCAGCTTTGGCGGAATGAAGGCCGCCCTCAAACACATGGGCGTCATCGAACACGACACGACATCCCGACCATTCCGCCCCCTGACCGACAACGAAAAAGCCCAAATCCCGCCCATCCTCAACGAGTTGGGACTGACTGACTAGCCCGTCCAAAACCTTGCGGCATCAACAAGGAGCGGCCGAACGAGCCGCTCCGACACCCCGACGGAGCCTCCATATCATTGTCAAACCTCAACCGCCCTATGGTATATGTCTTCTGGGCTACTCCGGTGTTCTTGGCCGTCGTCATTGGAATCGCCTTGTGGGTCGCGATCACAGACCCGCACCCCGGACTATTGTTGATCCTACTAGTTCTGGACTCATGTTGCGTTTTCATAGGTTGGAAGCTTATGAGCTCCATGTACAAGGAGGGAATCGTGAAGATAGGTATTGTCGAACGAGTGCTGGAAAGGCGCAGAATAGCCGCCGCCGCCGCCACCGCCGAAAAATACAGCGGCATCAACCTCATAGAGACACCCGAAGCCAAGAATCTTCCCACCCCCAGGTATCGCTGCGCCAACGAAGGATGCGTCGTAGGCTATCCCAGATATAGCGCGGACCAAATGTACTGGGTCGAGGGCCAGCCTCTTCTGCCGGAAGGCTGGTACTGCTTCGAATGTGTCGGAAAAATGGCCGACAAGGCCAGGGGCGACCGTCTGAACATGGAGATATTCCTCATACTGATGGATACCGATCTTATGGAAAAAGACAAGTGACCGAACCATCCGGACACACCGTCCGCGTTCGGGACATAAACCTACACTACGTTGACTGGGGAACTCCCCCGGGCGCGGACTCCGCCCCCACCCTCTTTCTGCTGCACGGCGATATGCGTACCAGCAGATCATGGGACGCCGTAGCCCGACACCTGCGCGACCGCCACCGCCTCATCGCTCTGGACTCGCGCGGACACGGCGACAGCGACTGGCCGGACTTCGGCTACACCTTCACCCAGCGCGTTGACGACCTCGAAGCATTCTCCGACGCCGTCGGAATGCGGGACGCCGTCGCGGTCGCGCACTCGACCGGGGGAGTTGTCGCCGCGCTTCTCTCAGAACGCCGCCCGGACATTTTCAGCCGCCTGGCCCTGCTCGAACCCATGGTCCTGGTTACAGAAAGCTTTCAGCGCATGGTATCCCGACGGGCCGAACGGCCTAGACGCACTTGGGCGGACCCCAACCAAATGTACCGCTACCTGAAAGCCCACCCCATGGCGGGCAGGTGGCGCGACGACGTTATCCGAGACGTCGTCGCCCGCGAATCGTACAAACTGCCCGACGGCCGACTCGATATGAAATGGGCCGCCGCCTCAATGCGCTGGAGCGAGCGAGAGGGCGACTACCTTGACCTGAAACCCACCCTCAAGACGCTCTGCAAGCCAATCCTATTCATCATGAGCGACTCCCGCGCCGACCTCTTCAGACACTTGGCCCCAATAGCCGAGCGGACGCCCGACTTCAACCTGCTCACCATACCCAACAGCTGTCACAACATATACATGGACCAGCCCGCCGCCATCGCCCAAGCCGTCGCGCGTTTCGCAACCCACAACTAAAATCTGCCCCCACGCGGCCACCCGCCCAAAGGCAACCCCTGCCCAAGCCGAACGCTTGTACATTCGTGCTAATTCAGCTACAATACACCCTGCTTTAGCGCTTTCGACCGGACCCCCGACAGCCTGAACCTGCCGCTGAGCCGCGAAAATAATAAATCACAATATATGACAAACTTGGCAGAGGAAAAAATTTCTACGATTTAGCTACAAATTCTGGTGAATACAGGTCGGATGCAGGCGCCAGACCCCCACCTGCATAAACCTGCTGAGCCGCCTGTATCGTCACCAGAACAACCTTAACTATATAAACCAAAATATATGAAACCGCCGAAACCCAGACGCGACTGCCCCGCGCCCCGCCTTGCGGCGTTGCGTGTAGCGCCCAGTTCCAATACAATAGGACATATCTAAATTCTCAATAAATAGGAGTATTGGAATGGCCAAATTTCCCACTGAGCGTATCAGGAATATCGCGCTTCTGTCGCATAGTGGTGCGGGCAAGACTATACTAGCCGAGGCCATGGCGCGCGCCGCGGACGTCACGACCCGATTGGGAAGAGTGGAAGACGGAACCGCCATGTCCGACTTCGAGCCTGAGGAACACAAGCGCGGCACAAGCGTCAGCGTCGCAGTCCTGAATACCCCATGGCGGGACCACAAGATCAACGTGTTGGACACCCCCGGATACGCCGACTACCGCGGAGAAGTCGTCTCCGGCATACGCGTCGCCGATACCGCCGTCATACTCGTGGCCGCCCAGGCGGGAATAGAGGTCGGCACAACCCAGATGTGGAACATGGCGCGTGAAAAAGACCTGCCCCGCATAATCTATATCTCCAAACTAGATAGAGAAAACGCGGACTTCTATTCGGTCGTGGACTCGCTCCAGCAACGCTTTGGCCGCCACCTGGTCCCCGTCCAAATTCCCGTCGGAGCGGAGTCTTCATTCTCCGGCGTAGTGAACCTGATGGACGCGAAAGCCGATGTCCCGGACCAAGTCGCGGACGCGGTCGAAGACGGACGTGAACGGCTGACCGAAGCGGTCGCCGAACTCGACGACGACCTCGCCACAAAGTACCTCGAAGGCGAAGAGATAACCCACGACGAAATGGTTGAAGGCATTAAGCTCGGAATAATGACCGGCGAACTCGTCCCCATACTCACCGGCTCCCCGCTCAACGAGCTCGGAGTAAGCGAATTCATGGATTTCGTCCTGGAATACCTCCCCTCTCCCGCCGAAATGCCCTCCGTCATCGCTCGCTCTCCCGCCTCCGACGACGAAGCTGAACTACCCTGCGACAGCTCCGGCCCCGTCGCCGCGCTGGTCTTCAAGACCTCGGCCGACCCGTTCGTCGGCAAACTCTCCTACTTCAGGGTTTACAGCGGCGCTTTCAAAGGCGACTCTCAGATGTACAATGCCAACAGGGGCGAAACCGAGCGAGTCGCCCAGGTCTTCGAAGTGCAGGGAAAGCGACAATCCCCCGTCCCCGAACTCGCCGCCGGCGACATCGGCGCTATCACCAAACTCAACACCGTCCTCACAGGCGACACCATAAGCTCATCCGAACAGCCCGTCACACTCGGAGGACTCACATTCCCCAACCCCGTCTATCAGAGAGCCGTGTACCCCAAGTCCAAGGCAGACGTTGACAAGATGACCAGTTCGCTTTCCAAGATAGTTGAAGAAGACCCTTCCATCGTAATCACCCGCGAACCCGATACCAACGAGATGCTCATCGCCGGACTTGGCGATGCCCACCTCAGCGTCGCCATAGAAAAAATGCAGCGAAAGTTCGGCTCGGAGATGCTGCTGGAAATTCCGAAAGTCCCCTACAAGGAAACCATCAACCGCAGGGCGCGAGTGGAATACAGGCACAAGAAACAGACCGGCGGGCACGGACAGTTCGGACACGTCTGGATAGAGGTTGAGCCCATGCCGCGAGGAACCGGCTTCGAATTCTCCGAAACCATCGTCGGCGGCGTTGTGCCGCGGGAATACATACCATCCGTCGAAAAAGGTGTCAGGAACGCGCTGAGCGACGGCGTTATCGCCGGATACCCCGTTGTGGACATGAAAGCCACCCTTGTGGACGGCAGCTTCCACCCGGTGGACTCCTCCGGCGTATCCTTCGAAATAGCCGGAGGACACGCGGCCACCAAGGGAATACAGCAAGCCGGCCCCATCATCCTCGAACCGATTATGAAAGTAGAAATAACCGTGCCGGACAACTTCACCGGAGACATCATCGGCGACCTCAACAGCAGGCGCGGCAGAATACAGGGCATGATCCCCGTCGGAAACGGCGTCACCTCCCTCCAAGTCGAAGCCCCCCAGGCCGAAATGCTGACCTACGCGACCGAACTTCGCAGCCAAACACAGGGCAGAGGAAGTTTCACCATGGAGTTCGACCACTTCGAGGAAGTGCCGACCCACATGGTTGACCGGGTAGTGCAGATAACCCAAGAACATAAGGAGAAAGCGGAAGCCCGCCTATAACCACAACCCGCAATCCGGACAAACAAAATGGCCGCGACGCCCAATCAGCGTCGCGGCCATCCTTATTCCGATTGATGCCGAATATCCGGAGTACCCCTGCCCGGACTCGAACCGGGGCTCCCGGTTTAGGAAACCGGTGCTCTATCCTCCTGAGCTACAGGGGCACGATAACTTCTCTAACCGCTCTCTCACGGGTCTTCCCCAACGGGTTTGCCGCATCCCCTTGCAATTCACGAACGCCCCAACCCCGCGCCGCCTGTCATTGTACTATGCCCAGGCGCCTCTTGTACAACCATCGGCCCCCGGCCGGGATCTTTCAACTGCCGCGCCTCCCCTAAAGTGAGCGGCCATTGCCCCCACGGGACGGATGGGCTACATTGATACATAACGCGCCCAATGCAAGCCCTTAAGACGAACGGAGGTCAAATACAATGCCCAGAATACCCCAGATTCGGGAGCGGTCGGACGTCCCCGAGAACATGGCCCACCACTTCGACGCGATCGCAAACAGCCGCGGCCGGGTAAGCGGCCCTTTTTCGGCGCTCCTCAACAGCCCTGAGATAGCGGGAAGAGCCGCGCATCTTGGTTCATACATCAGGTTCGAGTCTGTCCTCAACGCGGACATACGAGAACTCGCCATCATAACGGCGGCGCGCGAATTCGACTGCGACTACGAATGGTCGGCGCACGTCGTTCTGGCCAGAGATTCGGGGGTGCGCGAGCAGGCGATTCAGGCCGTGGCCAATAGAGGACCGCTCGACACGCTCACTGACGACGAAGCGCTAGTTGTCCGCTACGGACGCGAGATGCTCGGCGGCAAGCGGGTGTCTGACGCCGCCTTCCGAAAAGCCCAAGAGCGTTTCGGCGTGAAAGGCGTAACCGAACTTACCGCCACGATGGGCTATTACGCCATGTTGGCCTGCGCGCTCAACGCCTTCGAGGTAGAGCCCGCCCCGGACGCCGAACGCCTACCCTGACACACGCCGCATAACAAGCTCCGCAAAGGACTCCTGAATTCGGCGTATCCTGTCCACATCTCCGTCGCTAACAGCCAGAACGATTTCGGAAACGCCAAGGCTTTCGTATTCGGCGATGGATCGTATCAGCTGGTCGGGGGTTCCAACCATAGGGGTTGACAGATCGCCCGACTCCGAGTCCAGAACATCAAGTTCGCAGCGCGCCACAAGCTGCATATCATCCGGGTCCCTCTCCTGCCGACGCCACATTTCCCTAAGCGTCTCGGCACGGTCCGCTAACTGCCGAATAGAGCCTGAATTCGGGTGCCAGCCGTCCCCGAGCCTCGCGCACCGCCGCATGGCGGCCCTGCTCATTCCGCCTATGAGAATTGGCGGTCCGGGCCTCTGCGCCGGTTTCGGCGAAAACTTGAAACCTCCCCCAAAATCGAAGAACCTGCCGCTGTACTGCGGGCTTTCCGATGTCCAGAGCTCGCGCATCACCTCTATGGACTCGTCCGCGTACACGCCGCGGGTGGCGAAATCGCTCCCCAGCGCCTCGTTCTCCTCCCGGAGCGTTCCGACACCCACGCCCAGCTCAACACGCCCGCCCGACATCACATCCAACGTCGCCACCGTCTTAGCGAGAACCAGCGGGTTCAGGTATGGCAGCACAAGAACCGTGGTTCCCAGACGCACTCGTTCCGTCAGCGCGGCCACCCAGGTCAGAACGGTCAGCGCGTCATAATACGGCCTATCCCGAAGCCTCTCATATATGTACCCAATGTTCAGGATATGGTGATTGACCCACACCGAATCGTAGCCCAGTCGTTCCGCTCTAACAGCGAGATCAACAACATCCTGCGGATCTTCGACACCCCAGTTCTGCGGCGTTACGTATCCGAATCTCATTACGCCCCCAGTATCGCATTCACTTCTTCAAGATCGGCGGAGGTCAGCGACCAGTCGGCGGCGGCGGCGTTCGCCTCCACCTGCTCAGGGCGTGTAGCCCCGGCGATGACCGAGCTTACCATCGGATTCGCCAACAGCCATGCGAAGGCCAGTTCTAGGATAGTATGACCGCGTTCGGACGCAAACTCTTCAAGCCTTTCGAGAATGTCGAAGTTGCTGCTCGTCAGAGCGCCCCTGTCATCCTCCGACAGCCGAGTTCCGGCCGGCGCGGGCTGGCCCCTGCGATACTTGCCCGTAAGAAAGCCGTTCTCCAACGGGTAATACGGCAGAATCCCGACCCCATACTTCTCGCAGAAGGGAATCATCTCCGCCTCCGGCTGTCTATACAGCATCGAATAGCGGGGCTGCGCGCTCGAAAAGCCGTTTATGCCAAGCGTTTTCGCCGTCCAGTGCGACTCGCACACCTGCCACGCCGAGAAGTTCGAGCAGCCCGAATAGCGTATCTTGCCCGCGCGTGTCAGGTCATCCAGCGCTCTCAGCGTCTCCTCAATAGGAGTATTCGGATCCCACCAGTGAATCTGGTAGAGATCTATGTAGTCGGTACGCAGCTTTCGGAGGCTGGCATCAACCTGGTCGTAGATATGCTTCCTGGAATTCCCCGCGTTGTTCGCGCCTTCCGCGACACGGCTGGATACCTTGGTCGCTATCACCGCTCGGTCGCGCGCCCCCTTCAGCGCCCTCCCGATGAACTCCTCCGAATAGCCGTTTCCATAGCTGTTCGAGGTGTCAATCATATTCACTCCGGTGTCCAGAGCCGCGTGAACCACACTCTCCGTTTCACCCGCGTCCAGTCTGCGCCCAAAGTTATTCGCGCCCAAACCTATCGCTGAAACTTGGAGGCCGGCGCGCCCCAACTGTCTGTACTGCAATATAAGCTCTCCCGTGTAATCTATACTCCGCGCGCCTCAGACAACCTCTCGGCGCGCGACCAGCAACCCGTCTTCACGCGCCACTCCTATGGCGAAGTCATGAGAGTCAATAGTCAGCGCCATGTCGCGATCTTCAGGCGGAAAGTGCGGCTTTGTCGAATCGTCATACTTCTGCGACTCTTCACCCGCAAGAACTAAAGTCCTCACTGCCTCGTGGTCGGCCCTCCTCCCTTGGAACAGGTTCTTCAGAAACAGCGCGCACTGCTCATCTTCATCCGCCCGTACCCGTCCCTCCGAACCCATAGCCACTATAGTCAGCAACTCAGGCCGCTGGCGGCTGACAGCCCTCACAGTAGCCGACGCGACAGCGAACGACCCGCCATACAGCCTCTCCGCGCCGGTCGCGGCCACCATGCCCACCGTCCCCGCCCGCGTGGACTGAATGATAGTCTTCCCCTCTATGTCGGCGCTACTCATATCGTAGGGCGAATTTCCAAAATCGAAGCCATCCGGTCTCATGCCCCCGACCTCGCCCACGCATATATCGCCGACACCCTGCTCTCTCAGCGCTATCGCTTCCTCCACCTCCGCTACCAAGACTATCCTCTCGACACCCTTGGACAGGGCGACCGCGGCCGTCGTAAAAGCTCGGAACACGTCAATGATTATCACGACGCCCGACGCCGTCTGAGCGCCCTCTAGAAGGCTGGCAACCCTGATTTCCATCTTGCGTTATGTCCCTAACTGCCAGAATCGTGATGCAAAAAATTGCGGACTACTGGATAATACCTATTCCCTGAACTCATGTGGAAGAACAAAAGTTATATCCTCTTCAACCCCGTCCATAGTGGTGACTTCGTCGGGCTTGATAGCGTTTATCACATCCATTATTAGATCCTCCGGAGTCGAAGCGCCCGAAGTTATGCCGATATTCTCCACACCTTCAAGCCACTCGAAATCCAGCTCATGCGGCCCGTTGATGAGGTACGCCGGAAGACCGTTCGCCTCAGCCACCTCTCGCAGCCTATTGCAATTCGAGCTGTTGTGAGCGCCAATGACCAAGACGACATCGACAATATTGGATAGCTCATCCACCGCCGTCTGCCTGTTGGTAGTAGCGTAGCAGAGGTCGTTGCGGACTATCACGTCCGAGAAATTCTCATTGATCTTAGAAATAGCTCGCTCGGTGTCTTTGACCGACAGAGTGGTTTGGGTCAGTACCGCGATAGGCGCGCTTCTATCCCAATCCGGCATATTGCCCCGCTCGCGATCGTCTATGAGGTGCATCTCTGTCTGCCCCATTGTGCCTTTAACCTCCTGGTGGCCGCGGTGCCCCACCAGAATCATCTTCCTACCCTCTCCCACATACCGTTTCGCCTCATTATGCACCTTGGTCACCAGCGGGCAGGTCGCGTCTATCACATTCAGGCCGCGCCTCTCCGCCTTCCGGAAATCCTCCGGAGGAGACCCGTGCGCCGAGAACACCACCGTCGCGCCTTCCGGAATTTCGTCCACGTCCTCAACCGTTCTCGCCCCCTTCTTCTCAAGGGAATTCACCACATACGGGTTGTGGACAATCTGGTGCTTGACATACACCGGGCGCGGATACTTCTGAAGCGCCAACTCCACAATATCTATCGCGCGCACCACGCCCGCGCAGAAGCCTCTGGGTATGCCGAGAAAAACCTTCATTGAATCTCTCCCCGCGAATCTGACAGGTTAAACCGCCAATTGCCAATGGATTGTAGCACAAGCGGGCATTGATGGTTATACTACTCAGGAGTTTTCCCGACTCTCGACCTTCAGGGGGATGAATCTAATGAGACTAGCGCAGAGAATGGCAAGACTGGGAACTGAGACCGCTTTCGAGGTGCTCGCCAAGGCAAGGATGCTGGAAGCGGAGGGCATGCACGTCATACACTTGGAGATAGGCGAGCCCGACTTCGATTCTCCATCCAACATCATTGAAGCGGGCAAAGCCGCGCTGGACGACGGCTTTACCCACTACAGCCCCTCTCCCGGCTACCCCGAACTCAGAGACAGGATAGCCCAGGAGATCAGGGACACCCGCGGCCTTCAAGTCGTCGGCGACAACGTCGTCGTCACGCCCGGCGGCAAGCCCATAATGTTCTTCCTCATAATGGCGCTCGTGGACCGCGGCGACGAGGTTCTCTACCCCAATCCGGGCTTCCCCATCTACGAGTCTATGATCAACTTCATGGGCGGAGTCCCCGTCCCCATGCAGCTACATGAATCCAGAGACTTCAACATAGACATAGACGAGATAGAACGGAAGATAACCGACCGCGTCAAACTGATGATAGTCAACTCCCCCAACAACCCGTGCGGCTCGGTCATCTCCAAGGACGCCCTCGAACGTCTCGCCCAACTCGCCGTGGAACACGACATTGCCGTTCTGTCCGACGAAATATACAGCGGATTCCTGTACGAGGGCGAGCGCCACTCCATCTCCACTTTCCCAAACATGAGAGAGAGAACCATCATCCTCGACGGCTTCTCCAAGTCCTACGCCATGACCGGATGGAGAATAGGATACGGCGTAATGCCCATCGAACTTGTCGAGCCCATCTCCAGACTGGCCACCAACAGCGTCTCATGCACCGCCGGCTTCACCCAAATGGCCGCGCTAGAAGCGTTGAACGGCTCCAGAGACAGCGTTCGCTCAATGGTCGCCGAATTCAAAAAGCGACGCTCCATTATCGTGGACGGACTGAACTCCATCAAGGGCATCCGATGCCCCCTTCCGCGAGGCGCGTTCTATGTCTTCCCCAACGTCGAGGGGACGGGAATGACCAGCCGTCAGTTCGCCGCCGACCTGCTGACAGAGGCCGGAGTCGCCTGTCTGCCCGGCGAGTCATTCGGGAAGTTCGGGGAGGGATTCGTCCGCTTCTCGTTCGCCAACTCGACGGAAAACATCGAAAAGGCGCTCGACCGTATCGAAGACTTCGTGAAGAAGGAGAACACATGACACTCTCAGAATTGAGGACAGCCCACCCCTACCATATGCATGACGCTATCATGAGTCAGCCGCAGACGATCTCCCGCGTGATTTCGGAAGAACGGGAGAACGTCCTGAAACTGGCCGACCTAGCTCGAGACGCCGCAAGAGTCCACATCGTCGGAATAGGAACCTCATGGCACGCCGCGCTAGTAGGCGAATCTCTTCTGAGAACCCAAGCGAATCGAGAGGACGCGCGCGCTTGGAACTCATTCGAGTTCTGCGACCGCCCCCCCTCTCTGACCGCTGAAGACCTAGTTATAATTCTCAGCCATCGAGGCACCAAAACCTACTCGGCGCTCGCGCTGGAACTCGCGCGCGAGTCCGACGCCCAGACCGCGCTGCTGACCGGCGTCGGCTCCGACGCGCGGCGCGAACTGCCCGACGTGATCGTCGAAACCTCGCTTCCCGACCCTTCCTCCGCCTTCACCGTCAGCCACACCGCCGCCATCACCGTCCTCACGATGCTCGCCGTCGAGCTATCCGGCGAAAACTCGACCGACTCGCTCGCCGCCCTGCCCGACGCTGTGCGAGAAGCTGTGGCGACCGGAGACGCCGTAAGGCATTGGGCCGCCGAATGCCGCGACACCCAGCGCTTCTACTTCGTCGGAACCGGCCCCAACGTATCCACCGCCTACGAAGCCGCACTCAAAATGAAAGAGGCCAACTACACCACCACCGAGGGATTCCACCTCGAACAGTACCTGCACGGCCCATTCGTATCCACCGACGAAGGGTGCTTAGTCACCTTCATCGCGCCCCCCGTCCGTAGAGCCGAGGATAGAGCGGCCGACCTCATGAGAACCGTCGCCGAAATCGGCGCGCGGACAGCCGCGATCCTGCAGGTCGGCGACGACGCAAGGGCCAACCTCGTTGACACAGTGATAAGTGTGCCTGAGTGTCCGGAGACCTTCTCCCCAATCGTATATCTGGCGCCCCTGCAACTCCTCACATACTGGCTCGCGGTAGAGCTTGGATACAACCCCGACGTCTTCAGGCTCAACAATCCCAGATTCCTGGCCGCCCGCCGCCATTACACGCTTTAGTGCTGCGGACTCGCGCGGAAACCATGCGTAATTTCAGAATAGCGTTGGCGCAGATAAACCTGACTGTCGGAGACCTGGACGGCAACGCCCAAAAAGCCATCCGCTACATCAAGCGGGCGCGCCGCGCCAAAGCCGACCTTGTCGCCTTCCCCGAACTCACAATACCCGGTTACCCGCCCGAAGACCTGCTTCTAAAACCCCAGTTCCTAGACGAAAACCGCCGCCGCATGGAGAGCGTCATCGCCCGATCACAGGGAATCGCGGTCGTCATGGGATTCGCCGACGCGGCGGGCGCGGAAGTTTACAACGCCGCCGCCGTCGCCTCCGACGGCCAACTTATAGACATATATCACAAGATGTTCCTGCCCAACTACGGCGTCTTCGACGAAGACCGATACTTCCGCCCCGGAGACACCTGCCCCGTGTACGTCATAAACGGAACTTCTGTCGGAGTCAACATCTGCGAAGACATCTGGTACCCCGCAGGCCCGACAGTCGTACAGCGCGGCGCCGGCGCGGAAGTCATAGTCAACATCAACGGCTCGCCATTCCATGCCGGAAAGCGACGCTTCAAGGAGAAAATGCTGGCCACCCGGGCCGCGGACAACGAACTGTTTGTCGCCTACGTTCACATGGTCGGCGGTCAGGATGAGTTAGTCTTCGACGGCGCCAGCATGGTCTTCGATCCCCAGGGCGAGAAAGTCGCCGCGTCCGGCCAGTTCCTGGAAGACCTCCTCATCGTTGACCTAGACGTCCAATCCGTCTTTCGTTCAAGGCTCAGAGAACCCAGGCTGCGCAAAGAAAACACCGAATCTCTCAGACAGGTAGGAACTCCCAAACTCATTCACGTCTCCGCTTGGGATGGCGCGCGCGGCCCGACCGAGCAACCCGCGACCGGGAGCTTCGGAAAAGTATATGACGGCGCGGAAGAGATATACCAAGCCCTTGTAACCGGGACGCGCGACTACGTCCGAAAGTGCGGCTTCAGCAAGGTTATAATCGCGCTGTCGGGCGGGATAGACTCCAGCCTTGTCGCCGCCATCGGCGTGGACGCCCTGGGCAGCGACAATGTACTCGGCGTATCCATGCCCTCCGAGTTTTCATCCGAAGGCAGCGTCGTTGACGCCGAACTGCTCGCCGACAATCTGGGCATAGACATCTGGAATATCCCCATCACACAAACCTTCGACACCCTTATGAACTCCCTCGCCCCTTGGTTCGACGGCGCCGACTGGGGCGTGGCCGAAGAAAACATACAGTCCAGAATACGCGGCAATCTCATAATGGCGCTCTCCAACAAATTCGGCTGGCTCGTCCTCACCACCGGCAACAAAAGCGAAATGGCTACCGGGTACGCCACCATCTACGGCGATATGTCGGGAGGCTTCGCCGTCATCAAGGATGTGCCGAAAGTCATGTGCTACGACTTGGCCAGGTTCAGAAACGCTAGAGCCGGACGAGACCTGATCCCCCAGGCTGTGATTGACAAACCGCCCAGCGCCGAACTCCGCCCCGACCAGCTCGATCAGGACAGCCTGCCCCCATACGAAGAACTCGACCCCATACTCAAGGCCTACGTAGAAGACGACCTCAGCTTCGACGAGATAACCGCGATGGGCAACGACCCCAAGTTGGTAGAGCAAGTCGTTGGGCTTGTGGACCGCTCCGAATACAAGCGCAGACAGGCCGCGCCGGGCATCAAGATTACTCCGCGAAATTTCGGGCGCGACCGGCGTATGCCAATAGCCAACAGATGGCGGTCATACTGACAGCGGCGCTATCCCCGGAACGAGTCACCAGATCCTGTGAGTCAAAATCCTCGACCTGTCGGCCTCTGTAAGAAACGGCTCGATCTTCCCTGCGAACTCCGCGACCGACTCCACCACCGACGCCGCGCTCGTATCCAGCGTCATCTTATGTCTGAACAAGGAGCGCTCGCAAGACTGCTCATACTGGTCTAGAACAGCAGGAATATCCTCCGCTTTCAGAGGACTGCTCGGACGCGGACTCTCCTCCATTCGCCTCTCTATCACCTCCGCCGAAGCCTTCACATGAACCAAAACCACGTCGGGCGCGAACCTCAGTATCGAACTCTCCACCTGCTGACCCACCACCTTGCGGTCATGCGGCTCGCCGTCGCCGCCATACCCGTAGTACATCGGGCCATAGACACCGTCATCTATATGCAGGCCGATAGACATCCAGTCGGGACCGTTCCACGAGTTGGCCTGAATGTGATAATACAAGCTGTGTCGCTGCGTCATCTCCTTAAGACCCGGACTCAGAGCCAGAACCTGCCGTCTCTCGGCTTCGGTCATATCCGCCTGAGGATGACCGGACGTGTCCGGGAGTTTCCAGTGATCGTGAATCAGAGGAAATCTTGCCCCTATCGTCCTCTCCATCCAGTCATCTATCGCGAAAGTCAGCGTCGTCGTGCCGGAATACTCGCATCCCGCGATTACCAGTCTCACGATTCATCCTCCTATGTTATTGGTTATCCTCGGTTGAGAGCGCAAGAGTTCAGGCGCGGAGCTCGGAGTAAAGACACCATCATCCGCCACCCGGAGCGGCTGACACCCCGCCTGCCGAATCAAGAAGAGACGCTTTTCAGCAAAGCTTTAGACTAGGAGTATGAAGGATAGCGCGAATATAACGGTGACCACTATCGCAGCCGACAGCCTGAACCGCCAAGATAAATACAGAGGACTCCTGCCCCTTCTGTGAATGAATCTCCACTTCGTCGCGTCGCGCGGAGCCGAAACGTCAAGACCCGAGGGCGGCGTCTCAGCTATGAGTCTGGGGTCGGATACACTCGTTCTCATCGTCGCGCTCCCGGTTGTGTGATTCCGTCCACCTGCGCGCCGCTCAAACATACTGGGCGCGCCAGCGTACCCATTTAGCGCAGGATTGCCTTATGCGTCAGGCCAAACTAACCGCTCGGATAACAGCATACTAAACACGTAGCTTAGTCTAGGCTAAGTTTGTGAATGTGTCAACACTGTCCCAGAAAATCATTGCGCGCTTTCACTCCAGAGTCACGCCTACTATCCCGCCGACTGTCAGCGCTATCGCCGCCAGCTTCACCGCAAGTATCTTGCCCTCCAGCGGTTCATCCAGAACCCGCGACACACCCAAACTCAGCAGAACGCCCAGAATGAATACGAACAAAGGCCTGATAGCCATAACCGTGACCGCCAGCGAAACAGGCCCCGAATATATCGCCCCCAACTGCAGCATCACGGCCACAAGCACCAGCAGTCCCTCCGTGAAGATGGTCAACCACAACGCCGCCGGATCGCGAACCGTTCTTACAAGGTCGAAGATCATGCTTCGTCTAATCACCAGCCCGACGCACGCGCTCCCCAGACCAAGCCCGCGCCATACGAACAGCGACCACACATCTATATCCTCCGCCACCACCTTCGTGAGATACTGACTCAAACCGAACGCGAGGCTGGATAAAATAAGCAGCGCGAACGGAAGTATCTGATTTTCATCACGCTCGGAACGGCGTCTAGTGGGACCGAACGACATCAGCGCGGCCCCGCCCACGGTAACGAATATCCCCACCCACGCGAGCGGACTGATAGCCTCTCCAAGAAACGCCTGCGCCAGTATCGCCACGAATATCGGATAAGTGGAAGTAACCGGAACCACCCTGGACACGTCCTGCATCCGCATTACCCAAAACATGAGCGCCAGATAGATACCCGCCAGCAGCCCGGAGACATAGGAGACCAGCATAGTGTCTATGCTATATCCGCTGAACTCTGCGAACGGCGCGACCAGAGCCGCCAACGCAAACTGGATAGCCCCCACCAACACAATAAACGCCCTGGGATTCGGCACAAACCGCTGTATCAGAACCTTATCCAGCGCGGACACAACCGCGAAGGCCAGCGCGCTGCCCAGCGCTAAAACTACCCAGCTCATTTATGGTGTCCGTCGTCCGACGACGTGGAATATGAACATTTCGGACAGCTAGAAGATAGCCCCTTCGCCCAGAACTTCGCGTATCATCAGGCGCGAGCGCTGACTGACTTTGATTCTACGCTCCAATTCGTCAGGCTCGCCCCACACCTCCATTATCCTTTCCGTAAGCCGTCGCCGAATTGCGTCATATTCGACATCCGTGGCCAGGTTGTGGAACTCGCCCGGGTCGGATTCCAGGTTGTACAACTCCACATCCGGCGGCCGGCCGTGGCTGTAACACAGTTTCCACGCGCCCTCTCGCGCCATAGCCCTCGGACGGTCGGTGCCGTGAGCCAGATGCTCGGCGAACGCCTCATCGCGCTCCGCGCCCGCGCCGCCCGTCATCTGCGCCAGCAAAGATACCCCATCCGCGCTCATAACAGACGCGGCTTCCCTCTCCACCCCCGCCATATCCAGTATCGTCGCCGTGACGTCCACCAGCGAGACCGCTCCGGAAAATCTCTGTCCCCCCGCTATCACGCCGGGCCAGGCTATCTGGAGCGGAACGCGCGCCGACTGCTCATAGAAGTTCATCTTCCGCCACAGGCCGTGCTCCCCAAGCGACTCGCCATGGTCCGACGTGTGAACCACAACCGTATTGTCCGCCATGCCCAGCCCCTCAAGCGTGTCCAGAAGGCGACCTATCTTATCATCCAGATATGTTATCAGACCATAGTAAGCCGCCCTCGCCCTGCGAATTTCGTCCTCGGAATATCCGTCAAAGTTGAACGACTGGCGCAGTCTGCGGGCCGCCGCCGGCAAGTTCTCTAGGTGGCTGGGCGGATTCGACGGAAGATCCGCGTGTTCAGGATAGTACATCGAAAAATACGGCTCAGGCACGATGAACGGGAAGTGGGGCGCGACGAACCCGACACACAGCGCCCACGGCCTCTCTCGACGCGCCGGATCCCTGAGATAGCGCAGCGCCTCGGCCTCAATCCTGTCATCCGCCCTTATCATCGGGCTATCTCCCGCCCTGGCCTCCTTCACGCTAGGCCACGGCTCCTCGGCGGTAGCTATACCCTCTTCCCACAGATAGATAGGATGCATACCACCGGTGGACAGGCCAAGCCGCCGCGCCGTCTCATCCTCCGCGCCCCCGCCCCCGTGCGGGTCGTAAGCCATCTGCCTCTCGAACCCATGAAGCCTATCCGGACCTATCAGGTGCATCTTCCCGGCCAGCGCGCTGTCGTAGCCCTCGGAGCGCAGCATATACGGCCACGTCGCCGCATCCGACGGAAGCGGCTTGGCGTTGTCCCAGCCCTCACAGTTGGACACATAACGTCCGGTCATGAACGAAAGGCGGGACGGCACGCACAGCGGCGAGTTGCAATACGCCGCGTCAAACGTAGCTCCGCCCTCTGCTATCCGCTCCATATTCGGAGTCCGAACGAACGGATGCCCATACGCGCTCGACCACATAGGCCCATGTTCGTCGGACATAATAACAAGGAAATTCGGTTGCTCAGGCATATCCCGCTCCCTCCCCGCGAATTCAAGACCATCCGGCTAGACCGCGACGCTCCCGTACACATAGTCCGGAATCACTATGACGGCTGCCCTGCGGTCGGCGACCATCGCGCGATCATACTCTTCCCAGTCCGGATGTTCCCGACCTGAGGCCGCGCGGTATATCCCTCTGAGCGCGTCGCGCAACTCGCCATCATCGCTCTCGCCTCGTCGCAGAACTCTGGCGCGCCCCTCCAAAACCACATAGCCCCACCAGTCGCTCTTTGAAACCAGCAGCGAACATCTCGGCTCCCGTACAAGATTATAGAGCTTGGCGCGCCCTTCCGTGGTGGTAAAGCCTGCGCCGCCCCCATACGGCCCCACCGTGACGATACTCATCTGCGCCGCGCCGTTAGCCCGAAACGTCGTCAATACCGCTTGGTGATTCGCTGACACGAAATCTTTCACTTTCTCATCAAGCATCTCTACTCCCCCGCATGGTTATCCGAATCGAAACTTACAGGATTGTCAGGATATAAATAGCCCCGACTAGCTCACAGTACAAAGTCAATCTCATACAGATCGTAATGAGAATGATCCACCCCCAGCCTCTTATAAGTCTGCTGCGCTATATGATTGCTCCGCTCCACATACAGCCGTATGCCGCATATGTCATCGCGCTGTCGCGCCTGTCGCAGAACGTAATCGTGCATGACAGTATAAACACCCCGCCTGCGATAGTCGGCCTCCACGAACACGCTCTGTATCCACCAGAACGTCGCGCTTCGCCAGTCGCTCCATTCATAGGTGATAAGCAGGCTCCCAACCACGACGCCGTCAATCTCTGCCACCAGATAGAAGCCCTTATCCCCATCCGCGAAAACCGCCTCAACCCCCGCTCTGATTAGCGACTCGTCCAGAATCTTCCCCTCGGTCTCCAGCGCCATGCTCTGTTGAAAGCGAACTATATGACTGGCGTCGCCCCGCTCGGCTCGGCGCGCCAGAATTGGCGAATCAGTCAACATCTGTCTCCCTTCGCGCCACCTCCGCTACACTAATTCGGAGATACGTAAGCGCATACTACCAGAATTCACCACCGGCTCGCGCTTGCGCCCCCGCCCTCGACTCCCATTCGCCGTCAGCGGCTTTATAAACCAAGCTATATGCTCAAGCCATCCGCTCGTCGCCATATCCCCGCGCGCGGGCGAAAAGATCTGTCAAAGGCCGGCTCAGTATATTAGAATTAGGACGGATCCCTGAGCGAGGTGAACATTGGCTTTGAGCAAGATTGCCCCGAGTTTCGACCACGCGGTCGCGGACATCCCCGACGGCGCGACCCTGATGATAGACGGCTTTGCCGGCCCGGGCGGAACGCCCCAGAACCTGATACGCGCCCTAAGAGACCACGGCGCGTCCGACCTCACCATCATATCCAACACCGCGGGGCTGGCCTCGGTCATAGGATTCGGAACAATACCCGGAGACCGCCCCATAGACATAGGCATCCTCGTGGAAAACGAGCAGGTGAAGAAAGTCATCGCCTCTTTTCCCGTATCGCCGTCCCCATCCAGACCGACAGCTTTCGAGACCGCTTACCGCGAGGGCAAGATAGAGCTCGAAGTCGTCCCCCAAGGCACTCTGGCCGAACGCATCCGAGCCGGCGGAGCCGGCATCCCCGCCTTCTATACGCCGACCGGAGTCGGGACGCTCATGGCCCGGGGCAAAGAATCCCGCATGTTTGACGGGCGCGAGTACCTGCTCGAGCGAGCGCTCAAAGCCGACTTCGCCCTGCTGAGAGCGCGCAGAGCTGACACCATAGGCAACATTCAATACAAGGGAACCTCACGCAACTTCAACGGAGTAATGGCAACCTCGGCCGAAGTGGTGATCATGGAAGTCGAGGAAGTGGTGGAACCCGGCGAAATTGACCCGGGCGCGGTACACACGCCCGGCATCTACGTGAACCGAGTGGTAAAGATAGGGTGAACATAAAGACAGCGGACTCTAGGCGGGGGCTGCGTCTGTCGCAAAGCAATCGCCCGCGCCTGCCGGGTCTTTTCCCCCCTTAATTTCTATCGTAGCTACAGTCTGCAATGTTCCGTTCAATTCCAACTGGAAAAGTATGTCAGGCTCTGAGCCATAGCGCATAAAGTATCCATTGTGCAGTTGGAACTCAGTCTGAGTGTCATTGCTCTCGATGATAAGACCTCGACTCGATAGCCAGAACTTGATGCGATTTCTGATTAAATCTTCAGCGTCTCTGCCGATGATGTTCCTGAAAGTCCCGTCGAGACCGATACCCATAGTGGCGATGATGTTCCGATAGCCGTTCTCGAGAGTCCAGCCGGCGGCTCCTTCGATTATGGATGAGATGACCGCGTTGTAAAGTCGAGCTACACTTATGCTCCGCCGCTCGGGAATAGGGGACTTCCTCGTTCCGTTCTCCCAGGAATCCACCGAGCCTGCTATGTCTGAGACTCGTTTGCGCGGAAGCAGCGCAAGTCCTCGGTAGTACTGCGACACAGTAGGATGTTCCCGCAGAAGTTCGGGATGAGCGAACACGAGCCTTGGGTTTATACCCGATGCTTCTACGTGTCCCCATGCCTGCTTGCTGATCATCAGACCGTCCAGCGGATAGAAGTCCAGCGCGCCCTGATACTGCGCTATGACTTCTCGGAGCGTTATATCCGTTCTTTGTCGAATTCGCTCGGATATTAGAGCGGACCTCATCTGAGCGTCTCGCAGGTTAGTCATTCAATCGAACCCACTGATACACGCATTTCCGAATTTCGCGCCGTCCGAACCTGCGCATTTGTTGACTGGAATTTCCCTTGCCTCTCGGAAGTGTCCATATTTTCTCGCATCTGAACCCGGACCGTTCCGCGAAGTCCGACAGTATCATGTCCACTGGTATCTCTTCGCCGTGATACTGGACATTGTCGTTCACCATGATCACAATGCCGCCTGGGCGCAGAATACGTCCCAACTCCGCAACTATAAGGGCCATCTCAAGGAAATAGCCTTCTATCAGACGAATCACGTGCCTGTTTCCCAGATAATCAATATGCTGTCTGAGAATGGCAAGCGCTTCGTGGACGGCTCCCTGTTCGTCGTACATGCCGAAGGCGTCGTTCAGAAGTTCAGGGTTGTCCCCGTACATCTCTTTCAGCCACTCCCGCTTGGATCTGTTCTCCACTGTCGCTGACAGCATACTCTGTCGCAACGCCAGAAAATCGTCTTGTCCATAGCCAAGCCATGCGAGTTCAAGCGCGTAAGTTCGCGTATAGTCATATCGGTTCGCGTATGGTGGAGACGTCAGCGTCATGTCGAACCTGGCTTCAGGAAAGTTGCGCAACAACTGGAGACTCGACCCCGTTATGAGTTCAGGATAGCCTCCGCCGAAATCCCGCTTCAACGGCTCTATGTCCTGAACCATCTCAAACAGGCGCGCGCCCAAGGCTTGATCGAATGACAGAATAGACCCCTTGTCAACCCTGCTTCTGAGTGACCGGCCCGACCGGTAGTCCCATCGCAGATACTGACCGTCCTTGCGCGTATAACTCACCTCTTCCAGCACAGTCATGCAGGCAAGATTGAGCAGGATTCTTATATCCGTGTCTGAGACATTCGCTATAAAATGGCGCGCCCTAGCCATTGCGGCTTCCGTTTCTTCGGGGAAAGCCGCCTCAGTGATCCTCACGTGCCGAAACGCGTATTCGCCGGGCGCTTCCTTGTTGGACTTCACCGCGTCTAGGAGTTCAGCCCCCCACCCTTCAAACGTCTCCCGCGAGATCCCATTCGCCGCCTGAGCGATTCCCTTGCCTACCAAGACGCCGACCGGCATGATCTCAATGCCCGTCGCCCTCAGTCCTCTGCCCGCGGCTATAAGAGGCGTCGTGCCGATGCCGGCGAAAGGATCAAGAACCGCCGTCGGGCGGAATTCGCAGAGGAGGAGTTCCACCAGCGCTTGGGAGAACCCCTCCTTATACTTCATCCAGCGAAAGCCCGGAACGCGGCGATTGCCCTGGTACGACACCGCTTTGCGTGTCAAGTGGGGATTGACAGCCAGCCGTCCCGCGAAACGCTCTTCAAGTTTCCGTCTTTCCAGCGCGCTTCCCCCAGTGGGCGAGATTGCAGATTTCATCCGGCCGGCCCCCTCATTCGCATCCAACGGTCTGATATCCGTTGGCGGCAATAATATCTCAAAATCCCGCCGCGACGCTATATGAACCGGCCCCCATCCGAGCCTACTGGTGAACGGCGCCGACCGCTCCCCCGCCCGCCGCTATCACCTCGCCGGTGACGCACTCCGCCTTGGGCGAGGCCAGGTACGCGGTCAGCCACGCGAGCTCCTCCGGCGCTATCGGCCTCCGTATGGCGACCTTCTGCCCGACCGACGCGTTTACCTCATCGCGTGATATGCCCTGCTGTTGGGCTTGATTGTCGAGACGCTCGTTTATCGTGTCGGTGAGGGTGAGCCCTGGGTGAACGACGTTCAGCGTAATCCCGTCCGGGCCAAGCTGGTCCGAGAGCGTCTTGGTCATATGCACGACTGCCGCGTTTCGCAGGCCGTATATTGTGGACTCGCGCGCCGACACTCCCCCTATGCTTATGACTCGGCCCCACTTCTTCGCGCGCATATGCGGCGCGACGGCCTTGATGCTCCTGAAATAACCCACCACCTTCGTGTCCAGATCTTCTATCAGATCCCTCTCATCCGCTTCGTCAATAGAGCCGCGCACCTGTCCTCCGACCATCGCCGCGCTGTTCACCAGAATATCCACTCCGCCCAGTTCGGAGACTGTCGTTTTCACCATCCTCTGAACGTCGTCCCAACTCGTGGTGTCCGCAGAGATAGCGACAACCTTTCGTCCGGTCGCAGACCTTATCTCCTCCGCAGCCAGGTCCAGCGAATCCTGAGAGCGTGCCGCGATAGCCACGTCCACGCCCTCGCGCGCCAGTTCCAGCGCGATCGCCTTGCCGATCCCCTTGCTTCCGCCCGTTACCAGCGCCCTCTTGCCTTGCAGTTCCAGATCCATATATCTTCTCCTGTCCTGATGTTAGATTCGGATTTCGGTCTATTGTACAGTTTTCCGCCGCCGCATTTCTCACGCAAACAGCGTCCCGCTTGGCATGGCAGGTTCATCGGGCAGCCAGTATTCTTGTATAAGAATTCGGGCGCGCCGCGTGAGGGTATAGATGACCAACCCGCTGAGACACCGATGGACTATCATGGGCTTATGGCTTCTCGCGAGCGTAGCGGGCATCATGATGGTGATAAGCGTAGGCATCCTGTTGCCGGCCATCAGCGCCGACCTCAATCTCAGCCCCACCCAGCAGGGCTTCTACGGCTCGGCCGCCTTTCTGGGCAACCTGTTTCTGACCCTGCCGATAAGTTGGTGGGTATCTAAGTATAAACCGAAGATATTGACCACCACGACCTTCACGCTTGGCTCCGCGCTGCTGTTCATGCAGGGATGGGCGCCTAACTTCGCCGCGCTGACCTTCGCGCGTCTAGGCTTCGGAATATCAACACTCGCGCGAGAACCGGCCCGCGTCCTGCTCATGCACCGACTGTTCGCCCCGCGCGAATTCATTATCGTCACCAGCGTGTACAACGCGCTGTTCGGGATAGTTGTCGGAGGAGGCCTGATTGTCACGCCGCTGATTCTCAGCCGTCTCGGCGGCGACTGGCGAGGCGCGCTGTACATATTCGCGGCCACTCTCGCGATCTTCGCCGCTCTCTGGGCCGTAATGGGAAGCGACGGCGACGAAAACGCCGAGCCGGACGAGCGGGAAACGGAACGCCCGGACGGAAGGTTTGATCTACTCAAGCGCGCTTTGTCATATAAAGAACTCTGGATAGCCGGCGCCGGCTCTATGGGAGCGACTATGGCATGGGCGGCGTTCGTGAACTTCTACCCCACCCTAATGCTGGACGAGCGCCAAGTGTCGCTCAACTGGTCAGGAACGCTGCTCGCGCTCGGCATCGCCATAGGCGGACCTTCCGGGATAGCGCTGAGCCGCATAATGCCCGCCGTTAGCCAGGACAGGCGCAGAAACATACTCCAAGCCATAGGAATCGTGATGACCGCGACCTACCTCGGAATGATACTCACCGACTCCATACCGCTGCTCATCATCATATCCGTCCTCGGCGGTCTGGCGCAGGGCTACTGGCCTATCCTGAACTCCGTGCCGTTCTATCTGCCCGGCATAAAGCCGCGAGAGTCCGCGGTCGCCTTGTCACTGATGATGACGCTCGGAACGTTTGGCGTAGCGGCCGGCCCGGCGCTCGTCGGCGCGCTCCAAGACACGCTCGGAGACCTGCGGCTCGCCATGATGATAGTCAGCTTCAGTCCGCTCATCCTAGCCATATGCGCCTCCCTCATAAGCATACACGCCGACAGGGGCGAAGAGTGAATCCGCAGTCCCCTCTTCCACCTCAAAACAGACCGGCTATTCATCCCACGGCCTTCAGCCGACACATCCTTCTCGACCAACAACTGACAACCGGCGTCCGTTGGCGTAGAATAGTTCAACAACACAGACACAGGAGAGAAACATGGTTTCAAACGGAAGAGTCGCAATCGTTACAGGAGCGGGAACCGGAATAGGCAAGGCCTCCGCCCTCGCGCTCCTGCGAGACGGATACTCGGTTACGCTGTCCGGCAGACGCATAGACCCACTGGAAGAGACGGTGGCCGAGGCGGGTGAAGACGCCTCGCGCGCGCTGATAGTATCCGCCGATGTCGGCGACCCTGACTCTGTGAAAAACCTATTCAACAAGACAAAGGACGCCTTCGGACGGCTGGACGTATTGTTCAACAACGCCGGCACAGGCGCGCCGCCCGTACTTCTGGAGGACCTGACCTACGACCAGTGGATGACAGTCGTCAACGCCAACCTGACCGGCACATTCCTCTGCACCCAGCAGGCATTCCACATAATGAAAAACCAAGAACCCATGGGCGGTCGCATAATCAACAACGGCTCGCTGTCGGCGTATGTCCCTCGTCCCAACTCCATACCCTACACCGCCACGAAGCACGCCGTCACCGGCGTCACCCGCGCCACCTCCCTGGACGGACGCAAATACAACATAGCGTGCAGCCAGATCGACATAGGAAACGCGGCCACCCCAATGACCGAACGAATGAGCGTGGGCGTCCCGCAGGCGCGCGGCGATGTCATGGTCGAGCCGACTATGAACGTCCAGCACGTCGCCGACGCCATTGTGTATATAGCCAACCTCCCGCTCGACGCCAACGTCCAGTTCATGACCGTAATGGCCACCAAGATGCCCTACATTGGCAGAGGCTAGTTCGCTCCACCGAGATGACGCATGAACGATGAGCCGCGCCGATTCTTCTACGGCTGGGTGATCGTTGGAGTAATGGCCGTGTCCGGCGCGGTCAGCATGGCAATGGGGTCGCTCAACTTCGGCCTGTTCATAAAGCCCATGGGCGACGAACTCGGAATCGGAAGGGCGGCGTTCGGCTGGGCGCAGACCGCGCGACAAGGCGCAGGCGCCCTATCCAGCCCGCTCATAGGCCCGCTGCTAGACCGTTTCGGAGCCCGCGTGATGCTGCCCGTAGCCGCGCTCGCCACAGGCGGAGCCATGCTAGGACTCGCCAACATGAGCGTGGCGTGGCATCTGGTCGCCCTATTCGCGTTGATGGGCATGGTCGGCATGAGCGGGCCGGGCGCGCTCGTGACATCGGTCCCCGTGCTGAAGTGGTTCGTACTCGACAGAGGGCGCGCCCTGGCCTTCATGTCACTGGGCATTCCGGTAGGCGCTATGCTGTTCGTACCCCTGACCCAATACCTGATTGACGGAGTTGGGTGGCGCATGGCATGGATAGTCCTCGCCATCATGGGCGTCGGCGTCATCGTCCCTCTCGCCGCCATCTTCGTCCGACGACAGCCCGAAGACATGGGACTGTTGCCCGATGGCGATATAGACCCCCAGGCGGTCGAGCGGCAATCCCACGGCGCGCATACCGAAGTCTCCTGGACCGTATCGCAAGCCATACATACCACAACGCTCTGGAGACTGGTCGTCGTATTCAGCGCGGTATCCCTCGCCACCGGCACGGTCGCCCTGCACAGAATAGCCGCGTTCATGGACAAGGGACTCGACCCCACGCTCATATCGTTCGCCACCGCGTTCGACGCAGTCTGCGCCGGCGCGGCCACCTTCACCTTCGGGATGATGGTCCGGCGCGTTCCTGCCCGCCTCCTCGGAGCCGCCGGTTTTGCCATGCTCGCCGCCGCGAGCGTCCTGACCATCTACGCAACCAACATCCCGATCATGTTCATATCCATGGCCATATTCGGATTGGGAATAGGCGGGATGATGTTTCTCCAGAACTTCATATGGGCCGACTACTTCGGACGCGAGAGCGTAGGAAGCATCCGCGGACTCGTGAACCCCATCAACCTCGTGATCGGAGGACTCGGCGCCCCGGCCGCGGGATACGTCCGAGACATCACCGGCTCATACGACCCCGCGTGGTGGGCCGGCGTCGCCCTCATGGTCTTCGCCGCCCTCCTCACCCTCGCCACACCCGCGCCGAGAATGCCTGCCGAAAGTCCGACCGACGCGACGGCCCGGTCCCCGGACTGATGAGCGCCGAAATCCGCCTTCCCCCTCCCACCATTGTCCGCCGCCGTCACACTATTATCAGCGGTATCAACATCTCATCCGGGGACAGCCCGGAGTGGTGCCCATTCAGCTTCAGCATCCTGCCCGAACCCCGCGAAGCGTTATACTCCAGCACATCCGCGCCCGACGATATTGCCACCAGGTCCCCGAGCCTCTCCCTCGCCTCGCTCGTCGGTTCTGTCGGACCGAACAACTGCACCTTTATCGCGTCCTCCAGATCCACAACCATGAAAACCTGATCGAACCGCTGCTCAAAATAGCGCCGAACGCGCTCCTTCGCCCACTCCAGTGTATATAGATACATCACCCGCGCATCCCCGGAGGGCATCAGCCTGAAAAGAGGCTGAAGTTCACGCGAAATCCTGAGAGTGTGCCGTTTCGGAGGAGGAGCGTCGAGGAAACCGTGATCCGCCGTCACCACTATCCGCGCCTTATCTCCCAGCGCGCTGGCCAAGCGCTCGATTTCACGGTCAACCTCCGACAGCGCCTGTCGCGTCTGCGGCCTCGTTGCGCCGTACATATGCGCCTCGCTATCCACCCGCGACGAATACAGATATGTGAAGCTCCTCTCCTCAGACTCCGTTATATGGCTGACAACCAAGTCCACCCCGTTCGACAGCGACTCGTAACCCACAGTCTCGCGTCCGCCCGCAAAATATCTGGAGTACACCGAACCCGCGATAGCCTTCGGAACCACCACCCGCGCGCGCCTAGGCATACGCTTCCAGAGCGACTTCACCGGAAACGCCGTCTCCGGTGAAATCCCCCGTTTCAACAGACTTTGATTGTTGCTGCGCGCGGTATAGCTCAAAATAGTCGCCGCCGACCCCAGCGCCGGCAGGTGAGTCCACCACCCCGTAACCGCATGATCCTGAGGCCACTCGCCCGTTGACAAAGACGTAAGAGCCACCGCCGTCGTGGACGGAAACACAGTCTGCATCTGCTCCCGCAAGTGTCTCCGCAAAAACGAATCGGACGGAAGCGACTCCAATATGTTCATCCCCATGCCGTCAACCAAAACCAGCGCAATATGATCAGCGTCTCCTATGGACTCCGCTATGTCCCGCCCGTTCTCGGACAGCCCCACACCGTCCACTCCGCACAGTCCGGCGACGGCCCTCGAAAAATCAACCAAGTTGCGCGCCTCCGGACGCGGGCGCAACAGGTTTCCCTCCGCGAAAGCCTCCACAAGATACGCTATCCCATACATAAAATACTCGCTCTCCGCGATTTCCCTAGCGCATTCAGCCATACCAAGCGAACTGAATCATGTTACCATTATAGTGGTCGGGCATTCGACTTTTGCCACCGGAAGAGGACGGGCCTTCGATTCATGGCCGCCACATCTCAAGCCCCATCCGTCGCTCTTGGCGCGCTCACGTCGCAATGGCGCGACGCGCTCTCCGAACTCGACTCCTCCGGCGTCGCCCTGATTTCTCGGATTCTGGAAGAAGAAGCCGCGTATGGCGAAGTCCGGCTGTCTGTCGAACGATACGGTGCCGGCTGGAGAGTAGCGCTGTCCATGGACGCCAGATCCAACGCCCTGCCTCTCGTCGCCGGCCTGCTCACCTCCAACGGCTTGGACATCTACCAAGCCGACATCTTTACGATAGAAGCGACAGCCCACGCCCACCGTCGCCGCCCCTCCCGACGGCCCCGCTCCCAAGACAGCGGACCGCGGAAGCGACCCAGACCCCGTCCACACTACGCCACCAGAGGCGCCCAGCGCCGGCTTGCAATGCTCTTTGAACTCGGCGATCCCCCCGACGCCGCCCCTGAATGGGACAAAATAGAACAAGAAATCAGAACCGCCGCGAAACAGGCCCTAACCGGACGGACAGAGTCCGCCACATCCACGGTCATAGACCGCTATGCCGAGGCCATGCGCGAACGGAAACGGCTCGGCGACAACAGGCTCCCCGTAGATATACTCACAGACATCGAATCATCAGAACGATACACCCTGATGGCCATAACCTCGATAGACACCCCCGGATTCCTGTTTTCATTCACCAACGCCCTGGCAAGCATCCATGTGAACATAGCGCGCGCGAAGATAAGAACGCTCAACCACGACGTCCGAGACACCTTCTGGCTGACCGACTCTTCCGGAAACAAAATGCAGTCCGACCGCAGTCTTGGACAACTCAGAACAGCCGCCGCGCTCATCAAACAGTTCACACACTTCCTCCCCGTCGCCCCCGACCCGGCGCAGGCGCTCCGCCAGTTCAACTCCCTGACCTCCCAACTCCTGGCTATGCACGACTGGACATCCAAACTGCAGGACCTCGATTCCCCAGACGTTTTGGAGACGCTTGCCAAAATGATGGGCGCAAGCCGCTTCCTATGGGAAGACTTCCTCCGAATGCAGCACGACAACCTGTTCCCCATTCTGCTCGACGCCGACTCCCTGGATAAACCCCTCTCATCTGAATATCTGCAAAGCTCCATTGACTCGGACCTCGACGCCTGCCACACCCATGAAGAACGCGCGCGAGCCCTGAACGATTTCAAAGACAGAGAAATGTTCAGGGTCAACCTGCGCTTCATCACTGGTAGGGTAGGCGTCAGACGATTCTCGCGCGAACTGACCCGCGTGGCCGACACCCTCATACGAACAGCTTTCGATATTAGCCTCCACTTCGCATCCGCCCGGCACGGCCTTCCACGGCTAGAAGACGGCTCCATATGCGGCTGGGGCATCTTCGCTCTGGGCAAGTTCGGCGGACGAGACATGGGCTTCGGCTCCGACATAGAGCTGATATTCGTCTATGACTCTGAGGGTCTGACAGACGGCCAACACCCCGTCCGCGTCTCCACCTTCTTCGAGGAAGTCGTCAAAGAGTTCCTGCATGTTCTCGAAACCCGGCCTCAGGGAATTTTCGAAATAGACATGAGACTGCGCCCCTATGGAAGCAAGGGACCGCTCGCCTCCTCGCTCGCCGCCTTTCAAAGCTACTACTCCACATCCGGCGACTCCCGCCAGTTCGAGCGGCTGGCCATGGTCAGGATGCGACCGGTCGCGGGCGACGATAAACTCACACGCCACGTTATGGCGGCTCAGGACTCGTTCGTATATTCAACCGAGCCTCTGGACATCTCAGACATCCTCCATCTGCGTCATAGGCAGGCGACCGAACTAGTCGAGATGGGCGCGGTGAACGCCAAGGTAGGCTCAGGCGGAGTCGTTGACATAGAATATTACATTCAGGCATGGCAGATAGCGCGCGGCGCGCAAGACCCCGACCTGCGCTTGACCAACACCCTGGAAGCCGTGGACGCATTATGCGCCAAAGGCCACATCAGCCGCGCCCTCGCGCTCCGCCTCGCGCAGGCCTACACCTTCCTGCGCAAGCTCATAGACGGACTCCGCATCGTGCGCGGCAACGCCAAAGACCTGCACGCCCCGCCCACCGATTCCAAAGAGTTTCAGAGACTGGCCCACCGCATGGCCGAAGAAAGTTCCGAAGACCTGGCCGTCCACATCTCCCGGCATATGGAATTCTCCCGACGCCTCTGGGAAGACCGGCCGCTCCCTACACCCTAGCGCTCATTCGGCGCTCCCAAACAAACCGCCGCGCCGACATCCGAGTCGGCGAAACCCTAACCCAAGCCCTCCTAAAAGCGTCTCCTCCGCACAGCCGTTATCAGGTCCAGTATTACGGGAACGGCGTTGGCGGCTATCAGCGCCCCCCATACAAGGTTCGACAACTCCGCTATCCCGGGCATACCCACCATAATGTACACCCCCCTGCCATACTCAAGCCCTGCCCAGGCCCCCAAAACCCCCGCGACCGCTCCCATCGCTATCCTGACCGACAGTTGGGTTTTGGACAATTCCAACATCCACGCCCCTGACGACGCTCCCAGACCGGCCCCTATGCCAATCGTGAATACATTCATAACCTCATCAAAAAGCGGCGTCACCAGAAAGAACGAGTGCATGATAAACCGCACCATGACCCATCCCACGAATCCCAGGATGCACGAAAAGAACACCCCGACGCAGGTTCGGAATAGAAACCAAGCTAGTCCTACCGATGGCAACCGCTACTCCTGAACGCGCTCGGTCGCGGAGCGTCGCCTCGCGCGAGAACTACACCTGTCGCAGACGCGGGTCGAGGTGATCCCTCAGCCAGTCCCCGGTGAAGTTCAGCGACATCACTGTCAGGAAGATCGCCAAGCCGGGCCAGAAAGATATCCACCACGCGAGCCGCAGGTCGCCCTGTCCTTCGCCAACCATCAGACCCCACGCCGGGATATTGGACGGAAGACCCGCCCCCAGGAAGGTCAGCGTCGCCTCAGCCAGAATCAGCCCGCCCACATTCAGCGTAGCGATAACCACGATCGTGTTCACCACGCCGGGCAGAATATGCTTGTACATAATATAGAACGGAGACGCCCCCGCCACTCTCGCCAGCGCGACGTAGTCCCTCTCTTTCAGACTCAGCACCTCCGCGCGCACATTGCGAACGAACGGACTCCACGCCGTAAGCGCCAGGACGAACATCATCACCACCAGCGTTTGACCAAGAACGATCACCACCACCAGCGCGACCAGCAGGAACGGAAGCGCGTACCAAATATCCACTATGCGAGCTACAATCTCATCAATTATACCGCCGTACCACCCGCCTACCAGACCAAGAATCGTTCCCACCAGAATCCCGCTCGACAGCGAAACAGCCGCCACCATCAGCGATATCCGCGCCCCGTATATGATACGGCTCAATATATCCCGACCCAGATTGTCAGTCCCGAGAAAATACTCAAAATTGTTATCCGCCCGATTCTCAAGCCGGTCCGCCCGCTCCTCAACCTCCCATATCGGCGGCACATACTGAAGCGGAAGAGACTGTTTCAGAGGGTCGTTGGGCGCGAGCCATGGCGCGAACACCGCGAAGATAGCCATGACCGCCAGAATGAACATCGGAATAACCGGCCACCTGCGGAACACGGTCCAAACCCGCAAAAAGGGATTGCGCTGTCGCTGCTCAAGTTGGGCCTCGAATGCCATGCCTTCGTTCATTGCCGTTGTTCCCCTGAAATTCTGTCGTTTTGGCTCTCTAATCCGTTGGCGCGGCCGTCATTCTGCTATGAATACCGAATTCGCGGATCTGCCCATGCGTAGAGCATATCCGCCACGAAATTCATCACCAGATAGATGATAGTAAAGATGAAGATAGCCCCCGTCAGAAGCGGGAAGTCGTTGTTGTTCACCGCTTCCACCAGCGCCACACGACCGAGACCCGGCCATGCGAACACCACTTCTGCGACCACCGCGCCATTCATCAATCCCGCCAGCAGTAGCGCCGACAGCGTTAGCGGCGGAATCAGCGCATTCTTGAAAGCGTGCTTCCATACCACCGCATTCGTGCTGGCGCCCTTGGCGCGCGCCAACTTCACAAACTCCGAATCCAGCACCTCCAGCATCGCCGAGCGCGTGATCCGCAGATAGCCCGCCGCCGCCCCCCATCCGATCACGATTGTGGGCAATATGAAATGCTCCGGGTGGAATCCCCCGGGGTCATCGGTCGGAGCTTTGAACGCCGCCGGGAGGAGTTCCCACGTGACCGCGAACAGAAGCACCAGCATGACGCCGACCCAGAAGGCCGGCAACGCTTGCCCGAACAGCGCGAATCCTCTCCCTAAATAGTCCCAGTAAGTGCCGCGTTTGACCGCGGACAGAACCCCCAATGGCACCCCGATCACAGTCGCGAACAGCCAGCCGGTGAACGCCAACTGGAACGTGTTCCATATCTTCTCCTGGATAACGTCAATCACGGGACGTTCGGCCAGAAGCGTGCGCCCAAGATCGCCCTGCAAAAGCTGCCACACCCACCTCAGATACTGCACTACCAGAGGCCTATTCGTCCCCAACTTCTCGCGCAGGTTGTCAAGATATTCCGTAGAGCCGTACCCCGCCGGCTTAGCGTAAAGAAGTACTGGGTCCCCGGCCATCCTGGACAAAGCGAACACAAACGCCGTTGCCCCAATGAGCGAAATCAATACGAAGGCAAGTCTGCGAAGCAGAAAGGAAGACATACCGCTTTTCTTTCTCTTAGAACTTAATTGCGAAACCCTTCTATGCAGGGCGCCGATAGCGTCAAAACAGTATTAAAATAAAAATATGACAACTGATTCAAATGGCCTGCCTAATCTTCTGCTTGGGGATATAGACAGGCCATTCCGCTTATGTCTGAAATTGACGGCAGGGCGGCGGGGACCGCCGCCCTGCGCCTCCATTAGCTAACTATCTGCCTACCGGCACAATGTCCTCAGGGTTGTTCCACTTGGAGAACAGCGCGGGGTCCATCGGCCACTCGGCTATCTTGTTCGGGTTGTATGTGATGGGAGCCGGAACTCCAACCACGCCGAAGCTAACCGCGTGTTTAAACAGGTAGTCCGCAAGCTCGTTGTTCATCTCGATCTGCTTCGCCGGGTCCGACTCGGCAGCCACGGCGACCCACGTGTCAGCAGCCTTCTTGATCTCAAGACCGCAACCGAAACCGCCGCGCGTCAGAGACGTGTGGTCAGCCGACTTCGGCCACTCCCAAGGCCAGGTGCTCTTGCCGTCGTCGCACTCGGTCACCCACGGAAGCGTCGTCGCGCGAGCCACGATAGTCGGCCTATACACCGAGTAAGCATACTTCTGCACTGCTGTTCTTACGCCAATCTCTTCCCAGTATCCGGCTATAGCGTCAGCCAGCTCCTGGTATCCGCCGGGATTCGGAGCGTACAGCGGCATCTCGAAACCCTTCGGATAGCCCGCTTCGGCAAGCAACTCCCTTGCACGGTCAGGATCGTATTCATACTCCCACTTCGACTGCCAGTTCGGGTTGTTCGGGCTGAAAGCGTTGAGGTGTATCGGATGCGCGATGCCGTTCATCAGGAATTCGTTGATCTCATCCCTGTTGATGGCCCTGGCAAGCGCGTTGCGTACCAAGACGCCTTCCTCAAAGTCGGAACACCCGGCCGGGCAATTGCCGCTGTCGCTGGGGTTGGGGTTGCCTATCCAAGGCAGGTCTCGCATGTAAACCGCGGCGGTATCCAGAGGAGTCCCGAACAGCACGTGCTCAGTCTCCCACAGGTTGCCCGAGAACACCACCGAAGCCTGTCCGGCGAGCCCGTTGTCCTGAATGGCGAATCCGCCCTCTAGCATTCGAGGTATGCTCTTGAGCAGAATGGGCGCGGCGTCAATCTCGCCGGTCTCCATCAGCGCTATCTGCGTGTTCTGCTCGCCCACTTCCTTGAAGACTATCCTATCCACCGCGCTGTTCGCGTTCCAGTGGTCATAGGGGACCGCTTCCAGAATGGCGGTGTCGTCCTGTATCCACTCCACCACATGAAGAGGACCGGTTCCGATGAAGTTGGTATCCTTCATCTCCGTCTCGCCGACGGTGTTGTAGCGGTTCAGGCTCTGGACGCTGAACGCCTGAGCGGCGTCATTGAACAGGTTCGCGTTCCAGCGCGGGTCATACAGAGTATTGCCCGCCGCGTCTGTGGCGAACGTTATGCTCAGCGTGTTGGCGTCAACCGCCACCGCTTCATTATCGCCCAGCACGGTGGCGAAGTCGCCGGCCTGCCAGTGAATGCTGGCGGTGTTGACAGCGCCGTTTCCGTCGTTGATGGTGAACGCGATATCCTCAGCGGTCATCGCTCCCCAGCTTCCGCCGTTGTTGCTGCGGTCGCCAAGCCCCTCGCCGTGGAATATCACATCATCGCGGATCTTGAGCGTGGCGCCCACCGGACTGCCCATATCCAGATCCAGTTCCCACTCGGAAGCCAGCATCGGCGCGACCACTCCGGGCGCGACGAACTTCATCGTGACCTCGCCGACGCCCCAGTAGTGCATCGAGTCGGTCAGCTGGGCCGACCCAAGCCCGACTCCGGGAGGCACATCGGTGATGGCGATGTTGATAACGCCCGCGTCGCCTGTGGCGGCGGGAGCCTCAATGGCGGCTTCAACCACTATCACAGGGGTCGGAGTCACAACGAGCTCAACCTCCTTCACAACCTCCACCTCAACCACCTTCTCTACCTCCACCTCTTTCACCACTTCCTTCTCAACCACCACCGTCTCGCCCGGCACCTCGACGGTCGTCACTACCTCTTTCTCGACCACGATGGTCTCGCCCGGCACCTCGACCTCTCTCACCACTTCCTTCTCAACCACCACCGTCTCGCCCGGCACTTCGACCTCTTTCACCACTTCCTTCTCAACGATCTTCTCTACTTCGATTATCTCCGGATCGCTCTGACACGCGATGGCGAACGCCAGCGCGAACACAGCGACTAGGGGAATCAACACCCCGGCTCTCCTTATCTTACCGAACATTACTTACCTCCTAAATCTGACCTTTTCCTAATACGCGCGACAGACGAATCGCCGCCGCTTGCCACTATAAAAAACAAAACTTGCCCAGCGCTCCGATTACGGGACACCTGCAAATTCAAGCTATGAACCGCTTTGCCAGCATGACCATCAAGCGAATGGGATGCTATCAGAGAGATTACTATGTGTCAATCAAATGTCCCTATATTGGTGTGAAATATCTCACAAGGAAGTCCTTCAAGTCAAGCTACCATTTCAGAAGGCCTCCCCACAGCAGGCAAAATACTTGCTCAATCCCCTTCCCCGTTTGTAAACTCTGGTCACCTCACAGATCGGACAGGCCTATGAAAATAACCGGAATCAAGACCAACATATTCTCCTCGCAACACAAAAACGCCAAGCGAAACTGGCTCATCCTAAGGCTCCAAACCGACGAAGGACTCGAGGGACTCGGCGAAGCTTCCATGCTCTCATACGACCCCCTCGTCTCCAACCTGCTCCAAGCGTGGACAGAAGCCTACCTCATCGGCAAAGACCCAATGGCGCACGAACTTCACTGGATGCGTATGCTCCAGGACAACGCCGACCGCGGCGGCAGACTCTTCTCCACCGCCCTGTCAGGCATAGACATAGCCCTCTGGGACATCAAAGGCAAAGCGCTCGGCGTACCCGTTCACCAACTGCTCGGCGGCCCTATCCGCGACAAAATCAGAGTGTACGCCAACGGCTGGTACACCAATCCCGGCTCCCCCGAACAAAACGCCGAAGAAGCCCTGAGAGTCCTCGAAATGGGCTACACCGCCATGAAATTCGACCCCTTCGGCCAGCGCAACTACTACACCATCTCGCCCGAAGAAGCTCAACTAGCCGAAAACAGAGTAGCCGCCGTCAGAGCCGCCGTAGGCCCCAACATCGAAATACTCGTCGAAGTCCACGCCAAATTCAACGTCCACACCGCCGTCCACCTCGGCCGGAGGCTGGAAAAATACCGCCCCTTCTGGTTTGAAGAACCCGTCTCGCAAGAAAACGTCTCAGAAATGGCCCAAGTCCGCCGCAGCCTCCACATCCCCATAGCCACCGGCGAGCGACTCTACCTCAAATTCCCGTTCTACGAACTCGTGAAAGCCGACGCCGCAGACATCCTCCAGCCCGACATCTGCAACGCCGGCGGAATCACCGAACTCAAGAAAATAGCCGCCATAGCCGAACCGCGCCACATACTCATGGCCCCTCACAACACCAACGCCGCCGTCGGAACCGTCGCATCCCTCCACCTAGACGCCGCCACCCCCAACTTCCTGATACAGGAATACCACGCCGAATTCTACGAACCCCACTACTTCGATGTATTCGACGGCCTGCCCCGACAGAAAGACGGCTATGTGGACCTGCCCACAGTCCCCGGACTCGGACTCACATTCAACGAAGACATCGCCGACCGCCACCCCTACCTGCCGCTCGGACACGGAGAGAGAGGTATATAGCCCCCAATGAAAATCCTCGGAATAGAAACCTCCTGCGACGAAACCGCCGCCGCCGTCATCGAAGACGGACGCCACATCATCTCCAACGTCGTCGCCACCCAAGTCGAAATGCACGCCCGATACGGAGGCATCGTCCCCGAAATCGCCTCCCGTCAGCATATGCAAACCATCATCCCGGTAGTGGACAGCGCGCTCGAACAAGCCGGAATGGAACTCCCCCAACTCGACGGAATAGCCGTAACCCACGGCCCCGGACTCGCCGGCGCCCTGCTCGTCGGCGTCAACACCGCCAAGGGGCTCGCCCTGCCCCACAACCTGCCATTCATAGGGATAAACCACCTCGAAGGCCACATCTACGCCGCATGGCTCGAAGACGGCGTTGACCCCCAAGTCCGCCCCGGCTTCCCTCTCATGTGCCTCATAACCTCCGGCGGACACACCGACCTCATCCTCATGAAAGAACACGGAAGCTACACCCTCATAGCCAGAACCAGGGACGACGCCGCCGGAGAAGCCTTCGACAAGGCCGCCCGCGTACTCGGACTCGGATTCCCCGGCGGCCCCGAAATCCAGAGAGTCGCCCAAACCGCCCTCGGACTCGAACCCGCTCTGCCCCGACCCAGAATAAGAAACTCGCTCGACTTCAGCTTCAGCGGACTCAAGACAGCCGTCCTACGCCGCGCCCAACTCAAGGGAATGTACCCGCCACCCGAAGACCGCGAACTAGACCCCGCCCAAGTATCCGAGGTCGCTCACGCCTTTCAGGAAGCCATCGTCGACTCCATGGTGCGCCGAACCATGGACGCCGTGCGCAAACATCGCGTCAAAGGAATACTGCTAGGAGGAGGCGTTGCCGCCAACTCCCATCTCCGCAAAAAAATGTCCGAAATCTCTCCCGTCGAAGTAATAGTCCCCCGTCCCGGACTCTGCACCGACAACGGCGCTATGATTGGCGCCGCCGCCTTTTTCTCACTCGACCGCGGCGGAACCTTCGAATGGGACCTCGACGTCATCCCCGGTCTCAGACTCGGTTAGCGCAGCGAAAGCCACTCATCCATGCCGCGCGACGACTCCATCTTCACCCGGTACAGCGCATTGATGAACTCATACACATCGCTCGACTCCTTCTCATAGTCGAAATGCCAGCGTATCTCCGAATCCCGCGCCTTGAATATCGCCGCCGTCCGTCCCCGATCCGTAAGCCGATCTATCACCAGGTACCCACCCATCGCCAGAACCGCCAGCGCCGCCGCTATTCGCCAGACAGCGTGCTCGATATACGAATAGAGCGCAACGCTCAGCGCCACCGAAAGAGCCGCCCACACATACGACCCTATCCCCTCTGGCGGAATGGTTCGCACCGTAACAGACTCCACATCCTGAACCGAGACCATAGTCGTCCGGACCCCTTTATCCTCGCCGGACATATAGACGATCCTCTCATTCGTAAGCGCCAGAACGCCCGCTTTCCTCCTAGACCTCTTCCCCTCCTCCGGACTCACTCTCATCCTGGCCGCCACACGCTCCCCGTCCAGCAACTCCGGCCCGCCCAATCCCAACTCTTCCATATCCAAACAAACCCTCCCCAATCATGACTCGCCGCAATCATACGCGACAAAAACCCCTAGCCGTCCCGCTCCATTCGATCCGCCACTACCCGACCATCCTGAATAACCATCCTGACCGACCCGCCCCACTCCAGACTCGACACATCCGCCAGCGGATCGCTATCCACCAATATCAGATCCGCTCTCTTCCCCGCCTGCGCCCTCCCCACCTGCGAATCTATCCCAAGGCACTCCGCCGCCCGCCCCGTCCCCGCCAGCAGCGCCGACTCCGCCGAAAGCCCCGCCTCCACCAAGCATCTCAACTCCTCCGCGTTATTCCCATGAACCCAGCCCCCGGCGTCGGTGCCCGCCACTATCTTCACTCCCTCCCTCTCCGCCAACTCCAAGCTGCGCATATGATGCTCCCGCAACCCCGACGCCCGCGCCCTGCCGTGCGCCGTCCCCCGCTCCCGATGATAGATATACACGCTGAACGTCGGAATATAGAAAACCCCCTTATCCGCCATCATCTTGGCAAGCTCCGGATCCTCATCCAGATTAGTGCCATGCTCTATCGAATCCACCCCAGCCTCCACCGCCATACGCAGACCCGCGCCGCCCAGAGCGTGGCACATCACCTTGCGCCCATGCCCATGCGCCTCGCTCACTATAGCCTCCATCTCCTCCCGGCTCATCAGAAGATCGCTCGGCCCGAAACCCGGCCTCGAACTCGCGCCCCCCGTCGTCGCCGTCTTGATAGCGTCCGCGCCCGCCCTCACCATCTCCCGCACCTTGCCCCTCATCCCCTCCGGACCATTCGCCACCCCGTCCGGAAGCGACGGGTCGCCCCCGCCCGGCGGGTGATGACCCGAAGCGCTGCGATGCTCGCCCAGCCCACCAGGCGGCGTTATCGGCGACAGCGTAACCTGAAGACGCGGCCCAGCCGCCAGACCCTGCTCCACCGCCATGCGGAAACCCGCGTCCAGACCACCCGCGTCCCTCACCGTCGTATAGCCCGACTCCAAAGTCTGCCGCAGCGTCGCCGCCACCCTCATATGCCTCGTGGACATCGGCTCAGTCAGCCCCCACTTCTCCGCAAGCCCGTACCCGAACGAATTCAGATGATCATGGCAGTCTATCAACCCCGGCATCAGCGTCAGGCCCCGCCCGTCAATCGTATCAGCCTCCGCCGGCGCCCCCACCTCACCCAACCGTCCCACCTCCGCTATCCGAGTCCCCTCGATGACCACGGCCATACCCTCCCGCGCCCGCGCCCCGCTCCCATCCCAAAGCCTCACATTCCTAATAATAACCGCCATAATTCTGAAACCTCTTTCCCGGACTGGCAAAATCTCACTTTCTATGTTATGACAGTCCTAGCGTTGTTTGATAGGCTCACCCGCCCCTACGTACATCAGGGGAGGGTTTTAGCCTGCCCCAGTGTACCGGAGATAAGCATGGAACGCCCGATACTGAAACCAATAGGCGCGCCGGCGCTAGAACTCGACACCCCCGCCCTCGTCCTCGACCTAGACACACTCGAATCCAACATCTCCAACTACCACGCCCGATTTGAGCGCTCAGAAACCAAACTGCGCCCGCACCTGCAGTCCCACCTATGCCCACCCATAGCCCATATACAGCTCCGCGCCCCCGGAACCGTCGGCGGAGTAGCCGTCTCAACGGTTGGACAGGCCGAAACCTTCGCCCAATACGGCCTCCCCGACATTCTCATCGCCAACCTCGCAGTCACCAGACCCAAAATCGCCAGAGTCGCCGCCCTCGCCGGAAGGATAAACCTGAAAATCGGATCTGACAACGCGACCAACATCGCCGACCTCGCACGCGCCGCCGCCCATGCGCGCTCCGAAATAGGTGTCCTCGTCGCAGTTCAGCACAAAAGCGACTTCATCGGAACGACGCCATCCGACTCCGCCGACCTCGCCGCCCTGATACGCCAAACCCCCGGCCTGAAATTCGCCGGCCTCATCTCCTCACATCCCCAACCCCTGCTCCAAGCCGCCGACAACTGCGCCGCCGCCTCCCTAGACGCCCCCACAGTCGCGCTTCTGTCCCCTGAACCCCAAGACGACCCCGCATCCACCGCCGGAATAACCGAAATCATCGCCGGCTCATACGCCCTCATGGACGCCGCCCGCCTAGACGTCTGCCCCGACCTGCGCCCCGCCGCCAGAATCCTCACAACAGTAATGACATCCCAAGACGAAGGCCTAGTCTGGCTCGACGCCGGACAAAAGGCCACCGGCATAGACACCGGCCTGCCCCGAGTGGACGGAATCCCAGGAGCCTCCATAAACCGCATGAGCGCCGAACACGGCGGCATGATCCTCGAACAGAACGCAAGCTGGAACATTGACCTCGCCGGCAAAGTCTGGCTCATCCCCCACAACATAGCCAACACCGTCAACGTATATGACTTCATCCACGTCACCCGCGACGACAGACTCGAAGCCGTCTGGGAAATCGCCGCCAGGGGCCGCTACGACTAACCACCCCCAGAATCGAGGCAACAAACATGACACTTCCCACCCCAGCCCCCGGAACCCAACTATCCGAACTCGACACCCCCGCCCTGCTCGTTGACCTAGACGCGCTCGAACACAACTTCAACCACATAGCCGCGCTCTACTCCGACTCCGTATGCAAGATGCGCGAACACGCCAAAAACATAAAAACCCCCGCCATCCTACGAAAACAGATAGAAGCTGGCGGCACGGTCGGCGGAGTATGCGCCGCCAAAATCGCAGAAGCCGAAGTCATGGTCGAAGGCGGCATCACCGACATCCTCATCACCAGCCAGATCGTCACCCCCGACAAAATAGCCCGACTCTGCTCCCTTTCACGACTCGCCGACACCAAAGTCGCCATAGACGACGAGCGCAACCTGCGACTCATATCCGCCATATCCCAGCGCGGCAAATCCGATGTGGGCGTCGTCATCGAAGTCAACACCTCCATGAACCGCGCCGGAATACGCAGAACCGAGCAAGGCATCAACCTCGCCAGACTCGCCTCCGAACTGCCCGGCGTCTCCTTCAGAGGCGTTATGAGCCACCAATCCATCGCCGGAGAACCCGACCGCGACACCCGTTTCGCCGAAGGGAAACACTGGATGCAAATGTGCATAGACGTAGCCAACGCCATAGAAGACGCCGGCATACCCGTCGAAATAATCTCCACCGGCGAAACCTTCACCATAGACATCGCCCCCGAACTGCCCCGGGTGACCGAAGTGCAGGGCGGAACCTACGCCCTCATGAACCACACCAGCGCCTACATGGAAGACTTCCGATTCGCCGCCAAAATCCTCGCCACAGTCATCAGCCGCCCCTCTCCCAGTATCGCCATAGGCGACGTCGGATACAGAGCTTTGGCCGCCCCAAACGGCGTCCTCCCCTCCATAGAAGGACACGACGGAATAGAAGTTGACTCCCTCGCCCCTGACCACATCATCCTCAAGTCCCAGCGCCAAATGCCCCTCGACATCGGCGACCAACTCCTACTCATAAGCGGCCAACAAGACATCCTCGTCAGCCGCTGGGACCGCTTCATAGGCATAAGAAACGGCCTCGTAGAATCCGTCTGGCCCATCCTCGCCCGCGGCTGCCACCACTGACGCCAAACTGGTCATGCTAAAAACCTGCACAGGAGGTTCCCATAGCGGTCAGCGTCACACTAGATGCTCTCGATGAATCCTTGGAACGACGCCTTCGCGCGAGGGCGGAGAAGAAAGGCGTTTCGGTCGAGCGGGAAGTAAGGAATATCCTGACAATTGCGCTGCGTGAAGAATCTCCGACTGCCGTGGATCTGGCAAGTTCCATTCGCGCCAAATTCGCTCCCTTCGGCGGAATTGAACTGGAACTCTCTCCCCGAGACCCCATCCGCCCCACGCCTTGCGGAGTTTCCCCAAATAGCTATAATGTACCGGAGCTAATCTCGAAGGAAGATACATATGCAGGGCTCGATGCCATCTATGACATGGCTTGTAGTGACCAAAGGGCCGTCCGAAGGTAAGTCAATCCAACTGAAGGAGGGCGCTAATACCATCGGGCGTTCACTGGAAAACGACCTACAGATAGACGACGGCTCGGTATCCCGCTCCCACGCCATGGTGATAGTAAGAGAAGGCAGACTCACGTTGGTTGACCTTGGGAGTACGGGAGGCACCAGGGTCGGTCAGCATCGCGTCTCGGGCAAGAGCGTTGATATAGGAAGCGCCATCACAGTAGGTCAGACCAGGTTCAGACTGGTGAACGTGGACGCCTCACACATAGCCTCAGGCCGGACGGTGGTCAGTTCTCCGACTGGCCAATCTCTGTCTCTCATAGCCGAGTCGGGTCCGGACGCGGGCAAGAGTTTCCTACTTTCCTCCGCCCAAAACTTGATAGGACGAAACCCGTCTGCCCAAGTGACTCTGTCCGATCCGACAGTGAGTCGCCGACACGCGATGATTCGCGTTGACTCAGACCGCGCTACCGTCACAGACTTGGGCTCTCGCTCTGGCTCTAACGTTGACGGTGAGCTCATATCGGGTGTCCGGATCACTATGGGCGACCACATAGTGATCGGTCAGTCAGAGTTCACTCCAATGATGCCCAGCGGCTCGATACCCAGACCCGGAATGAGAGTTGACTCCGCGGGTAGGGGTTACCAAGTGGCGAATGCCCATCCTGTCCCCGAAGCGACTCCGGCGGCTCAGATCAACCCGATCGCGGCCTCCACACCGATTCAGTATCCAGAGACTGCTTCCCCCCCCCCCCCCCCCCCCCCCCCCGTCGTACGAACATTCTAAAACATCCGCGTCTCCGGCTCAGCCCACTCCAATAACGCCGGCGCCCCCCGCTTCACGGTCTAAAGTTCCAATAGCGCTTCTGGCTATAGTCGCCCTAATTGCGGTTTCGGCAGTCGGCGCATTTTTGTTGCTCCAAGATAGGCGCAGCGATGAGGAAATCGCTACTGCGGTGGCCAGAGAGTGGAGCGATTCCAGTATAGACGACATATCGGAATTGGCAGTGGGTTTGTTGGTTGGGAACGCGCCTATTGTTACGCAAATGGGGGGCAGCGCGCTGGCCGACAGGATACGCGACAATGTCGCCTGGAGCTACTCGACCCCTTACTGCCCGCAGGAAGGGCAATGCAGCGTGACCGCGACTGCCAGAGCCGATCTGGACATCAACATCCCCCTTGTGATGAATGAGACTGCCACCATCGAGCTGCCATTCGTTCTGGATGTGGATACAGGTGAAGAACTGGTCACCAACTGGGATGCGGACATTGCTTCCGCTTCCGTGTCTGGGATCAAACTCGGCAGCGTCGGCCAGGGTATCGGCCAAGCCTTGGAATCCTCCGACGAGTACATAAGAAGCGCGATGGAAAAGCTAGAAGAATTTTCCACCGACCAAGAGTTGGACAGAGTAATCGAGGAGGGCGCGGATAGACTGCGAGAGATTGTCGAAGACGAAGATGTACAGCGTACCCTTGAAGACACCGCAGACCAGATCGAAGAGGGAATACGAGGACTATTCGGAAATTAGGCTAGTGGTTCAACATGTCTGTATTGACGGCTTTATCTACCCTAGCCCTCTCTGTCTGGGAGAGGGGATAAATCGTAATCTGAATATCCGTCATAACTAAGTTACCGCACTACTAGGAGGCAATCTTGAAACTGTCAATAATCTTGATAGCAGGCTTGGCGCTAGCGGCGACTGTCGGTTGCGGTGAGTCCACGCCTGTAGATTTGGGAGGACCCTACGCCGCGGACCAGTTGATCCAAGCCCGTAGTGAGAATGCGTCCAGATTTGATTTGGAGTGGAAGGGCGAACGGATCAATATCACCGGGGTTGTGGATCGTGTTGATGGCGGAAACATCTACTTGTTAGCTGGCGACCATCTGGAAGGAGTCGCTCTGGATGACCTCAATCGGCAAGAGCAAGCCAAGTGGAACCCGGGAGATACGGTAGAGTACGCCTGCGAAGTGGGTAACTATGTATTAGGCACAATCTTTATGGAAGACTGTGACCTCCCCGAACATGGCGTGTATGTCCGTTCATCATCACCAATTGATTCGATTCGTGACGCATACGAAAATGGAGAGATTCTCAAATACTGGAGCATACCCGCGCTCCTGATAGTTTCGGTATTGACAGTCATGGCAATAGCCCGTTCCACTTGGAAAGAATGGCAGCCCGCCATAATCGCCATTATGTGCCTCGGCGTCTTGGCTATACTCAACGATGCCTCGACCGTAGTGCTCGGATACACGACTGTGGATTCTGAGGTACTGACTATACTCGCAGCAATCTCGTTTCCGATCAATGTCATCCTGGCATGGCTTGTTCTGGATACACGACGATTCGCCTCGCTTGGCGGAACAACGCCCGAAATGACAGTGGCGCCTTCTACCCCTGTTTACACTCCCCAGCCCGATTCTGCCACCGCAACCGTCAGTCCGCCCGGCGTGACAAGCGCGCCGGATGAGGGCGCGACGATTGCGGGATCGCCCGACAGCACGGTTGCGGCCGCTGTGCTCGAACCTTCTCAGACAATAGCCATGCAGCCGAGTGTCGCAAGCTCAATGGCATGGCTTGTAGTGACTAAAGGCCCGTCCGAAGGGAAATCCCTCCAACTCAAAGAGGGAGTGAACACCATCGGACGCTCACTCGAAAACGATCTACAGATAGATGACGCCTCTGTCTCCCGCTCTCACGCAATGGTAATCGTAGGGGATGATCGCGTTACGCTGACCGATCTTGGAAGTGCCGGAGGCACTAGGATCGGAGAGCGTCGTATCTCAGGCAAGAGCGTTGGAGACGGAAGCGTCATAACCGTCGGACAGACCAGGTTCAGCCTCGTGAACGTGGACGCCTTCCAGGGAGGCCCGTCATCGGGCGCGACGATGGTCGGTTCTCCCTCAGGTTCATCTCTGTCTCTTATAGCGCAGTCCGGTCCTGACGCCGGCGCCAGCTTCCTGCTTTCGGCGCCTCGAAACGTCATAGGCCGAGACCCTTCGGCCGAAGTGGAGCTGTCCGATCCGACTGTGAGCCGACGGCACGCGCTGCTTCGCATTGACGCAGACCGAAGCGCTATCTCAGACCTCGGTTCACGCTCCGGTACCCAAGTGGATGGAGAAATGATAACAGGCGTCCAAATCTCTATTGGCGACAACATAGCGATAGGTCAGTCCGAATTCACTCTGATGCGGCCCGGTGGATAATGAGATTTCTGCGTCGTTGGCGCGCGAAATCGCTCCCGATGTCGGCCATCGGCGTCACCGATGTCGGGCTTGCTCGCTCAGTGAATCAGGACGATTTCATGTCGCTCCTAGGACGGGACGCTCCGATAGGCGACGCCCTTTTCGCGGTCGCCGATGGCATGGGCGGACACTCCGCCGGCGAGGTCGCCAGCCGGATAGCCCTGGAGTTGCTGCGTTATGAGTTGTCAAATGCGTCTTCGCCGACAGAGCGGACCCTGCGTAGAGCCGTGTCCATCGCCAACAAAGGCGTCTATTCGGAATCAACCATGGTTCCCGGCTTGCGTGGTATGGGAACTACGCTTGTCGTGGGATTGGTGATGGATGGAATGATGATCATCTGCAACATCGGAGACAGCCGGGCCTATCTTCTCAGAGAAGGAACCCTGAAACAGATAACAAAGGACCATAGCTGGGTAGCCGAGATGGTGGACCAGGGACTTCTTACCCCCGATCAGGCCGCCGTCCATCCACGTCAAAACATGATCACCCGCGCCCTGGGAATAGGCGAGTCTGTACAAGCGGATGTATATCGCGTCCCACTGCAAAAGAATGATCGTGTGCTGCTCTGTTCCGACGGACTGCACGGTTTGGTGGACGACGCCGAAATCGCCTCTCTCCTAGCCGGGAAGTCCCTGAAAGGAGCCGCTGGCGAACTGGTCAAATCCGCCAATCGCGCCGGAGGCTCCGACAACATAACGGTCATAGTGGCGCAAATGAATTCAGAGGTTCAATCTGTACAATCGGACAGCGACGCTGACGACAGTCCTGCCATAACCTTGCCACCGCGTTAGGAGAGTCATGACGAACACGTCCGGCGGTATGATAGGGAAGTACCGGATCATCCAAAATCTGGCGTCCGGCAGTCAGGGCACGGTCTATCGCGCGCTTGACCCCGGTCTCGGACGCGAGGTGGCGCTCAAAGCGCTGCACCAGCATCTCGCAACGCCCGAAGTCGTCGAGCGCTTCCGGCGCGAGGCGCAGATAACCGCCGCCATAAACCATCCCAACATCGCGGGCATCTTCGAGATAGGCGAGAGCGACGGAACTCACTTCATAGCGATGGAGTATGTGCCGCATACCGTCCGCGAACTCATAGACCGCGGGCCGCTGGACATAACTCTGGCCGCTTCCGTCGCGCATCAAGTGGCGCTCGCTCTCGAAGCCGCGCGCGCCACGGGCGTCACTCACCACGACATCAAGCCTGAGAACCTGCTGCTGACCTCCTTGAGCTCGGACGGCGTGGTGAGGTTGATAGACTTCGGGATCGCGCACGCCGCCGGTATGGCCTCTATGACCCAAACCGGCTCCCAATGGGGAACGCCATTCTACATGCCCCCGGAGCAGTGGGCGGGGGAGCGAGGCGACACACGCTCCGACGTGTACTCGCTGGGCGCCGTTATCTACCAGATGCTGGTCGGACAGCCCCCATTCGACTCAGAGGCCGCCAACAGCCTGGCGCGCCAGAATGAGATCGCGCTTCAACACCAGCAGAGCGATCCTGTTCCCTTGCGTTCCGTACGCGAAGACATCCCCGAAGCCCTGGAGGCGGTTGTCGCGAAGTGCATGGCGAAATCTCCTGAAGACCGCTACCAGACACCGGGCGACCTCGCCGCCGAGTTAGCATCCATATTCGGCCTGACAGCCCCCAGCGATTCCCAGACCGGTTCTACTCCATCCGTATTGCTAAGCTACGATGAAAACAAGCCCCCTGCGCGCGACCCTCTGATAACCTCGAACAAAGGAGGTTTCCTGAGGAATCGCAACTTCCTGATCGCCGCCGGATTCGCCTCTGTACTCGGAGTCGTGTTTCTCATATTGCTGCTCTCGAGTCTCGGCGCGAACAACGCGGCTAGTTCTCCGCCCCCTCGACGCGCTCTCGCCGCCGCCATACTTACTCCCACGCCCATCGCTTTCGAGCCGTCTCCAACACCGTCGCCCACCCTCACCCCAACCCCGGCTCCCACCCCGACAGTTACACCGACCCCCGTCCCCGCCCCCACCAGGACGCCCACGCCTTTGCCCAGGGATGCCGGTATAGAAGCCGTCGTCCTGGCTGCCCAAGTACCCACGCCCACTAGGACCCCCAGACCTCTGCCCACGCTCCCCCCTGTAATCGAAAAACAAGTTGACGTCATCCTCTCGGAGGGCGGCGAACCGCTCAACATCGAACTCGATTGGAACTACGCCGCGTATGGCGAAGGCGTCCCTTCCGTAACAACCGATGATTCCGCGAACCTATCATTCTTGCCCGTCAGACATACGCCCCGACAGGCGGTCGTCACCTTGACCGCGCGGGACGACTCATTCGTGGGAGACGGAAACGCGATGATGCGGATAACCAACCAAGAAGGCAACATCACATACCTCCTAATCATAAAAGTCCGAGACGCAGGCGAGCCGACCGCGACTCCCACACCCTCCGCCACGCCTACCCCTGCCCCGACCCCGTCCGTCACGCCCACCCCGACCCCGACACCCACGCCGACCGTCACCCCGACACCAACCGTCACACCCACCATCACCCCGACACCCACGCCATCCGTCACACCGACACCGACCCCGGCGCCTCTGCCCGACCTCGTGTTGGAACGATTCAGAATTTGTGTGAAAGGCCATTCCAACTGCGCCGGAACCCGCGACTATTCCGGCAGCGTCGCCGTCAGGATTTGGTTTAAGGTAACGAATCATGGAGGACTGCCGACCGGGGCCGAAACCGACCTGCGACTCTACGCGACCGATATTCACCATAAATATCAAGACGGCGAATATATCGGCGGCAACGGATGGGGCAACTTCAAGATCCCTGTCCTGCTGCCCGGCCAGTCCATCGAACGCCTGAGTGTCGAACACAGGCACGAAGACAACAACTCCTTCATATCCTTCGACATAATAGCCGAGAACGCAATAGTCGGGATTGTGGACATGGACGACCATGTTCCGGAGGATGACGGCTGTTCCTCCAATCTTCGCAAGTATCGGGACCCGAAAGAAGCCGACCGGTCGGAATGCAACAATGTCAGGAGCGTCAGCAATCTGGTATTCCGCTCCACCCCCACTCCCACCCCGCTGCCGACCCCAACGCGAATCCCCACAACTAACAACCGATAACCAAAAGCCAACCCCGTCATGCAATACAACAAACTCGGCAACCGCATCTTCGCCGCCTGCTGCGACCTTCCCGGCGCCGGCGTCGAATCCCGCATCCTGCCATACAGCCGGTCCCAGCCTCCGCAGAACCCTCGAAATCCGCGGCGAAACATACGCCAACCTCCCCTTCGCAACCCAATTTCCACTACACGCCCGCTCTTCCCCTATGCTACAATACGAACATCATATCTAGCGACCGACGACGATCCCGTCGCCAACCGCCATAAACCGGACATTATAACGCTAAAACTCAGAAATCCAAGAAAATTTTACCCTGCCATTACAGGCCGTTGCAGGTAAAATACTGCCATTCTAACTGCCAGTTGACCACTAGCTAAGCCGCCAGACCCCACTAGCCCCACCATAAACCGGAAATTATAAAAGCCCTACAACCCGCGCGTCAGACTTGACCGGAACCGACTTTCCAAGCGCCCCTCTTGCCTCATATATTACGACACCCCTATACTCTACAATACAAACCTGATGGGCTTCCCCAAGGCAGCCCCCTGAACCCACCGTCCCAAACCCACAACTCACTCAAGGAGGCACATCGGTGAAGGTAGGAATTATCAACGTAACCGGATACGCCGGAATGGAGTTGGCCCGCATTCTGCATCGCCACCCCGAAGTTGAGATAGTTGCCGTCACCGGTCGAAGCGCGGCAGGCAAGCGACTCGCCGACATATTCCCGCACCTACAACCCTGCGACATCGAGATAACCCCCGACATCACTGAAAGCCTCGACTTCGTCTTCTCCGCGCTTCCCCACGCCGCCAGCGCCGAAAAGCTCGAACCCTTCATAGAAGCAGGCGTCAAAGCCGTGGACATATCCGCCGACTTCCGCCTCAAAAACCTCGACGACTACTCCTACTGGTACAAGATCGCCCATCCCTGTCCGCAGTACATGGAAACCGCCGTTTACGGCCTCCCCGAACTGCGCCGCGATGAAATCGCGCAAACTTCGCTCGTCGGAAACCCGGGCTGCTACCCCTCCGCCGCCGTTCTCGCCCTCGCTCCCGCCATAGCCGCCGGCATAATCGAACCCGACATCGTAGTTGACGCCAAATCCGGCGTCTCCGGCGCAGGCAGAGGAGGCTCCGTTGACCTCAACTTCTCCGAAGTCAACGAAAATTTCAAGGCATACGCCCTCGACGGACACCGACACCACCCCGAAATCACCCAGGAACTCGGCTCCCTCAACAGCGACGACGACCTCAGGCTCACATTCCTGACCCACCTCGTCCCGATGACCCGCGGCATCCTCGTAAGCTGCTACGCCCCCATAAAGGACGGAGCGCTTCCCGAAGGCGACGCCGGCAGGGCAACCCTGCGCCAGATATACAGTGACTACTACCAAGACGAGCCGTTCACAAAAGTCGTATCCGCACCGCCCCAGACCAAACACACATCCGGCAACAACGACTGCCTCATCTATCCCACCATTGACCTGAGAGCCAACCGGCTGATAGCCATCGCCTGCTTGGACAACCTCGTCAAAGGCGCAGCCGGAAGCGGCGTCCAAAACATGAACCTAATGTGCGGCTTCAACGAATCCGCCGGCCTGGAACAACTCGCCCTCTATCCATGATTGACACGCCGCGCAACGTTCGCATACCATAAAGCAAGGTCGTGCTAGGCGGGGAGTTAGCGGCGCCCTATACTCGAAATCCGCTATAGCGAGGCTGAATTCCTCCCTGAGGTCCTGCGCCGGCGGCCTCTGTCGGGCGGTTCTTGACGTTGATAACTGGGCCCCCGCGCGGCGAAGAGCCGTGAACCCCGTCAGGTTCGGAAGAAAGCAGCGGTAAGCGGTCTTCTTCGGGTGACGCGGGACTACCTGGTTTGAGTCGAGGCCGTCGGACAAGCCGACGGAAGGGAACGATGGGATGGTGCACGACCCCGATTCTCATGCGTCGTCCCCGAAAGTTGCCCATACCTTGGCTAACGGCAATAACAGACGCCCAGCCCATCGCGGGCGCGGCAGGCTCGGACAGAACTTCCTCGTTGACTACAACGTGGCCAAGCGCGTCATAGCCGCCGCGCGACTCTCCGACACGAACGAAGTCCTCGAGATCGGCCCCGGCAAAGGCGCCCTCACTCGCATCTTGGCGCGCCGAGTCCCAAAACTCGTAGCCGTAGAACTAGACTCAGCGCTATCACGCTCCCTGTCTCACAAACTCAGCGAATTCAATAACCTCACAATCATCAACCGCGACGCCCTCACCCTAGACCCCGCCCACTTCTTCGCCGACGGCTACAAAATCGTCGCCAACCTCCCTTACTACGCCGCCACCCCCATAATCAGAAAGTTCATATCCGCCCGCCCCCGTCCCCATTCCATCGTCGTAATGGTGCAGAAGGAAGTCGCGGACAACATCGCCGCCCCGCCCGGCCGCATGGGACTCCTATCCGTAATGGTCCAACTCTACGGCGCGCCCAAGACACTCTTCTCCATCCCTCCCAAGGCATTCAGACCAAAACCGAAGGTCACTTCAGCCCTCATACGCATTGACCTCCACGACCAACTCCCCGTCCCCGTCAGCCACCCCGACTCATTCATCGAATTCGTCGCCGCCGGATTCCGCGCCCCGCGCAAACAGCTTCGCAACAGCCTCCGACTCGGCCTGAACTCCGACCCCACCCCTATTCGCGCCGCCCTCAACGTCGCCGGGATAGACGGCGCTCGGAGACCCTCCACCCTCACCCTCCCCGAGTGGACTGCCCTATGCCGCGCTTGGAACGACGCCTCACACGCAACGGTGCAACCATGATAACCATAGACGCCCGCGCCAAGCTGAACCTAACCCTGGAAATCCTCGCCAAACGCGGCGACGGCTACCACGAAGTCGCCTCCATCATGCAAACCCTAGAGCTTGCCGACACCCTCGCCATTCAACGCTCCGACTCCCTTGAACTCACTTGCTCAGTCCCAGCCCTGGACAACCCGCAAAACATCGCGTTCAGAGCCGCCGAACTCCTGCTCGACCAAACCGGCGTCAACCAAGGAGCGCATATACATATCGAGAAACGCATCCCCGTCGCCGCCGGGCTGGGCGGCGGAAGCGCGGACGCCGCCGCCGTACTCGTCGGACTCAACAAGCTCTGGGACCTCCGGCTATCCCCCGACTCCCTGAGGCGGCTCGGAGCCCGTCTTGGCTCCGACGTCCCATTCCTCATAGAGGGCGGCACAGCCGCCGTTCTCGGCAGAGGAGATCTCGTCAGACATCTTCCAACGCCGCACCTGCCCTGGATAGTCATCGCCATCCCAAAAGCCGAACTGCCCGACAAGACCGCCTCAATGTACCGCGCCATCACCCCCGACAACTTCACCCGCGGCGCGCTCACCCTAAAGCTGGAGGCCCGAATCGCCAACGGCGGCGACGTCCCGCCCCAGCTCCTCTTCAACGCCTTCGACTCCGTCGCCAAGTCAACCGTACCCGATGTGGACAGATGCTGGAACGATATGTACGCCGCGGGCGCCAGGGAGATTCACGTCTCCGGAAGCGGCCCCGCCATCTATGCCGCCGTCGAACGCAGGGAAATCGCCACCGCCATCCAGCTCGTCATGGAGAAGATCAAAGGCTGGAACTCTCTCCTCACGCGAGCCGCCTCGAACCCGGACACCCCCTGATGCACATTCTGATAGCCGGACTCGCCTCCGGCCTATTCATGGCCCAGACCTTCATAACCATCGGATGTATCGCCGCCTTCTTCGCGCTCAAAGACCCGCCTCCCGCTGTGGCTGTCATGCTGGCCAGGTTCCCCCCGGGCGTCTTCGTAATGACGGTTGTGATATTCGCCTACCCCGTCTGGGGAATCGTTGGAGTATTCTTGGCGTTACTGTTCATCGCCCTGCAAGACGCCGCGCCGGGCGCTGGGCTCGGCAGCCCCAACATCGCCTACACAATCGGAGTCTCTCTAGTGACAATTGCGCTCGCGATCCCTCTCATCGTCTTGGCGAAACGGCTCTGGCTCGGCGTCGCTTGCGTAACCCTGCTTGCCGTCGCCATATTCGGTTGGCTCATGCCTCTCTTAGCCTCCTGACACCATACCGCGCCCTTTTCGCCAATATATGCCCGAACCGCTCTTGGAGTAGCCCGCCCATCTTGCGCTATCATTATTCCAATACATTTGAGCGAGTAGGAAGCGCGCATGACTAACCCCAGAATTTCAGGACTCCGAGAGTGGGTGGCGTTCGACCTCGAAACCACCGGCCTGTCGGAAAAGACCAACGAAATAATCGAGATTGGCGCGGTGAAATTCACCGCCGGGGAGACCCTCGGCGAATTCCAGACATTCGTGAATCCAAACCGTCAAATTCCAAAGTTCATCACCGACATGACGGGCATAACCCAGTCCGACGTCAACTTCGCCCCGCCCATCTCTGGCGTAAGGCGCGAGTTCTCCAATTTCGTCGAGGGCGCGACCCTGATAGCGCATAACGCCCCTTTCGATATGCGATTTCTGCAAGAGAGCGGCCTTTCCCTGCCTAACCCGGTCTGCGACACGATGGAACTCGCTCATCTGACACGCCTCTACGCCAATTCATACTCTCTCGAACAGCTGTCGAGAGCCGAGTCCACCCCTCCCGCGCAAGCTCACCGCGCCCTGCGCGACGCCCGCGCCGTCCGAAACCTGTTTCTGGCCCTCATATCCGATCTGGCCGACATGGACCCCGCTCTATTGGCCCAATTCAGAAGGCTGTCCGACCGTTCGGGCTGGCAGATAGGAGCGTTGCTCGATTCTGCCGAGGAATTCGCCTCGCCATCCGCCTTCCCCTCGCGCGCCGGCTCCGCCTCCGGAATAGATGAGCGAACCCTTGCTGCGAGATTATCCCAACCCCCTCCCTTAAAAGCCGCCGAAGACGCTATGCCCCTAGATACTGAAATCGTTGCCCAAGCGTTGTCACGCGGCAGCGGATTTGCCGACGGCGTTCCCGGATTCGAGGAACGGCCACAGCAGATAGACATGGGAAACGCCGTCGCCGAAACTATCAACACTGGCGGCAGGCTGATGGTCGAGGCCGGAACAGGGGTCGGAAAGTCCCTCGCCTACCTCCTCCCGGCTGCCCTGCACGCCGTCGCCAACGACAGACGCGTCGTAGTCTCCACCAACACCATCAACCTTCAGGAACAGCTGATACGAAAAGACCTCCCCTTGGTCAAGAACGCGCTAAGAGCCGTTGACCCGGACATAGCCGAAAAGCTGCGTTTCACCCAGCTCAAAGGTAGAGCGAACTACATATGCTACAAGCGCTGGAGACAAGCTGTTTCGTCCGGCGACTTGGAGGCGAATCTCGCCAGGCTCATAGCCAAAACCATGCTCTGGATGCCTGACACCGATACCGGAGACCGCGCCGAGCTGAACCTCGGCCCCAGACCCGCCGCGGCCGCATGGAACAGGCTGTCCGCCGAGCGCGCGTACCAGTGCCCTTCGCTCTCCGGCCCCTGCTTCCTCAAGTCGGCGCGGGACAAGGCCGCAAGCTCGCACATAATCGTTGTGAACCATGCCCTGCTCATATCCGATCTCGCAGCCGGAGGAAACGCAATCCCAGACTACGACGTCCTCATACTGGACGAGGCGCACCATCTTGAAGACCAAGCGACCCGGCAACTGGGCTTTTCCGTCGGCCCGAACAGCATAGATGATATCTTGTCCGACCTTATAGGCGAACGCGGCCTAATCTCACAGTGCGCCCAGACCGTCCAGAGGAGCGCCGTGGCCGAATCCCGAAAAGAGTCAGTAAGAGAGACCGTTTCGCTCGCCGCGCTGTCCGCCCAGAAGCTGCGCGAGGAAGTGTCCGCGCTGTTTCGCGCCATTTCAAGTCAAATATTCACCCCTAGAACTCGATCATCCGGCGGCTTTCCCAGGGACAAGCGACTGACAGAAAACGAACGCGGCGACCCCGGCTGGAAATCGGTCGAAATAGCTTGGGAAAACGCCGATGTTCTTCTGATGGACCTATCGCGCGCCCTGTCCGCGCTCATAACCTCCATGGAGGACATGAAAACCGACGAACCTGGCTACGAATCGCTCGTTTCCGATGTAGTCTCTAACGCCCAGAATCTGGACACGTTGAGGTCTCAGACGGGAGAGTGCCTCGTCAGCCCCTCGGAAGACGGAGTTTACTGGATAAAGGAGATTCCACAGTCCTCCGATGTTACGATCAACTCCGCTCCTCTCCATGTTGGAGAACTTCTGGAAGATACGCTGTACTCCAGAAAGAAGACCGTGATTATGACCAGCGCCACGCTCAGCGCCTCCGGCGCTTTCGACCATGTATCCGGCAGGCTCGGCTTCTCAGATTCACGTAGGCTGGCGCTCGGTTCTCCGTTCGACTTCTACCGGTCCGCGCTTCTATATGTCCCCCCAAATATGCCGCAACCCAACTCCACGGCGTTCCAGGAAAGAGTCGCAGACCTCATTATGGAAGCCGCTTCCGTCGTGGATGGCAGAACAATGGCGCTGTTCACATCCTACTCCGCCCTGAGAGCCACCGCGGACGCCATACGCGCCTCAATGTCCAGAGAGGGGATACAGGTGTTGGCCCAGGGAGCCGACGGTTCGCCTATGCGGATAGCGTCCCGATTTATGGAAGAACCCAGGTCCATACTCCTCGGTACTTCCAGCTTCTGGGAAGGCGTTGACTTCGCCGGAGACGCCTTAAGCGTGCTGATAGTCGCGCGGCTGCCATTCTCTGTCCCTTCCGACCCCGTGTTTGAGGCGAGAGGCGAGCAGTACCGCAACTCTTTCAACGACTATGCCGTTCCGCAGGCTATCATTAGATTCAGGCAGGGCTTTGGACGGCTGATTAGGACGAGCAAAGACAGGGGCGTAGCGATAGTCCTCGACTCGCGTATAACAGGGAGACGATACGGCCGCGAGTTCATAAAATCTCTCCCCCCAATGCGTGTCACTGACGGCAAGGGCAGGAGCGCGCGCGACATTATCAAGATGTGGCTGGAGTATTCCTGATGACGAACCACTGGACTGCGATTGAAACCATCGGCCCGCTGCGCCTCGCCGAGACGCTCGAAAGCGGACAGGCATTCCGCTGGCGCAAAATATCCGGCGATGATGCCGAATCCCACTACGAGGGCGTCGTGTTCGGCAATCTCATCAAGGTGAAACAGGTTGACGGCGATATCCTATTCCACTCCGCGCCGGATACGAGCGCCGCTATCCAGCCCCTATTCCGGGACTATCTCGGCCTGAACCATGACCTTGAGTCCATATACGCCGAGATAAGGTGGGACGAACGGGTAGCCGCCTCCATAGACGAATATCCCGGGATGCGTATTCTGCGACAGGACCCCTGGGAGTGCCTTGTCAGCTTTATTTGCAGCGCGAACAACAACATCGCGCGCATCTCCCAGAACGTCGAGGATATATCCAACGCCTTTGGCCCGCGCATACCCGGAGTTGGCGCTGAACGGAGAGCCTTCCCCGGCCCGGATGCCGTAGCGGACGCGGGAGAGTCGGCTCTACGCCAACTCGGGCTTGGATTCAGAGCCAAATACGTGGCCGCGACCGCCGAGCGCGTCGCCAACGCCGAAATTGACCTGTTTTCGCTCAGAGAAGCCCCCTACGACGAGGCGCTGTCCGCTATAACCACACTCTCGGGCGTCGCCGACAAGGTTGGGAACTGCGTCCTGCTAATGTCTATGGACAAACTCGAAGCATTCCCCGTCGACGTCTGGATTGACCGCGCCATGCGCGACTGGTACTTCTCCGAGTCCGAAAGCAAAAATATGCCCAGGACCCGGATGAGAGAGTGGGCCCAGCGCCGCTTTGGCCGCTATGCCGGATACGCCAACCAGTACCTCTTCCAAAGCCGCCGACTGCAGGGAAAGCGGCAGCAAGCTTGATAGAACGCGTCCGGTATGTTATCTTATGACTATCGGGGAGTGGCGCAGCTTGGTAGCGCACTTGCATGGGGTGCAAGGGGTCGCTGGTTCGAATCCAGTCTCCCCGACCATAAAATGAATATTTTCTTATGGCGGCCACCCGGACAGGGTGGTCGCGCTGTTATGAGAATATATCCTCGGCTCACTAGCAATATCATCCGCGCGCGAAGGCTCAATGTTTGGCGAGGTGTCCCATGTCTGTTCGGTCAGGAAAACAGTTCCTGGAAGGCTTGAGAGACGACAGGGAAGTTTGGCTGGAAGGCGAACGAATTCAGGATGTAACCACACACCCCAAGTTGGCGCGCATGGCCAGGACGCTCGCCGGAGTCTATGACCTCCAGCGCGACCCCGATACCCGGGACATGATGGCCTTCGAGTCCCCCCCTCTCCGGCGACCCCATATCGCTGTCCTATTTGGTGCCCCGCTCGGTGGACGACCTGATAAGAAGGCGCGGCGCGCTCGAAGTGACCGCCCGTTCCTCTTTCGGAATGCTCGGTCGCACCCCCGACTACATGAACATAATCCTGACAGCTATGCGCCAGATGGCCGACGCCTATGGAGAAAATGACCCACGCTACCGCGATAACGTGGTCAACTACTACGAATACGTCAGCGAAAACGATCTGTGCCTAACTCACACATTCGGCCATCCTCAAACCAACCGCTCCGCCGACATAAGCCAACTGGACGACCCTTACATAGCGCTCGGCGTCGTGGACGCCACATCGGAAGGCGTTATAGTCCGCGGCGCGAGGCTGTTGGCGACCCTCGCGCCCTTTTCGGACGAGATACTGGCTCCCCTATACCGTCCGTTGCGTCCGGACCTTCCTGAATCTTCCAGATATGCGATAGGATTCGCCATTCCCGTCGCCACGCCGGGCCTGAAGTTCATATGCCGCCAGTCCTACGATCGAGGAAATTCAGCCTTCGACTACCCGCTCTCCGGGTTCTACGACGAAATGGACTGCATGGCTATATTCGACGACGTTCTTATCCCCTGGGAGCGCGTATTCTCTTACAACGACGTCGAACTTGGAAACGAGAACATTCGCAGAGGCAAGTGGTGGCGACAGTATATGCAGCAGGTCGCCGTCAAGAACATCGTCAAGCTCGACTTCATGCTCGGCATAACCCACAAGATAGCCGACGCCATAGGCATAAACATATACAGCCACGTGCAAGAGAAAATATCTGAGATAGTTGACATAAGGGCCACTGTCCACTCATATCTCAGGGCCGCCGAGGCCGACGCCGCACCCTACCTAGGCGATGGAATATGGCCCGCCGAGGAACCATGGCACGCTATGCGACACTGGTTCCCGGACGCCCACACCAGGATAGTGTGGATCATAGAGCAACTCTCGGCCAGCGGCCTGATGCTCACTCCAACCGAGCGCGACGTACGCGGCCCAATCGCCGACACGATAGCCAAGTATTACCAGGGAGCGACCGTCGGAGCCGCGGACAGGATAAGGCTGTTCAGGCTCGCGTGGGACCTGGTCGGCTCGCAGTTCGGTTCAAGACAGGCCTTGTACGAACGTTTCTTCAACGGCGACACCGTAATCCTCAGACAGCGCAGGTACGCCACCTACGACTACTCAGAAGCGCTTGCCCACGTTGACCGATTCTTCGAGACGGCTCAGCGACTCGACAGCCGCGATTGATCCGCTTAGCCTAGCCTTCTATCGCAGATTCAATGAACTCGATTGCGACAGGTCTGCCCCAATCATCCAGCTCGACAGCCGCCACGTCTATGCGCCAATCGCTCCAAGCCGAACCATTCTCTTGCAAAAACTCCTCGCTGGCCGCGATTATTCGGCGAGACTTAGCTGCGGAGACCGTCTCGGAGGGTGTGCCGAACGCCGAGGGCCTACGCGCCCTCACTTCGACAAATCGAAGCGCGCCGTCATCCATGGCTATCAGGTCAACCTCTCCGAATCGGGTTCTGAAATTCCGGCTCACTATCTCTAAACCCCTATCTTCCAGCGCCGAGGCTACGAACGATTCCGCCCACCGACCCGTCAGAGCGGCGCTTTGGGGCGCGAGCCTGCGCGGCTCCCTGTTCATCGGAGCGAAACTCAACCTGTGCGCGTGGCTGGGGCCGAATTCGGCTATCGCGTCAAGATGTCGCCTTGTGCCATAACCCTTGTTAGCCTCGAAGCCGTAGCTGGGGCGTCTCTCGCTGAGAGACCTCATGAACCGGTCTCGCTCCACCTTTGCCAGGATGGACGCCGCCGCGATACTCAACGACTTGGAGTCCCCCCTGATAATTGACTTCTGCGGCAAGCCCGAAGAGGGAAGCGCGATAGCGTCTATGAGCAAATGTGTGGCTGCGGGATCCAGTTTTGCCAGCGCGCGCCGCATCGCGCGTCTGACACCGGCGGCTATGCCAATCCGGTCTATCTCGGCCGGAGTCGTCCAGCCGACCGCGCAGGATAGAGCGTGCGCGACAATCGCTTTGTATGCCTCTTTTCTCCGCGCTGGGCTAATCTGTTTGCTGTCGCGGACGAGTTTGAACAGGGCCGCCGTCGGCTCGCGCGGTAATATGACCGCGCCCGCCGCAACAGGCCCAGCGAGGCTCCCTCGCCCCACCTCGTCCAGTCCGGCCACATGATTGAAACCTCGCTGATAAAGTTCGGTCTCAAGCTCAAAGTCTGGTACAGCAGTATTCACCGACATTGGGAACTGTGCTCTACTTGTCCAGCCCCCTCTGTATGCCGCGTATATAGGCTACGTGGCCGACGTGCTGAGATTCCTCGACTAGCAGGTGGCTGAACATATCAGCGAGCGAGTATCCCGGCCTGCGCGGGTGCGGCCTGACGGCCAGGTCGGCTTCGGAGATGGAGTCGAGAAACTTGTAAGTCTCCACGCGTGCGGCGTCATAGTAAGCGAGCATAACGTCCATGTCGAACGCGGGAAGCCGCGCCACCTGTTCGGCGCTGTATCTGAAGCCGCTCTCTTTCTCGGGCAGTCCCGTTCTGCCGTGCCAGTCATCGCGCTGCCACACTGTATCCCTCTGCTGAGCGAAGCGCTGTATGAAATCGTCCTCAACCCGCGCCATGTGCCAAACGATGAAGTCAATGTGATTCGACTCCGGTGTGGGCTGGAATCTGCGCTCCTCCGGCGTAAGTCCGGACAGATGCGATTTGAGGTCGTCTAGATACTCGTTGTAGCCTAGCCTTATGAGGTCTTTGAAGTTCAATGTCAATCTCCGTATGTATGTGGGTAGCATTCTTTCAGGAGAAGGGCAGGCTTTCGATTCTCAGAGTCAACCGCCGAATGGGGAACGTCGCGGCAGGTGTGCCGTCAGTTCGCCGGCGCTTCCAGCTCAATGTACCCGCCGCCCAGTATTCTGTCGCCGGAGTAGAACACGACCGCCTGACCGGGCGTTATGGCCCGCTGAGGCTCGTCGAATCTGATCTCGGCCCAGTCGCGCGACAACGGTATAACGCTCGCCCCTGCCTCGGACGCATTGTACCTTATCTTGGCGGTTACCCCGCTCATACCGGATGGCGAACCGCCGGATACATAGTTGACTCTGGAAGCCCATAGGCTGGTCCGGAACAAATCCTCCCGGTTTCCGAGAACGACATCATTTGATTCCGGATCTATACGGGTAACATACAATGGTCTTTCTGTGTTGCCGTTCAGCCCGAGTCCGCGCCTTTGACCGATGGTGAAGAACTGTATTCCCGGGTGCGTTCCGAGTATTTCGCCGTCTCGATTTACCAAATTCCCCGGCTTTGCCCGCGCGCGGTCGGCCACGAACTCACGGTAGTTGTTGTTTGGTATAAAGCATATCTCCTGGCTGTCCGGCTTGTCTGCAACGAGCAGTCCGGAATTCGCCGCAAGCTCGCGTATCTCTTCCTTGCGATACTCCCCCACCGGCAGCAGAAGGCGGCTCAACTCGCTCTGGCCGAGCGTGAATAGAACGTAGGACTGGTCCTTCGCGGCGTCAACCCCCTTCAGAAGCTCGTAACGGCCTTCGGCGTCGCGCCTGACACGTCCATAGTGTCCCGTAGCTATGTAGTCGGCATCTAGGAACACCGCGCGACGGAGCAGGAAATCGAACTTGATCTTGTCGTTGCAGGCAAGGCACGGGTGTGGTGTGCGGCCGCGGTCGTACTCCCGCACGAAGTAATCAATGACGTGGCTCTGGAACTCCTTCTCGAAGTTCACGAAATAGTGCGGTACGCCGATTGCGTGACAGACGCGACGCGCGTCCTCTACATCCTCGACCGAGCAACAGCGCTTATTGGTCGCCGGAACGTCGTCTCTCTCCAACGACCAAAGCCGCATCGTTACGCCCACCACTTCATACCCCTGGCGATGAAGCAGCAACGCCGCCACCGATGAATCCACGCCGCCGCTCATGGCGACAATTACCTTACCCTTGCTCATGCGTTCAAGCCTAGCACAGCGAAACCGACAGCATCAAATTGAGCCCCGATTTGACCCCCTAAACCGACGGACATATAATGCGCTCATGATTGAACAGACGCTTGCTGAATCTAGGAATTGGGCTGAGGCCATTTTCGACGTGGCCGATGAGATGCAGGCATCTAATATAGTTTTGCTCGATGTTCAGAAAGCGTGTGACTTCGCCGACTATTTCGTGATACTCACAGCCGAATCCCCCCGGCAGTTGCGCGCGCTAGTAGAGGACATACAGGAACGAATGTCAGCAATAGGCGCGAGTCTCCATCATATCGAAGGCTCGCGTGATAGCGGTTGGATACTGATGGACTATGGCGGTGTCATCGTCCACCTGATGGGAGTGCGGGAGCGCGACTTCTATGGTCTTGAGACGGTCTGGCCGAAGGCGCGCCGGATACGGATTATTCCGTGATCCACGAGTCTGTCGCCCTGCCGTAGTCTATCAACTCGTCCTCGCTGAAGAACAGCCCCAGTTCTCTCATCGCCGACTCCGGCGAATCCGACCCGTGAACTAGGTTCCTGCCTATATCCATCCCGAAGTCGCCCCTGATGGACCCCGGCGGTGACTCGGACGGATCTGTCGCGCCCATCGTCTTCCTGACTATGGATACGGAGTTGTTGCCCTCAAAAGCCATCGCCACGATTGGGCCGGAAGTGATAAATCCGACTAGTCCGTCGAAAAACGGCTTGCCCACGTGTTCTCCATAGTGTCTGTTGGCGAGTTCGTCGCTCACCCGCATCATCTTCATGCCGACTATCTTGAGTCCCGTCCGTTCCAATCTTCCGATAATCTCTCCGCACAGTCCTCTCTGGACGGCGTCGGGTTTCAGCAGAACCAGCGTCTTTTCCACTTAGTTACCTCATGTAGTTCTTGCATAGTATTATCAAGCCGTCCCTTGTCCGCGCCCCCACCTTCTATTCGCCGCGCTCACCTGTGAGCTTCTGAGGTAGATGGGGCTTGCCGTGGCCGCGTCGGACGTAAAGCCCGATTGAAGCTTGGCGTAGCCTAGCTGGGCGAGGGAAGACGCGTGTCGAGATGGCGGCTTGGCATTCGACAGCATTACGCCCTCTCCCAGCCGCGCTCGTATCTCCGACTCCAGATCCGGAACCGCCTCGCCGCAGTAGAATATGTCCGGTGTCAGCTCCCGCAAAAATGAGTCCAAATCTTGCAGCGCAACTTCCGGGATACCTCCTCCAGGATAATGAGCGCCGACGTACAGCCTGTTCCTCCCCGCGCTCATTACGGCGCGCATAGGCTGGCCCAGATTGGTGTATGGATGAAGTTCGAGTTCCAACGTACCGACGGTTACGAGTGGAATGGTTCTCGTGTACGCTATGGCCTTCGCGGTACTCATCCCCACTCTTAGCGCGCTGAACCCGCCCGGCCCCGACGCGACGAAGACTGCATGTATATCTCCAAGCGTGGCCTTTGCCTGCTCCAGCGCGCGATTTATCGCCGGCGCCAGTTCGATGGAGTGATTCCGCTCCGAACGCCAAGCTATTTCGACGAGCGACTTCCCTTCCTCCGAAATTCCCACGCAAGCGTATCGGGTAGATGTGTCAATCTGGAGATCCAAAGAGCTTTTCCTTGCCTCTCAGCCTGTGTCTATTAGGCCGCTCAGCGCCGAGAAAAGCGGCGAGTGTCCCTCCGGATCAGTGTCCAGCGTAAACTTCCGCTCGCCGTCGGTGACTATCTTTATGGAAATATCCACGTGATTCGCTGGAAAGTAGCCCCGAGCCTTGTCTGCCCACTCGATGACGCACAGCCCGTCTCCGAAAAGATAGTCGTCCAGCCCCAGCCCGTCTATCTCCTCGAACGAGTCCAAACGGTACAGGTCCATGTGATACACCGGAATGCGCGCCTCATATTCGTTTACAAGCACGAAAGTAGGACTGCGCGCGTACTCCTTTGCCCCCAGTCCCCAGAGTATCCCCTGGGTGAGTGTGGTCTTCCCGGTTCCCAGCCCGCCGGTTAGCAGAAGAATATCTCCCGGCGCTACGTTCTCTCCAATGACTCGACCTAGTCGGCGGGTCATTTCGACAGAGTTAGTATTCAGGCTGACTTTCATAACGAGACTATCTGAATCAGGATTGCTGGGCGGAGGGCCTATCGGATTTGTTAAAAATATGCGAAATGTGAACGCTCGATGAGTATCCCGGATTCCACGCAGGAGGGATTCGGAACATTCGCGGACGCTTGTGTATTATATTGATAGAACCAATCCACAACAAGGCGAGGTTTTTCTTGAAGGCTCTGATAGTATCAGACATACACAGCAACATCGAAGCGTTTACGAGTGTCATAGCCGACGCCAATCTGCGTGGCGGTTTTGAAGAAATATGGTCTCTGGGCGATCTGGTGGGCTATGGCCCGGATCCCGCCGAGGTCATAGATCTGCTGAGGGAGTATCCTCACAGGGCTATCATAGGCAACCACGACTTGGCGTCGGTAGGCAAGCTGAGCCTTGATGCGTTCAACCCATACGCCGCGGCCGCGAATGAGTGGACGGCGACCGCGCTGGATTCGGACAGGCGGCGGTACCTCGCTGGACAACCCCTGTTGCTGGAGATAGACGAGTTCACGCTTGTCCATGGCAGCCCGCGGGACCCTATCTGGGAATACGTCGTATCCGCGCGCGCTGCGATAGCCGGCTTCAACCATTTCGATACATACTGGTGCCTTGTCGGGCACTCACACGTCCCGTTCATATGCCGCGCCGACGAACGGAGAGGCGCGGTGTTTATGAACCCGCCCGTTGGCGGCGGTTACGACCTGGACGAGAACAGGCTCATCATCAATCCCGGAAGCGTCGGGCAGCCGCGCGACGGCAACCCAAACGCGTCGTATGCCCTCTACGACTCGGACGGCCGGACTATCAGCCACCACCGCGTCAGCTACGACATATCCGCGACCCAGGACAAGATGCGCGCGCATGGTCTGCCCGACTTCCTGATAGACCGACTCGCTCAGGGACGCTGAATGTCTTTCGAGTCGGAACTTACCTTCGCATATTCCACCACTCGTTCCATCTCCCGAGGGTCAACTCGGTTATGACAATGTCGCAGGGCTTGCCCGACACGTCGCGCGCATGGTCGGGCAGGGTCGCCAGGCGAACGAAGCCCATGGATTCCAGTGTTTCTATGGCATGGCTTCGGGGAGCGTCCACCGCCTCCGCGACCAGCTTCTCCAAACCCGTCTCCCGCGCTATCATGGCAAGCTCGCGGACTAGGGTGGAGCCGATCCCGTGCTGGCGATAGGCGGGATCCACTACTAATCTCACCTCGCCAATGTGTTTGCGAGCGCCCGACCTGCGCCGGTGGAGCGTGGCATCTGCCACGATGCGGTCGTCGCCGGCAATCGCTATGAGTGGCAATGCCCTGTCATAGTCTAGTTCGCGTGTCCATCTGGCGATTACGGCTGGCGATGTCACATCTTCTTTCAGATAGTATCTATCCTCCTCCGACACTTTGAGGAAAAAGTCTAGCAGCGCAACTTCGTGTTCAGGTTTGAGCGGCATGATTGTTATGGTTTCCTCACCCATGTCCAGAGTCTTAGGGTATGCCGTCATTTCATAAACTGGCATTGTGTCTTTCTCCAAGAGGTTAAATTTGAAAAGATAGGGTTCAATTTATAAATATAGTTTACAGTTTAGAGTGGCGTCATGTCAGTGAAAGGTCGAGGAAATTCGACTCCGGGACGCGCCTCCGTCCGGCTACGCCTTATAGCGCGCTGCCATATGGCCCGGGTCCCGGCCTTCAAGGGCGGATGGTCGTTGTCGAGGCGGAAATCGTCGACAATTGGGCAACGCTCGCAAAACCGACAGCGCGATTCGGTTTCCCCAACCTCCACCACCTTGCCTAGATACATCACCCCTATCCGGTCGCGCATATACCGCGCGACCGCCCGAGCGCGGGTTATATACAGATAGCTTATTCCGAGGCGGCCCGCGAGTATCGCCGCGTCCTGATTGCCATATATGCTGAACAGCGCGGTGTCCATGTGGGGTCCCACATAGACATGAATCCCGGCCCGAACTGCCACACGCTCAGAACCCGCGTCTGCGGATTGCCCTCATCCGCGCCGCTCTCGGACTCTATCGAAAGGCCGGCGCGACTCCCTATGAGACACCGGGTCAGTCGCTTGAGGTAGGCGCAAGGGCCTGGAATCTTGTATCACCCGAACCTGAGCTGCGCTTGTGGAGAGGAAGCACGCGTATCTTCCGTGCCAGATCGGATACGCGCTCCGATTCCGACAGCGGAACCACAACCCCATCTACGCCCGCGTCGCGGAGCGCAGTCAGGTCCGCAGTCGTAAGCTTGGCCGGAGCCTCGACCATCAGGACACCCCCGACCGAAGCTCCCATTCGACGGATCTCCACTAGGTCCCTGTACGCGATCTCCTCCATGTCCGCGGGCGGCCTGCTCAGCGAGCCGTTTACGCCAAGCTCTCTTAGCGCAAGCGACGTCTCCCTGTCAGCCGGTTCGCGTAGCGTGACAATAGTCGCCACGTCTGTCTGGCTGACTATCGCGGCCGGCGCTGTGGCAGGATCTATCACAAAGAAATCGCAACCGTATGATGTCAGCTTTTCCACATCCTCATTGTTCAGCGTCCCGGGGCCTACGCCCCAGACCAGTTTTTCAATTTCGGCGCAGTCCTCGATAGAGTTCACGCCGCCGGAGTCCAGAATAACCGCATCCACCACGCCGCCCTCGATAGCCGACATATTCTCGGCCACGTTTCGCGCCGACGCCATTCCTATCAGCGCCAGTGTCGGAGACTCCTCTGCCCTGCTGGCGAGCGCTCCGAATCCCAGAGGTTGCCGAGACTGCTGTCCCAGCTTCCTGACAATCTCAATCAATTTGCTCATGCTAGTTTGGATTTCCTCCGCCTTATCTTCCGGTGTGTTTCCTCAGCGCGATTCTAATTGCTAACCCTCTAACTCTTCAAGCGGAGCCGCTACCGGACGGGAACGATTGCAAAGTCAGCGCTCATATCGGAACTAACGCTTGGCAGTCCGTCGTGGTCTGAAGGAGAGTATCCTCAGCTTGCGGTTTGCCTACTCCGTTCTCGTCGAACCTCCCTGCCAGGGCGAAAAGGCGGGGCGCTGTCCGAGCGTCCCGGCGTTGGAAGGAACTCAATCGCGAGGATGACGGCCTGAATTCCAATAAGCTCACTTATCTATACATTGAAGGACTCTAAGGCAATCGTGTCCGAATTTCAGCATTTTCATATAGTCCCGTTTATATTGATAAGGTGTATAGCAGGTGAAAGAGGCGGCTCAACCGACGCTGCGACAGGCGCTTCGGCCATGTGCTTTTCACCTGCAACCGCCTGTATTAGCCACATAAAAATTTTCTGTCTCGCTTGTCATATATTGTAACTTATGGTTTTCAAGGTTGAGTCGCCGGTTTGGGACGCTCCGCCGCCGCTCGGTCGGATGATTCATATATACGGGCCATGAACACATTATAGCGCTAATCAGCACGAATGTGCAGTGTCGGCGCCGCAGGGCAATCGCATTCTCGGGAGTAGGGTAATATGCGTATAGGATATGATCCAGTCCATCCTGACATACGGAGAGTCAAAGATGGGTCTGAGGTCATCGCTCAGCCTGGTTGAATCATTTTCGTACATAGACGATCCACGCTCAGACAGCGGCAAGCGCCACTGTCTGATGGACATCATATCCATAGCTATATGCGCGGTGATATGCGGAGCGGAGGGCTGGGCGGATGTGGAGTTGTTCGGCAGGTCCAAGCACGACTAGCTGAAGCGATTTCTGAAGTTGCCCAACGGCATCCCGTCACATGACACGTTCGGACGGGTGTTTTCCCAGATAGACCCCTCTCAGTTTCAGAGATGTTTAGCAGATTGGGTAAAGGGAATCAAGTGAACTGACCCAGGGAGAGGTCATAGCGATAGACGGAAAAGACTCTGAGAGGCTCTTGCGACAGGAGTCGCGTCAGGTTTGCTATCCACATGGTGAGCGCCTGGGCGCAGAAGAACCCGCTGGTTCTGGGACAGGTCAAAGTTGATGACCGTTCCAACGAGATCACGGCGATCCCCCGATTGCTGAGTATGCTGGAAGTGTCGGGGCGCATCGTCACCATAGACGCGATGGGGTGTCAGAAGGAGATTGCTTCAAAGATCACAGAGAGCGGAGCGGACTACGCGCTGTCTGTGAAGGAGAACCAGCCCCAACTCTACGAGGACATTTCTGAGACAGTCGCAGATGGTTCAGAGAGCATATCTCACGACTTCTCTGAGACAGTCGACAAAGGGCATGGTCGAATAGAGACGAGAAAGCGCTGGGACATATCTGAGACGAACTATCTGGGACTATGTAAACGAGGGCGGTCGGTGGAAGAGTCTTTCAAGCATCGCAATGGCGCAGTCGGAACGGAGAGTGGATGGAGAGACGACCGTCGAGTCACGTTTTTACATCTCATCTCTGCCGAACGACGCTCAGCGCCTGCTTGCCGCTACACGCGGACACTGGAGCATAGAGACTCGTTGCACTGGGTTGTGGACATATCATTTCGGGAAGATGAAAGTCGTGTCAGAGATGGCAACGTCCCTGAGAATCTGGCGGTGATCAGACATATGGCGCTCAACCTGCTCAAGCGGGACAGAACCGTCAAAGCCTCCATCAAGGGCAAACGCAAAAGAGCGGGATGGGAGAATGACTTTCTGCTCGATGTTATCTCTCAATAATGGAGAATGCGATTGCCCTGAGCGCCGCCCGAGCGGTGCGCGAGACGCGCAAGCGCGGGGTTTCACAGGTGGGGCAGACCCGGAACGCGTCGGATAGTGGACACTGAGATCAGCGAGATAACCACCCGGCGCTATCGTTGCAAGAACTGTCATGAGACGCTAACGATGAAGCTTTCCGGGGTGGGAAGAGCCGCACGCAGTCATCGTTTCATGGCGGTGGAGGGAGTTGTGTACGCTCTGGGACTGAGCCACAGAGGAGTGGAGTTGGCGATGGGACTGTTCGGACACCACACAGACCATGTGAGCGGTTGGAGGGATATGCAGAGGTTGGGCAGAGCGGTCAGAAAGCGTCTGCCGAGAGTGAGAGCGAAGGTTGTGGGAGTGGACTAGACCTGGTTGAAGGTGAAAGGGAGTTCGGGCGCTGTGGGCGTGGTTGAGGATGTTGGTGGTAGGACGCTGAGTATAGAGTTGAGCGGTTCGGGATTCGACTATCGGGCGTGGTTAGGTCGTATGTCTGAGGAGTTGGGAGTGGAGGTTGTGGTTGCCGACGATTTGAGAAATCACGCTGCCGGCGTACAAGAGGCCGGACTGTCCGGACAGCAGTGTGTAGTACACATGAAAAGAACGCTCGGACGCGCGCGTGGCAGACTGTCCAAGACAACCCGCATCCGTTTCAAGGCTCTTTTCGCCCAACTCTCTGAGATGGTCAACTAGTTGCCTTCGGACGGAGGGCAGAGACTGCTCGAATGGTCGAAAGACAGACGGCTGCCCGACGAACTGCGCCGGCCGGTTACCCATATTCTGGTCAAATGGAGAGAGTTGACTCTGCGTCAACGACGCACGGATGTGTCCAACAGCGCGAACCGGTTGGAAGGAAGGTTCGGACGGATCAAACCCGGATACGGAACTACTCGAGGACTGAAGTCCGACTGGGACGCGCTTGCGATGGCGTGGCTCAGAGAAGGGCTGATCTAATGTCAGCGCGTGTTAAGAATACCGGAATGTATGGGGCGAGCCTCTACCTATAATGTATCTCGCGCGAGCCTGTGTTAGTCTTTAGCCTAAGAAGCGAGAGCGGGCGCGGATTTGGGCGGCTGTAAGTGTCGCCGATGTATGCAGGGCTTCGCGGCCAATGCGCGCGATTATGAGGAAGGATGCAAAATGGCAGTCAATAAGGCAAAACAGCGTATGTTGGAAGGCAAGCCCGCGTTTGGCGCGGAAGTGGGTCTCGGGTCGGCGCTCTCGGCGGAGCTGGTGTCTCCGCTGGGGTTCGACTTTATTCTGGTGGATAATCAGCATGGGGCTTGGGACGATAGTAGCTCTATGAGCGCGTTTCGGAGCGTCGCTCTCGGGGCGGCGACGCCGATGGCGCGGGTGCGGCGCAATGAGTTCGGGGCGATCGGCAGATTGCTTGATCGCGGCGCGATGGGGATAGTGGTTCCGATGGTGAACTCGGTGGAGGAGGCGCGGGCGGCGGCCGAAGCGGTGCGCTATCCGCCTGTCGGAGGACGGTCCGGCGGCGCGTTCGGGACGGGGTTCCTGGGCGACGGATATATGCGGTGGGCGAATGAGGAGATATTTTTGGCGGTGCAGATTGAGACGGTCGGGGCCGCTGAGATCGCGGAGGAGATTCTGGCGGTCGAGGGCATAGATGGGTGCTGGGTTGGGCCGGGGGATCTGAGTATGTCTATGGGAGCTGATCTGTCGGATCCGGCGGATTGGCAGGCTCACGATGACCTGATTGTTCAGGTGTTTGAGGCGTGCAAGCGCGCGGGCAAGATACCTGGAATATGGACGGGAAGCGCGTCGGAGGCGCTGCGCCGCGCCGGACAGGGCGGGCTGTTTTTGACTGCGGGCGGCGACGGCCCGTGGGTTGTGGAGGGGGCGCGGCGGACGCTGAAGGAGCTTGGCAGGTAGGGCGGTCGTTAGTTGTATGTTAAGGAGGCGTGACGATGGCTGAGACAATCTCTTTGGAAGAGTTTCGGGCGCTGACGAATCGGGTTGGGCTGGAGCTCAGCGATGAGGAACTGGAGGACCTGAAGCCGATGTATGAGCACTATCTTGATCCGGTGGCTCGCATGAACGCGCTGGAACTGGACGCGGAAGACCTGGCGGTCGCGTTCTCGCCAGACTGGGACTCGGAGGTATAGCTATGACGACGGAACTGCACTATCTGACGATTGGCGAGGCTTCGGAATTGCTGGGAGATGGCGAATTGTCGCCGGTCGAGCTCACGCGCGCCTTCCTAGAACGCGTCGAGGCGCTGGATGAGACATTGGAGTGTTACATCACCGTTTTGCGTGACGGCGCGATGGCCGAGGCGCGTCAGGCGGAGGCCGAGATGTCGCGCGGGGAGTACAGGGGGCCGATGCACGGCATACCCATCGCGCTGAAAGATCTTTATGATACGGAGGGCGTGAGAACGACGGCTAGTTCGAGGGTTATGGCGAACAGGATACCGGATGAGGATGCGACGACGACGGCGCGGCTGAGGTCTGCGGGCGCTATTTTGCTGGGGAAACTGGCGATGCACGAGTTTGCGCTGGGCGGGCCGGACCCGTCGAACGGGTTTCCGCTGGCTCGCAATCCATGGAATCTCGACCATATCCCGGGCGGTTCCAGCAGCGGGTCGGGCGCGGGCGTGGCGGCGGGCTTGTGCATGGGGACGCTGGGTTCTTGCACGGGCGGCTCGATACGCGGGCCGGCGTCCTACTGCGGCATAGTGGGTATCAAAGCGACCTACGGACGCGTAAGCCGCTATGGGGTTGTGCCTCTTAGCTGGACGCTGGACCACTGCGGGCCAATGACCTGGACGGTCGAGGATTCGGCGATAATGCTGCAGACCATAGCGGGCTATGACCCGAAAGATCCGACTACCAGCCGCGCGCCCGTCCCGGATTACGCCGCGTCGCTGCGGGAGGATGTGAGCGGACTTCGGATCGGCGTACCGCGACATTTCTTCTTCGCGGATGACCATGGCATAAGTAAGGACACGCTCTCGGTTGTGGAGGAGGCGCTAGAGACGCTGGAGGACATGGGCGCCCGTGTGGATGAGGTGAGCGTTCCGATGCTGGAACACGCGGGCGCGGCGCAGCCTGTGATCATGCTCAGCGAGGCGTTCGCGTATCACCAGAATAATCTTCGCGCCAGGCCGGAGCTTTTCGGGGAAATGGTGAGGGCGCGCTTTCGGACGGGCGGGTTGTTCGCGTCGTCGGACTACGCGCAGGCGCAGCGCGCGAGGAATGTTCTGAAGCGTGAGTTCGCGCAGGCGCTGAGAGAGGTTGACGTGATAGCGTCGCCCACGATGTCCAATCCTGCGCCGCGTTTCGATGAGATGGACGCTATGACCACGTCGCGGGTTCCGAGTTTCACAGGGCCGTATAATCTGACCGGGATGCCGGCGATCTCCGTGCCGTGCGGCTTCACTCCGGATGGACTGCCTGTCGGCCTGCAGATCGCGGGAAAGCCCTTCGATGAGCCGACAGTGTTTCGGGCGGCTTACGCATACGAACAGCGCGCCGGTCTGTTCGAGACGAGGCCGCCGATGACCGAAATCGCGGGCGGATAGTCGGTGTCCGTATTTCGCTTGCAGGAGACTGATATGCCGATTTCATCTGTTGATTCTCATCCGAGGAGGCGCGTTCGAGCGCTGGATACGGAAATGTGTTACGTGGATACGGGGCAGGGCGCGCCGGTGGCGTTTCTGCATGGCAATCCGACTAGTTCGTATCTCTGGCGGAATATTATTCCATATGTACGTGAAGGCGCGCGCTGCCTCGCGCCGGATCTGGTGGGGATGGGGGATTCGGGGAGGATGCCGTCCGGGAGGTACAGGTTTGTGGATCACGCGCGATACTTGGACGCGTGGTTTGATGAGCTGGAGCCGGAGCGAGATGTGGTTTTGGTGTGCCACGATTGGGGGTCGGCGCTGGCGTTTCACTGGGCGCGCAGACACCCGGAGAGGGTCGCGGGTATCGTCTATATGGAGGCGATTGTGCAGAGCTTGACTTGGGAGCAGTGGCCGGAGGCGGCGCGGCGGGTGTTCCGGGGGTTTCGGTCGAGCGCGGGCGAAGGGATGGTCTTGGACAACAATGTGTTTGTAGAGCGGGTTCTTCCGGGAAGCGTCATCCGCGACCTGAGCGATGA